>JANOZM010000024.1:0-2391 GCA_031429355.1 Betaproteobacteria bacterium | reverse complement strand
TCGAGCATTACAAAAACGAACGGTGTGGGCGCTACTAGCACCACTGGTTACTCGCAGTTTTACTACGACGCCAATGGTCGGTTAAAAGCAGTGTACAACCCAACGGCCACAAAGCAGCAACTGCGAGTAACCAGTGGTGCTAGTAGCGCCCACACCGTTCGTTTTTGTAATGCTCGACTGCGCCGCTCCACCAAACCACTGGTACGTGTAGGCGGTGTTGCTGGTCATCGTGGTCGTCGCGCCTTGGCGCTCTTGCGTGGCCCACAACGTGCCGTCATCGCTATACCGCTGCAATGTCGTTGACTTGGCCGCTCCGGCTGCATCGTAGCTGCGTTGCGCTAATGCTCGGTTGGTTAAATCATAGGCCGTTTTAAGGCTACCGGTTTTAACGCCCGTACCGGTTGAGGTATAGCCGATGCCTTCGAGCACTCGATTGATCGCATCGTGCTTTCGCTCGTTGAGCTTTTGCACTGTCGCGCTGGCCTGCCGGTTCGCAATTAAATCAGTTTGCGTCAAGTAGCTTGACAATCATTCCTAATCAATCCCATTGGGCGTACTGATAACGGTACTCAAGCCCACTTATATCGCGCCGCCAATTCTGGCGTCCAGATACATCTTTACACTCCATAGTTTTACCGTCCGTGTTGTAACCCTGCAAAGCAATCGCCGAGGTTGTCGTAGTTTCTCAACCCATTATAGCGATGCTGTTTAAATCAGTGGCAATATTGGCGTTAGTTTCAAACGCAAATGCAGAGACTAAAGATATTTAGCATCTCTCAACAAAATCAAAAGTTGGGAATTCAAATTTTCATCCGAAAGACCTTGCAATTTACCGGGGCGTTGCCAGTGCCAAACAGCCTGCCTGCCAACACTACCTACATTAGGAAATGCTTCAAACAAGAGCTCCGCGATATCCGCGTTTCGTAATTCAGGTTTAACCTTGAGAATGCTTTTAAAAACATCACTCGGTAACTCGCCCATCAATATTTGTTCAATCATTTCTTAGCGCCCAAAAATTAAGACAGTGGTGCCAAAACTAGTTCGAGCGCTCTCAACCTTTGACAATCCGAAATCGTTCGCTATTCGGCCAGTCCATGTATTGCGAGCAGCTACTAATGGTGCCATTGACTTTAAATTACTCGCAAACGGCGCAGCATTCCCAAACCACTGGTATGTAGGCTTTAAATTCAAATTTTCGGTAATCCACGCGGATTCGTGTCCAACAAATCAAGAATTTCTTTCCAGTCTTCCTTAATGACACCTTTAGGATCGACTCGTGTTTCTTGGGCTAAACACTCTCGCATGAGTCGATGGAACATGCGAAACTGGTCATCATCAAAACGGTCAAGCAAAATCCAACACATCCTTTCTTGCTCACCGATTACCTCAACCAATAGTTCTTCATAACCGGGTGGCCAAAGCCGTTTTACTTCCTCAAACATATTATCTAATAGCCAACCTTTGGTTGACCAAATAATCTTGCCTCCGCTATGAATCGTGCCACTCATAAGCTCTCACTTAAAAAAAATAATTTTTTGTTGCTGACTTGTCGGTAAGGTTCTTACATAATCAAACAACATGTTCGCGTTTTGCTCATTCAAGAATCGCGTGTTCATTGGAACTAGATCGTTTTTATTCACATGGTTCAAAATCTTACTTTGGGTATTTTCAAAATTTTTCACAAAATACTTGTTAGTTTCAAACTCTTCGCGAGAATTTGCTGGCGTAAACATAAAGTCAACGGTCTTGTCTTTGTAAGGGCCCGAAGTGAATACGAAATCTCCCCGCCCCCTTTCTTCTGATCGGCTTAGGCTCCCTCCGAAATATTGTTGCATTTCTGCTGCCGCTCTAGCCTCGCCCGGTCGCTCACGACCTATGGCTGGATCCAATACGTTCAACCGATTAAATTCACTCGGTCGGAACGACTCGCGTGCCGTGATCGAACCATAACTATCTGGCATATTACGCCAAAAATTTTCAACATCGTAATACGGCCGCCCGCTGATAATAGATCGATAAGGCGTCGAATTCAGTCGCCCCGACCCAATACGTCCGCCGCCCAAATCGGCAAAAACCGCACCTAGCTGAATAGCTCCACTCACTTTGTCTTCAGTCAATCCTGCACCGCGTGCCCAACCTGCTGCAACCATCGAAAAAAGACCTCCAGCACTTGCCGTTATCGAATTAGCATTAAATTGAGTTTTTGCGGCCCAAAGGGCTTCGGCTCGTAGATCACGTGGCCCAATATAAGTTTCATTTTTATCAAAACCTCGCGATGGAATCAACGTCCTGTCTCCAGTATCACCCGCAAAAAAAGCATTCAAACGAAGTTGATACTGCTTACTAAAATCAAATGGCCCAATCGCATCGGGTACGGCGACGCGTTGATCA
>JANOZM010000023.1:0-46424 GCA_031429355.1 Betaproteobacteria bacterium | reverse complement strand
CACGAACTTAAAGAGTGTTTTGTCGACAGATATTGCAACTGCTACAGGCACTATCACGGTTGCATTTAAACCGTCCGTAGCGGCAGCTGGCGCTAATACTATTACTTTCGTTCCAACAAGTGCTCTTGCAGCGTTTTCTGGCACCGCTACTTCATCGGTACCTCCTGCTGGCGGATCAATCGATTGGAACTGTACTGGTGGTACCTTGGTTGCTAAGTATCGTCCTTCTGAGTGCCGTTAATCTTTAGAAATATCAGCTAGTTTGAAAAAGGTGCTTCGGCACCTTTTTAGCGTTAAAAGCTGTAATTGTGCGGAACACTTAACTTGACCTTTTAAAAGATGAAAACTGAAACAAAAAAATCGATATTTAGCCGCGAAAAATTGTTTGCGGCGGGCTTTCACCTCGCAATTAGTGTGTGCGTTGCGATAGCGGTTCTGTTGTTAGTTTATTTTTTTTGGTATCCTAGCGTGCTTGCGGATACCCAAGCAATAGGCTCAATTTTGTTTGTTGTACTTGCTGTAGATGTAATTTTAGGTCCTTGTCTTACCTTTTTTATTTTCAAAAGAGGGAAAAAAAGCTTACGCTTTGACTTGACGTGTATCGCTCTAGCCCAACTACTTTTTTTAGGGTTTGGTGTACATACTGTTTTTTCTGCAAGACCAGCATTTTTGGTCTTTTCGACAGATCGATTTGAGGTGGTTTCTACTCTCGATTGGACTGCAGAAAACGCCTTAAACGCTTCAAAAATAGCTGTTCCGTCGTTAACATCTCCAAAAACAGTTGGGGCAAAACTACCAGCGGACGCTACGGAGAGGCAGGTGATTTTGGATCTTGCTTTGGCCGGTGGCGCAGATGTTGCTCAAATGCCAAAGCACTATGTTGCCTATGCAGATGTCATGCCACAAGTAAAAAGCCGAGCAAAACCTTTGACACAGTTAAGATCGCTTAATCCTAAGAGGACGAATGAAGTTGATGCTATTCCTACAGAATTTGGCCTTCCCGCGGATCAACTCGCGTTTTTGCCGTTACACGGGAAAATAAATGATGCTGTTGTAATTATTGAGAGACAATCGGCTCGAATACTGGGGATGCGCAACTTGAAGCCTTGGCCCTAAGCAAATCAACCCAGATTTCTAGAAATCTCTCCATTTGAACCGAAACGCCCGTTTAATCACGGGCTTTTTTTATTGGAATTTCTATTCGAATGTACTTGATAGCTAATTTATTGACTGGCTATTTCGCCGCCTATCTGCCTTAAGGTCGTTGCTATCGGTAACCATGTGTAATATTGCGCAAAGTCAATTTAAATAAGGGGTGTGCAATGAGTGAGAGTACGAATAACCGAACTTGGATGTGTTTAATTTGTGGCTGGATTTACGATGAAGCCACTGGACACACCGAGGACGGGCTAGCAGCTGGGACAGCATGGGCCGATGTGCCAATGAATTGGACCTGTCCAGAATGCGGCGCAAGGAAGGAAGATTTTGAGATGGTGGAGATTTAAACACCCACAATCGCTACTCCAACCGGTAGTTCGTAAGTAAGTTCATTGCTTTTTGAATAACGCCGCAAGGCACGGTGTAGGTACCCGCAAGGTGCCTGCGCTCAAAAAGCTGATTTACAAAGCGATAGGGAGTAGTGATGTCAACAGAGCAACTGAACGGATTGCGCGTCATGATTATTGACGACAGCAACACCATTCGGCGTAGCGCAGAGATTTTTCTCGGCCAAGCGGGCTGTAAAGTAATTACCGCCGAAGACGGCTTTGATGCGCTTGGCAAAATTGCCGACCATAACCCCGAAGTTATATTTTGTGACATTTTGATGCCGCGTCTTGACGGCTATCAAACCTGCGCGCTGATTAAAAAGAGCCCCACCTTCCGCGATATTCCGTTTGTCATGCTGTCCAGCAAGGACGGCTTGTTTGATCGCGCCCGTGGCCGTCTGGTGGGCTCGCAAGACTATCTAACCAAACCATTTACCAAAGTCACTTTACTAGAGTGCGTTGCACAACATGCGCGCAAATCGGTAGCAGTGGCCGCTTGATCTGCACACGCATTTATTTATTACGCACTCTTAATTAATTGTAGCCAACAGGAAACACCGGAGCCTTCATGCCTTACCTCAAAATTTTAGTAGTTGACGATTCGCCCACAGAACGTTTTTTTATTGCCGACTTATTGTCCAAAGCCGGTTACCACGTAGTAACTGCTGAGAACGGCGAAGAGGCTTTAGACAAAACGCGCTCCGAGCGTCCTGCTGTTGTGTTGATGGACGTCGTGATGCCTGGTACTAATGGTTTTCAGGCGACGCGTGCATTAAATCGCGATCCTGAAACCGAACACATTCCGGTTATTTTGTGCACGACTAAATCGAACGAAACCGATCGTATTTGGGGTATGCGCCAAGGTGCCAAAGACTACTTAGTTAAGCCTATTAAGCCTGACGAGTTATTGGCTAAATTAGTTCAACACGCACCAGCGTAAAAATTCATGGCCACTCATAAGCATATTAGCCTGAGAGAGTTTCAGGCGCGTCTAACAGAAAAACTACGAGTTGCTGCTACTGCGCCAAATCGCAATGCACGCCTTGGCTTGCTGGTTGGCGATCAACGCTACTTGGTGCGTCTTGAAGAGGCTGGTGAAATTGTGCCGGTACCTTCGATGACTCCAGTGCCAATGACACGCGATTGGTTTCGCGGTGTTTGTAACTTGCGCGGCTCGTTGCATTCGGTGACGGACCTAGCGCGATTTAACGGTGGTGCGTTTACCCCAGTTGATCGCGAAGCGCGCTTACTAGCGCTGAGTGGCAAATTAAATTTTAACGCAGCAATTTTAGTATCTCGGATGTTAGGGCTTAAAAACTTGGATCAAATGCAAGTGGATATGCCCGCCCAAAATGATGACTGCTTCGGTGCCTTACTTCGTGATGAAGCGGGTGCAACGTGGCGTGAATTGAATTTAACCCAGCTCGCAAAGAACGAGCAATTTTTAATAGTCGGTCGCGCTTGACCAGCCCCTTGGAGTAATAAAAGTGACTTTGAAATTTCCTACCATGAAGCTCCCGTTCGCGGGAAACAGCAAAAAGCCAGCCAAGGCGTCCTCAGCCAAGGCCGACAAATCGAACCTAAGTGCATTAGATGGGCTTGATGATTTTGCTCCTACAACCATTATTTCGGACCCTAGCAATACCTCTGGTCCGGTGACGATTCAAGCCAACACAATTAATGCGATTGATTCTGGCTCGGGACGATCATCAAAGCGTCGAACCGCTGGTTTTAAGTTGCCCTTAATTGGTCACTTGCCACTGGAACAGCAAACAAAAATTTTGGGTACCCTTGTGGCGTCTTCGATTGTCATTAGCTTTTTTATGCTTTGGATGGATAACCGATTAACGTCGGAAACAGCGCAGAACAGTCAGCGAATTAGTGATGCGATGTTGCATTCGCAGCGTTTGGCTAAAGAGATTCCTAGTGCAATGGCCGGCAATCCGGATTCTTTTGTTCGTATCGTACAAAGCCGTGATTTAGTGGATGCTAGCGTCTCTGCCTTGAACGGCAACGATGCCGGTAAGTCTAGTGTTTTACTGCCTGCCGAATTGATCCCTTTGATGGGCAAAGTTGATAGTTCATGGCAGCGTTTGAAGTCCGACTCGGCAACTGTTACAGGCAGCGAAGCAACTCTGCTAAAAATTAGTTTGGGTCGTGATAAGTTCGTGATGGCCAACGGAAAAATTACCCGTTCTATCGAACAACTAGCCGACTTGCGTATGCAAAAAGGTGCTAAAGGTTCCGAGGTTGGCGCTTTTAAGCAATTGATTTTAAACGGTCAGCGTATGGAAGCTCGTGTAACCGAATTAGCCAATGCAGGTGCTATGAATCCAGCGGCGGAATCGCAATTGAAAGAAACGCGTGAGGCTTTTACGAAGTTATTAAATCAGTTAATCGAAGGTCAAGAGCCATTTGCTGTTCGTGGTGAAACGCTAGGGGTTCCTTTTACTGACTTCATTAAAGAAGAGCTTTCAAAGTCACAAGCACTTGATGTTTTGCTTGAAGGTGGTTCAAAATTAGTAATTGCTAAAGGCGCAGCCCAAAGCTCAACCGACCAAGCTGAAGAAATGATGGGCGAACTTGGTACTTTAGCAAAGGGCCTTAGCTCACTATCATCAGTGCAAACTTGGACAAACTACATTGCTGTTTTCTTCGGTTTAATTGCGCTGTTAGCCGGTGCAGGTTTTGCAAAAGCATACATTGACGATAGCCGTAAATTAGCTGACGTTTCTGAAGCGCAACGTGTTGAATCGGAGCGTTTAGAGCAAGAAGCAAAACGCACTAACGATCAAAACCAGGCCGCTATTTTGCGCCTGATGAATGAATTACAAGAAGTGGCTGACGGCGATTTAACGGTTCAAGTAACCGTTTCGGAAGACATTACCGGTGCGATTGCTGACTCGGTTAACTAC
Source organism: Betaproteobacteria bacterium (assembly GCA_031429355.1). Taxonomy (GTDB): domain Bacteria; phylum Pseudomonadota; class Gammaproteobacteria; order Burkholderiales; family Burkholderiaceae_E; genus JANOZM01. The sequence goes on along the minus strand of JANOZM010000023.1, from coordinate 41,962 downwards.
ACGGTTGAAGAACTACGTAGCTTGGTATCACGAATTAACAGTACTGCAGGTCGAGTGTCTGATGCGTCTTCAACAGCGCAACAAATTTCAACCGGCTTGTTGGCGGCTTCAGAGCAACAATCGCGTGAAATTCGCGATACTGGTGAATCGGTATTGCGTCTTGCAGACTCAATTCACCGGGTATCGTCAAACGCTTTAGAGTCAGCAAAAGTTGCACGTCATTCGCTAAATGCGGCTGAGCAAGGTGCTGATGCAGTACATAAAACGATCTCTGGTATGTCGGATATTCGCGAGCAAATTCAAGATACTTCGAAGCGTATTAAGCGCCTCGGTGAATCTTCACAAGAGATTGGCGAAATTGTTGAACTGATTTCAGACATTACCGAGCAGACCAACGTTCTGGCGCTAAATGCTGCGATTCAAGCGGCATCAGCGGGTGAAGCAGGTCGAGGCTTTACGGTGGTTGCAGAAGAGGTTCAGCGATTAGCGGAACGAAGCGGTGAAGCAACGAAACAGATTTCTGCACTAATCAAAACAATTCAGTCCGACACTCAAGATGCGGTAGCGGCGATGGAACGTAGTACCCAGAACGTAGTTGAGGGTGCAAAGTTGTCAGACGCTGCAGGTCAAGCACTTGGTGAAATTGGTACAGTTTCGCGTCAATTAGCCGAGCTGATTGAGTCGATTTCGGTCACAACTAACCGTGAAGCAGCCAGCGCTGGTACAGTAGCGCAAAGTATCCAACGAATTTTGTTGGTTACAGAACAAACCTCCGAAGGTACTCAGCAAACTGCTGATTCGGTTGGTCAGCTGACGGAGTTAGCTCAAGACTTGCGTAATTCGGTGACACGATTCAAGGTTGCATAAATAATGACTGCTCATAGCCACGATCGGCCTACTGATCTCGGCCCTCTCTCTTGGTGTATTGGAGAGATCCGACATAGCCTTAAGCTTTCGCTTGAGGCACTCCAAAAGGCCTTACCACCAACAGGTGATAAAGCTGCCTTAAACTCCGCACGCGTAGCGGTTCATCAAGCACTTGGCGCCCTTCGGGTAGTTGCCATTAGTGGTGTGCCGTTATTGCTTGAAGAGGTCGAGAAGCAAATCGATACGGCTCTGAGCGCTGAAACTGCTATTGAACCCAATCAACTTTTGGCTATTGGTCAAGCCTATCAAGCGGTTACCGAGTACTTAAGTGATTTGCTCGAGGGCCGTGCCCATCAGCCAGTCGTTTTGTATCCGCAGTATCGTAATTTGTTAGAAATACGTAACGCCGATCGCAATCATCCGGCCGATTTGTTCTTTCCTGATATTCGCGTTAAGTTAAAGCGCACAGCGCCTAACGATCGTCCAGATGCTGAGCAGGTTTCTAACGCAAGAGCCATCTTCGAACGCGCCTTGCTGGCTCATTTACGCGACCCCGTACAGGTAGCTGCGTTGAATGATATGGCTGGTGCAATTGATTTAATCGACCGAGCAAACGCAGATGGCGAGAACGGAACTTTTTGGGCCGTTTTAGCTGCACTGTTTAAAGGCATTAAGTCTGGTTCTGTCGTAGCCGATATTTATAGCAAGCGGGTTGTTGCTAAAATTAATTTACAAGTCCGCAAAATGCTGAATGAAGGCCAGCCGGCCTCCGAGCGCATTTTGATTGACGTCCTATTTTTGTTGGCCCGTGCTAACAACACCGAGCCATCAGTTGCTGCAGTGCGTAAAGCATTTGCACTTGATGGCACAGTTCCCGAAGATTTTGATCAGCTAATTTATGGCGTTATTGATGCGGACGTATTAGTAGCGGCTAAAGAAAGCGCAGGACAAGCTCGCCAGACTTGGGAACAAGTTGCTAGCGGTGCTCGCGATGAAGTGCCTGTTTTTATGGCAGCTGTTAATGGTCTAGGTACGGCACTTAAAAAATTACCGTCGACCGGCCTCATAGCAATTGCTCAAGCATTTGGACAAGCAGCACAGAAAGATTTTAGTAGTCAAAGTAACGAACAATTGGCCATGGAAGTTGCCATAGCTATTTTGTATGTTGAGCACTCCTTAGAAATGGGCGCTCGTCTTTCGTCGACCGACAATGCGCGTGCCCTTACGGTCGCTCAGCGATTAGTTGCCTTAATTTCCGGCGCAAAGCTATCGAGCAATTTGCCAGAATGGCTTTCTGCATTAGTGCAGCGCGCCCAAGACCGCGAAACGGTTGCGCAGTTTGTTACCGAAATTGAATCAAATATGCATTCTGTCGAATCGACACTCGATGCGTATTTCCGTGATTGCAACGAGGAAATCGATCTACCCCAATTAGCTGGGCAAATGCAACAAGTCTCTGGCGCGTTAAACGTGTTGGGTTACCAGGCTGCCGCAAGCGGTGCCGCTGCAATTGGCTCAAAAGTAAAAATGTTGACCATAGGCGTCGAACCCGATGCCGACTTAAAGTCAAGCATCGCACGTAGCTTGGGTTCAATTGGATTTTTTGTTGAAGCCTTAAGCCGTAATGACAATTTTAACGATCGTTGCCGCTTTGATTCTGCAACTGGTGAATTTGTTATTGATGATGTTAAGCCCGTGGTTCACGAGGCTGTTATTTTCGAAATGCCAGAAGTACAGCAACCCGTTACAAAAGCAGATGCAGAAACGGTTGCGCAAGCAATTCCAAAAGCAGTTCCGGAAGCGGACGTTTTTGCCCTTGATTTACCAGGCTTAGAATTACCAGCGTTACCAGTTAAAACGCCGGACGTTTCAGTTCCTGCCTTTATCGCGCCTACTTTGCTTGCCCCTGCCGCTTTAGCTGTTCCAGCACTGGTTGCCGCCATTGCGCCTGCGCCCGTTGTAACGCCTAAGCCTGAAACAGTGGTTGAGCTAGAAGTAGATCCCGAAATTCTTGAAATTTTCTTGCTTGAAGCGCAAGAAGTTCTTGAAACTATTGCCAGCAATTCAGATACGTTGCGCGTTCAGCCTTCTAGCAATGACGCCATGACCACAATTCGCCGTGCGTTCCATACCCTTAAAGGGTCGGGTCGTATGGTGGGCCTAACTCAATTTGGTGAAGCCGGTTGGGGAATGGAGCAAACGCTTAATTTGTGGTTGGGAGATAAACGCCCAGCTTCACCCGAGTTGTTGCGATTAATCGATTCCGCGCACGGCCTCTTTTCGTCTTGGGTAGCGCAGTTGGCAGTTGATATTCGTACACCAATCGATCCAGTTCCATTGTCAGCACTTGCGCAAAAACTGCGCGATGGCCATCAGTTAATCGAAATTGACTGGTTCAGCTTAAATGATAGCAGCGCACAATCGGCTGATGTTAATTCTGATTTAGCTTTCATGGAATCCGAGTTCACGGACTCTCAGTTTGCGGACGCTTTAGATCTAGATCCAGCAGATGCGTTAATGTTAGATACGCCAATAGGTGATTCGATTTCTTTCGATTTTGATTTACCCGCTGCTGCCGAGCCCGAGTTGTTAGAGCCGGTTGCATTGACGGAAGAATTTGTATTTGAAGACTCGGTGTTTGGGTCTTCGTTTGTACAGTCTGAGCAAGAGCAAACGGTTGTTGAAGAAGCATTAGCGTTTGAACCTGAAGCAGAAGCGCCATTTGAGGCATTCACTGAGCAAGCCGTTGATCTTCAAGCATTCTCCTTGCCAGAAGAAACCTCGAACAGCGATGGACTCGTATTTGCTGAAGTTTCTGCATTTGACGAACCAGTTTCTGTTGACGCAGCGTTTGTGCAAGCCGATGACGTATTTGCAGATGCACTACAACTTGATGAAGTACATGTTGATGAAGTACATGTTGATGCATTAAAAGTTGACGATGTACAGCTCGACAAAGTAGAAGTTGAATCGGTTTCTGTATTTGAAGAGGCTGTATTTGAGTCTTTTGTTCAAGAACCCGAACCATTTGTTGCTCCGTCTGTTGCACCTTTCGTTGCCCCAATTGCTGCAGCATTTGCTGTGGGTAGTGCCGCAATTGTTGTTCCATCGTTCATGGACGCGCGCCAAATCGCCGAGCCAGAATCAATCCCAACGTTTGACGCCGGTGATGAGCTTCGCGGTATTTTCTTAAGTGAAGCAGACGACTTACTCACGGCGATTGCAAATCAAGCGAGTGTTTGGGAGTTAACGCCCGCTAAAAAAGCGAGTGATACAACCAAGCGCGCAATGCATTCGTTGGCAGGCAGTAGCGCGATCATGGGATTAGATCAAGTGCATACCATCGCTTTGTCGATGGAGAATTTCTTGCAGTTGCAAATGAGCGTGTCGCGTGCTCTTAATCCTACTGACGTAACTGATGTTCGCTATATCGCTGATCGACTGGCGGCCATGCTGCATCGTTTTGCTGCGGGACAAAAGCAAACCGACGAAGCGGGTGCCGTAACTCGTTCACTCGAGCTACATAAGCGCTGGCTCGATGGCGTATCGATCAGCAAGACAGATGACCATTCGGCTTTAGTCAATGTTTCAACATCAGCTTTAATTGCTGCTGTTGCAACAGCTACCGCTCAAGCAGCTCAGGTGCCAGCGTTCGCAGAACAAAAGGCTGTTTCAGTAAGTGCTTTAACCAGAGATGAGCTGGATGCCGATTTAGCGCCAATTTTCATTGAAGAAGCAATGGAGTTGCTACCTGAAGTTGGCGATAGCTTACGTCTATTGGCTAAGACGCCGAACAATCAAAATATTACCAAGTTGTTAATGCGCCAGTTGCACACCATTAAAGGTAGTGCACGAATGGCCGGCGCGATGCGTATGGGTCAGGTTGTACACGACATGGAAACGCGCGTTGAAGCAGCAATGGGAATGCCTACAGTTCCTGCGGCTTTAATTGACGATATGCAAAGTCAGTACGATATTGCGCTAAACATGTTTGAGGTTATTCGTGACCCGGCATTGGCATCAAGCCAAGCGCACGTTCCGCAAGTGGCCTTGCCAGAGCAATTAAAACTAAGTACTGAAGCGCTAGACGAAGCAGAGGCTTTTGCTGCGCCTAATGTTAGTTCGACGACTGAAGTGGTCGTTGCTGCTAACAACGCTTTAATGAGTTCTGCTGCTACACCGCATGAAGTGGTACAAATTAATCAAACGGTACGGGTTCGGGCAGAAACCTTGGATCGATTGGTCAATGAAGCGGGTGAAGTTTCGATTTCTCGTTCACGTGTAGAAAACCATGTGGGCTTAATTCGTACCTCGTTAACTGACTTGACCGATAACGTAAATCGACTGCGCGCCCAATTGCGTGAAATTGAGATTCAAGCGGAATCGCAAATTACGTCGCAAGTAGCCGCAAGTCGTAACGAAACGCATTTTGATCCACTTGAGTTTGATCGCTTTACACGCTTCCAAGAGTTAACTCGCATGATGGCTGAGTCGGTAAACGACGTGGCAACCGTTCAACAAAACATGTTGCGTAATCTAAACGAAGTGACTTTAGATGTAGCCCGTCAGAGCCAGTTAACCCGCGATTTGCAACAAGGGTTGATGAGCGTTCGGATGGTGCAATTTACATCGGTTAGTGATCGTTTATATCGCGTAGTTCGTTTGGCTTCAAAAGAATCTGACAAACGCGTTAACTTGGATATTCGTGGCGGTTCAGTGGATATCGATCGCTCGGTTCTAGAACGCATCATTGCGCCACTTGAGCACTTGCTTCGTAACTGCGTCAGTCATGGAATTGAATCGCGTGAAGCGCGTGTTGCAGCGGGTAAATCTGAAACTGGTGAAATCGTCATTCAAATTCGTCAAGAAGGTAACGAAGTTGTTATCAGCATTTCGGACGATGGCGCAGGTTTGAATTTTAGTAAAATTAGAGCGCGTGCCGAAGCGGCTGGATTGTTAAAACCAAACGAAGCGTATTCACAAGCTGAGTTGGCTGAAATGATTTTTATGCCAGGATTTTCAACGGCAACCGAAGTAACCGCTTTGGCAGGACGCGGCGTTGGTATGGATGTGGTTCGTGCTGAGACGACTGCTTTAGGCGGTCGTGTAGAGACAACATCCGAAACCAACAAAGGCTCAATTTTTACCCTGCATTTGCCAGCCAGTCTGGCAATCACTCAAGTAGTGTTGATGAGTGCTGGCGAGTATCGTTTTAGCGTACCGTCGGTTTTGGTCGAGCAAGTTTTACAGTTTAAGCCACAGCAATTAGCATCGGCCTACAGCAACCGCACTATTCAGTGGCAAAACAAAGAAGTTGGTTTTTTGTACATGGGTAGTTTGCTAGAGTTAAGCGACGCGACGCCAGTGGCACAACGTTATTCACCGGTAGTCATCTTGCGCTCTAGCAATCAACAACTAGCAGTTCACGTTGATGCCGTATTAGGTAACCAAGAGGTTGTGGTTAAAAACGTTGGGCCGCAGCTAGCACGTTTAAATGGTATTACTGGCGCTACGATTTTAGGTGACGGTGAAATTGTTCTGATTATGAATCCTGTGCAATTGGCCCATGCTGCTCTGGCCAAAAAAGCAAGAACTGATCTGAACGAACCAAGTCGCTCGATATCCGCAATGCAAATGGAAGCCGCTTTACGTGCTCCAGCAACCGTAATGGTGGTTGATGATTCGTTAACAGTACGTAAAGTAACGCAACGCTTGTTAACGCGTGAAGGCTACCAATCTGTCTTGGCTAAAGACGGCGTAGATGGTTTGCGTCAGTTGCAAGACCAGTTGCCGGATGTGATTTTGTTAGACGTTGAAATGCCGCGTATGGACGGTTTTGACTTTACACGTGCAGTTCGTGCGGACGCTCGTACAAAGAATATTCCGATCATCATGATCACTTCACGTACGGCCGATAAGCATCGCAATCATGCAATGAGCTTAGGCGTTAATGTGTTCTTAGGTAAACCTTACGGCGACGTAGAGCTTCTAGGCCATATCAAAGCATTTCTTGAAGCACGAAAGTCCAAAGTAGCTTAAACAAAAAGTGGTCTAGTTTTTCGCTTTTGTTTTAACAACAGCATAGCGCGCCAGTGTTTTTAGGCGCGCTTTGTCATGTTCAACGACCGGCTTTGGATAGTTCTCACCCAACTTTATATTAGCTCCGCTTAGTACCATTGGAGACGCAAGCCATGGCGCATGAATATCTTTTTTGCTTAAATTCGCTAATTGCGGCAAATAACGTTTAATAAATAATCCATCCGAATCAAATTTTTCGGATTGACTTATGGGATTAAATATTCGGAAGTACGGTTGCGCGTCGCAACCCGAAGAGGCGGCCCATTGCCAACCACCAACGTTGGCGGAAAGATCGTAGTCGTTTAGTGTCTGAGCAAAATAACGCTCGCCCCAACGCCAATCGATGCCTAAGTCTTTGGTTAAGTACGAAGCAACCACCATGCGCAAACGATTGTGCATATAACCAGTGGTGTTTAATTGAATCATGGCCGCATCTATTAGCGGAAAGCCAGTGCGCGCTTCACACCAGGCCGAAAACAATTCTTGATCTTGGTCCCATGCAATTAAATCGTAATCGGGTTTAAATGAGTTGGTTGCGCTATGGGGGAAGTTAGCCACAATTTGAAAATAAAAATCGCGCCAAACCAGTTCCGATAACCATACACCCGCACCTTCACTATTTGTGGAATTAAAAATAGCGTGTGCGTGACGTACCAATTGTCGAATTGAAATCGTCCCAAAGCGTAAATGGACCGACAAATAAGAAGGTCCTTTAACGGCCGGAAAATTTCGGGTTTCCGAATAAGCGTCCATTCGTTCTTTGAACTCTTCAAATAACAATTGCGCTCCTGCTTGCGCCAATGGGATGCGTAGCGTTTTTAAATTAGTTTCCGTAAATCCCATTGCTTCTAGGCTGGGGAGTGCGCATAATTTTCCGTCTGGTTTTGCTAAGTGTTGGAGATCAACTGATCGTTCGGCAACATCGTGTGCTGTTATTTTTTTTAACCATGCATTTTTGTAGGGCGTAAAAACGCTATACGGTTTACTCATTTGCGTTAGCACTTCGGTGCCTTCGAAAATGACGTGGTCTTTAACTTGAATAAATTGGCAATTTAAGCTGGATAACAATTGCTCAACTTTTTGATCACGAATCAAGGCGGCTGGTTCGTAATCTTTGGCACAAATAACGCGTTTTACTTTTAACTGGCTTACTAATTCTGGAATCATTTCGCTGGCATTGCCGTAACGAATGATCAAATCGCCACCTAAACTGATCAAGTGATTTTTTAATGCAGAAACTGCCTCCCAAATAAACTCCACACGGCGATCTGACTTATTGGCAAGTTGATCTAAAATCTCTCGATCAAAAATGAATGCGGCAACAAAAACTTCGCCCAATTGGCTAGCATGCGCCATTGCCGCATGATCATCCCAGCGTAAGTCGCGGCGCAGCCAAACGAGGTTTTTGGGTGATTTAAGGGCGGATGTTTGGCTCATTATTGGTATTTTTCGGGTAATTTGATGTTTGGCGAAGCTTGCGGCACGAGGTTATTTTTATGAAAGGCCGAGAAAGCGTAAAATCTTAATTTATGTCATCGTCCAATTACGTTAATCCCCCGAAAACTAAGGCTACTTCACCCAAGGTGTCGCAGCAGGAGCTGTCGTTTAATTTAACGGATCATTTTTTAATTGCGATGCCCGCAATGACCGACCCTAACTTTGCAGGGACACTCATCTATATTGTTGAGCACGGCAAAAAGGGTGCAATGGGCGTTGTTATCAATCGTCCGATCGAGTTAACGATGAGCGATTTATTTAATCGCATCGATTTAAAGTTACAAGATCAGCCTATTTCTACGCAAGCCGTTTTGTTAGGAGGCCCGGTTCAAAATGATCGCGGCTTTGTATTGCATCGCCCGACGGGCGATTGGTCGTCCAGTATCCGAGTAAACGATCATGTTGCACTAACGTCCTCTAAAGATGTTCTTGAGTCGGTTGCCAAAGGCGAGGGGCCACACGATGTAGTTGTGGCGTTGGGCTATGCGGGCTGGGGCGCTGGTCAGTTAGAAAATGAGATTGCCCAAAACGCCTGGTTAACGGTACCAGGTGATGCCAGAATACTATTTGAAACTGCGCCTGCGGAACGCCAACCGTTGGCTTTCGATTTATTGGGTATCGATCCGCTGTTAATGTCATCTAATGCCGGACATGCATAAAACCATATTGGCCTTCGACTTCGGGGAGCAGCGCATTGGTATTGCAGTTGGACAAAGTATTACAGGACATGCCTCGGCACTAGCAACCATCAGCGCACGTTCGCGAGCCGAGCGACTAGAAAAAATTGCCTCGTATGTGCATGATTGGCAACCCACCGTATTAGTCGTAGGACAACCGCTGTATCCCGACGGGCAAGCCAGTGAAATGACCGCATTGGCGGCAAAGTTTGCGCGCCAAATTAGTGAACATTTTAAACTGCCCTATGCCCTAGTAGACGAGCGATACACTAGCGTTGCTGCAGCGCAAGAAATAAAAAACCAAGTTTCAACTAAGGGTTCTGCTGGTGGTTTGGACGCTGCCGCTGCGGCCCTAATTGCCGAGCAATATTTTGCTCAAACATCTCTCTCGAATCAACCATGACTATTAACCAAAATGCTTCTCAATGCCCTGACGCCGAGCAGTTGTATAAGCACTTGAAAGAATCGATTGCTCTAGCGATTACTCAAGAGAAACGCCTGCCGCATTTGATTGGTGTGTACACCGGCGGTGCTTGGATTGCCGAGCGCTTGCACGCTGACCTGAAGTTATCAACTCCGCTGGGATTTTTGTCCAGTCAATTTCATCGCGATGATTACAACCAGCGTGGCTTGCCTGCTAACGGCAAACCAACCGTATTAAATTTTGATATTAATAGCGCCGACATTATTGTGGTCGACGATATTTTGTTTACGGGCCGCACAGTGCGAGCTGTATTGAACGAGCTTTACGATTATGGTCGCGCCGCACGCATTGAAATGGCTGTGTTAATTGATAGAGGCGGGCGCGAGTTACCGGTTGCGGCACGGTTTGTTGGTGGGGTTCACCCCATCGCGGTAGACCAATCGTTTGTTTTATCGATGACCACTAGCGGCCAACTACATTTGAGGACCGAATGAAGCGACATCCCCAATTAAACGAGCATGGTGAGTTAAAGCACCTGTTAACGACCGAAGGTTTGCCTAAAGCAAATGTAATTCAGTTACTTGATACCGCTGCTGGATTTTTAAACGTCAATGATCGCGAAGTAAAAAAGCTGCCCTTGTTGCGCGGTAAAAGTGTGTTTAATTTGTTCTTCGAAAACTCCACCCGTACCCGTACAACTTTCGATATTGCTGCCCAACGACTATCGGCAGATGTTTTTAATTTAAACATTAACGCGTCTTCGGCATCCAAGGGCGAGTCGCTACTGGATACCATCGATAATTTAGCCGCAATGCAAGCCGATATTTTTGTAGTGCGTCATGCCTCAAGTGGCGCGCCCTACTTAATTGCCCAGCACGTAGCTCCGCATGTGCACGTCATTAATGCAGGCGACGGTCGCCATGCGCATCCAACGCAAGCTTTGTTGGATATGTACACGATCCGGCACTTTAAAAAAGACTTCACTAATTTACGCGTGGCAATCGTTGGCGATATTTTGCACTCGCGCGTTGCGCGCAGCGATATTCACGCATTGACGACATTGGGTGTGCCGGAGGTTCGTGCGATTGGTCCGTTAACTTTGTTACCTAGCGGCTTGGAGCAAATGGGCGTGCGCGTGTTTACCGATATGGCAAAAGGTTTAAAAGATGTCGATGTCGTTATTATGTTGCGCCTGCAAAACGAACGAATGCGCGGGGCTTTGCTACCAAGCGCTGGCGAGTACTTTAAGCATTACGGACTCACTGCAGAAAAACTAGCGCATGCCAAACCCGATGCAATCGTTATGCATCCGGGGCCAATGAATCGCGGCGTCGAAATTGACAGCGCAGTAGCCGATGGTCCACAAGCGGTTATTTTGAATCAAGTTACATTTGGAATTGCAGTGCGAATGGCTGTTTTAAGCACAGTGGCGAGGCACTAAGATGAAACAAATAATAGAAGGTGGTCGCGTAATAGACCCTGCAAGCGGGCTCGACAAGATTGCCTCCGTGTACCTCGAAAACGAAACAATTGTCGGCATTGATCTAGCACCGAAAGGATTTGTTGCGGATCAAATTCATAATGCACAGGGTTGCTGGGTGTTGCCCGGTTTAGTTGATTTATCTGCTCGGTTACGCGAACCCGGCTTTGAGTTTAAATCAGCATTAGAAAGCGAATTACAAGCTGCGGTTGCTGGCGGTGTTACTTCGTTGGCCTGCCCGCCTGATACCGACCCAACACTTGATGAACCGGGATTGGTCAAAATGTTGAAGTTTCGCACGCAAAGCTTAAACCTAGCGCGCGTCTATCCTTTAGGGGCATTAACGCTTGGGCTAAAAGGCGATGTGTTGACTGAGATGGCCGAGCTAAGCGAAGCCGGTTGTGTCGGCTTTACGCAAGTGAACGAGCCAATGTTTGATACGCAAGTTATTTTGCGCGCCATGCAATATGCAAAGTCTTTTGGTTTTTCAATTTGGATGCAACCCACCGATCCGTATCTTGGTCGTGGAGGCGTGGCGCATTCTGGTGCTGTCGCTTCGCGCTTAGGTTTAAGTGGGATTTCGGTTAGTGCCGAAGTGATCGCGGTTCAAACTTTATTAGAGTTGGTGCGTACGACCGAGTGCCAATTGCACTTTTGCAGATTATCGTCTGCAGCAGGAATCGACTTAGTTCGCAAGGCAAAGGCCGAAGGGCTGCCAATAACTGCCGATGTTTCGATTTACCAGACGCTGCTTACCGATATAGATATCGGTTATTTTGATACCAATTATCGGGTAACCCCGCCGCTGCGTGCCCAACGTGATCGTGACGCTATTTGGGCGGGTATTGCCGATGGAACGATCGATGCAATTTGCTCGGACCATACACCGGTAGATGATGATGCAAAACTACTGCCTTTTGCCGACGCAGAGCCAGGGCTTACTGGCCTAGAGTTACTGTTGCCTTTAGCCCTAAAGTTAGCAGAGCAAAGTAAATTACCGTTTGCTACGGTCTTAGCTTGTATTACTGATCACCCTGCGCAAATTATTGCAAACATGGCCATAAAAAAACAGTTGAACACTAAAACAGCGGCTGATAGCGCCTTAATGGCAGGTACTTTAAAAGTGGGTTGTTTAGCCGATGTCGTTATCTTTGATGCCAACGCGCATTGGACCCCAGCAGCTGCACGATTGAAAAGCCAAGGCAAACATACCCCCTATGGAAAGCAAGAGCTACTAGGCGTAATTAAGAAGGTGTTCGTAGGCGGTCGCCCAGTGTTTACACTGCAGTAAAACAAGCCATGAAATTGCTACGCGTCGCCGTGCGTTTGCCCGCCATGATTTTTTTATTGTTGCTGGGGCTGTTTATTTTATTTGTGCTATTTCCACGGTGGGAGTATGCACGTCAGCGGCTGATGATAAAACGTTGGTCGGGTTGGTTACTTACATCGGTCGGTGTTGTTCCGCAAGAATTAAAGCTTGCTGATGCGCAAACATTATCATCAGTTTCGGGGCCCGTGTTGCTTGCAGCCAATCATGTTTCTTGGTTAGATATTTTTGTAATTAACGCAATTCAACCGGCGCACTTTGTAGCGAAAAGTGATATTCGCTCTTGGCCTTTGGTTGGTTTGTTGTGCGATCGTTCGGGTACTATTTTTGTTGAACGAAGTCGTCGCACGGCGGTTCGCGAAGTGCTGCAGGTCATGGCTGATAGGCTAACAAGGCAAGGCATTGTTGCAGTATTTCCGGAGGGAACGACGGGCGATATGTATTCGTTGCAACCGTTTCATTCCAATTTTTTACAAGCTGCGGTAACCAGTAAAGCGTCGATAGTGCCCTTGGGTCTTGCTTATAAAAAAAGTGATGGCAAGGTTGCTGATGCGGTTCAGTTTATTGGCGACACGACCTTTGTAGCTTCGGCAATAAAAATAATGAGTCAGCCAAAAATAATTGCTAACCTAATTATTACTCAGACCATTACGGTAACTGAACAAACCCGCCATGAGCTGTGCGAAGCCACGCAGCAACAAATTAGCCAGGCACTTGATGCTGCGCGCAATTAACTTGCGTTAATTTTCGATTGGATAAATCGACCGCTGTCAACTTGCCACCCCATACGCAACCAGTGTCCAACCCAATGACGTTTTTGTTTAGCAACAGCCCTTGTGTTGACCAGTGCCCAAAGATAACAGTCGTTTCTAAAGCGCTAATATTCGGGTGAGAGAACCAAGCGGCATAACCAGCCGGCAACTGGAGGGCACTTTCTTTAGTATCTAGTTCGAGATTGCCCAACGTATCGACAAACCGCATTCGCGTGCAAGCATTAATGATAAACCTAGTGCGTTCAGCGCCCTCCAGTTCGTCTTGCCAACGGGCAGGTGTGTTGCCGTAAAGTTTCGATAAAAAAGTAGCCCAGTGATCGCTTGCTAGCTCGGTTTCGACCTCTTTGGTCAGTGTTAACAGTTGCTGAACGGTCCACCAAGGGTAGAGCCCAGCATGAACCATTAAATAGTTGTTGCTATAAATTGCTAACGGTTGCTTTCGTAGCCAATCAATAATTTGATGGCCATCCGGTGCCGCTAAAATTTCGACTGCGGTATCGTTTGATTTTGGTTTGCGAATACCTGCGGCCATCGCCAGCAAATGCAAATCGTGATTGCCAAGTACCACCGATGCGCGTTCGCCAAGGCCCATCAAAACACGCAGTGTCTGCAGCGACTTTGGCCCCCGATTAACTAAGTCCCCTGCAAACCAAATTGGGCGGTTGTGTTCCTCGTAACGAATAGCTTTTAAAAGTAACTGCAACTCACCGCAGCACCCTTGCAAATCGCCGATCGCAAAAGGTAAATTCGATTCACTTAGCAAATTCATTTTGGTGAGCTAAATCCGAATACTGGCCGCTTTAAGAGGGATTACTTTACCCGTTTGCTCTGCGCTCGGTCGATATTCGTTGATCAACATTCTAAGGCGCGCCTTTACATCGTTTGGGTTGTGCATACCCTCGGCTCGCAACCAAGTAACTGCACGTCGCTCCCATTCGGCGGTAGCTAAGTGATCAACCTTTGCAATACGCAATTTTGGGTGGCGTGTCGCTAATGTTGACTCGTCGCTTGCTAGCAACTCTTCGTACAACTTTTCACCGGCTCGCAGGCCAGTGAATTCTATTTTTATCTCACTCTCGGTTTTTCCGGACAAACGAATTAAATCGCGCGCAAGGTCAACAATTTTTACGGGTTTACCCATGTCCAAAACGAAAATTTCGCCACCTTCACCCATTAAAGCGGCTTGCAACACTAATTGGGTTGCTTCGCTGACTGACATGAAATAGCGCCGCATTTCAGGGTGGGTCACCGTGATTGGACCACCAGCGGAAATTTGTTGCTGAAACTTGGGTACAACGCTACCGGTCGATCCCAAGACGTTACCAAATCGCACGATCACTGTATGCGTGTCGACGCGATGGTTCCAACGTTGCAGCAACATTTCGGCTAACCGTTTTGATGCACCCATCACGCTGGTTGGGTTAACAGCTTTATCGGTCGAAACGAAAACTACTTTTTCGACCGGGTACATTGCGATTGCATCCATTAGGACTAAAGTTCCCAATGCATTATTACGCACTGCTTCCCAAGAATTTTCGTTTTCCATCAAAGGAACGTGTTTGTAAGCGGCGGCGTGAAATACAACGCGTGGGTGGTAACGTTCAAACATTTCTTCAACACGCAACTGATCTTTAATATCGCCAATAATTGCGGTAATTGCCACATTGGGAAAGCGACGCGCAAACTCTTCTTCAATGGCATAAAGCGCAAACTCGTTCTGGTCGAACATTACTAAAAGACCGGGGTTAAATCGAGCGATTTGGCGGCATAACTCTGAGCCAATGGAGCCACCAGCACCGGTCACCAAAACAATCTTATCGCCGATCAATTGAGCCAAACCTTTTGCATCAAGTTGCACCGGATCGCGACCGAGTAAATCGTCGAGTTCTACTTCGCGCATTTCTGAGTATTTCAAGCGCCCACTGACCAGATCATCCACGTCAGGTAACAGCATTAGTTTGGTATGTGCGGCCTCGGAAAGTTGGAAGGCGTAACGTCGGCTGTCGTGATCTAAACCTTTGTCTGACAAGATAATCCGGCGAACGCCCATGCGTTGCGTTACCAAAGCCAGTTCGCCCCACATGCCAACGACGGGTACACCTGATATTGAACGACCAACACTGGCCGCGTCGCGCATTAAAATTCCAATCAGAGCAAAACTTGGGCTCCGTTGTATTTCAGACAGCAAGCTAAGTGAAAACTCGCCCTCGCTAAGCAGTAACACAGGCTCTGCTTCTTTTTGATCAAGGTAGTTGGGTCTTTCGGTTTTCCACCAACGATAGGCAATTCGCCCCGCTGCCATAAAAAAGATTAGTAAAAATGGATAAATAACAAAGGCAATTTTTTGAATGCTGGCCGTGGGCCTCCAAATTAAAATTAACCCATAAATAATCGCAGTTGCGCAAGTTGCAGTGAGGGTAATTCGTTTTAAGTCGTGCCAACTGGCGTAACGCCACATACCCTGATAAAGCCCGAAGGCTAAGTTGCAACACATTTGGATACTTAAAACCATTGGCAATGCGGATATCGCCAAATCGCCAAAATTAAGTCTGTTGCCAACACCTTGGATTAAATACGTAATTGCAATCCAGACCAATGCCGACCATGTCAGGTCGTGGGCTATCGCAGTTAGTGCTCGTGGATTTATTTTAAACAATGTTTTGCATTCGACAATCTTGACAAGTCAGTCATTCTATTCGCATAGGGCGATTTTGCTTAGCGAAAACTCACTTCTTTGCGCTGATCCAACGATTCAAAATGTAATAAGTGCAAATGTAAGTTACGCCCACTAATACTGCGGCTGAATATCTCATCAAAAGTGATGATGCTAGGGTGGCGTAAATAATGAAAAAACCAGTTGCACTTGCCAAGGAGTAGCAAACACTGACGCGCAGATGAGAAAAGTTACCCTCGGAAATTAATCGTTGGTACAGATGACTTCGATGCCCCTCCCAAAATCGTTCGCGCTTTAAGATTCGGCGGAGCAATGTTAACGAAGCATCAAATAAAAGTGGCGCGAAGGTAATTAGTGCGACTGTCCAATTCCAGTATTGTGCGATAACGCCCCAAATACAAAGTGTTCCAAGAGTCAGGCCCAAGCAGGTTGATCCGGCGTCGCCCATAAATATTTTTTTGGCGACTAAATTGAAATAGAGAAATGCAATTAGGCTTCCAACGAGTACAAGAACGCTGATTCGTACTTTTTGATCAGGGATTAACAGTGATAAACAGGCAAGTCCAACAATGCTAACCGATGCTACTAATCCGTTTGCGCCATCCATAAAATTGACTAGATTAATTGACCACGTAATTAAAACAATTGCTAACAAACTAGCTAAGTAGAACCAAGGGTTAAAAGAGTCCCCAATTATGTTAACGATGCCTAGACTTTTAGTTGCTAGAAAAATCCCAAAACAGCATATGGTTGCACTTACAAATTGTAGGAATAAGCGTCTTGATGCAGACAAACCCCGACGATCGTCAATAACCCCTAAGATAAAAATAAAAAAAACCGCGATGGTAAATGGAGCGATCAAAATTAAGTTGCTTAGTTTGTCGAATTGGATAGTTAGACCTAGCAAAGCGCTAACTGGAACAAAAACTAAACCACCAATGCGTGGAGTTGGTACTGTATGTAATGAGCGATGATTGGGTTTGTCTAAAAGTGTTTGAACAAACTGACTTTTTAACAAAAGCTGAAGGATAATTCCGGTAACCAAGCACCCCAAAATTGCATAGCTAAAATTTTGAATTAGCGACATTATTTTTTTAGCTTGACCAGTTGATTTTGCTGCAATTTAAACCACTGCGCAGTCAGACTAATGCTTTGTGTGTTGTCTATTTTTGGTTCAATACCTAGCGCGGCAAGTTTTTTTGTGTTTAGCAAAAATGGGTCAAACAATCGTTCGAACTTGCTAGATTGCCCTATTAAACTTGAGCCAAAGCGCATTAACTTTGTTGGCCCAGAAAAAAGGCGGGTCGGCAGCGCAAATTCTGTCCGAAGTCGCTTTATCCACTCAGCGGTACTTAAAGATTCTTGATCACTCACCAAGTAGCATCCATTTGCATTCGGGTTATTTATTAAATCCAAAACGATCAAAATTAAATTCTCGATGTAGATAATTGAACGCGGTTGGTTTGCATTTAAAAGTGGTAGCGGTAGACCAGAATAGGCCAAGCGTATCAAACTAAGAAAATTTGCTTGCACACCGGGGCCGTAAACTAACGGCGGGCGAACAATAATGAGCCGAGTCTTTGAATTTTTTAGTACCGACCTTACTTGAACTTCTCCGACCAGTTTTGATTGAGCGTAAGCACCTATTGGTTTGCACGAATCGGTTTCTACAAACCCTGCATCGCTAAAGTCACCCATTACTTTGGCTGAACTTATTAGAACAAACGTATCCACCGCAGCATCCCTTGCGATTGCCGCTAGTTGAGCCGGTAGTTGCGCGTTTGCTTCGAGCATTTTGCTGTAAGGAGTGTTTTTAGGTTGGTGTGCCAATCCCGCACAGTGAACAACAATTTTGTTGCCGCTAGTTTCATCGGAAACATTGAGTCTGGTTGCAAAGTTTTGCAAATTTGTTCGATCGATGCCCTCAGTAGCAACATTTCTTTGCATTAAGGTATTTTGCAAAGCTTGGCCAATCCAGCCATTTGATCCACTGATAAAGACTTTAGATTTTTGCAATTTTAGAGTTTACGTTGGTTTCTTTGGCAAATTTTAACTAGAATACGGCGCTTAATCTTTAGTCCTAACAAATTCAATGAAAAAAGCCCGTCGACAATGAAAAAAACCGTTAAAGGTATCGTCTTGGCTGGTGGCAGTGGGACTCGCTTGAACCCGATTACCCGCGTAATCTCAAAGCAACTCATGCCAATTTACGACAAGCCAATGATTTACTATCCTTTGTCCGTTTTGATGATGGCCGGCATTCGGGATGTTTTGATTATTAGCACTCCGCATGACACGCCTTCTTTTCAGCGTCTTTTGGGAGACGGTAGCCAGTGGGGTATGAATTTTGAATATGCGATTCAGCCTGAGCCGGGTGGCCTAGCCCAAGCGTTTTTAATTGGCGAGAAATTCATCGATAACGGGCCGAGTTGCTTGGTTCTCGGGGACAATATTTTTTATGGACATGATTTACCAGGATTGCTTGGCAAAGCAATCGCGCGTGACAATGGGGCTACGGTGTTTGGCTACTATGTCAATGATCCGGAGCGTTATGGTGTTGTTAGTTTCGATGCGCAAGGTCGGGCTCAGTCCATCGAAGAAAAACCGCTAGTTCCACAGTCTAACTATGCAGTAACCGGCTTATATTTTTACGACCACCAAGTTGTAGACATAGCGAAATCAATTAAACCTTCGGCGCGCGGCGAGTTAGAAATTACAACGGTCAATCAACATTACCTTCAAAATGGGCAGTTAAATGTTGAAATGATGGGGCGGGGCTATGCTTGGTTAGACACAGGAACTTATGCTTCGCTTATCGATGCGGCGCAATTTGTACGTGTTATTGAAGAACGGCAAGGGTTAAAAGTTTGCTGCCCCGAAGAGATCGCATTTCGCCACGGGTTTATTACGGCTGATCAGCTCACTGTGTTGGCGCAAGAGCAATTGAAAAGTGGTTACGGCCACTATTTGATGCGGGTGTTAAGTCATCCTTCGATTTAAAAACTATGAAAATTATTGACACTGCGATTGCCGATTTAAAAATTATCGAACCAAAAGTGTTTGGTGATGAACGAGGTTTTTTTCTAGAGACTTGGAATGTCAATGCGTTTGCAAGTTTGGGTCTTGATTTGAAGTTTGTACAAGACAATCATTCGCGCTCTGCCCACGGAATACTGCGCGGGCTGCATTATCAAATTCAAAACCCGCAAGGAAAATTAGTGCGCGTTACAAGCGGGCAAGTCTACGATGTGGCTGTCGATTTGCGCGCGAAGTCCCCGACTTTTGGTCAGCATGTTGGCGTTGTGTTATCGGCAGAAAATAAGCGGTTAGTTTGGATCCCGCCTGGTTTCGCGCATGGGTTTTATGTGATGAGTGAGTCGGCGGACTTTGTGTATAAGTGCACCGAGTACTACGCGCCTGAGTTCGAAAGATCATTGCTATGGAATGACCCTAGCTTAAAAATTGAATGGCCCATTGGGGATACCGCGCCAACGCTCAGCGCTAAAGATAAAGCTGGGTTTGTGCTTTCAAGTGCCGAGGTGTTTTCTTGAAGGTACTGATCACTGGCAGCAAAGGTCAGCTTGGGTGGGAGCTTCAACGGTGTCAGCCCACTAGTGTGCATAGTGTTACTTTGGTCGATTTGCCAGAGTTCGATTTAACCAATCAAGATCAAGTGTTGCAGTTGTTCGCGCAACATCAATTTGACTGCGTTATTAACTGCGCGGCTTACACCGCCGTTGATAAAGCCGAAACTGATCAGGCAACAGCATTTAATGCCAATGGAAATGCGCCTGGTCAATTAGCGCTGCTGGCTAAAAAGCAAAATGCTCGCTTTATACAAATATCGACCGATTTTGTTTTTGACGGCGGCCAAGGAACCCCTTACGAGCCGCAATCGATTCCTAATCCTTTAAGCGTTTACGGCGCCTCAAAGTTGGCGGGCGAAAAAGCGGTACTCGAAGCGTACCCAGAGCAATCTTTGGTCATTCGTACCTCGTGGGTGTATTCAGTTCACGGCGGAAATTTCCCAAAAACAATGGTTAAGCTAATGGCCGAGCGTGAAACACTCAATGTAGTTTCTGATCAAATCGGCACGCCAACTTGGGCACATAGTTTGGCGCAATGTGTTTGGAAAGCGGTTGTCGCACAAGGTGACGATATACGAACAGGAATTGTCCACTTTGCTGACGCAGGCACTGCAAGTTGGTACGACTTTGCTGTGGCGATCCAAGAAGACGCGTTAGCAATTGGTTTGTTAGCTAAACCAATTGCAATTCATCCGATACCAGCTTCTCAATACCCAACTCCGGCTCGGCGACCTTCATTTAGTGTAATGAATCGCAGCTCTGGTTGGGCCTTGGCCCAAGGTCAAACCCATTGGCGTGTTCAGCTAAGAAAAATGCTTCAGCAATTGAAAGAACTACAACATGGCTAAAATTCTAGTCACCGGCGGTGCCGGTTTTATCGGCGCAAATTTTGTGCGCTATTGGACCCAACAACATCAAGATGGGTCGATCATTGTATTAGATTCGCTCACCTATGCGGGCAATGCACAAAGTCTCGAAGGCGTTGCTCGGGTACGCTTGCATCAAGGCAGCATTAACGATAGTGATTTGGTCCAATCAATACTTCGCGATGAGAAGATCACCACGATGGTTCACTTCGCTGCAGAAAGTCATGTTGATCGCTCGATTCACGGACCTGATGCGTTTATCGAAACTAATATTATTGGTACGCATTCGTTGTTAAAGGCAGCAAAGAAAGTTTGGCTAGATGAACTGGGTGGAGTAGAGCATCGTTTTCACCATGTCTCTACCGATGAAGTGTATGGTTCGCTCGAAGCTGATGATCCAGCGTTCTCAGAAAAGACACCCTATGCGCCGAATTCACCTTACTCTGCCAGTAAAGCTGGTTCGGATCATTTAGTAAGGGCTTATTACCATACTTATGGTTTGAAAGTAACGACTTCAAATTGTTCAAATAATTATGGACCGCTACAGTTTCCAGAAAAACTGATCCCATTATTTTTGTTAAATGCCTTGCACGGAAGACCTTTACCTATTTATGGAGACGGGCAAAACGTGCGTGATTGGTTGCACGTTGAAGACCACTGCCGAGCCATTGATTTGATTTTACAAAACGGACGGATAGGTGAGGTTTATAACGTGGGCGGTGGCGAAGAGTTACCCAATTTAACGGTAATAGAAACGTTGTGCCGTTTAGTTGATCAAGCCTTTGCACAAGACCCTGATTTGCGAACACGCTTTCCTGATGCACCGGCTGCAAAAGGTTTAAAAACAGACAGCTTAAAAACTTGGGTCAAAGACCGTCCGGGGCATGATCGCCGTTACGCAATTGATGAAACTAAAATTCGTAATGAATTGGGCTACAAAGCGTTACGTACTTTTGAACAAGGTTTGCATTCAACCGTTCACTGGTATTTAACAAATGAAGCTTGGTGGCGCGCGATTATGGACGGTTCGTATCGCACTTGGATTGAACGTAACTATAGTGCACGTTCTTAGTTTCTGACTTTTTGTTGGTGCAGTCTGCGTTAGTTTTTTAGGCGTTTGTTTTTTAGCCAGGCCTTGTAAAGCCAAAAGCTTTTCGAGCTCCACAACCGTAACGCTGACTGTAAATGAATAAGCGTGTACTTAAGTGAATGTTGGCTTGAACGCCTAGCGTCATGAATTACGATGCTATCGATACACACTTCAAATTCATCGCCTGCCAGTCGTAGTCGAGCGCAAAAGTCGGTGTCTTCGCAATACATAAAAAAACGCTCGTCAAAGCCCGCGATATTGTTAAATCGGTCGGTTTTTACAAGCCAACACATACCGGCTAACCAAGCGGCTTGCTTAAATTGCACCGGCATTTTTAGCTTACGTTGCGTCCAAATTTCGCTCGGTGTGTATAGGTTTCGAGCAAAATTTGCTTGGCTTGCGTCTGGGTTCATAACAACCGGGCTGGTCATTGCTAACGGCGACTCGTCTGTTTCATTTGCCTTTTCAAACCAATCCAACTGAGGCGCAAGAAAGTCGTATTCAAACAAAATATCGGGATTAATGATTAAAGCAAATGGCGTGGAAATTTTTGTGACGGCTTGATTATGATTCGCTCCAAAGCCTTTCGGTCGCTGATTAAAAATATCGATTAATTCGATTTTTTCCGAATAGATTTGTTGGTTTTCTGGCATGTTGTGTGTCAGCACAATTTGCCTAATGTGTTCGCTGCAATAGTTGTTTAATCGCGTAACTAATGACTGGCAGAGCTCAATTTGTTGGTGGCTAACTAAAGATACCGTTATTTTTTTATTCACAATATTGCCAATTTCGAGACAAACTTCTTATGCAAGGAGTTGCCACGCGTTAAAATGGCTAGATTAACATTGAGATCTCCCTTTTTTGCCCGCTCGCTTTTTTGGTTTGCCAAATTCTGAGCCTAACAAGTTGAAAGCCGCATGAATTCACCTATAGCTAATTTAAGTCCATCTATTTTCAAAGCCTACGATGTGCGTGGCATTGTCGATAAAACCTTAACCGAGGAAGTGGTTACTCATATCGGGCGCGCATTTGGTTTGCTTGCGCTAGAAAAGGGCATTAAAAGCGTTGTTGTCGGTCGCGATGGGCGTCTTTCCGGTCCAGCGTTTATTACCGCTTTGTCGGCCGGTTTACGCGACCAAGGACTTGAAGTGATTGATATTGGCATGGTTGCCACGCCCTTGGTTTACTTCGCAAACCATCACTTTAATACGGGGACCGGCATTATGATTACCGGAAGCCATAATCCGCCCGAGTACAACGGGTTAAAAATGGTTTTGGATGGAGGCGCTTTGTATGGCGACACGATTCAATCGCTTTATCAAAAAATAGCCACTGGTTTAACTGCTCAGCCCGTTGCGGCAAAACCAGCTAGCGAGTCACGCCAAGTAGTCTGGCCCGCGTATAAAGAGCGGGTCACTTCCGACGTCAAGCTGTCCCGGAGAATGAAAGTTATTGTTGATTGCGGCAACGGTGCGCCAGGTGCTTATGCCGGAGAATTGTTGCGCGCGCTCGGTTGCGATGTCACCGAGTTGTTTTGTGATGTAGATGGAACCTTTCCCAACCATCATCCAGATCCGGCGCATTTAGAGAATTTGCAAGACTTGATTGCTGCATTAAAAACTTCGGATGCCGAGCTAGGTCTAGCCTTTGACGGCGACGGTGATCGTCTTGGCGTAGTGACCAAAGAAGGTAATGTCATTTGGCCCGATCGTCAATTAATGCTGTATGCCCGTGATATTTTAAGTAAACAACCTAACGCGCAAATTATCTTTGACGTAAAGTGCAGCCGCTTAGTAGCACAGGTTGTTCGCGAAGCGGGTGGCCGACCATTGATGTGGAAAACTGGACATTCGTTAATCAAGGCGAAACTAAAAGAAACCGGTGCAGCAATGGCCGGCGAGATGAGTGGGCATACTTTCTTTAACGATCGTTGGTACGGATTTGATGATGGTTTATATACCGCTGCACGCCTGCTTGAAATTTTGAGTCGATCGGTAAACCCCTCAGCTGTTTTGGATGCTCTACCCGATTCATTTACAACGCCCGAATTAAATATTGCCTGTGCCGAGGGCGAGAACCAGACGCTAGTGACCGCTTTGAAGCAAACCGCTAAATTCGAAGGTGCCACTGAAATCATTGATATCGATGGTCTTCGAGTCGAATATTCAGATGGATTCGGTTTGGTACGTTCTTCAAACACGACACCCGTTTTGGTTTTAAGATTTGAGGCTGACAACGATACTGCTTTGGCGCGTATTCAGGCTCAATTTAAGCAAGCGTTACTCGCTGTGAAACCAACCATGGTCGTAGGATTCTAGTTGTACTTAAGTCCCTAAGGCGATAGTTTTGGCGCTAAAGCTATACGCATTTTTTTGGTGGCTGGCAAAGCCACTGGTGATGCTTTACTTAAGCTGGCGGGCAAAAAAAAATCCCGCTTATGCGTTGCATCACAGCGAGCGTTGGGGCAGCGCTTTTGACCGCTCTGCTCATCTGAGTTCTTCAAAAAACACAGCCGGCCTAATCTGGTTGCATGCAGTTTCGTTAGGTGAAACACGCGCCGCGCAGCCGTTAATTTCCAAGCTACTGCAGTATTTCCCACAGCATGATTTGTTGCTAACCCACATGACGCCCACAGGCCGTGAGGCTGGGGCTGCAATCATCGAAGCAATTGGGAAAGGGCGTATTTTCCAATGTTATTTGCCCTACGATACGGCAAAGGCTCCGCAGCTCTTTCTAGACTACTGGCAACCAAAGTTGGGCATCGTTATGGAAACTGAAGTGTGGCCACAACTGTGTTTTCAAGCGCAAAAACGCGGCATCCCGTTGTTGCTGGCCAATGCTCGACTTTCAGAAAAATCGTTACAAAAAGCACAACGGTGGTCTGCTTTAATAAAACCGGCATTAGCTAGTTTTTCTAAAGTGCTGGCTCAAACGGTAGGCGACGCGCAACGCTTAAGTGCGCTTGGCGTAACCCAGCTGCAAGTGATGGGCAATTTAAAATACGAAATTGAACCGACCCCAAGTTTGTTAAGCCTTGGTATGACCATGCGCGAAAATTTACGGCGCGAATTTTCTGATCAACGCGTGGTTGTCTTGCTTGCAATATCGCGTGAAGGTGAAGAAAAACAGTTTTTAGATTTGTGGCGAAAAGTGGATCACAGCCAATTATTGTTGGTTGTTGTACCCCGGCATCCAGAGCGTTTTGATGATGTCGCTGCATTAGCTGCCGAACGAGGTCTGCAAGTGGTTAGGCGTAGCCAGTCGTTTAGTTTGCAGCAATTAAAACAAGCCAACATGATGTTGGGTGACACCATGGGTGAAATGCCGTATTACTATGCGTTTAGTGACGTTTCTATTTTAGGTGGTTCGTTACTTAATTTTGGTGGGCAAAATTTAATTGAGTCTTTGGCTTGTGGTTGTCCAATGGTTGTTGGTCCGTCCACTTACAACTTTAATCAAGCCACCATTGATGCCCAAGCAGCTGGCGCAATTTTACGTGTAGAAAGTTTTCAAGAAGCGATTGATGGTGCGATTGCTTTGGCGCGATCGCCTTCAGAGCGATTGCTCATGGTTCAGGCGGGGCTTCAAATGATTAAAAGCCACCAGGGCGCGACGGCTAACGTTCTTCAGTCAGTAGAGCAGATACTGCTTTTAAATCGGTCGCATTAAGCGTTCCAACGGCTTGGCGCAGTCTTAAATTATCCAACAGAACTTCGTAGCGAGCACGGGCCAAATCGCGTTGTGTTGAAAACAATTGTTGCTGTGCATTGAGCACATCGATATTAATGCGAACACCAACTTGGTAGCCTAGTTGGTTTGAATCGAGCGCGAGTTGGCTACTTTTTTCTGCCTGTTGCAAAGCCTTAACTTGCGCAATACCAGACGACAATTTTTTGTACACAGAGCGGCTTGCTTGCGCCGCAACGCGCTGATTCGCCAACAGTTCATTTTCTGATTTGTCCAGCAATGCGATGGCTTCACGCTGACGTGAATCGAGTGCGCCGCCGTTAAAGATGGGCACGGTCATTTGAACTCCTGCTGAAGCACTCCGGCTAATTAAACCCGGAATCGTAGACGAACTTCGCGAAAGTCCAAGGTTGCTGACAATATCAACCGTCGGTTTTTTTGCGGCGACAGAGCGATCAATCTCACGTTTAGCCAGTTCGGTCGCTACTTTGGATAAACGTACAGCAAAGCTTGATTCGCCAGCTTGGGCGACCCATTGGGCCTCAGGCTCAGTCAAGGTCGGCAACGTATTATTTTTAGCAGCTAAACCGCGAACCTTTTCAGTGGCTTGACCGGTCAATGTGGCCAAAGCGGCTTTTTTAACATCAAGATCGTTTTCAGCAGCAATTTCTTGCGCGATTACAAGATCGAACCTTGCCTGTGCTTCTTGTTGGTCTGTAATTGTGGCTGTACCTACTTCAAAGTTGCGTTTGGCTGAAGCCAGTTGCTCAGAGATGGCACGCTTTTGTGCACGTAACAAAGCAATTGAATCTTGTGCCGCTAAAACATCAAAATAGGCCTGAGAAACACGCACCATCAATTCCATCTCGGCTTGGGCCAGTTGTGTTTCGCTTAGCAACAGTTGCAACTTACTCGATTCAATATTGGCTAAATTTTGCGGGCGATACAGTGGGTAATTTAACTGCGCTCCAATACTAGGATTGAACGAAAAATTATTGGCAGTTTTATTGGTGTCTGTAAGCGATTCGATAGCGCTGGCGGTTGCGCTAACGTTTAAGCCATTAGCCGAATTGGCTTGGAATGTACGTTCCTTGGCGGCTGTAATTTGAGCTTGCGATGCTTTAAGTTGAGCATCGTGGTTGAGTGCTTGTTCCCAGACAGTTGTAAGTTCAGTTGCGGCGGCGGTCTGTAGTGGCCCCAAGCAAGCAGCCGATACAAAAAATACCGAACGGGCTAATTTTAGTAACGATGGGGCGGTTTGCATTAAACTTGTTTGTAACTTAGCCTGCATTGGGTAACTCACTTTCATTGTTTGGCTAACTCGATTTAGCTAACTGAAGTTTAGCTAACCCAGTCTAGCTACTTGCTAGTAACGTGCCTTGTTTGGGTCCACGTCGTTTGACCAAGCATCAATGCCACCGGTCAAATTAAAAATAGTACTAAACCCTTGTCGCTCTAAATACATTGCAACTTGCATTGAGCGCATTCCGTGATGACAAACACACACAACTGTTTGGCTATTATCGAGTTCGCTAAAGCGCGAGGTAATTTCGCCCATTGGGATGTGGGTACTAGTATCGATGTGCGCTAGTTCCCACTCCCATTGCTCGCGAACATCCAAAATAATTGGCCTGTTTGAGGTTGGTGTTGATATTAATGTTGCGCCCGCACTTGGGTTTAACCATTGCGAAAGCTCAAGTGCCGTAATAGTTTTCACGTTCTAGAACACAAATTTCTTGGGTTCTGCAAAACCGTGTAATCGCGGTACATTGGTTTCGAATATAGTTTTATGGATCGCAGGGCCCTCATTGCCACGTTGATAAATTCGGGCTTGCATTACAGGGGCTGATCCAACATAAGCGCTTAAGCGTCCACCAGCATTTAACCGATCCAACCAAGTGTCGCTAAGTACGCCCACCGAGCCTGACAAAACGATAACATCAAAAGTGCTGTTGTCAGTCCAAGTGTTGGCATCAGCCAATACTAATTCGGTACTTAGGAATCCTGCAGCGGCTAAATTGGCTTTGGCCATTTGCGCAATGATTGGGTTACTTTCTAAACTAACAACATGGGCAGCCATTTTTGTTAATAGAGCAGCCATATACCCAGAACCAGTGCCTATTTCTAATATTCGATCGGATTTTTTAATTTTAAGTTCTTGCAAAACGCGAGCATCTAGCTTGGGAGAAAAAATAACCTCGCCTTTACTTGCTCCGGCCGGTGTAAGGGCGATGTCGGTATCTGTAAATGCTAGTTGGCGATGTTCTTGAGGAACAAACTGTTCGCGTTTGACCAACTGCAACAGATCTAAGACCGATTGATCCAAAACGTCCCAAGGACGGATTTGTTGTTCAATCATGTTGAAGCGAGCTTTTTCGAAATCCATGTTTTGTTCTATCGGGTTGCGTAGTTTGCTAAGGAATAACCCAATTCTAACAATTCTTGAGCTTATTTGTGGCTAGGCGAGTAGGTACATGCGCCCACTGCAATTGATTCCCTAATTTGGGTACTTCATCGCAATTTTGAGTTTTGCACGGATTTTTGAGGTACCGCCGTCCAATAATGAGTAGAACACTGGAACGACGAGCAATGTTAAGAGGGTAGAAGCAATCACTCCGCCGATGACGGCATGGGCTAGCGGCGCTCTTTGCTCGCTTCCTTCGCCAATACCTAGGGCTAAAGGAATCATGCCGAACACCATCGCTAAAGTTGTCATCAAAATGGGGCGCAAACGAACTTTGGCCGCATTTAGCAGTGCTTGCCGTTTTTCGATTCCCCGCAAACGTTCTTGATTTGCAAAGTCGACTAAAAGAATAGCGTTTTTGGTCACTAATCCCATGAGCAAAATGAATCCGATTACCGAGAACATATTCAGACTTGAGCGCCAAGCAAGCAAGGCTACAACAACCCCAATTAAAGAAAGCGGGAGCGACAACATAATCGCGATTGGCTGGGTAAAACTACCAAATTGCGAAGCCAAAATCATATAGATGAAAACCACCGCAAGGCCTAACGCTTGGGCTGCAAAGCCAAAACTTTCGATCATGTCTTTGGTGGCGCCGCCTGTTACAAAACGGTAACCGGGAGGAAGCGAAGCTTCCAATGATTTTGCTGCCGCTTGCGCTTCTTCGCCCACAGTACCCGGTGCGCGCCCTTGAGCATTGGCACTAATTTTAATTTCGCGGGTAAGGTCGCTACGATTAATTTGGCTAGGGCCAATAGATTCAGTTAGCTGAGCAATTTGCCTAAGCGGAACCATTTTTGGGCCGTCACTGTCTTGCAATGTAGATGTAATAGGTAGGCGACCTAGGCTATCAATATTGTCGCGCGCGGCTCTTGATAGGCGCACTTTAACGTCGTAATTTTCGTCGTCTGCCGCTTTCCAAGTGGTTGCAATTTCGCCGGACAATAACGGACGCAAAGCTATTGAAACTTGATTGACGCCCACGCCTAAGTCGGACGCGGCCGAGCGATTTAGTTCGACCGCTACAATCGGTTTTGCAGGTTTAGAACTACTGTCCAAATCGACAATGCCGCTGATGGCAGAAAGTTTGCTAGTCAATTCTTGCGCAATGCGTTCGAGCTGCTTTTGATCGGGGCCCTGAACGCTTACCTGAATTGGTTTGCCCGACCCGACGGCCGATAAATTGCCTAAATCGGTGATGGTAATTCCAGCAATTTGATTCAGGTTATCGCGTACAGGCGCACGCATTTCCAATACCGAAAGCTTGCGTTCGTTACGCGGTTTAAGACGCGCAAATATAGTCGCGTAATTTTTACCTTGCGTAATACCAGTGTTAATTGTGGCGTAGGTTTGTAGTACGCCGTCAAAGCTACGCACTACGGTTTCAACTTGTTTGAGTTTGCTTTGCGTGAATTCTAACGATGATCCCACGGGAGTATAGAACTGAATATACAGCTCGTTGTTATCGGCTTGTGGCACGAACTCTTTGCCAATAAATTTCGTCATTGGGATTGCTATTGCCAGAGTAATAAATGCAAGCAACATGGTTAGCCAACGCCAATTAAGTCCCCAGTCCAGTAAGCGCGAGTAACCGTGCTCTAGGGCTGTCATAAGTTGTTGAAATTTGCGTAAAACCCAAGCGATGGGGCCTTTACCAAATTGACCGTGAACGGCAGGGTCTTTCCAAATAGACGATAGCATCGGGTCTAGGGTAAAGCTGACAAACATCGAGAGCAGTACAGCAAACGCAACCGTAATGCCAAACTGTTTGAAGAACTGGCCAATAATCCCCTGCATATAACCGATGGGTAAAAATACGGCAACAATCGTTAACGTTGTAGCAACAACGGCCATTCCGATTTCTGCGGTACCTTCAAGCGCTGCATCGCGATGATGCTTGCCCATTGCTTGATGTCTAACGATGTTTTCTCGAATCACAATAGCATCATCAATTAGTAAGCCTACGCAAATCGACAATGCCAACATTGATACGACATTTATTGAAAACCCCATTACGCCCATAACCAAAAACGTGCCAATTAATGCGATAGGTAAAGTGAGCCCTGTAATAACAGTCGAGCGCCATGAGCCTAAAAATAAAAATACGATTCCGATGGTTAGCACTGCACCTTCGATAATGTTGCGCTTTACATTGTTAACCGAATTGCGAATTGAAGTGGATGCATCGCGCACTACGCTTAGTTGAACGTCAGCAGGTAGTGTACGCATGAGTTCGTCCATTGTTTTGCGCACTCCGTCGACAACTGCAATTGTGTTTTCACCTTGCGACTTCACGATGTCGAGCGCTACGGCGCGGCTACCGTTTATATAAGCCCCACTTTCACTTTCTTCTTGACCATCGACGATTCGCGCAATTTGGCCTAATATAATTGCTTGACCAGCGCGGCGCGCGACAACAATTTTTTCAAAATCAGCGACGTTTAAAATACGTGCTTTAATTTGCACTACAGTTTCGGTATTGCCACTGACTAAAGTGCCTGCAGGTACTTCTTGGTTTTCGGCGCGCAGCGCATTCACGACTTGATCGACGCCAACCCGCAAGGCCTCAAGGCGTGCGGGATCGATGCTAATTTGGACTTCACGTTTAACACCGCCCACAAGACTGACGCGTCCCACGCCTTTATCGTTTTCAAGCCGACGTTTAACAACTTGATCGGCTAATAAAGTAAGTTCGCGGGCGCTGCGCTGATCGGAGCGCAGGGCAAGTGAAATAATGGGTTGTTCGTCCGGATTAAAGCGCGAAACAATGGGTTCTTTAATGCCCACTTTAAACCCAGCTTTTATAAGCGCTAGTTTTTCACGAACGTCTTGCGCAGCGCGCGCTGGATTGACCGACAGATCGAACTGAGCGATAACAACGGATGCGCCTTCGTAAGAGCGTGAAGACAAAGTGTTCAGCCCGCTAATTGTATTGACTTGCTCTTCGATTCGGCGCGTAACATCGGCCTCGACAATATCGGGCGAAGCTCCCGTGTATTCCGTTGAAATTACCACCACTGGAAAACTAATGTCGGGAAATTGTTCGACTGGTAACTTGGAATAAGAAAATAGGCCAAGCACGACGAATGACAGCATCATCATGACGGCAAAAACAGGGTGGGCAATTGAGACGCGGGTAAACCACATAGAGTTCTACTTGCTTTGTGCGATTAATGTACCAGGGCGAATCGGCCCAAGGTTGCCTGCAATAATTTGTTCATCGCTTTTTAATCCTTGGGTAATCTCGGTCAACCCCTTTCGATCACCTAACAGGCCATTTGGGTCAGTAAGACCTACCTCCACATTACGTTCTTGAATTTGCAAGTCGGCGCCAATGACGTAAACAAATTTGCGTCCCGATGCTTCGCGTATGGAGCCACTTGGCACTACGATCACACTATTTTTTTGGGCAGTGACAAAACGCCCCTCGGCAAACATACCGGCCCTTAAATTGCTGGCTCCTTGGCCCAACGAAACATGAACTGGGATCGCGCGTGATCCGCTTTGTGTTGTGGGGTTGATGCGTTCTACTCGCCCCAAAAATTCTTGTGCCGCACCGTCAATGCGAATTGGCACCGTTTGACCGACGCTAACACCAAGTATTAAATCGGCAGGTACACTCGCTTCAAACTCGATAGACTTTAAATCAACTACTGACAGCACACGGGCGTCGCTGGCAACCTTCTCTCCGACTTGTACGAATACTTCGGCAACAATTCCACTTATCGGTGAAGTTAAAACGGTATCGCTAATTGATTTTTCAACAACTTTTAAGCTGGCTTGCGCGGATTCTAAGTTTGCGCGGGCAACGTCAAGTTGAGTCTGAGCACTATCAAGCGCCGCTTGCGAAATAAAACCTTTGTCAAATAGTTGCCGCTGATTTTGATAAACCCGTTGTGCCAATTCAAGCTGCGCTTGGGTCGCTTTGCGAGCGGCTATGCGTTCATTTAATCGTAACTTTGCGTCCAGATCGTCAATTTGTGCTACCCGCTGGCCTGCTTTAACCGAGTCGCCGTCTTTGAGCGCCAAAGAAATAACTTCACCGCCGGATTTGCTTTTAATTAAGCTTTGCTTTTGTGCTTTAAGCGTGCCACTAATGGTGATACTTGCAGAGATATTGTTGGTTTTGACAATGTAAAGGTCGTTGGTTTCGATGCGTAGCGATGCTGGGATAGGGGTGGGCGCAGTATTTTCTTTAGCTGATTCTTTCCCGCTTTTTGTCTCGGTTTTTGGATTGCAACCGACCATCATCACCAACAAAGCAATGCCCAAGAGTTTGATGATGGCCAAGCCTGAGAAAACAAGAACGCGATTCATTAATTAAATTCCGATTGGTGTAAACAGACAGAGCCGTTGCTTAAATAGCCTGGCCAAGCTTTAGTGGTGTGCCTTCGGGACCGTTGGCCAGAATTGGCCAAGGTGCGTTTGCAACCGCTTGCTCAACCATTACGATTGTTGAACCCAATAAAAAGCGACCCATTTCAGCCCCTTTTTTAATTTCAAAGGGTGCTAATGATTGAGTCTGTGTTGGCGTAATGTCTGTTGATCCTCGGGCTGCACCGGTTCGGTTTACAACACCGGTCCAAACCGTGCCAATGCTTCCAACGATGGTAGCGCCGACTAACACTAAAGCAAAGTGTCGACTGCTGTCGTTTGTGTGTTCAAAAACGCAAACAACGCGTTCGTTGCGAGCAAAAAGACCAGGTACTCCGCGCGCCGTGGCCGGATTAACTGAATACAAATCGCCAGGAACATAAATTACTTTTAAAAGACGCCCATCGCAGGGCATATGTAATCGATGATAATCACGGGGGCTTAAGTAAATAGTTGCAAAGTGCCCATTCTCAAATCTTTGGCCTAGTGCAGTGTCACCTCCAAGTAAGGCTTGCGTGCTGTAAGAGTGGCCCTTGGCTTGAAAAATTTGCTGTACTTTTATCGGTCCAGCTTGGCTTAATGCGCCGTCAACTGGGCAAACCCAAGGCTGTTCCGCAATTGGGCGCAATCCAGGTTTTAAAGGCCGCGTAAAAAACTCATTAAAACTCGCGTAGCTTTTGGGATCGCTTTGCACAGCTTCATGCATATTTACTTGGTAGCGCTGAATAAACTTGGTGATCACCCAATGGGTAATTGAACCACCTTCGCGGCGGGCTAAGCTACCCATGAATTCTGTGAGTAGTCTTTTGGGAAGCCAATGTTGAATGAGTACAAAGAGCGAATCGGGCACGTCTAAATTCTTTCGAGTAAACCGCTATGCTACCGAATTTCTACTTGAAAAGCTGATTGGTATAGCAATTTGAGATTTTCTGTGGCGCTTGAGGGTAGTCAACTTGAATCAATCATTCAGATTGATCAACAAGTTCACAGCGCAAAGTAGGTTGATATGCAAGAATCCATAGATTAGTCGTAAGGATTTTTATGTTCGAAATATTGTATGCACTGCCGTTATTGTTAAAAGCCGCAATTTTGGGTGTAGTAGAAGGCTTGACAGAGTTTTTGCCAATATCCAGTACCGGCCATTTAATCTTGGCGCGTAGCTTTTTGGGTTGGACCGGTGAAAAAGCCAAGGTGTTCGATGTGGTGATTCAAAGCGGCGCAATGTTGGCGATCATTATTTATTACCGAGAAAAGCTGTTGAATGTAGCTTCCGGGATCACTTATCACCGACCTTCGCAAAAATTTGTTCTAAACCTGCTGATCGCATTTTTGCCTTTAGCGGTGTTGGGTTTGGCATTTGGTAAGTACATAAAGGCTGTGTTGTTTCATCCAGTTCCTGTAGCAATCGCCTTTATTGTGGGTGGTTTTATTATTCTTTGGGTTGAACGCTGGCAAGCAAGTTCTAGTCAAAGCGCAAAAATTGACAACATCGATCAGCTAAATGCGATGGATGCTCTTAAACTTGGTCTAGCTCAAGCCGTTGCGCTAATCCCTGGTACCTCGCGTTCGGGCGCAACTATCATTGGTGGTATGTGCTTTGGATTGTCCCGAAAAATAGCTACGGAATTTTCATTTTTCTTGGCTTTACCAACTTTAATTGGTGCCGGGGCTTACGAGTTGTACAAGAGCCGAGCATTACTGTCTACCGATGATCTATCCTTGTTTTTTGTCGGACTTTTGTTTGCTTTTGTTAGCGCGTTTGCTTGTGTGCGTTGGCTAATCAAGTTTGTTGCAAGCAATACTTTTGTACCCTTTGCTTGGTACCGCATTGGTTTTGGACTTTTGATTTTGCTCACGTCTTACTTCGGCATCTTGAAGTGGGTTTAAGTCTTCTCGAATACCAAATCCCAAACGCCGTGGCCTAAACGAAGGCCGCGGCGCTCAAACTTAGTAACAGGTCGATAGCTAGGGCGAGCCGAAAATTGCGCAGCTGTATTGCGAAGCAAGGGTTCATTGGAAAGTACTTGCAACATTTGGTGGGCATATTGTTCCCAATCGGTGGCGCAATGAATGTAACCATTGGGTTGCAACCTTGAGGCCACTAGTTGAATAAAATTTTCTTGGATTAACCGGCGTTTATGGTGCCTTGCTTTGTGCCAAGGGTCGGGGAAATAAATATGCACACCGGCTAGGCTTTTGGGTGCAATCATCGACTGTAAAACTTCTACTGCGTCGTGCTGCATGATCCGAACATTACTTAAATTATTTTGGTCGATAAGTTTTAACAAACTACCAACACCGCTGGTGTAAACCTCCGCCGCTAAGAAATTTCTATCGCTTAACTCGCCGGCAATATGTGCCGTAGTCTCTCCCATCCCAAAACCAATTTCGAAAATCAGCGGTTGCGGTTTTTCAAAATTCAATTCGAACTGATGCATTTGGGGCTCAAATGGAATGCTCCATTGCGGCATGCCAACCGCATAAGCGCGTTTTTGCGCTTCACTCATGTGGCCACCGCGTAGCGCGAAACTGCGAATTGGGCGCTGGTTTAGTGGTTGTTCGTGGATGCTGTTAGAAACAACCACTGGGTGAACAATGGATATTTCAGGGGTTTGATCTTGCTTAGTCATAGGAGGGGCTTTAAAGTCCCTCCAATTTTACAATATTAGTTACCCCAGCAAGTTCGCATGTCGCCACCGGTGCCACTAAAGGCTTTTAATCCAGTATGGTCAATTGAAAGCGAGTCGCATTTTTCGCTGCTAGCAATATTCGTTTCTGGAGTAGCTGTTGCTGTAAAAGTAGTTGCAGTTACGTTGCTTAAGGAAATTTTATATCTTGCTACTCCCGACGAAGGGCTTTGTGCATAGCTTGCAGGAAGGGTGGGTGTAATTCCACCTGGCGTATAACTACTTTGCTCTGTTCGAATGCGCTGCATAAACTGACTTGCATAGTTAAGCGACGCTTGCGCATCGGCCCGATACGATCGAATCATGTAGCTGCTGTAGGTGGGGATAGCAATCGCACTTAATATCGCAATGATTGCTACAACAATCAATAACTCAATTAATGTGAAACCTTTTTGTATACGGATCATCGCAAGTCTCTCCAAACGCGCAGGGGCGTTGTACCCGCGCATGCTGTGGGTATAGTCACGTTTAAATTGTTAATTGAATTTGCCGAAAGCGCGCAAAACGAAGCGGCAGAATTGTCTTTTAATATTCCGCCCGTAACCGAGTAGCGAGTGTCTTTGGTAGCTAACTTAAGTGTAGCTAAGTCGATGCTGTTCTTAGGCGTGGTTGACTTGACTGCTGGTGCATAAAGAGATGCCAATGCACCTACTACACCGTCAGGAGCGCGAGCCCCAATTACCGAGGTGGGCTGGCCGTTAAAAGCCGGACGACTAAAGTCTGTAGACAAGTCAAATGAGTAAATAAATGTTTTTCCACCTGCATCACAAGGATCTGGATTTTCAGGATTGAAACTGGCCATTGTTAGCATCCCAGCAACTAAACGTGGCGAATTCATTACGCGTTCTCCGCCTACACCCGTTGTCGTTAAATCGAAGTACCAACCATTGTGTTTAGTCCAGTTAAGGCCGGTTGGTCCAGTTAGACCGTCTAGCTGGCGGTAATCGCCCGGTACGTCTTTTAAGGTCAATCCCAGCATATCGGTTTTTAGGTAAGGCCCCGAATTGTCTTTGTCGCGAATGCCGTAAATACTTTGTACTTGCTTGTTCGTAATATCATCAATATTAAATGCTTTGCCAGTTCCAAATACGATGTATAAACCGCCTAGTGGATGGCTGGTAATGCGAGGCGCGGAAGTAATCGGTTGTACAGCACCGCTGCTATCTTTTGCAGTAAAGACTGGTTTCTTTAACCCACCTTTACTGGTAGTAATGCGCCATTTATTGGGGTCGACATCGGATAAATCGAACCGCCATAAGTTACCTAACTTATCGCCACCATAAACCGCGATTACATTGCGTTTTCCGTCAAAAATTGGTGTTACAGGCCCTAATCCATTTTGGGCCGCTTTGTTAGCTTTTGAACCAGTTCCGGTACCAATTTTCTTCACTAATGAACCATCGTTTAAGTCGAAGGCTAATAATGCGGCTTGGTTTTTTATGCTTTCATAACCGTTACCAACCAAGACAACCCATTTGCCAGAAAGCGTTGGTGCAATAATGGCTCCACCTAAAACATGGCCTAAATCGTCTTCATTTTTCTCGGTAATTTCCCACTTTACTTTTGCAGAGGTCATCGCGTCTGGGTTAGTTGTATCTAACAAAAATAGTGATTTTGGTCCGGCGCCACTGCTACCCAAAACATATGTACCCCATTTACCACCTAAGTAAGCATCGCCCTCTGAAATTAAACCGTCGACCAAAAATTGATGAACATAA
Organism: Betaproteobacteria bacterium; assembly: GCA_031429355.1. Lineage (GTDB taxonomy): Bacteria > Pseudomonadota > Gammaproteobacteria > Burkholderiales > Burkholderiaceae_E > JANOZM01. The sequence continues at coordinate 5,692 of JANOZM010000023.1, read as the reverse complement.
CTTGGGCTGGCTAGCTTACTCATTTCAGGAATGGCCGCACGAGGCGCGTACGCAAACTGCTCTAGTCCGGTCTTGGCGTCAAAGCCATGCAACATCCCGTCGTTTGAGCCGACAATCACACTCGCCTTGCGAGTGTTTCGCTTAAAGTCTAAATATGCGGGGTATTCCGCACCGGCAGTACCAGTTTGATATTGGTAGCCAAAGTGAGTAGTGCCAGAATACAAAGGGCTAGACGTTACGATCGATCCTAAAACTGAACCACGTTCACGTAAGGTCCCGCCGTACTGTGCTTCGGCCGAGCGATCTCCAATTAGATAATCGAAAATCGCTTGACTACCTAAACTGGTTTGTTGAGTTGGTGTTAATTGTGCCCAGCGAAAATCGATTGGCGCGTTAACAGCGGTGCTCGATAAAATAACTCGATCAGTAAACTTGGCTGGAAAGTTTGCAGTCCAAATTGTTTTCGGTTTGCCGGCAATTGCGTCTAACGCTCCAATTGCTCGTAACGACCCGCTCCAATTGGAAGTGTCATAGCTGGCTTCGTAGATCAAATCATTAACGCTAGTAATCACTTGTGAGGAAAGAGCCAGCGTGCCCGATGCGCCCTGTGTAGACCCTAGTTTTGAAAATACTTTCTTTAATGAAGCGGCTAATTCGGTTGGGCTTTGGGCCGTAAAGAAGTCACCTCGGCTCGCGAGTGCGGCGCGAAGCGTATCGTTTAGTTTTTCATTGTCATAGGCGTCCCCAACATTGACGTTGGGCCACGTAAATGCGGTTCCATTGACCATCGCCGCTTTTGCACTCGAAATAGAGACTGATGGCTGCAAACCGTATCCAACAATAAAGTTGGTCATTGTTTGCCAGGTAGCTGGGTTTTCATAGTCTTTAGGGTAGTTGTAGGCACTCCCTGAACCATACGCAGTGGGTTTGTTTACGTTAGCAAGATCGGGCCGTAAATCGTTGCTCCAGTAATGCATCGCTACGTCCGTCAAGGTTTCGTTTTGGCCTGCCGAAGTGCCGAAAAATGGCTCGTTGGTTGGAGAGTATTGGTAGGTTTTCCCAGTCTGAGATCCGCTGCCAGTTATAGACGGGCCAATCACCGAGTCTGATTGAGTCGGGGTTCCCGCTGGTAGACCCGGATAAAGATCTTTTAATCGTGGATGGTTGATCGAATCGGTCCAACTGCCGTCGGTAGCCACGATCGAAAAATTGCGCCTACAGGCCAATTGCGGCGCTCCGACTGCATCTCCAATGCCAGGCGCTGTTGCCCAAGGCCCGCGTACATCAGGTCGTGAATAATATTTGCCCATCGCATCCATCGCTTCGCGAATGGGGGTGCCACCCACACCGTTCAGTCCAAAGAGCCAAGTAAACAATTCTTGGCGTTCGGCGCTTCCAACGGTGAATGGACGAACTCCGCGAACAATATGGCCATTGTTTGGTTGCCCGTCGAGTGCTGGCAAGGTAGCTGGCGGCTTGCTTGATGCGATGCCGGGCCACATTTCTGCGCCATCTGCAAAATAATTTAGACGGCCGTAACCCACCCTAATTTTTTCATCAACATCGGCTAACACTTGCGAAGTAACAGCAATTGCGGCAAACAACCGATTACGGTAATAAGTCCAATAGTTTGCAAAGTTCTGTGCTTCTTCGGTAAAGGTGCAATTTAATGGATTGGCGCAATCAGGGCGTTGAACTTGCACCCCAGTGTATGGATCAATTGGAGACGGATACATGCGCGCCGGATCATCCCGATCAATTTCAACCAAACGATACTTTGATTGATCAGTTATATCTGCTGGGCCGCTGCCCTCGAAGCGCATATAACGGCCTTGAATCAATTGTGGAATGGTTTCGCGTTGAGTGCATACATTTTGTGTTTTTGGCGTGTAACCAAGACAAGAACGAGTTTGTGTGTAGCCAGATTCTGAGGCCGGATCTGGTGACTGTACCCAGGGACTCCAACCGCCAGTACAATCGTTATAGGTAATATTTTCGTACTTTAGGCAGGCCGGACCTTGGCGTGTTCCGTATCGTCTAAAGTTATCAGCAACAGTTAAATCAACCTCAACTTTAACGCCAGCTTCCATTCGAAAACGCATGTCGACTCGCGATAGATCAACAACATTCGGACCCACGATAGTGCCGATTTTTGAGTTTGGAAAATTTGAAGCCGCTGGTTTGTTGTTGTCATTCCAAGGTTTATAGGTGATGGCAGGGTTGTACCAAAGTGGATTGAAATAAGTTGTATTCCATTGAAGAATCGATTGATCTAAGGGTGTGGTTGAACCCGAGTTGTTTGCAAAATTGCGATAGTCTGGAAATGCCACTAAGGGGTACCAATTAATCCCCGGAGGTGGCGGTAATCGATCGCCCATCATCGACTGGGAGTCATCCATCATCAAAATAACATTGGGTGCCGTTTTCACATTAATGGTAATTGGCTCTTGACGTAAGTCTTCGGATAAACTGACTTGTGCGTGTACCGATAAATGCAGCGAGCTAAATAGCGATAAAGTCGAAACCACCATAAGCAGCTTCGACCAAAGCGTAACGGTAAATTTTGTAGTTGATTTTTTCATTTGTAACTCCTGGCTATTGCCGGAAAAGTCGCAGTTCACTTTGCGCGTAGTCAAAACCTTCAGACACACGCTCAACGCGAGTTGTAATTCGATATTTAATCCAGCGGCTCCGCCCAGTTGGGTCAGCTGGGTCTCCAGAATCGGAAACGCCGCCTAATAATTCGTCGTCTGCCCGCTCTACTAGACAGCTGTGTTCTTTCACGCCCGGTAATGTGACACTGGTAACAGTGAACGTGTTGGCTGGATTCCAATTGGTTGTAGTTTTCCAAGCGGCTGTTGCTTCTTTTGCAGGTGCATTTACAGTAACAATCGAGTCTGGTTCGTTAGTCAGTTGTAGTTCACACCAACGCAACATTGTTTGGGCTGCGCTATCGGCAACAATGTTCTCGCGCGAGTTGGCGGCCATGCGTTCATCAAGCAATGCGCGTTGCATTTGCGTTGCAACAACACCGGTAATAATGACAAGCAATATTAATGCCACTGGCAAGACAAATCCTGCTACCGCTTTTTGTTTATTTCGCAAGTGCATAGTCATCCTTTACTTAAACCGCACCGAAGGCGATGACGTTGCTTGTGAACGGACTGTAAATACTTGACGATACTGTTTTCTAATTGCAGCATCGGTCGGCGTGCGGGTGGGTCCGTTCCCAAGCACTTGTGAGGCGTCTTGAGGGCAACCTTCGTAGGGCGTATTTCCGGTAACCGAAGTGCCTTTTTCACGGGTCTTTGCGACCGCGCAAATATGCACTGATACGATGTAATCCCAGGCGGTATTTTCACGCCCAGAAAAACTAAGATCTTTTGCCCTAATAAAGTCTGCGTCGACGATGTTTGCAGCCCCTGGCGAAATATTTGTTTTCCCTAATAAGGCATCGTCAGCTGCCTTGTCGTCGTAACCGAAGAAGATTTTAAACTCATCAATGTTGCCCGCCATTGCTTGAAATGGTTGGCTGTTACCAGAACAAGCAAGACTACCGTTTACTATTTCATAGACGTTGATTACTAAAGGTACTTCGGTCAAGTATGCCGGATGGTCTTTCTCGACAATTTGAGTGAGTACTGGGTTGGCCCCGAGACAGTTAAATGTAGAGCGTTGTGCCGATGAAGCAACTGATTCACCTTGGAACTGAATAACTAAACTGTCGGGTGCATTGGCCACAGTGTTGCAATCGAAATTGTTAGTGCCAGGATTAGCAAATCGCCCGTTCTTACAAGCGCGAATATTTGCAAATGAAAATAAAGTTTGATCATTAGGCACAAAATCAGTGCCAACAATTTCCCCATAACCAGCACGTTTAATAGATTGTCCAATTAGATGTAACGACAGCGCTCCATCTTCGTTCATAGCGCCAAGTTGTGTTGCGGCCTGAGTGGAGCGCGTTGAAGCGCTGTACAGTGCTGAAATTCCAAGGACGATAACAACCGATATTGCAATTGCAATCATTAGTTCAATAAGTGTTCGACCGAATTGCTGGTTCATGGAAAAATTTCGGCTGCTAAGCAGCGGTAGAATTTGTCGGTTAAGCCAACCGTGCTGCAAGCATCATCAGTAAACGATTGCTCTTGTGCTTCGCGCCAAACTACAGTGACACGAACGGAAGTTCCGTCGGTGTCCATTTTCGCTCCAGCACCGCCGCTAGTAACAATGTATGCGCCCGAATCGGGTAGTCGTTTACGTAGAGTTTGTAACCAAAGAGATATATCCAACTGAGCTAGTTCCGCAACTGAACATGGCGTTGCAACCCCACAGTTAGGCGCGGTTGGTGTAGCGTCGTTTGGCTTAACTGCAGTTGTGTAGTCGTCGCGCATAAACCCTAGATGGTTTGCTCGCATACGTTCGCCAATTTGCGACACAAGTTCGGCAGCGGCTTTTCTGTCCATACTGTCTTTGTGCCCGGCTAATGACTTGGCCTGTAACCCCAGCAGCCCTAACAATCCGACGCCAACGATTAGTAAGGTCACCATGACCTCAACTAAAGTAATTCCGCTATTAGTTCGCTTTAACATCCAGCCCCCGAAGCGTTTTGAACTTTGGAGCGGCCAAGCAAATTAATTGAAACGCATTTTGCACGATTAACATTGAGCGCTGCAGTTGGCAGTCGGTAATCAACGGTAATTATTGGTTCAGCACCTGCAGCGTTAATGCGTGTGCCTTGAGGTCCCATAACCATCATATCGGTGGCAGGATTCCAAGTAATTGTTGTTCGCATTCCTTCGCTCGAGGCTTCCATCGGAACTACCCGTTGAACAAGTCTGTCGGTTGCTGAATCGTAGGCGAAAGCCATGCCAGAAGTTGGGTCAGCGCCTATCTGCTTGGTATAAATTATCCAACCGATTCCCCAATCATCCGCGGCCGCGTTAGCAGTGGCCGTCGAGCTGCATACTGGTGTAGTCACAAATGGATCAGTTGATCGACAGATCACTGCAACTCGGTTATTGCTAACAGCCTCGCTCCGCAATGTGTCGAGCGATGCTTCAAGCAAGTTAACTGCGCCCAAAATTCGTGAGCTCGCCATAGTTTGCTGATAACTAGGAATTGCAATGGCTACCAAAATCGCTGAGATAGCGACAATGATCATTAACTCAATCAAAGAAAACCCTGCAGCCAACCGTCGATAGGTCAGTAGCCGAAGATTACTTTGAGTGAAGGACAAATTGTGTCCAGCGTTTCGCTTGAACATAGGAGCCGCATTAAATTAATATCGCCAAGTATGTAGTTTGCTACCTGCAAAGACAGCCAACGGCCGACATCTAGCGTGTTTAGGCGGACAGGTGCGCTTTTTGACCGGTAATCGAATGGTAATGGGGGGATCAACGGTTGGTTGTTTATGTAGGCTTTGAACGTATTAGCGCTAAACCCTTTTGTAACTCAGTCGCTTGCGCTCCAATGAGTTTCAAAAGGGTTTAGCGCTAATACGTTCCTACAATGGTCGTGCGATGTAAGTTGTCTTCGCCGTGCTTTGTCAGTCCGTACGAGCTACCCCACCGTTGCTAAAGTGCTGAGCCCAAAAGCGCGCAAAGCGCCGCTATTCTCCAGTCGACATGTAACGCCGCCAATCGGAAGACAGGTGTCGCGGCATACCGTTGATCGGGGTGGGGGGGGGGGGGGG
>JANOZM010000022.1:0-38829 GCA_031429355.1 Betaproteobacteria bacterium | reverse complement strand
CAGTGCCTGTCGAGCCAGTGCCTGTTGAGCCAGTGCCTGTTGAGCCAGTGCCTGTTGAGCCAGTGCCTGTTGAGCCAGTGCCTGTTGAGCCAGTGCCTGTTGAGCCAGTGCCGTTCGACGATACAGTATTGCTTAGAATGGTCCCAATGCTTGGCTGCGTTGTGCCTCCGTTCAAGACATTAGTTCCTGAATTACCAGCTGTATTTTGTGATCCGTTTTGCACAGCAGTCGCAGCTGCATTTGAAGTGTTAAGAGCAGCAACTAAAACCGGCCTGGTGGACTCTGAATTTACTAAACGAGCCGCATTGCCGTCGTTCCACAAAGCCGCTTCGGTATTGGAGGCACCACTTAAAATCCAATCTTCAAATTGGCTTGAAGCATTAGACTTAACAGTGTTTGTCACTAAGTCTTTTTGATTTGCAGAAGGTGCCATCGCAGCAAGTGCGTCACTATTTTGTTCGCCGACATTTTCTTTAGTTGCTTCGACAGAAACTCTATTGGCTGCTCCTGATATTGCAGTTGGCTTTTTGGGTAGGGTTGTTTGATTCGCAACAGCGTTAGCAAAGGCCGCTGTTTCGCCTTTGGATAAGTTCCCTTTTGGAGGGGGCGGTGCGTCTCGCGTTGTTGGCTCGCCCAAGCGCGCCAGTGCACCCGCAAGTAGCAAAGGGGTTTCATTCGAATTCGTTAAAACCCCGGAGGCAATTTCCTCAGCGTTAATATCGCTGGAGCTTGCATTCTCGTTGGAGCTTGGATTCGTGTTGGCGTTTGCATTGATTACCTGCGCAACACGGTTATTTGAAACTGAATCAACAACTGCCACTGCATTATTTGATGTCTGATTTCCAGTTTGATTCGAAGCTACTTGTCCACTCGACTCATATCCATAAACAGGTCGTGTCGAGGTCCAGACAATTGGTGTTTCTAACGTTATTGGCGTGGCGTTGATGCCGCTTACGTAGACACCGTTTCCAGCAGAAACTTCAACCGATCCGGCTTGGTTGGTTACAACAACTTTACCCTCCGAAACTTGGACGCGTAAACCAGCTGTTTGACCGGGTGCGCAAACTGGATCGCACACAGTTTCTTGTGCTATATATTCGGTGCCACGAATGCCAACGGTGCCACTTGGCGTATCAACTTTATAATCATCTGCAGAGCGCTTGCCGATGGCTCCAGACGAAGTTCTAATTGCGCCTTTAATTAGTGAGAAAAAGCCGCGCTGTTGCTTAGCATTAAATAAATATTCAGCCACTTTGAAACGAGTGTTTGGTTGCAAACTAAACAATCCGCCGTCGGTAAATTGTAGTTGGGTGCGTCCATCTACACCGGTCACGATAATATCGCCACTGTGAATTAGCTCTTGGCTTTTTAACGGTGCAGCAATAGGCGGTTTTACATCGCCTCGCTCAACGCTAACTTGACCGGTTGCAAACAAAACTTTACCGGCTTGAATTTTTTCAACTTTTACTGGCGCTGTTTGTGCCACACTTTGCGAAGCGAGTCCGAGCAGTAAAGCAGTAAGTAATAGCGCGCTAAAACCAGACTTAACAAAGCCAAGGTGTTGGGCGAGCGCGCGCACGGTTAGTGGCGATACTTAAAGCTCAAGCCAATTTGGGTGCGTCGATAGTCGTTAGGTCCAAGGGTCGAAGCATTATGCGTGTAGCCAATGCTCGGTACTAGGGTCAGCGCATTTGAAATTTGCTTTTCCCCGGATAGCTTTAAATCAATTTCGGTGTCGCGGCGCACGAGGCCACTAAACAACTCTTGCACGCCTTTGTATTTGCGTTGCTCGATCGTGGCGCCAGCAAAAGCACGCCACTGATTCGATAACGGCCATTCGGCCAACACGCGGACATTAGGAGCAGTAAAACTAAACTCAGGGCTATTCGTTTTCGAACGCTCGCTATTAAAACTAAGAGCACCCACAAAAACGACTCCATTATTTGCTTCACGCGCAGCCGTTCCACCGAACACAACGCGTTGAGCGTTTTGCGTAGCAGAATTAGGAAAGCGTAAATTAAACATTTGGATAAACAAACCTGCTTTTTCAGTTTTCGAAATTGATCGTTGCCATTGAACGGAAGTTCCGATGACGTTGCGCAGGCTGGTTTGATTGACCTGCGCGTGGCCAGCATTGATCGCTACTGTCCACACACCTGATTGTCTCGTATAAGCGACACCCGCAGCGGTATCCACCGTGACGAACGACAGCTTTGAGCCGACGAATGCCTTGCGCGCGTTAAATCCTGCCTGTGCGAATGCCGTAATGTCCGAATTAAGCTTGGTTTGGTATTCAAGACCGCCCGCTAATCGAGCGGACCAAGCGGATTGCCCTAAAGAGGCATCCGTAGGGATTAATCGCCCGCCGTCGGCCAGCAACCACTCGGATTGTGCGGAGCCAGAATTGATATTGCTGTCGTAACTAAAACCAAGATCGCCCGTGAACGTTAACGCCGATGTTTGTTGCGCGGCCCGTTGTTCGGATAGCCCTTTAATTGCATCTAAGTAACGATCAATTGAAGCGCTCACGGCGCTCGGAGGATTACTAATTTTAACGTCACTAAATTCGCGTTTTGCAGCATCAAGCTCGCGTAAAGTAAACAGTGCTCGTGCTAATTCGGCTCGCGCAGGTGCATTCTTTGGGTCATTGGCTACGACACGCTCTAAAGCAAAAACCGCTTGCCCCGGACGACCCGAATCTAAAGCGCTAATTCCTAAAAGGTAATCAAATCGGGTTTCGCCGGCAAAGCGCTCCAAATTTTTATTTAATCGCGTGTAGGCTTCACCGGGCAGCTTATTGTTTAGCAGGCGCTGCGCGTAATCGAGCAGTTCGTTAAGAGATTCAACCGGTTGCGTATTAGTAGCTGTTGGACCGCTTGTTGGTGTCGATTGCGCCAATGCATCGGGGCTAACAATAGCAATTAACCCCAGCAGCAAGCAGGCCAACAAACCCATGGCCGAGCTAGTCTTTAAGCGCAACAAGTTCACCGCGTAATGAATGCGCCATGCTTTCGGTGATTCGTACGTTAACAATCTTACCCACCATGTCTTGTACTTGACGTGATGCGGGCAAGGCAATATTGACCATGCGATTATTCGAGGTGCGCCCAGCAATTTCAGTGGATGATTTTTTTGCCAGACCTTCAATTAATACCGCTTCCACTCGCCCGACCATTGATAAACTGAGTTGACGCATTTGCGTATTAATTAGCAATTGCAATCGCTGTAGCCGAGCCAGCTTAGTTGCTTGGGGAGTGTCGTCATCCAGTCCCGCTGCCGGAGTTCCCGGGCGCGGGCTGTAAATAAATGAAAACGAATTATCGAAACCTAAATCTTCAATGAGAGCGATCGTTTTTTCAAAATCACTATCAGTTTCGCCAGGGAAGCCCACAATAAAATCAGAAGTTAAGGTTAGGTTAGGACGTACTTGCTTCAGCTTGCGAATAATTGATTTAAATTCCAATGCTGTATAGCCACGTTTCATTGCCATCAGCACCCGATCAGAACCGGCTTGTACCGGCAAGTGCAAATGATCGACCAACTTTGGTAACTTGGCGTAGGCATCAATTAAGCGCTGCGTAAATTCTTTTGGATGCGAAGTCGTAAAGCGTATCCGCTCAATTCCTGGTACGTCGTTAACGAGTTCTAACAATCCTGCAAAATCAAGCGGGTCATCCATGCCGGGTAACTTGCCTTGATACGCGTTTACGTTTTGCCCAAGTAAGGTTACTTCGCTAACGCCTTTGTTAGCCAAGACGGCAATCTCGGTGAGGACATCTTCAACCGGGCGTGAAACTTCTTCGCCACGTGTGTACGGCACCACGCAAAAACTGCAGTACTTGCTGCAACCTTCCATGATCGAAACGAAGGCGGTTGGCCCATCTACTTTTGGTGGCGGTAAAGCATCAAACTTTTCAATTTCGGGAAACGAAATGTCGACTTGTGGTCGACCAGTAACCCGACGCTTAGCAATCATTTGCGGCAGGCGATGCAAAGTTTGTGGGCCAAACACTAAGTCAACATACGGCGCACGTTTAACGATGGCCGCACCTTCTTGGCTAGCAACGCAACCACCAACAGCAATGATTAAATTTGGATTTTCTAGCTTTAGTTCGCGAATCCGACCTAAATCGGAAAACACTTTTTCTTGGGCTTTTTCGCGAACCGAGCAAGTGTTAAAAATAACAATGTCAGCATCTTCGACGGCGGTAGTTACTTCGCTACCTTCAGAGGCATGCAGTACGTCGATCATTTTGTTCGAATCGTACTCATTCATTTGGCAGCCAAATGTTTTGATGAACAGCTTGCTAGTCATAAAAAATTACTCTTTAGCGCGCGGCTTCGCGCTCGGCAGCACGTTTTTGTTTCATTCGCTCGCGTTCACGTGCCACTTCGTCTTCACGCAGAATCCAAACTAAATTAATTTCGTCGGCAATGCCGCGTGTATAAACCACAAGATATTCGCCTTGCAAAGTGCCTGATAAAACGATGCGATTATTTTGATCACGAATTAACGAGCCTTGGCTAAGTCGGTCAGCTTTGCGATTTACGATGACATCGGGAAATTGCAGAACGCTTAGGTAAGCTAATTCAGAATTTGGCGGGAATTGGCGGTTAATAAGTTGTGCTTGAGCGGTATTGGTTTCAAGCAGGGCAAGTACCAAAGCAAACGCCGCCGTTTTCAAAAAAAGGCATGCGGTTATTGATAATCTTGAAAAAAAAGTCTTCATTTCCAAACTGTAACCCAATTTATTCTTGGCAAGCATTTACGGTGCATCTGGTGTTTGATCCTTGCGACTATGGAGGATGAATGGTCGAAAATGGGGACCTAGAAAGCAAAAGCCTCGCACAAGAGCGAGGCTTTTTTAAAACTGGTGGCGCTTCAGGGATTCGAACCCCGGACCTGCGGATTATGATTCCGTCGCTCTAACCGGCTGAGCTAAAGCGCCAAGGAGCCGGAGTATATATCACTCCAGAAAAATCACAGCGATTTTTGTTCCGTGCGGCATTCGGTCGGGGTTATTGTGTTGGTGCGAGTACAGCTTAATTTCAGCGTCATGTTGATCAGCAATTTCTTTAACAATCGCAAGACCAAGCCCGCTGCCATCGGATTCATCGCCCATCACTCTGTAAAAGCGATCAAATACCAAAGCTTGATCTGCTTTGGGAATCCCTGGGCCGTTATCTTCGACTTCGAAGCGTATTCCTCCAATTGTCGATCCAAACACCCTAACGGTAATGGTTCCTTGGCGAGGCGTATAGCGAATTGCGTTGTCGATAATGTTATTCATCATCTCGCGCAGTACGATCGATTGCCCGTTTATAAACTTCGGCTCAGTTGTTGCCTCAAAGCCCATGTCGATATCTTTATTCAATGCAGCATTGACCCATTCAGATGAAGCTTGTCTCGCCAACTCAGTTAGGTTTACCTTGTTAAACGGCAAGGTTGCGCGGTGATGCTCGGCGCGGGCTAGTGCCAGCAATTGGGTTACGAGGCGGGCGGTGCGCTGCGCTGAGCGAGAGAGCTGCTTTAGGGTAGCGCGTTGTTCTTCCGTTTCGGTTTGGCGTAAGGCAAGCTCGGCTTGGGTTTGTAGCCCGGCTAGCGGCGTTTTCATTTGATGAGCCGCATCGGCAATAAAACGTTGTTGGGTTCGCATCGAGCCTTGCAAACGGCCCAGCAATTCATTAAATGAGTCGATAACCGGTGCAATTTCTTCTGGGACTTTGCTATCACCAATGGGCGACATATCGTTTTGTTCACGTTGGCGAATTTGATCTCTTAAAGCCGTAATTGGACTCAGACCGCGCTTTAAACCGATCCAAACTAACAGCACAGAAAGCGGAAGAATAAAAAACTGCGGAAGAATAACGCCCTTGACGATTTCATTGGCGAGTGCAGCTCGCTTGTTCATCGTCTCGCCCACTTGGATAATGTAGGTGCCTTGGCCCTTATCCGTAAAGTCGGCAAACAAGTAGGCAACGCGTAATTCAGTTCCGCGTACTACTTCATTTCGAAATTGTGTACGACCTTCTTGCGGAAAGTCATACAAACTAGGTGGGGTTAAAAAACCATCTCCGGCAATTAACGCGCCATACTGATCCAACACTTGAAAATAAACTTCGTCTTCTTGATCAGTTTGTAAAATTTGCCTAGCTGGTGCGGGTAAGTTCACCGCCACTCGATCTCGCGTAGGCTTGATTTGCTGCGAAATTGCATTGATCCGGTCATCTAAGGATTGATCGAACGGCGCATCCGCTAATGACCTTGCCACTAGAAAAGTTAATGCTATCGAAAGCGGCCAAAGTAGTAGTAGGGGCGCCAACATAAAGTCAAGAATCTCGCCAAACAATGAGCCGCGATCAAGACGCAGTCTTTTTTCTTTGCTGAAAATTTCATTGTTAACTTGTGGGCTATCGTTGGTCGTCCATAAGTCGGTCCAAGCCGAAGGCTTGAGTTTTTGTCGCCTTAGCGACCGTTGATCTTTGCCTTCATTCATCGGCTTTTTTCAAGCTATAACCTAGGCCACGCACGGTCGATATTTTTAACTCAGCAACTTCAAGCTTTTTGCGCAATCGATGGATGTAGACTTCTATCGCGTTATGGCTTACTTCAGTCTCCCATTCGTACATATGCTCAACCAATTGTTCCTTGCTGACTAAGCGCCCGGTTCTTTGCAATAAAATTTCTAAAATACCCACTTCGCGTGAGGATAATTCTAAGGGCTGTTCGTTTACGAAGGCCGTGCGAGACACCTGATCAAACACTAATTTCCCGTGCGTAATATTTGCAGATGCTCCACCCATTTTTCGTCGTACCAAGGCACGAATGCGCGCTTCCAATTCGGTTAACGCAAAGGGCTTTGGCATGTAATCGTCTGCCCCCAAATCAAGGCCTCGGACTCGTTGTTCGACCGAATCGGCGGCGGTCAAAATTAAAACCGGGGTACTGTTGCGTTTGCTACGCATGCGTTTTAAAACATCAAGCCCAGACATCTTTGGAAGACCCAGGTCCAAAATAACTAAGTCAAAAGTTTTGGTACTTACAGCTAAGTCGGCATCAGAACCATTGTTAACGTGATCAACTGCGTAACCCGCAGCACGCAGCGAACGTTGTAAGCCATCGGCTAAAACGGGGTCATCTTCAGCTAACAATATGTGCATGGTTTATTAGTAACTGATTCTGATGTTTAAAAAAATCATTACTCAGGCTTTAAAGCGCGCTGAGTTAATTGTGTCTCGTGTTTGTTGCGCTACTAGGCTCGCAGCGCTCTTCCAATTTGCGCCTTTGGTTGCGTACAAAATTGCGCGCGATGAGCTAATCATCATTCCGTTTAAATTGTCATCACAGCCGTTTAAAACAGTGGCTTCAACATCCCCCCCTTGCGCGCCAATACCTGGCACTAGCAAAGGCATGTTGCCAACGATTTTACGCACGCGTTGTAGTTCTTCGGGAAAAGTTGCGCCGACTACTAACCCAATTTGTCCGTTCCGATTCCAACTGCTACTGGCTAATTTGGCAACATATTCGTACAACGGAAGCGAACTTTGTCCCGCCGCTTGAACGTTTAAACCTTGCAAATCCGAACCGCCGCGATTGGACGTTCTGCACAGAATAATGATTCCCTTTTCTGGATAGGCCATGTAGGGCTCCATCGAGTCCAATCCCATATACGGGCTAACTGTTAAGGCATCCGCTTTATAGCGTTCAAATGCTTCGCGCGCGTATTGCTCGGCGGTTGCACCGATGTCACCGCGTTTAGCGTCCAAGATAATGGGAATGTTTGGGTAGGTCTCGTGTGCATAAGCAATTAGCTCTTCTAGTGCACCTTCTTGGCGGTTGCTACTAAAGTAGGCAATTTGCGGTTTGAAGCAACAAGCATAAGCCGCTGTGGCGTCAATAATGCCTTTGCAAAAATCAAAAGTATTCTTGATCCCAAGTCCATCGGGGAACTTTGTTGGGTCTGGGTCTAGTCCCACACACAGCAAAGAGTTTTGTGTTTTCCAAGCGCTGTTTAATAATTCGGTAAAAGTCATGGTACCTCCACCCCCTATTGTAAGCGCTTGAAAGTGGCCTTAACGCCAATTGCCCCGCAATTCTAGTACCTTGGCGTGCAATGTCTCAGCTGAAACGGTCTCGGGTGCCATTGGTGAGCCCACTGCAATGCTCACTGGGTTCAGTAAACCTCTTCTAAACGGTTGAGTCATGGCCGCTTTATTTGAGGCGCGCGAGAAAAAACTACCCCACATGCCTTGCAAAGCCATTGGTATAACCGGTACTGGTGTTCGATCAATAATCCGTTTGATGCCGTCTTTAAAGGTGTTCAGTTCACCGTTGTCGGTTATTCGACCTTCTGGAAAAATACACACTATGTCACCGGCTTTTAGAGCTTTATCGATCTCCTCATAGGCGCGATCAAGCATCTCGGGGTGTTCTTTGCGCGGCGCAATCGGGATCGCTTTGGCGGTTTTAAAAATAAAGTTCAAGACTGGTATTTTAAAAATACTATGGTCCATCACAAACCGAATTGGTCGGCGAATTGTTCCGCCCAAAATAACCGCATCCGCAAAACTAACATGGTTACAGGCTAAAACACAGGCGCCTTCGTCGGGAACATATTGTTCGCCTGTTATTTTTACGCGATACATTGTATGTAACAAAATCCAAGTCAAAAAGCGCATTAAAAATTCGGGCACTAGCGAGTAAATGTAAATTGCAACGAACGCGTTAAGTAGCGCGGTAACTAAAAATACTTGCGGAATGGTAAAACCGTTTTTTAACAAAGCACCCGCTAAAAGCGAAGCGCTAATCATAAACAGTGCGTTAAGAATATTATTTGTGCCGATAATTCTAGCGCGATATTCGGGCTGGCTACGGCTTTGAATTAGTGCGTACAACGGGACTGAATAAAACCCCGCAAACATTGCAAGGCCAAACAGATCGATCAGCACGCGCCAATGCTGGCTTTGCAACATAAAACTACCGGCAGTAAACGGTCCGCCAACGCCAAGACCTTGACTTGCGAAGTACAAATCGATTCCAAATAAACTCATTCCTATCGAGCCAAACGGAACCAGACCAATTTCTACTTTTGGGCCGGACAGTTTTTCGCAAAGCATCGAGCCGATTGCAATACCAATTGAGAAAGTGGCTAGCAGAACTGTAACCACTGTTTCTGTCCCTTTAACTACATCCTTAGCGTAGGCTGAAAAAGAAGTTAGAAAAATTGCACCTACAAACCAAAGCCACGAAATCCCCAATAAAGACAAAAACACAGTACGGTCTTTCTTAGCAATACCTAAATTGCGGATCGTCTCAGTAATAGGGTTCCAATTGATTTTTAAGTTGGGATCAGAGGCGGGCGAGTTTGGAATAAAACTTGCACTGACGCGGCCAGCGATTGCCATTAAGAGTCCGATGATTGCGACTGCCTTAAGCCCAGTCTCGCCCCAGCCACCTAGCGTAGTTCCCAAAATACTGCCCAGCAAAATGGCTACGAACGTTCCCATTTCTACCAAACCGTTCCCTCCTGTAAGTTCCTCTGGCTGCAAATGCTGGGGTAAGTAGGCAAACTTTACCGGCCCAAAGAGAGTCGAATGTAGACCTAAAAGAAAAACGCAGGCATACAAGGAATTTGGCGATTTAGCAAGAAAACCGAAAGCAGCTAGTGCCATGATCACAATTTCGAGCGTTTTTACAAGCCGCATTAGACGACCTTTTTCGTACTTGTCGGCTAACTGCCCGCTAGTTGCTGACAAAAACACAAAGGGCAAAATAAATATCGCGCCAATCAGAAAGGCCGCTTGTGCGGGGTCAATACCACCCCATTCGCTAGCTTTGTAAGTTACCAGTACCGTAAACGCAACTTTAAACACGTTGTCATTGGCTGCGCCTAAAAACTGGGTCCAAAAAAATGGGCCAAATCGTTTTTGGTTCAGAAGCGAAAATTGTGAACTCAAAAGGTTCTCCAAAACTAGTAGTTAAAGGTTGCGTAAATAAAGATTGTGTGGACTTCAAAACAGAATTCTCGGCTAAGAGTTTGCAATTGCTGCAGTTGGCGGTCTAAGTAGCCGAATACTCGACATTGAGTTTAGCGTGAACAGTCCGGAATGCGCGAACCGAGTGTCGGCTGCCTTTACGGTTCTGTTACAAATTTGTTAAAAAACCCCTATAAATCAAGTGACTTAATACCGGGCACGGGTTTTGCTGTACTGACAAGACACAATCTTGACTGGCAAAAAGCTAGTTTCTAAATTTACTAATGGGAAACGTTATGCGCTTGAAATCATCTGTTTGGCACCTCAGTAAAGAACCGCTGCAAACTGCGGTTGGTTTAATTGCCTTTGTAGCAACTCAAAGCGTAAGCGCGGCTCCGTTCTCCATGGATCAATCGGCAGTTGTACCGTTTGAATCTGCTGGATTCGCAGCATCTACAGGCGTAGTTAAGTTCGATTTGGAATTAGCCCAACCTGAGGCACGCTTAGTTGCTTCAACAACTAGCATTACCGAGTTAAACGGTCGGTTCGTCAGCCCAAGCACCCAAAATACGGGCGTCGGTGGTCTATTAATTCGCTACGCTAATGGCTCGGGAAGTACCTGTACAGGAACCTTAGTCTCTGCAAGCGTTGTACTTACTGCTGCTCATTGCATCAACCCAACTGCGCGCGGTTCTGCTATTGCTTCGTTGAGTTTCTTCTTGCCGGGATTTCGCAATGCGCTTTACAACGGTGGGGTTACCCCACCTGGTGCTGATCCAAATCCAGTGATGTTGATGGGAACACATTACGCAATCAATCCTAACTTCATTCCCACTGCTACTGCCGGTGGAACTTTAGGGGGATCCGATTTAGCTTTAGTTTATTTAAGTAGCAGTGCCCCAGCGGATCGGCAAATTAATGGAATTTATCGGGGCGCAGGTGAAATTGATGCTATTCATAACAAAGTCGGCTTAGGAACACGCGGTTTTGGCCAGACAGGTACCATGAACCTGACCCGCGATGGTTTCGATAGCTTTGATGGCCGTAAGCGTGAAGGTAATAATATTTACGAATACACCTTCAAAGATATATTCGGTCAAGATCTCGCGCCAGACGCCAGTGGCAATCAACGTGCCGATGCGGACAGCGTATTACTATTTGATTTTGACAGCGGATTTCGGGTCAATGATGTGTTTGGCCGACTTGGTGAACTCGCTCCTGGTTTTGGCAAACCACAAACTGGAGTTGTTGTGAATGGCTTGGCAACCGAAATTAATTCTTCGCCAGGTGACTCTGGTGGCCCGACCTTTATTAATGGTCTCGTTGCTGGAATCACTTCGTTTGGTTTCAGTGCAAACTTTTTGTATGGTGAAACTGGTTGTGGCGGTGTAGGCAACTTAGATACAGCTCGTGGTTTTGGAGCCGGCGCAGGTTGTACCAATTCAAGCTTCGGTGAAGTATCGGGCGATACACGGGTTTCGTATTTCACTAATTGGATTGATGCAGGTATTGCGGGTCGGGTATCTCGCGTTCAAGTGCCGACACCGGCAACATTGTTGCTATTAGCCCTTGGCGTAATCGCAATTGGCTTTTCAAAGCGTAAATCGTAGCTTGAGGGTTTAAGGCTGTAGTTAAAAAAACCGCCGCCAAGGCGGTTTTTTTTCGGGGGACAATTTGGATGTGTTTTGTTCTATACCTTGGCTAAAAACTACGCTATCATTGATTCATGATTGAAACACTGTTTCTTAGATAAAACGAACGTATTCTCTTGTTATGACAGATTTAGCGCCTAAAACTCCCGAAACTTGGCATGACGTGGCCGACTTTGCCCAGCTAGACCCAGACTTCCCAACCGGTGCCGTAGTCGACGGCCAGGATGTTGGCCTTTTCTTAAGTAACGGACAGGTCTACGCTTTAGAAAACGTATGTCCTCACGCCTTTGCATTGCTTTCGCAAGGCTTCCAAGAAGATGGAACTATTGAGTGTCCCTTGCATGCCGCGAAATTTGAAATCGCCACTGGCAAGTGCCTTTCAGAAATTGGTCAGCGCGATTTAAAAGTGTTTCCAATTAAAGTTGAAGGCGGACGAGTCTGCGTTCAAGCGAAATGACTGTTAGCTTAAATACAGTTCGCCATGCAGCCATCGAATTTGTAAAAGTCGAAAAACGCTTCGAAGCAAAAGGCAAAGCAGCAGCAGTACAAGCGGTTCAAAACGTTAGCTTTGCCATCGCTACCGGCGAAGTTGTTTCGATTATTGGGCCTTCGGGCTGCGGAAAAAGTACCCTTTTAAATATGGGGTCAGGTCTTTATTTACCGACTGCGGGCGAGGTTCGCGTGGCGGGTGACGTTGTGCGCGAACCAAACAAAAACGTAGCTTTTATGCTGCAAAAAGACCTACTGATGCCGTGGCGCACGATCGAGCAAAACGTCGAGTTTGGTTTGGAGTTGCGCGGCGTTGGTAAAACTGAACGTAACGAGATCTCCCGCAAACTGTTAGTGCAATGTCGTATTGGCAATTTTGCGCAAAGCTATCCGCATCAGTTGTCGGGTGGTATGCGTCAGCGGGCAGCCTTAGCAAGAACCCTTGCAGTGGATCCGCAAGTGCTGCTAATGGATGAGCCGTTTTCAGCCTTGGATGCCCAGACCAAAATGATATTGCAGCAAGACCTTGCAAAGAACGTTGCTCGGGAAGGAAAAACAGCGGTCTTTATTACGCATGATTTAACCGAGGCGGTTGTATTGTCGGACCGCATTTTTGTGATGAGCGAGCGACCTGGAACGATCACCGAAGAAATTCAGGTGCAATTGCCTGGCCGTGACAATCCGATGGAACGCCGCAAGCACCGACAATTAAATGAATATGTTGCGCAGTTGATGGAGCATTTGAAGTTAGACGCAAGTGCCGAAATGCATTAAATCTGTTTTGTGTTTTTAATTTGTATCTTTTGATTTAAACCTTGGAGGAGGGAGCATCATGAAGACTAAGAAACCTAATTTGGCTAGACCTAATTTTAGTAAGCGCATCGCATTAAAAGCTAGCGCATTTAGCGTTGCCACGGCGCGCTTTTTTGCAGTTAGTGTCGCTGTCACCGTACTCGGGTTTATTGCCCCAAGTACATCCAACGCACAAGCCCTTAAAGAAGTTACTTATTTGTTACCTGCGCCAGGAACATTGCCGGCGTTTGGCCCATGGATGCTTGCGCAAGCCAAAGGCTATTACGCAGCAGAAGGCCTTGATGTTAAGTTTGTTTCTGGTCGTGGTGGTGTCGATGTTGCCAAGCAGGTCGGCGCAGGCAACGCTGTGGTTGGTGGTGCAATTGGCGACACGCCTATTATTGCGCGGGCTCAGGGTATTCCCGTTAAGGCCGTTGCTGTTTTAGGCGCTGGTTCGCTAATGCAATTAGTTAGTCACGAAGATGCAAAAATTGAAAGCCCACGTGAGTTACGCGGTAAGACCGTAACTACCTTGGCTTACACCGATACAACGTATTACGCCTTGTTGGGCATGTTAAGCAAATCGGGTTTAACTAAAAACGATTTGGACATTCAAGCTGCTGGCCCAGCTGGTGTTTGGCAACAATTTGCAAGCCGTAAAGCAACCGCAATGGCAAGCACTCCTGATTGGACCGTGAACGCAATGGAAGCCGGTGCAAAGGTCACTATTTTGCCCGCTGATGTGTATTTTAAAAGCATGGCGCAAGCGATCTTGGCATCAGACGAAACATTGCAAAAAGATCCGGTTCTTATCCAAAAATTAGTTCGCGCAACTTTAAAAGGTATGAAAGACATCATGACCAATCCAAAGGCGGCTGCTATTGCCTACGTTGCGCATGTGCCGGCGCACAAAGGTAAAGAAGCCAGCATCGAAAAGATGTTTGAGATGTACAACAAGTACGTTTATGCACAACAAAAAACTTTGGGAATGATGGACGAAGCGCGCCTAGGCGAATTGCAAAAATTCTATGTGGACAACAAAATTGTTCCTAAAGAGGTGCCGCTCAAAGATTTGTACACCAACCAATTTGTTGGTAAATAATTTTTTTAAGCAATCTTTCGTTACCAATAAGCGTTAGCAATGAAATCGATCAGTACCGGAATTCTAAGCCTGCTAGTTTTAGTCGGCTTCCTTTTGCTTTGGCAGTTTATGCCGGCTGCACTAGGTATTCCGGAGTTCGTTTTGCCATCTGCTACAAAAACGTTTAACGAAGCAATACGCGTATTTCAAAACGATAAGTTAATGCATCACTCGGGCATTACGGCACTTGAGGTGGTTGTTGGTTTTATTTTGGGTTCGCTTTTGGGTGCTGGTATTGGTTATTTGCTGGGCGTCTCGCCGCGCATCGAAGCTGTGCTTTCGCCGTATTTGTTAGCACTGCAAATTGCCCCAAAAGTCGCGTTTGCTCCCTTGTTTGTGATGTGGTTGGGTTATACGGTTTATCCCAAAATTTTAGTGGCAGTTTTAATTGTTTTTTTCCCCGTGCTTATTAACGTGCTAGCCGCGATGCGCACGATGGACCCCGATTTAATTAACTTAGCGCGTTCGTTTTCTGCGAGCCGTTTTCAAGTTTTTAAAATGGTCGAATACCCGACCACAATGCCCGCCTTATTTTCGGGTCTGCGAATTGGCAGCACATTGGCGGTTATTGGTGTTGTAGTCGGTGAGTTGGTAGGCGGCAACCAAGGCCTTGGTTATTTGCTAGTGTTCTTTGAAGGGCAGGGCAACACTGCCGGAGTGTTTGTAGTAATCGCAATGTTGACCCTCATCGGCATTTTGGCCTACTACGCGGTTGTATTTTTAGAAACCAAGGTATTGCATTACATACCCAAAGTCGAGCGCAGTTAACACTATGTCCACCATTCAAAAATCACAGTCCGACATCAATTTAAATGGGCGAAAAGTTTTAATTACTGGGGGTGCTCGCGGCTTGGGTGAAGCATTTGCCCGCGCCTGCTTGCAAGCCGGTGCAAGAGTGGCAATTACTGACGTAATGGACCAGCTGGGCGAAACTCTAGCGCAGCATTTAAATCAGCAGTACCCCGATTGTATTCGCTACTTTTCGATGGATGTATCGCAACGCGAATCAATTGATGCAGCAATGGTGTTAGCCAGCAATTGGCTGGGTGGTTTAGATGGTCTTGTAAATAATGCCGCCGTAACAAACTCGGGAGGTAAAAATATGGATGAAATTACTGAGCAAACTTGGGACCATGTGATGCAAGTCAACGTCAAAGGTGTTTGGTTAACTAGCTTGGCTGCGGTTGCACATCTTGCTAAGTCTGATGCCGGTCGCATTGTTAACTTAGCGTCCGACACAGCACTGTGGGGAGCGCCACGATTAATGGCTTATGTAGCAAGTAAAGGTGCCGTAATGTCGATGACAAAGTCGATGGCACGCGAGTTGGCAGTTCAAGGAATTACTGTCAATGCAATTGCTCCTGGTCTTACTTTGGTTGAAGCCACTCAATATGTGCCGCAAGCTCGACACGACTTTTACGCCAATGGTCGTGCAATTACGCGAGCGCAACTGCCGGACGATGTAACAGCTGCTGTTTTGTTTTTACTAGCACCTTCTAGTGGTTTTATCACGGGACAAATTCTGCCGGTTAACGGTGGTTTTTACATGCTATAAATGGCGCACGAAAAAAGATGAAAGAACAAACATAATGAATGCAGCCAACGAACCAATCTTTAATGAACGTGGCCTATTAGATGCCACTATTCCACCCGAGGCGCAAATTCAACAAGGGATGATGCAGCAAACCGATCAGAGTTTTGCGCAATGGATGGAAAGCCGAGTGGCGCGCATGGCGACACGTCGTTACGACTGGGATGCACTAAAGTTTCAAGCTGACTACGACCCGAAATATCGCCGTGCCCAAATGCGTTACGTGGGAACCGGGGGCACTGGCGTTGCCAAAGATAGCAACACAGTACCCGTTGGCCATTTCACTTTTTCAACAATGCTTATTCCTGCTGGGCACGAAGGCCCAATGCATATTCATTACGATGTAGAAGAAATATTTTTTATGTTGCGAGGAAAAATGAAAGTTATTTGCGAACGGAACGGCGAGCGTTGGGAAACGATCGTAAATGAACGCGACCTCATTTCGGTTCCACCAGGGGTTTACCGTGAAGAAATTAATATTGGCGATGAAGATGCACTGATGTGTGTGATGCTGGGTTCGCCAAAACCCATTACGCCGGTTTACCCGCCCGATTCTCCTCTAGCTGCAATTAAACGCAATTTGCAAAAGTAAAAATAATGTTAGCCGTCATTCCTAAATTACCCCAATTGTTATCGAACATTTCGTTTGAGACAAAGTACTGTGCCGGTATTGAGTACTTGCATGCTGGCGCTCCAATAGAGCACAACAATGCGTTAACTGAAACAGTTGTATTGCTTCATGGCATTGGTTCTGGCGCCACAAGTTGGACCAAACAATTGCAAGCAATGTCCCAACACCAAGATGAACAACAAGAAAATTCGTTGAGCACAGAGCAACGAGTATTGGCATGGAATGCTCCAGGTTACGGTGGTAGTGCCTCAATTGGTTTCTCGTGGCCTTTAGCCAGTGATTACGCCAGCTTGTTGTGGACGTGGCTCGATATCTTGAAGATTAGTAATTCCCCTGACCAAGGTCGATTGCATTTAGTTGGACATTCGCTCGGTGCGTTAATTGCAGCCAGCGCCACTCTTATGCGACCTACTCAAGTTAGTCGCCTTACCCTTTTGGCTCCTGCCCAAGGTTACTTGCAAGAGACAGAGGAAGTGCGTGACCGTGTATTGAATCAACGCTTAGCGACCTTAGATCAGTTAGGTCCACAAGGTCTTGCCGCAGCGCGCGCGCCTTCGATGTTGAGTGCTGACGCAGCAAGCGCCGATATTGCCTTTGTGCAAAACGTGATGGCAGGGCTAAACCCTGATGGCTATCGTTCTGCCGCGCAAATGTTGGCGCTCGGTGATTTGCTATCCGATTTGCGCTTCATTAAAGAGTTAGCACCCGACTTAGATATTCAAGTCGCAAGCGGTCTACAAGATGTAATTACGCCACCTGCAAAGTGCATCAAGGTTGCCGCAGTTATTTCGAAAAAATTAATCGACCTAGGTGGAGTTGGGCACTTATGTGCGTTTGAAGCATCCAGCGCTGTAAATCAACTAATTGGCCTCGAATCTAGTTTTAATCAAGGAGCGTCCTCATGAAACGCGATGACATTACGTTGTTAGGTTCTCACGAACGCTATAACGTGCCTGCCTTGCAACGTGGTTTGCAAATGCTTAGTTTGTTTAGCCGCGAGCGCAAAGAGCTGACAGGTGCGGATTTTGTGCATTTACTTGAGCTACCTAGAGCCTCAATATTCCGAATATTACAAACGTTAGAGTCAGCTGGTTTTATCGAACGAATCGATGAGACCAGTCGCTATCGATTGGGTGTTGCTGTTTTGCGTTTGGGCTTTGAATACATTGCCTCGATGGAAATTACCGAGCATGGCCGCCCGATTTTGGATGCGCTACGCGACACTACTAGTTACTCCGCACACCTAGTTGTTCGAGACGCCCGTGATGCGGTCATTATTGCCAAATCGGTTGGTTTTGCAAAATTGTTTAACTCGATTCAAGTGGGTGCACGTTTGCCAGCCCATGCCACTGTGTTGGGGCGCGTTTTGCTGTCGGGTTTAAGCCAGCAAAGTCTCGAGCAATTGTACCGAGGTGATTCTTTTAAAAAGTATACCGATCAAACGCCAACAAACTTTTCTGCTTTAAATGGTTTAATCGAAATAATTAAAACTAATGGCTACGGCGTTAGTCAGGGCGGTTTCGAAAGTGGTATTTCAACGATCGCTGCACCAGTAAAAAGTATTAGTGGACAAGTGCAAGCAACTATTAGTATTACCGTTCCAGCGGCGAGCATTGCGCCGGACGAGCTTTCGCGGTTGGTTGAAAAAGTAGTCGAAGCGGCTAATCAATTATCCGAACGCTTAAACGAATCGCATCCCCCAAAGAATACTTAATGGAACAAATTACTGTTGGTGAATTAGCAGCACGGTTTTTAGAAACCTGCGGAACCAAAGCCGCCTTTGGTGTAATTTCGATTCACAACATGCCCATCCTTGATGCATTTAATAAACGCCAAAAAATTCGCTTTGTTCCAGCGCGAGGTGAGGCGGGTGCCTGTAACATGGCCGATGCGTATTCGCGTGTTAGCGGGTCACTAGGCGTTTGTGTAACTAGCACTGGTACTGGTGCAGGCAATGCCGCTGGTGCGCTCATTGAGGCGTTAACAGCAGGCACCCCTTTGTTGCATTTAACTGGCCAAATCGATTCTGCTTACCTGGATAAAAACTTGGGTTTTATTCACGAGGCCCCCGCGCAGTTGGCGATGTTGCAAGCCGTTGGTAAGGGCGCGTTTAGAATTAGCCATGCTGACCAAGCGCTTGCTGTTTTGCAAGCAGCGGCGTTATTAGCGACGACAGCCCCATGTGGGCCAGTCAGCGTTGAAATTCCAATTGACGTGCAGGCTAGCTTATTAGCATTGCCCAGACTTTTGCAGTTTCTGCCCGCTCAATCTTTAGCGCCCGAAGTACAAAAAATTAAGCAATTAGCGCAAGTGTTAAAAAACGCAAAGCGACCTTTGTTGTGGCTAGGTGGCGGTGCTCGTGGTGCATCTAAGCAAGTACAACGTTTTATTGATTTAGGTTGGGGCGTTGTCACTTCGGTACAAGGGCGCGGTATTGTTGACGAAAATCATTCGGCGAGCCTAGGTGCATTTAATTTACAAAAACCAGTTGAAGCATTTTATGAAACTTGTGACGCACTATTGGTCGTAGGTTCACGTTTGCGTAGTAACGAAACGCTAAGCTACAAATTAAATTTACCCTCGAACCTGTACCGAATTGATGCCGATCAAGCCGCCGACAATCGAGCCTACCCAAACGAAATATTTATCCAAGGCGATGCTGCTCTAAGCCTTGATGCGCTGGCTGACGCTTTGAGTGCTGCGTTGCTCGATTCCTCGGAAAAGAAGGTTGGAATCGAATCTAGTATCGAATCCAAATTCCGTTCAGATTTAAAAGCCGCACGCGTTGCGGCCGAGCAGCATGTCGATGCTGGACTTGGTGCGTACGTTAAATTGAAAGACAGCCTTAATTCCGCATTAAAAAGCCAATGCTGGTGGGTGCGCGACATTACTTTATCCAACACGATGTGGGGTAACCGTAGCCTGATGCTTAATCAACCCAATGCTGGCTTGCATGCGTTGGGCGGCGGTATCGGTCAGGGTCTAGCGATGGGTGTTGGCGCAGCCGTTGCCAATACTGAACATAGCTTAAACAAAAAAACCGTCGCGTTAATTGGCGATGGCGGCTTCATGCTTAACCCGGGTGAATTAGCTTGCGCAGTACAAGAGCGCGCAGATTTGCTAATGATTGTGATGAACGATGGTGGTTATGGCGTCATTAAAAATATTCAAGACGCCGTGTATGGTGGTCGCCATTGCTACGTCGAGTTGCATACACCCAACTTTGCCATGCTGTGTGCCAGCATGGGCGCGAAACATCTATTGTTAAGTCAACCAGCTGATAGTGACCGTGTTATCGGTGAAGCGTTGGCCTTGCCAGGTCCAGTAATGATCGAAGTGGATATGCGTTCTTGGGGCCCATTCGTTGCAAAATTTGCGGGGCCACCAAAAAAATGAACCCTAAAATAGAGCAGTTGCAAACCTATTTTACAGGTAAATGGCGCGATGGCTCTGGTCCGTCTTACGCCACAAGTTACCCCGCAAATGGAACCTTGGTTGCCCAGCTTAATGCCTGCACAGAGGGCGACGTGGATGCTGCCGTTCAATTTGCCGAGTCGGCCCGATTGCAACCGAACTGGGCTAATTTAAAGCCACACGAGCGCGCAGCGTTGCTTTACAAAATTGCTCAAGGCATTCGTGCCAATGCCGAGCAGCTTGCACAATTGCAACGCCTCGATAACGGCAAGCCCATTAACGAAACCCGCGCTTTAGTTGCCAGTGCGGCGAGTACTTTTCAGTACTTTGCAAGCGCCTGCGAGACTCTAGAAGATTTAGTAACGCCCGTGCGAGGCGAATTTTTAACAATGAGCCTGCACGAACCTTTAGGGGTAGTTGCGGCCATTACTCCGTGGAATTCTCCCATTGCAAGTGAAGCGCAAAAAATAGCGCCAGCGCTTGCCGCTGGTTGTGCAATTATTATTAAACCCGCCGAAATTACACCGCGCATGGCGATCGAACTAACACGCATTGTTTTAGAAGCGGGTGTGCCGGCAGGTATTGTTAGT
This sequence comes from Betaproteobacteria bacterium, assembly GCA_031429355.1. GTDB lineage: Bacteria > Pseudomonadota > Gammaproteobacteria > Burkholderiales > Burkholderiaceae_E > JANOZM01. The sequence continues at coordinate 18,554 of JANOZM010000022.1, read as the reverse complement.
GTGTTGCCGGGCAAGGGTCCTATTGTTGGCGATGCCTTAGTCAAGCACCCGCTGATTAAACGGATAGCATTTACCGGCGGTACAACGGTGGGTTTAGGTATTGCAAAATTAGCCGCTGAAAAATTAATGCCAGTTTCGTTAGAGTTGGGTGGAAAATCGCCCACCATCGTTTGTGATGACGCGGATGTTGAACATGCAGTTGCCGGCGTTATTTTCGGAATTTTCAGTTCATCGGGCGAAAGCTGTATTGCTGGTTCGCGCTGCTTTGTACACCAGTCGGTGTACGATCAATTTAAGAAGCGCTTGTTAGAACGCACTGCCCAGTTGCGAGTAGGTGACCCAGCCAGTGAACGCACGCAAATGGGGCCTTTGGTCAGCCCAAGCCATCGAGCCAGCGTACAGCGCTATGTTGATTTGGGTATAGCCGAAGGTGGGCGATTGTTGTGCGGTGGTAGTGCGCCAAGCGATGCGTCTTTGGCTGAGGGCAACTATTTCAACCCGACCATTTTTGAAGAATTAGCAAATACATCGCAGACCTGCCAAGAAGAAATTTTTGGTCCGGTCTTGGTTCTTATTCCGTTTGAAGATGAAGCCGATTTAATTGCGCAATGTAACCATAATGTGTACGGTTTAGCTTCGGGTATTTGGACCCAAAACTATAAAACCGCCATGCGAATTGGTCGTGCGTTACAAACCGGTACGGTCTGGATTAATACCTATAAAGTGTTTTCCATCAGTACTCCCTTCGGTGGCGTTAAAATGAGTGGTACTGGACGTGAAAAAGGTCGGACGAGTATTTTGGAATACACCAACCAAAAAAGTTTTTATTGGGGTCTTAACGAACAACCCCTTACTTGGGCCAACTAAAGCTGAGCTATGCAAACAACTTTAAGCACGCATCAAGGCATCGAAGGCATTCAAGCGATTACCTATTCGACGGACACTGCGGAGCAATGGGCCGAAGCTCAACGGTTTTACGCTGACTGGGGTTTGCGTAGCGAAATGGTGAGTAACGAAGTTCAGCAATGGCGCACACAAAACAATTCTTTAGTACGTGTGGTGCGAGGCGATGATGCGAATTACCCTACACCCATCGAAAGCGGAGCGACCCTACGAGCGGTAGAGTGGGGGGTACATTCTATTACGTGCCTTCAAAAAATTGCGCAACTTTTAGCCGGTGTAAAAGGTTTCAAGGATTGTCGAACCGACGGTGGCCTTCAAGGTTATGTCGAAGCCCTAGACCCGCATGGGCTACTGATTAGCTTTACCCTAAATAAAAAAACCGAAGTTAAAATCAGTGGCGGTCAATCGAACCCATGGGGTTATAACCATCGTATCAATTCACCTTCGCCTATTTACAACAACGCGCAACCAATAGAAATTGGGCATGTTGTATTGTTTACAACGGCGCTGAAAGAAGTCGAAGATTTTTATGCGCGCTTGGGTTTTGTAACGTCTGATCAATATCCGGGGCGCGGAATCTTTATGCGTTGTGCAGCCGAGGGCGGTCACCACGATCTGTTCTTGTTGCAGGTGCCGGGCAAAGCGCAAGGTTTAAATCATGTAGCGTTTACCGTGCGGGATATTCATGAAGTGTTCGGTGGCGGTTTGCATATGGACCGTCAAGGTTGGAAAACGCAGCTAGGGCCGGGCCGTCACCCGATATCGTCGGCTTACTTTTGGTATTTTGAGAATCCTTGCGGCGGGCTTATTGAATACAACGCTGACGAAGACCATTTAACCCAAGAATGGCAACCGCGAATATTCGAACCAGGACCCACAGTTTTTGCCGAATGGGCCGTAGATGGTGGGCTTGACGGCAGAAGTCGGCGGCAAAAGTCGGGACCAGTTGGGGTAACGGGTAAGTTCTTGACCGAAAAGAAAAGTTAATGGGTACGAAGCCCTGCGCCCCAGCAAATAATCCGAATGTTTTGTTAACGGTTATTTTGAAACATCACGCTGGCTTGACGCTAGAGGATATTCAAAACAAACTCAAAGATAGCCAATGGTGGGATCGGTTTCCACCGAATGAAGTGAAAATAGTTTCATGGACAGTGGCGATGGGTTTAGGACAAATATTAACTTTAGAATTACCCCCGCATTTATTGCCGGTGGTCAACGTCGAGTTAGAACGCTCGGCGTGGGGCGTGTTTAAAACAGAGTGTTATCCCACATACGATTTTTTACCGGCACGCGAACGCATTCGCGAGCGGGTACGCGCAGGAGGAAAGTAAAATGAGCAATGTAATTCACATCGCGGCCAATGCAGAGCGGTCTTTAAACCCGCACCAAGCGCGTGAACGTGCTCCAACCCCTTACGAAGATTTGTTGGGCGATTCGATCGAGCGCGCGTTCGCAGCGGGGGTAAGCGAGTTACCCGCTTTGGTAGAAGCGTTAAACAAAACTGGCCCTCTGGGCCCTAACGGTCAAGCGTGGACGCCCGCTCTGTATCAGCAAGAAATCGCTAAGCTAGGTTTGTAAATGGATACCGTAACCCCTGAAGCAGTTGAGCAACGATTAGCCGTTGGTATTCGCAATCTTTGGTATCCCGTTGCGCCGTCCACTTTTGTTAAAGAGCGGCTAATTTCACTTCGTCGTTTTGGCTACAAAATCGCCTTGTGGCGTGACCGCGAAGGTAAGGTGCATGCTTTAGAAGATCACTGCCCCCATCGCGGTGCACCGCTGTCTATGGGCGTTAATTTAGGCGATCGTGTAGCTTGTCCGTATCACGGCATCGAAGTGCGATGTGATGGCTTGGTGACCAAGGTACCCGCTAGCCCCGGTTGCCAATTAGAAGGTAGTTTGGCGGCTCGTAGTTTCCATACACAAGAGGTTGCTGGGGTTATTTATTTGTATAACGCGCAAGAACCTCATGTGGCTCAAGTTCCGCCATTGGTGCTACCAAAAGAATTAACGGGCGATGAATATGCATCGTTTATTTGTTATGCGGAATGGCGCGCCGATTATCGCTACGTCAGCGATAACGTAATGGACCCAATGCACGGCACTTTTTTGCACAAGCAATCGCACACTATGAGCGAGGGCGACATTAGCGCTAAATTTACAATTCGTAAAACAGATGCCGGTTTTATTTTCGAAAAAGCAGGGCAACGCAATGTCAACTTCGACTGGGCCGAGTGGGCTGATACCGGTACTCATTGGATGCGCTTAGAAATTCCATATCCGAAAACTGGTGGCCCCGGTGGCCCGTTTATTATCATTGGCAGCTACACACCTATCAATTCGCAATTAGCCGCCGTGTTTCATTGGCGTTGCCGCAAGGTCGAAGGTTGGCAACGCGATACGTGGAAGTTTTTGTATCGCAATCGTCTAGAAGCGCGTCACTGGAATGTTTTAGAGCAAGATCGAGTGATGATGGAAAACATGGAGCCCGATGCGAACCAACGTGAGAATTTATATGATCACGATGTTGGTTTAGCGCGCTTGCGTCGGCACATGCAAAAATTAGCGAAGAAGCAGCTGACTGAAGAGGCGAGTAAGCAAAATTAATGCTTGCTAAACGCGTCACTGCCCCGGGCTTGCGACGGGCATTTTTCTCCGTTCTTCAACTAGCTACTAGTTTCCCGCGACCTGTTGGTGATTCTTCGAATCCGCAAACACATGGGTTTCCAGTTGAAGTTCGTATTATTCCAAATGCAACGGTCGATGCGGTGATTTACAACCCGCATTCGGCTGCAGGTGAGCAAGCATTGGTTTTAGAAATAGTGCGTGTAGCGCGTGAAGAAATTGATCGTGGTGCATTAATCGTTGGAACCTCGTGTGGGTTTTTAGGAGCCTATCAAACCCTAATAGCCCAACAACTTAGTGTTCCGTTTTTAAGCTCATCGTTGGAATATTTATCAAATTTAAATCCTGTAATAGATTTGAGCAATGGTGTGTTGGGTATTTTAACTTTTGACGCACAAGTGCTTGGTAATGCCGAATGGTTTAAGCGTATTGCACCAGCTCGTTTCGCAATGGCTGGATTGCCTAAAAGTGGGCATTTGTATCGCGTGATCAGCAATAATGAAATTGTTTTAAATAGTGAATTGGCTCAACAGGACGTGATGTTTGCAGCGATGGAGCTTATGCAGGCTGCCAAATCGCAATTTGATTTACCGCTTAGTGCAGTACTTTTTGAGTGTACGAACCTCGGGCCCTACCGGCAAGCAATACAGGACACTCTCGGGTGCCCTGTAATCGACTACAACTTGCTAATGGCTCAAGCTTGGGCTTCGGTTATATTTTCACAGCAGTGCCGCTAACGGCTACCATCATCATGCCATTAGTTTCACCAAGCACTTCATAATCAAAATCAACGCCAACTACTGCGTTAGCACCAATCTCGCGTGCGGCGTCTTTCAAATCTTTTAATGCGTCTTCGCGAGCACCAGCTAATGCGCGCTCGTACCCGCTAGCTCGGCCACCCACTACATCGCGCACTGACGAAAACATATCGCGAAAAATATTGGCGCCAATGATTGCTTCGCCAGTCACCACGCCAAAGTATTGTGAAATAGTTTTTGTTGAACCAAAATCGCTGGTAGTGGTGACCATAATTTCGTCGCTATTGCCGCTAAACCAACCCATAAGAACTCCTAAATAAATTTACTGCTGTTAAATGAAAGGTTACTGCTTGAAGGATAATAGCTATTGTTCCGAAGGGGAAAGAATATGTTTGGTATTGCCGACTATGGTGCATTTTGTGTTGCGATTATTGTGTTTTTGTTAATTCCTGGCCCAGGGAATTTGGCGTTAATTACGTCGACAAGCAAAGGCGGCATTCGCGGTGGGCTGGCGGCAACAATGGGTGTTATTGCGGGCGATCAAGTGCTGCTATGGTTGGCCGTAGCAGGTGTTGCTGCGTTGCTGGCAACGTATCCAAAAGCTTTTTTTGCGGTCCAATATTTAGGCGCTGCGTATTTAGCGTATTTAGGCTTGCGAATGCTGCTCGCAAAACCGGGCGATGCACCCGTTTTAAAAATGCGGCCGTCACATTTTTTTAATCAATCGCTGTTAATTACAGTACTTAATCCCAAAGCAATCGTTTTTTATATGGCGTTTTTTCCGTTATTTGTAGATCCCGCCAAACACCGTGGATTTGTTACTTTTGCCGTGATGGCGTTAACGGTTGCTTTGCTCACTTTTTTGTACGGACTGTGCAGTACGCTAATTACTTACTTCGCCTCCGAAAAAATCCGGCAAAGCCCAAGAGCAACTAGTTTTTTAACTAAGCTCTCGGGCCTTTTGCTGATTGGTTTTGGCATTCGCTTGGCTATTTCGAAGTAGTGCTCTCGGCCGCTCGCTTTAATCCAGCCAAGGCGTGAGGCAGTGTTTTACGCATACCCGAGCCAATTAGACGACCAAAAACCGGGGCCAACAATCCTGAAAATATGACGCGATGCGTTGCCGATGTCGTTCCGCTTTGGCCTTCAACTAATTCGTGCTCGAAGCGCATGACACACAACGGTAATTTGCACTGAGCAACAAAGTTTTTATTTTTCACGACCTCGGTAAAAACTATTTCGGATTTTGGGCCGCCGTTGGGAAAAATTACGCCGCGTGCTCCGCTAACGAAAGGTCCGTCAAGGGTTGCTTGTTTTACATCTGAGTCCCAAGTGGGCCAGCCCGGTACATCGGCATACAACGAGAACACGGTGGCGATTGGGGCATTAATTTGAGTGCTGGCTTCGAAGTTCATAATTGTTCCTGTCTTTTCAATTTTAGATTTAGCTTGATACTGTTTTATTGGTGTTGATTTGAGAATACTAAATGGGCGCGTAGGCGACTTGTCGAACTTCGAGCGATCCGAATTGTTCATTTTGTTTCCCTCAGCTTCGGGCATATCGGCAAAAGCGGCGGGTTGGATTTGGCACAGTAAGAGATATTTCATGGTGTTTCATTTGGTTTTGAACGTTACGATGATGAAACTTTATGCCTTCTCTTTACCAATAACAATCGGCCTAAAACTTAATAAACTACAAATAAAAAGTGTGTAATACTCTAGCGTAGACCCTAAATTGATTACCCTTAAGTTATGCAAACTCTTCGTGGCATCTTAAATTTCACCCGTACAGCCGAGCTGGGAAGTTTTGCCCAAGCAGGCCGCGAGCTAGGTATTTCACCAGTTGCGGTTAGCCAAAACATTAGCCGCTTAGAAGCGCGGTTGGGCGTGCGCCTGTTCGCTCGTAGTACACGGCATCTAAAGTTGACTGCAGATGGCCAAGCGTTCTTAGAACAATGCAAGCGACCGTTGCAAGAGTTAGATGAAGCTTGCAAGCAAATATCATCGAATGCACAAGAAGCTAGCGGGCGCGTTCGCGCAACGGTGGCAACGCCGGTGGGTGCTTTGTATTTGCTGCCAATACTGAGCCGTTTTTACGAGCGCTATCCAAACATTGAGCTTGATTTAGAGCTTAGCGAAGAAGCTGACCCATTAATTAAAAAAGGGTTTGATGTAGGTATTCGCGTTGGGGCACTAAACGATGCTGCTTTTGTAGCACGACCCCTTGGCCCTTTACGAATGCTTTTGTGTGCTTCGCCGCAATATTTAGAGCGGCACGGCATACCGCAATCTTTAGATGATTTACAGCAGCACAAAATATTGTTGCTGCACATCACAGGCAAAGAGCAGCCCTCGCCATTAATTGTGCAAAATCGTAGTGAAGGCGCGCGCAATATCCAATTGCTACAAATGCCAGGGCGATTTATCTGCAATGATTTTCGAAGCCTCAACGATGCTTGTATAGAAGGTATTGGTATTGCGCAATTACCTCAACCCTTAGCACTGCAAGCGCTACGGCAGGGCCGTTTAAAACAAATATTGCCCGACTCAGTGTTTGAAGGATTGCAACTATTTATTCATTACCCAAGTCGCAAACAATTACCCGCACGGGTGCGGGCGTTTGTAGATTTTGCGATCGAGCATTTGGGCGGACATGCTGATTTGTCAGCGGATGTTTCTGGGTTTGTTGCTTGAGTTTAGCCCAGAAAATATTGCAAAAATTGATGGGAACATAAAACAACGAACGGACTCTACCGTTAACTGTTTGTCGGGTTCATGCAACCATTCATTAGGCCTTTCAATTGTTCGTGTTGACCGTCTATCCACATTTGCCTATGGTCAATGTTCGTTTAATAAAAAAAGGTATTCTTATGATTGGTTTCTTTCGTATCGGTTGTGCAATGCTTGCGGTCGGTGCATTTAGTGGTTGTGCTAGCTTAACCACTAGCAATGAGAATCAAGTGAGGGTAGAAACGGTTGATATGGCTGGAGTCGAAGTCAAAGATGCCAAATGTGAAATGTTGCGTGGTGACTTGCGTAGCGAGTTCAAAACACCAGCAGTAATTCCCCTTAAAAAAGATTCAACTAGCGTAATGATTGCTTGCACTAAAGAAGGTCAACCAGAGGGCAAAGGCCTATTGATTTCTCGAGTTGGAGCCGCTACTTTTGGAAATATTTTGCTAGGTGGAGTAATCGGCGCTGCAGTGGATCAAGCTACCGGAAAAGCCTATAACTTTCCAGAGTGGATTCAAATTACACTTGGAAAAATCTTAACTTTTGATCGCAAAGAACATGTTGCAGACAAAGTAAGCAAGGGCAGTGAAATGACCACAGAGGACAAAGACACCGCTTCTAAGGTTGTTGCGAAAACCCCAGAGAAAAAGTAGAAAGCTACTTTTTCTGCATAAAAAAGGCGCATTAAATAGCGCCTTTTTTTACGTCCCTTTGCTTTGCTGTTTTGATTTTCCAGCGTCGGTTATCGAGGTTTATTCCGGCTTAATTCCCTGAGCCTTTGCAACCACGGCCCATTTCGTTTGCTCGGTTTTAATAAAATTTGCAAACTTCTCGATGCTTCCCCCGCCATCTTCGGCACCGAACTGTTCCATCTTTTCTTGCACATCAGGCATCAGCAAAACTTTGTTAATGTCGTCGTTCATTTTTTGCGCCATCGCTTTTGGCATTTTTCCTGGACCCATTAGGCCGTACCAAACGGTTGCATCAAAACCTTTAAAACCCATCTCGTCCATTGTCGGTACATTAGGGTGACCTTTGGCGCGCTTTAATCTGGTTTGTGCAAGCGCGATGACTTTGCCACTTTTGATATGTGGCGTTGCGGAAGTCATTGTCTCGAAGCAATAATTTACTTGACCGCCGATCAAGTCGGTAAGGGCTGGGCCCGATCCACGGTAGGGCACGTGAATCGCAAAAATCTTGGCGTCGTTTTTAAATTTCTCTAAGGCAAAGTGTTGGGCCGAACCGGTGCCTGCTGAAGCGAAGGTAATTTTGCCAGGGTTCTTTTTGCATAAATCGACAAGATCTTTCACGTTCTTTGCGGGCTGGTCTACGTTGCACACTAAAACATTGGGCGTTACGCCAACTAAGCACACAGGAATGAAATCTTTTTCTGCGTCGTAGCCTAGTTTCGCGCCCATTGCTGGGCCTAATGCGTGGCTGTTAATGTGTGCCATCAACAAAGTGTTGCCGTCAGGTGCTTGCTTAGAAACGTAGTCTGCCGCAATGACGCCCGCTGCACCTGCACGATTTTCGATAATGATTGATATGCCCCACATCGCTTGCAATTTTGCGCCAACTACGCGCGCTAATGCGTCAGTGCCACCGCCGGGTGGAAAGCCCACAATAATTTTTACGGGACCCTTGGGTAACAACGCACTGCTCGCGGCGGGTGTTTGCGCCAGCACCGGATTGTCAATCAACTGCGATCCTAAAACAGCGGCTGTGGTGCTACCGGTTGCAGCTAAAAATTGTCTACGTTTCATGTCTGTCTGCCTTATTTATTATTTGCGAAATAGTCCATTGCCGCTTGCACGCCCGAGCTTGCCAACGTTACACCAGAGAGTTTTAGTCCCATTTCACAACCGCTTAGTGCGGCCATTAATGTTAAATCGTTACAGTCACCTAAGTGCCCGATTCGAAACATACGCCCCTTCACTTTGCCCAAGCCTGTGCCAAGCGATAAATCGAATCGCGCATGAATTAAACGGCGAATCGCGTCGGCGTCCACATCGGCCGGAGTGATCACGCCCGTAAGGACTGGTGAATACACAGTAGAGTCTGCACATTGAATCGGTAAGCCCCACGCATTGACAGCACTTCGCACACCTGCCGCCCAACGTTGATGCCTTGCAAAGGTTCCTTGTAAACCACCATGCATTGGATCTAGCAGCATGTCACACGCTTCTGAAAGCGCATACAGCAAATGCGTGTTGGGTGTGTAGGGCCAATACCCTGTACGATTCATTTCGATTATTTCGTCCCAAGCCCAAAATGCCTTCGGCAAGCGTGCATTTTTATTAGCTTCAATGGCTTTTGCAGACACTGCGTTAAAGCTAATACCAGGTGGCAACATCAAACCTTTTTGCGAACCACTAATGGTGACATCAACCCCCCAAGCGTCGTGTTTATACTCGGCACTGGCCAGCCCAGAAATTGTATCCACCATCAGCAGCGCAGGGTGTTTTGCGGCATCAATTGCTTTGCGAACTGCTGCAATATCGCTGGTAACACCGGTCGATGTTTCGTTGTGCACGACGCACACGGCTTTAATTTGATGTTGTGTGTCTTTGCGTAAACGTTCTTCAATTAAGTTGGCATCAATGCCATGTCGCCAACAAAGCGGAATACCTTTTGAAATACCTTCGGTCTCAGTACCTGCAGCCGCCAAAACTTCGGTGACGATGCCCAAACGGGTTGCCATTTTGTTCCACAATGAAGCGAAGTGACCCGTCTCAAACATAAGTACATGGTCGCCTGCCGATAAGGTGTTGATTAAGGCCGCCTCCCAAGCACCAGTGCCTGATGCTGGGTAAATAATGACTGGTTGTTGGGTTTGAAAAATTTGCGCAATGCCATCAAGTACCTTCAAACCTAGCTGCCCAAACTCTGGTCCTCGGTGATCAATCGTGGGCAAGCTCATAGTGCGCAAAATGCGGTCCGGAACAGGTGAGGGGCCGGGGATTTGCAAGAAGTGGCGTCCTGTCGGGTGCAAGTTCAACATTTGGGCTGTGTTTTTATTCGTGTTTGGCATTTTGTATACAAAAAAAGAAGTCCGTGGCAATATACGCTTCAGTATTAGTGCTTGTAAAGTACGGTTTTACGACTATGTCGTCATTTTTGCATACAAAAAAGCTAATGAGTTTTAACACTACGCCCGAACCTGCCCCGAACGTCATACCATTTTTGCGACCCGATGCTGGAGAAGGCGCTGCGCTGCACGAGCAAGCAACGCAGCGTCTACGGCAACTGCTGGTAGAAGGGCATATCGCGCCTGGCGCAAAATTAAACGAACGTGAACTCAGTGAGCTTCTGGGTGTTTCGCGAACGCCGTTACGTGAAGCCATCAAGCGTTTAGCGGCCGAAGGTTTGGTGGAGCTGTTGGCTAATCGGGGTGCTATCGCAGTTCAGCTTTCTCACGCCGATATCGAAAACACGTTTGAAGTGATTGCAGGGCTTGAAGCGTTATCGGGCGAATTGGCAGCTGAGCGCATGACCGCGCAAGAGTTAAATGAAGTGAAGGCTTTGCATTTTGAAATGTTGGCTGCGTGGACGCGGCGTGATTTGTCCGCCTACTACGGTCTGAACGCACGTATTCACAAAGCCATTAACCTTGCGGCGCGTAACTCCGTTTTATCGGCCGCTTACGATCAAGTCAATGCGCGTTTGCAAGCGCTGCGTTTTCGATCAAATCAAAACGAAGAAAAATGGCAACAAGCCGTGAACGAACATGAAGAAATGATTGCCGCATTAACGGCGCGTGACGGCCAAGCCTTGCGGGCAGTGTTGGTTCGTCATTTACAAAACAAACGCGATGCAGTGTTGGCTTCAATACCCACTGAACCCAACTCGATTTAAAAAGTTAGAGGGAATTTTTTACTATGAATGCTAAAACATCGTTGCCCGAATCGGCAGCTTTACGCGAAACCATTAGCCGCCAATACAATGAAGTAGCGGGCCGTTTAGCGCAACGCTTGCGCAGCGAAACCCAAGGCGAAGTATTGTTTAGTGTCGGCGATAAAGCCCGTTACGCTACCGACGCTTCGATTTACCAAGTGGTCCCAACGGGTGTTTTTGTTCCTAAAGTAGAAGCCGATATCGCGTTAGCTTTAGCGATTTGCCGCGATTTAAAAGTGCCAATCACTGCGCGTGGTGGCGGTACTAGTCAATGTGGGCAAACCGTAGGTGCGGGTCTTGTTATTGACACCAGTAAGTATCTGCGCAAAGTGGTTGATTTAAATGTTGCCGAACGTAGTGTTGTGGTTCAGCCGGGTATTGTGCTCGATCATTTAAATGCACAATTAAAATCGCACGGGCTTTGGTATCCCGTGGATGTTTCCACTAGCGCGCAGGCAACCCTAGGTGGCATGGCGGGTAACAATAGTTGCGGGAGCCGGTCGCTAGCTTGGGGCAACATGGTGCACAACGTGCAAGGCGCACGCGTACGCTTGGCCGATGGCAATAAACTTGATCTTGGCAGCTTTGCTAGCGCGCAAGGCTGCGAGCGAGCTTTCGGGGTTTTTATACGTTCTTTGGCGCAACGCTTAGAGCCCGAAATAAAACAGCATTGGCCGAAAGTAATGCGCCGCGTGGCTGGCTACAACCTTGATGTTTTTTGTAACCAAAGTGAACGTCCGTATACCAGCGACGGTAGCGTGAATTTGGCTCATTTGATGGTGGGAAGCGAAGGCACTTTGGCGGTTACCGAGCAGCTGAATTTGCAATTAAGTGAACTGCCGCAAGCTAAAGTGTTGGGCGTCATTAATTTCCCAACGTTTTGGCAAGCGATGGACTCAGCCCAGCATATTGTTGCCATGGGGGGACCTTCGCTAAGTGCTGTCGAACTAGTTGATAGCACTATGATTGAACTTAGCCTACGAAATCCGGCCTTCGCGCCAACAGTGCGTAGCGCGTTAGCGCCGCGTATCAACAACGGCAATCCAGCTGCTTTACTGTTAGTAGAATTTTGTGGCCGTAATAAAAACGAACTGCTGCCACGCCTCAAAGATTTGCAAGATTTAATGGGTACGCTAGGTTTGCCCGACTCAGTCGTAATGATGGCCGACGATGCACCGCAAAAGAATTTGTGGGAAGTGCGCAAGGCCGGTTTAAATATTATGATGAGCTTACGAGGTGATGGTAAGCCAGTAAGCTTCATTGAAGACTGCGCTGTCCCATTAGCCAACTTGGCCGAATACACCGATGCCCTAACCGAAGTGTTTGCGCGCCACGGTTGCAAAGGCACTTGGTATGCGCACGCCTCGGTCGGTACATTGCATGTGCGACCAATTTTAGATATGCGCCAAGACGGGGCTACAAAAATGCGCGCTATCGCCAACGAAGCCAGTGAGCTTGTGCGCCGTTTCAAAGGAGCCTATAGCGGTGAGCACGGCGATGGACTGTGCCGCGGCGAATGGATTCGTTGGCAATTTGGTGATCAAATTACTGACGCTTTTGCACAAATTAAACAGTACCTCGACCCTAGTAATTTATTGAATCCGCAACGAATGATTGATCCACCAAAAATGGACGATCAAAGCCTAATGCGATTCTCGCCTAGTTATAAAATCATTCCGTTGCAGCCAGCGCTTGATTGGCAAAGTTGGAACGTGCAAAACAACCCTATTACCGAAGAAACTTCGGCACCGGGCACGGGTGGTGACCCTGCCCAAGGATTTTCAAAAGCAGTTGAAATGTGTAATAACAACGGTCACTGCCGTAAATTTGATGCCGGTACGATGTGTCCAAGTTATCGGGTTACTCGCGATGAGAAAGACGCTACGCGGGGTCGAGCTAACACTTTACGTTTAGCCCTCAGTGGACAACTCGATGGCGGCCTAAATAATCCCGCAGTCGCACAAGCGATGGACCTATGCGTAGGTTGTAAGGGCTGCAAGCGTGAATGCCCAACCGGCGTAGACATGGCCCGTATGAAAATCGAATACATGCACCAGACGCAGCAGACGCGTCATGCGAACAATCCTAAACAAGCTAGGCTTGAAACTTTAGTGGCACGCCTACCCGATTACGCTGCATTGGCAAGTCGCTTTGCGCCTTTGCTCAATTTACGTAACCGGTGGGCTTGGTTAGCACGGTTGGGTCAGGCCGTATTTGGCATTGCTGCGCAACGTAGTTTGCCCAACTGGCGCAGCGATCATTTTTTTGCAGCGGTGGATTCGTCAAACAATGCCGTACAAAATCCTGCTACGCATTCAAACGCTCTGCAGGGCTTAGTCACGTTGCAAGAACTATTAGTTGCAAACAAACCAGTTGCCTTGTTTGCCGACACTTTTAATGGTTATTTCGAACCCGAGAATTTGTTAGCCGCAGTACGTGTTTTACAAGTTGCCGGCTATTCGGTGCATATCGCGAACCGCGAAGTCGATGGTAAGCCCTTGTGTTGTGGCCGTACACTGTTAGCCAGCGGACAAGTAGAAGCGGCTCGTGCGAAAATCTCTAAATTGGTTGACGCTTTGTTACCTATCGCAAACCAAGGCATTGCCATCGTAGGTTTAGAACCGTCTTGTTTGTTAACCTTGCGCGACGAAGCCTTAGCCATGAGCACCGAGCAATCTGTACTCGGTAAATCTGCGCGTACCGTTGCGATCCAAGCGCTATTGCTAGAAGAGTTTCTAGCGCGCGAGTTAGGTGATGGAAAGCTAGTTGCACTGCAACAAAAACTAAAACCGGCTTCAAAAACATTTTTATTGCACGGGCATTGTCACCAAAAAGCTTTTGGCATCATGCCTTCAATCAGTCAAGTCCTCGCTTTAATTCCGGGCGCAAAAACAGAACTTATTGAATCGAGTTGCTGTGGCATGGCCGGTGCTTTTGGCTATGAAGCGAGCCATATCGAGGTGTCAATGCAAATGGCCGAATTGACCTTGCTGCCCGCTATTCGCAGCAACCCAACTGCGCAAGTGGTTGCGGACGGAACAAGCTGCCGCCATCAAATCCAAGACGGAGCACAGCGCGAAGCGATGCATGTGGCACGGGTTTTGGCTGAGCACTTAATTCAATAATCCACTACTGCTTTAATGGGTGGGGTATAAAGGCTAGGGCGTTAAACTAAACCCAACCAAGACGGAACGTACTTGAGAAAAACCATCGTCATACTCGCGTTGAACAATGTTACGCACAGCAGGTGCGTACCAAAGTATTTCGGAGGACCGTCCATTTTGCCCGGTAGCGTTATTCCAAAAGCCTTTGATTTCCACTTTAAACGTGTCGAACTCTCCCGCAGGCGTTTTGATTTTTTCGGAACTTAAAACGCGTGCTTCGGCTTCGAAACCGCCCGTGTTTCCCGAAATCAAATTACTCCAGCTGTATTTTTGCGCCCACTTTGTTCCGGGTTTTAATGGGAAAACAAAATCATTGCGTTCACCATTTGTTGTTTTACTGTTTGAACTTTCTATCAAGCTCAGGTTGGGCGTTATTTGATAGGTACCACCATTCTCGGTGCCGGTCCATCGCCCATTTGCAAAGCTAACTAAGCGCTTCTCGATATCTCTTGTTTTTACGTTGGTTCTTTGATCGGTTTCTAAATAGCGCCAAATATCGCCTGCCTTTAAGTCGGGCAGAGTGGCAGCACCGTCTTTTAACTCAAAGGCAACTGGTTTGTTAGGCAGAACGGCAGCTGCAGTTGCTTGGGCAGCAGCCATAGGATCAAATTTTTGTCCCGTGGCACCTACCATTTTGCCAGCACGATTGAGCCATCGGCCTTCAAAGGAATTTGCTGTTATCAGTTCAAAATCGAGCGCTGTAGGCGAAGGGGTAGCGACCTTGGCCTGTGGCTTGCCACCTTTCACTGAAACGGTAATTGGCGAAGCAATTAAACCTCCGTCCGAAAATCCCCACTGAGCATCGACCACTGTTTCGCCATTTTCTTGTTGGACTTTTGTGCCCACGACTAAAGTACGCGTGCGAGGTTCATTACCAATCTTTACAATCCATACGCCTTTAAAAGCCTCGGCTGCCTGCGCGTTTTCGGCTGAAACCCCCTGTGCTAATGCTGTGGGCAATAGTAAAGCCCAACAAAAATTAAAGGTGGCAAATTTAAAGAGGTTTGAAACGGAAAAACAGCGGGTTAATGCTTGCCATGTGATTAGTATTGACGAAAATTTCATGATGTAATCGTTGGGTTTTGTAAGTTGAAAATATTAACTGAATTGGCTCTATGTCTCATCATCAAATTTAATGATGTGTCGAAACTTTGAAAAGAAATAATCGTTGGAATAGTGTGTCCGAAAGTGGCCAGATTGATTCGTCAGAGTCGCGTAAGATAGCGCTATGTCCCTACAGAAAAATGCGTTACCGGCTCCCTTCAAAAATTTGGCATGGTCAAATTTAGCGGCACAATCGGCAGAACAAATTTGCCTAGCTGCCGTTCCATTGGTTGCGGTGTTAAAACTCAATGCCGGTCCGGGTGAAACTGGTTTGATTATTGGCGTTCAATCGCTACCGTTTTTAGTTGCCTCGATTCCCTTAGGATTGTTAGCCGACCGAGTCTCACGGCGCGGACTAATGATTACTTCAGAATTTTTAAGGTTCGTTGCGTTTGTTGGGCTCTTGCTTGCGGTCTTGTTAGATCAGGTATCGCTTGCACTGTTAGCAACCTTAGGATTCATCGGAGCTATCGGTACAGTCGGTTTTAGTGTGGCGGCACCTTCGTTAGTCCCTTCATTAGTTCCGCGTGAATCGTTAGCAATTGCAAACGGTCGGTTAGAGCTTGCACGTAGCCTTGCCTTCGCGGGCGGTCCTGCAGTGGCTGGCACTTTGGTCAGTTGGGCTGGGGCTTCAACTGCATTTGTTGTAGCGTCGGTGTTGTCGGTCGCTGCCATAGTTTTTTTATGGCGAATTGCCGAACCTTCACGTCCTATCCCAACTAAACGCCATCCACTGACCGGCTTACGCGAAGGCGCGCGAATGGTGTGGAATCAACCATTGTTAAAGCCAATGTTATTGACGTCCATTATTTGGAATTTAGCTTGGTTCGTATTGCAAGCGGCCTACGTCCCGTACGCAATCCGCGTCTTGGGTATGTCGGCCAGCATAGTCGGCCTATCGCTTGCTACCTGCGGCGCAGGGATGGTGCTTGGAGCGCTTTTAGCGCAACGACTTTTACAAAGGTTACCGTTTGGTATTGCCGTCAGTATTGGTCCGGTTGTATCGGTGCTGGGTTCGTTGGCCATGTTTGCAACGCTTTGGTTACCATCACCGGTTCTGGCTGGATTTTCATTTTTCTTATTTGGGGTTGGGCCAATCGTTTGGACTATTAGTACCACTACTTTGCGTCAAACGATTACCCCGCAAGCAATGCTGGGGCGTGTGTCCGCTATCTTTTTAACGGTAAATGCGGGGGCTCGTCCGGTCGGCGCAGCCATTGGCGCAATGGTTGGGGCTACTTGGGGAGAGGCAGCTTGTTTGGCGCTGTCGTTCGCGGGGTTTATTTTGCAGGCAGTGGTTGTTTGGACTTCAAAAATTAGGGGGCTTAAAGTCTTACCTTCAAGCTAAGTTAAAAATTATTTCGCTCAGTTTACGTCGCGTGCGTTTTTGATGTTTTTCACATCCCAGCATCGTCAATAAAATAATTTGTTATGAAAAAGTTAAATTGGCTAGTGCCATCACTTTAGATCGTAGCAAACCCAATCGGTCTTGACTCGCTTTATCACCTGGAAGGTGACCAGGCAGCGTTGATCTAAAATCATCTTTTTGAAGTAATGATGTAAAACTTTCGGCTAAGAATTGGCGCAGGTCATTAGATTCCGCAGCGCATTCTGCTAGCAATTCGGGGCGCCGATCTATTATCGATACGATGTCCTCAAGGTCGTGGCTGCCCATGTAATCCGGTCTTCCATTTAGGTCTCTGCCGCGGCTGTGAAATGCTTCTAATTTGGTCGCAATAAAACAAGGCGCGCTAACGAGATTAATTGATTGACCAGACGGAAGCGAGAATGGTGTTGCTGTTTCATAGGCATATTGATACCAATTATTTGCAAATCCCAAAACGTGTGAAATAGTAGGCATTACATCTATTTGAACACTTTTGTAAAGCCAACGGCAGATAGGGGCGTTGGCTCGTTGATCGCTTGTAAAAGCTCGTTCTCGTAATCGCTTTTCAAATTGATAATAATCTGAAGTTGTTACTACCGAAACAATTAAGTCGACATCTTCAGTCGGTCGTATAAATTCTGCTCGCGCTTGCGTTAGCAAAAGGCCAGCAGCACAACCCCCTACAAAAACCACTTCGTTTTTAAGCGGGCCCAATGCTTCAGCCACAATTTCCAGTATTCCTAAGTTTGGATTGTTTTCAACCATCGGTTTTAGTCAAGAGTTTAGCTAGCACTTTATTGACTATTTCACGCTCGCGCGCTTGACCAATTCTTAAAGCATCGAAAAGTGCCAATAGTTCATAGAGTTTCGAATCTTGGTTCGCGGCCAAAGGTAGGTTTGGATAAAGTGCTAGCAGGCTGTTTCCGCGCTTGGGCCCATCTGCGTGAGGCCACACAGGGGGAAGGTCATCAGAAACGCGTAATTGCTCGCGCAGCGGCGATACAGCATGTGCTGTGGGAAAACCTACCGTTACTTCCCCTCTAATTGCAGGGAACATATAAGGCGCGCCGAATTGCAGAAACGGCCCGAAGATTGGCAAGATAACTTTGTGCACCCCGTCTGTTGTTGCAACGAGCCGAGCATTGGTTAGCCTAGCAACGCAAGAATGCGCCTCGAATACCGAGAGGTGCATCGATTTTGCCAGCCCTGCGTAAGGCACAGTCAAACCGTTCAAGCACACTAATTTCAAGGCTACCGCCAAGTCTTGAGGCTTTAATGTCCATTGTGAATGGCTCAGCCGAGATTGAATTCCATTTGATTTCATTGTTTTATTATATGCTATATGCAAATAGAATATAAATCTAACGAGAATTTGGCCTAAAGTGTCGCTTTTTCTGGCTAATCAGTTTGTAACCCGAGGTTAAATAGGTTTTGTATATATAGCGAGTGCTTACTAAATATATTGATATTCTATCTAATTTAAGAAAGATGTATGAAAAAAAACGATTTGCCCTCAAATTTTTTAAAAGACATCCAAATACCCATCGGATTACAAATAAACCCCATCCAACGGAGTTCTTGTACCAAAAATAATTAAATCAAGAAGTGTGATTGACATCACATACAGCGATGAGTTGTTCGAACTTTTCGTTCGAATTTAGGTTCTAAAAAAGAGAAAAAATACGTAAAAAAGCCCCGCAATCACTCGCGAGGCCTTTCTTTTGTACCGCAATGAAAAGTAATCCAACAACTGGCAAGCGAACTCGCCCGATGTGGTTATTACATATCCATCCCACCCATTTTGGTTGGGTCTACAACACCCATTTCAACCATGTCGCCGTAAGTGGCGTTAGCGGCGTTGTAACCGTAGTTACCTTTGCCTTCTAACACTTTGTTCACGACTACGCTTGGCTCGTCGCCTGCGTTAGAAACGATGGCACGTAATGGCTCTTCGATAGCGCGCATAACGATCTTGATACCAGCTTCT
>JANOZM010000021.1:0-311744 GCA_031429355.1 Betaproteobacteria bacterium | reverse complement strand
TGTGCTCATGCTTCCAGAATATTTGATTTGGCAAAATTTGGCAAGCTAGCCCTAAAACAACGCTGAGATCCACAATTGATGGTCAAAACACACCATTTTCGTACAAGCCGTTCGGCCGATTGCCCTCAGCTGCGGCATCATGCAGCTTCAAGCTCTAGCTTAGTGATGCGGATTTTCAGCGGTACATTTACGCTTGCATGGCCGGTTTGCCGATGCAATCACGCAGAAAAAAAGTAATGCAATTAAGTCAGACGCTTGCTGCGCGATGTAAGACGTCCGCAGTGGCAGCAAAAAGGCTTTTAAAATGTATACACCCGTCTAGTTTGTAGCTAACAATTTTAAAAACGCTTTAACTCGCAAGTGCGTGCAGCTGAACTGCAATCCCATTAAGTACCGAGTTACCCGACAGCGGGTCGAGTTCGTGAGCATCGAGTAGTTCGTTAAAGTTCACGCCGGGCCGCATCGCGGCAACCGAAAGTTTAGCTCCGGCTTTGTCGTGACCCCAACCGTGGGGAATACTAATTACATTGGGCATCATCTCATCGCTAATGCTAACAACCACATTGAGCTGTCGATCCCCACGCGAAATGATTGCGGTTGCACCATCCACCAAATTTAGCTTAGCAGCGTCGCTTGGATGGATAAGAGCCGTGCATCGAAAAGGGCCTTTGGCCAGTGTTGGTAAGTTGTGCATCCAGCTATTGTTAGAGCGCACTTCTCGACGACCTATTAATACAAATTCATCAGGCTTAGGATCACACGTATCTTTTGCGCTATGAAGCGCGTGGTAAAGGTCAGCTAACAACGTAGGATGGGCCAATTCAATCAAACCTGAGGCCGTTCTAAGCACTTCCGGAATACGTGGCGCTAGCGCCCCAAGATCGATTCCATGCGTTGAATTAATGACTTGCTCTAGCGTTATCGGGTAGGGTCCAGCAATAAGGCGCTGTGCCACGATACTGGTGGGTGAGGGCACTTTATCAACGCTAGGCCCACCCATTATTTGAGTTAGCCTCGCAAGAATTTGCCACTCGGGCATTTGCGTGGTTGGCGCGGTAAATACGGGCGGGCTAAATCGAGCTTGATTGCGATAAGAAAACTGTGGGAAGGCGACATCGTAATGTGCCTCTTCCAGCGGCGATAGGCCGGGCAAAATAACGTCGGCAAAAAGTGAGGTTTCGTTTAGATAAATATCTAAGCTAACCATCAGCTCTAAGCCTTGTAAGGCCTTACCTAAGCGAGTGCCATCTGGAGCAGAAAGTACAGGGTTACTAGCCACCGTAATTAACGCCTTTATTTGGCCTTGCCCGGCGGTCTCTATTTCTTCTGCAAGCAAACCTATGGGTAGTTCTCCATATACTTCAGGAGCGTTCGACACTCGACTATGGTGTCGTCCCGTTTTTATTCCTTTACCTTTGCCTGCTTCGCCTAAAGTATTGGTGGCGAATGCCGGTGCTTTTGGAAACATCGCACCCCCAACTGAATCAAGATGGCCGCTTAGCAAGTTGATGACGTCCACCAACCAGCTGCACACTGTGCCGTGGCGTTGTGTGCAAGTACCGATCCGGCCGTAAAGCACCGCTTTTTTTGTGTTGGTCAGTTGCGTTGCTAGGCTGCGGATCGATGCTTCGCTAATACCCGTATGCGCTGCAGCAAGTGCAGCAGTAAATGGTTTTAGCGCAGCCTTAACTTGCTCAAATCCCTGGGTGTAGTTTTGTAATTGATTTAACTTGTCGTTGTGTTCTTCAACAATTAAGTTGGCAATCGCCCCTAGAAAAAATACATCACTACTAGGGCGAATAAAATGATGTTCGTCGGCAATTGCTGCAGTCTCGGTTCGGCGGGGATCAATGACAATTAGTCGGCCGCCTCTTGCCTTAAGCGCTTTGGCTTTGCCGCGAAAGTCCGGTACGGTCCATAAACTGCCATTAGATACCATTGGGTTTGCACCAAGCACAATCATTAAATCGGTGTGCTCGATGTCAGGTACTGGAATAGATAACCAACTACCGAACAGCAAGCCCGAAGAAAGCTGCTTTGGCATTTGGTCGAGCGTCGAGGCTGAAAAAATATTTTTAGTGCCGAGTGCTCTGGCTAAGTTGCCAAAGTAAAGCAATAAACCCATTTTGTGCGCTGCGGGATTGCCCACCGTAATGCCAACCGAATCGTTGCCATGCTCACGAACGATAGCCGGTAACTTTGCTTCGATTTCGGCAAACGCCTCGTCCCAACTAGCGCTCACAAATTGTCCATCGCGTTTTATGAGCGGTTGGCGAAGCCGATCAGGATCTTCATGCAAATCTTTTAAAGCGACGGCTTTAGGGCAAATGTAGCCTTTACTAAACACATCAGCCTCGTCGCCGCGAATACTGATTATTTTTGAACCTTGAACTTTAATTTCTAGGCCGCAACAGGCTTCGCACAAAGGGCAAATGCGGTAGGCGGTTCGTTCGGCTTCAGTTGTGTTCATTACGATTAAGTACCCCGTCGAGTTATCAAAAAATTTAAACTGCGCAGTACTTTTCCTGAATCTCAGCATCTGCTAAAAGATCTGCTGCGTTTCCGGTATGCACGATGCGACCTTGGTCCAAAATATACGCACGATCGGAGATTGATAGCGCACGTTCGACGTTTTGTTCGACGAGCAACAGCGTAGTACCTTGCGCTTTCATACGCAGGAACAGTTCAAACATTTCTTCAACCAAAATCGGCATGATGCCTTCGCTAGGTTCGTCGAGCAAAATCATTTTAGGTTTTGCCATCATGGCTCGGGCAATGGCTAACATTTGTTGTTCGCCGCCCGAAAGCGATGTGCCTTCTTGATTTAAACGCTCTTTTAGGCGTGGAAATACCAAGGCAATT
Organism: Betaproteobacteria bacterium; assembly: GCA_031429355.1. Taxonomy (GTDB): domain Bacteria; phylum Pseudomonadota; class Gammaproteobacteria; order Burkholderiales; family Burkholderiaceae_E; genus JANOZM01. The sequence continues at coordinate 308,882 of JANOZM010000021.1, read as the reverse complement.
TCGTCGACCATGCGGATCAAATCATGTTTAGTCTTACTGCCCAGCAACCCTAATTGCAAATTTTCGCGCACAGTTAGGCTTGGCACAATACGCCGGTCTTCGGGCACATAGGCAAGACCTAAATGGTATCGAGTATGTGTAGGGTCACTTAGAAATTCTTTGCCTTCTAAACTAGCCGTCCCCGAGCGCTTTCCGACCAAGCCCATCAATGTTCGTAAGGTGGTTGTTTTGCCCGCACCGTTACGCCCCATTAGGGTTACGATTTCGCCGCTTTTAACTTCAAATGAAACATCTTGTACAACATGGCTTCGATCGTACCAAGCATTGAGCTGATTAACTTTTAGCATTAGCCTTGTCCCAAATACACGCGTTTGACTTCCGAGTTACTACGAATCTCGGCGGGCGTACCCTGTGCTAATAATTGCCCTTGATGCAGCACGATTAGGCGTTTGCAAATACTCATGACCAACTTCATTTTATGTTCGACCAAAATAACAGTACGTTCTTCGGCTAGGCTAGTAATTAAGTTCATCATTACCGTGGTTTCTTCTGGCGACATTCCGGCGGTCGGTTCGTCCATTAGCAGCAGTTTTGGTTTTGCCGCGAGAGCCATAGCAATTTCTAGTGCACGTTGTTGGCCATGCGCTAGGTCGGCAGCCGGTTTCATTCGCGCGTCGGCAAGGCCAACGCGTTTAAGTAAAGCATCGGCCGCATCAATTAGTTCACCGTTGGCTGCCCTTGGGCTCCAAATATCAAAACGAGAGTGCATCGCTTGCGCTGCAACACGAACGTTTTCATGCGCACTAAGTTGTTTAAACACGTTCGTGATTTGAAAACTTTTTGCAATACCATTGCGCGCGTATTCGTGTTGTTTAAGCTGCGTAATTTCACGCCCCTCAAACCATACTTTGCCGGAACTTGCAGGAATTGCGCCACTGATCACATTAAAGAACGTGCTTTTACCAGCCCCGTTTGGCCCAATGATGGCGGTTAATTCTGATGCCGGAAATTCAACACTGACGTTTTGCAAAGCAACAAAGGCACCAAACTGACGGCCAATATTTTCTGTCTTTAAAATCGTTGTCATTTGCGGCTCTCCCAACGTTCTATCCAGTGCAACACCGAGCCCCAAATACCTTTTGGAAAAAAAAGCACGAACACCATAAATATCACACCGACAACGGCCATCCAATAACGAGTGGCATTGGTCACGACGTCTTCTAACAATAGAAACACGGCGGCACCAACGAAAGGGCCAAAAAAGGTGCCCATACCGCCCAATAAGCTCATCATCACTGCTTGACCGGATTGTAAGTAATGCAACGAATCAATGGGTACGATTGATAAATGTAATGCGCGCAAGGTTCCCGCTAATCCGCAGACGGCAGCCGACAAAACAAAAACTAACCATTTGCTCTTTACTACGTCATAACCGCAAGCGGCAGCGCGTTTGTCGTTTTCGCGAATTGTTTCCATCACAGCGCCAAAGGGGGAGTTTAGAATTCGCGAAACAAACCATAGCGCTAGCGCTACAAAAATTAAAACGATGTAGTACTTAGTAGTGGGGTCAACAAAGTTTAATTTCCATCCGAAAAAATTAATGATTTCGACTTTTACACCGCGCAAACCGTTTTCACCGCCGGTAAAGTTTTCCGCTTTATAAAAAGCGTAATAAACAATTTGACCTAGGGCCAAAGTAACCATCGAAAAATAAATACCGCGAGTGCGGATTGCGAAAAAACCGATAATTGCCCCGGCTAATGTTGCGGCAAGCACACCAATAACAATGGCGAGCCACCAAGGCAGGTTTGCTTGAACAATCGCAATTCCTGCTAAATAGCTGCCGATACCTAAAAACGAAGCGTGGCCAAACGAAAGCATGCCGGTGTAGCCAAACAACAAGTTAAAACCTACCGCGTACAGGCCAAAAATTAGGATGTTAACGGCCAGTGCTTCATAGGGCAGCATCCAAGGCATGAAAATTAAAAACACGATGGCTAGTGCAACGCGATGGCGTTTACCAAAATCGATAATTGAGGTTGATTGTGTCATGACCTGCTAACTCATCAACCCAGCACGTCCAAAAAAACCTTGCGGACGAATTAATAAGACCACGGCCATCAAAACAAAGATCGACATCTCCGCGTAGGCCGGTGCAAACAATGAAGTCATACTAAATACGATACCAACGAGTAGTCCCGCGATTACCGCGCCGGGTAGCGAACCCATACCACCTACCACCGTTACCACAAAAGATTCTGCCAGTATTGGAATACCCATCTCGGGGTTTACAGCGCGCGTTGGTGCTGCGAGCACCCCCGATAAGCCAGCAATCGCTGTACCCAAACCAAATACCATTAACCATATTTTTGAGACGTCAATACCGAGCACCCGAACGATTTCGGGATCGCGAGCACCGGCTCGAATGATTAAACCAAACTTGGTTTTTTCGATGAACATCCACAATGCCAACATAATAATGGCGGTAATAGCAATAAGAAATAAGCGATAGGTCGGAAAGTGACCAAATCCAAGATCGGTTGCGCCCCGCAATGCCGCCGGAGTGCTTGATGGCAAGCCTTCAATGCCAAATGCAAACCGCATTGCATCAATAAGTACATAACTTAATCCGAAGGTCAGTAGCAATGGATAGTCTATGCCGCGACCGTACAAAGGACGTACTAAAAACCGCTCTGTAACTAGACCAATTAAACCTACGGCCAACGGTGTTAGTAACAAACTAAACCAAAAATTTCCTGTGATACCTAAAAAATAGACGCCAAGAAATGCGCCCACCATAAAGAAAGCACCATGCGCGAAATTAACGACGGTGAGCATGCCAAAGATGAGCGACAGTCCCACCGCCAGAAGTGCGTAGACAGAGCCCAACGCAATTCCGGTGACGAGCTGAAGCGCAAGTAATTGCAGGGTAATGTCGCCCATGTCTTTTATGCTCTATTTTAGTTTATGTGGAAATCTTGTGGCCAAGTTCATCGCACGAACGTAGTTTTTTCTCGTCGGCGTCCTCTACCGATAACACGTTAAATACGTCGTACTTGTCCTTCATGTTCTTGGATTTTGATTCAACAATAATGACTGATTGCACTGATTGATGATCGCACTTACGGTACTCTTGCGCGCCCTTGTAAAAGTCATACTTCATCTGACGCATTGCAATACTGACACGAATTGAATCGGTTGCTTTGGCATTGCGAACCGCTTGCAGAACGCTGCGAACACCGGCATAACCTAAAGCGCCGTAATCGGAAGGTACTGTGCCGCCGTAGGCTTTGCGGAACTTGTCGTTAAACGCTTTTGCAGTAGGCACTTTGTCTTCTAATCCCCAGTAGTACGATGTGCCGCCAAGAATGCCTTCAAATGCTTCGGCACCACCGGCTAAACGTGCTGTGTAGAGTAGGACTGGTGTAATAATTTTGGTATTGGCTTTTAGGCCAAAGTCAGTCGCTTGTTTGGCTGAGTTCACCAAGTCGCGACCAAAATTACACAGCACCAACACATCAGGTTTTAGCGCTTGAATTCGCGGCAAAAACGCAGAGTAGTCGGCTGTGCCTAATGGGTGGCGAATATCCGCAAGCATTTGTGTACCAAGTGCTTGGCCGGCACGTTGGAAGCCGCGAACCATTTCATGTCCATAGGCATAGTCCGCAGTTAAGTAGACCACTTTCTTGCCAAATTTTGGAAAGGCATAACGAGCAACAGCACCAGCAGTAATGTGTGGGTTTAATGCTTCGTGAAACGTGTACAGACTCCAATCTTTTGCTTCATTAATGGCGTCGGATTGGCTGATTGAATTAAACAATACTTTGCGATCACGGCAAACAGCGTTAATTGATAATTGTGTGGCCGCCGAAAGTGAACCAACAACAAAATCGACTTTGTCTTTTTCGATTAACTCTAGGGTGCGTGTTGCCGCTTCACCGGGATTAAGCTTGTCGTCGCGTACCAATAACTCGGCTTTGCGGCCATTGAATCCACCGCTTTCGTTGAATTCTTTGATGGCGATTTCGGCGGCTTTAACTTGATCTTGCGCCTCGGCAGAAAATGCACCGGTGAGTGGTGTTGGGAAACCAATCTTAATATTGCCAGTTTGAGCGCTAGCAATATTAAAGAGCGGTAAGCTCGCCGCTGCAGCCGTTCCGCCAACAATAATATTGCGGCGAGTGGATGAAGTTAGCTTTTTGTTTGTTTTCATTTGTGTCTCCTGTCGTTTAATTTAATGCAGTGTTTATTGTGTACTCGTAGCTCGAAGTGCCAAATCAATGGCAGTTTCACTCATTACTTTTTGCGCCGATCGAGCCACGTCAGCGTTATTAAAACTCTTTGCAGAAAAACTTTGTGATTCCATGTACGCACCTAACTGTCGGCCGCGCTCGACTACGCTGTTTGCCAACGGTAGACGTTTTCTTTCGTAAGCTTGAAGCGCATCAACGGTTAAACCGTGCTGTAACACAGCATCAGTTAACGCGGCGGCGTCTTCAGCCGCCTTGGTAACACCCATGCCTACATGTGGGCGTGCAACAAATGCTGCGTCACCCATCAGTGCGACACGGTTAAACGCAATTTGGGTTGATGAGAGATCAAAAATAGGTTGCAGAAAAGGTTGGCTTGTTTTGTGGACGATTTCAGCAAACTGCGGTGCTAACAATTTAATGGCGGCCTGACGAACATTGGCAATTTCACGCCAGTTAATTTTTTGCGGCGGAATACCACCACCATGTTCGTTGCTGTATTGGACGCCATCGGCGTCGGTCATTAATTGCTGTAACGTGTTACCTAAAGCGGGTCGGTACCATACAAAGTTGTAGCAACGTTTTCCGATGCGAGTGTCGTTTCCTGGCCCTGCCACCGGATAACCTAACATTTGCTCGTGATCAGGCAAACCAAAGCCAAAATTTGCAAAAAGTGTTTGCAATGTATAGTTTGATAATGCGGCTTCGTCGCAAATGCCGCGCCACGCAACGTAACCGGCATAAATTGGTTTTGTTTGTGGCGCTAGTTGACCACGAATAGCAGAGCGAATCCCATCGGCCCCAATAGTCAATGCAGCCGTGTAAGAACAACCGTTAGTGCAATGAACGATCGAATGGTTGTCGAATGATTCGACTTTATCTACCCCAGCGTTTAGCAAATAATTTTCGGAGGGGAGAGCGTCCATTAGCAAGGCATACAGCCTTCCCCATGAGGTTAGTATTTGCCCGTAATTCTCGCTGGCTAATTCGCCGCCATTAGCTGCAAGCACCACGCGCCTACTAACGCTGACACCTAAAGTGTCGTCAATTAAAACACCGCAACGTTTTAATACCGACAGTAGGGTGGAATGCGTAACGATACCAGCGCCTCGACCGTCAAGTTTAACGGCTGACTTCTCTAAAACAAGTACAGTAAAACCAGCACGCAGCAGGCAGTTGGCAGCCATTAAGCCGCCCAATGATCCGCCTACGATAATGACGTCTACTGGTTTCATTAATGCTTAGGCCGCTTTTTTCTCTGTAGATGGATAATTTAACTCGATGACGATACCACTTGGATCGTCAAGAAAAATTTGATACAGCCCAAGCACGGGTACTTCACGCTCGCGGCACGGCACGCTTAGTTTTTTTAGCTTCGTTAGCATTGCCTCTAAGCCAGTATTAAAAAACGCAATGTGATCTACAGAACCACTACCTTCAAGCCCTGTGTTATCGCGTTCTCCTAGGTATTGATTTAAGCCATTAGGATTTTTAGGATCGATCCCGATGACATGCACAACTGCGTTGGCATATTGTTCTTTATCACCTGCATAAAGCCAGACGCCAGGGAAAGGAAAGGGCGGGCGCGGACCTGCTTCGAGTCCAATAACCTCAGAGTAAAACTTCGTCGTAGCCTCAAGATCGAGCGTACGAATCGAAAAATGATTAAGTGAAATGCTCATGCAACTCTCCGAATAGATACAGTATTGTCAGTGACTGCGCCAGCGATTACATTTGGCGCGTGGGATAAATAAGATTGAACGCGGTCGCGAATAATAAGTTTAATGTCACTAGCGTTGTTCATTCCTTCGAATGGTTGGCCATAGACATGGGGCCAAATACCTAGTGAATAAATTAGGCCGCCGTGAAAGCCCATTAATAAACCTTGTTCGCGTGCGCTTGCCTTAGCTTTTGACTTTGAGCCAAATGCCTTGCGAGTTTCGCGAATTAGCTTCGGAAAAAACCGTTGGTTCATCATGGCGAAATAACGATTTGGAATAACGCCATCGCTCAGACCAGAGCCCACAATAATGCGCATCCACTCGGGTGTCAGGATGGTTGGCAAGTAACTTTCGTATAGCGCGCAAAGTTTTTCTTCGAGAGGCATCGGCGCATCAAGTAACTGTTCCCAGTCGGGCTTCCAGCGCCCCATGAACAGCTCGTCATACACCCGATCAATAAGCGCTTGCTTGGTCGGAAAGTAGTGGTACAACAGGGTGTGGGCCATACCAATTTCTTTGGCTAAATCTCTAATTTGCGCGTCAAGCCCACGGCGTGAAAAAAAATCGATAGCCGACGCAACAATTTGTGCTTCGCGTTGCTCGGGGTTAAGACGCACCCGAATTTTAGGGCTTACTTTGATTTCGATTTTTTTCATGTTGACCATTTGTTAAGGAATGTTGCACAATATTTAGCAAATGGTCAATAGCAATAATTTTACGGCCCACTAAACGTTACAAAGTACGAACAAGACAGGTTAACGATGGAACTTAATGGCAGCACGGTAATTGCGCAATCCAAAGAAAAAGTCTGGGCTGCCCTAAATGACGAAGTAATATTGCAACAGTGTATTACCGGCTGCGAAGCGATGCAGCGCATCGATGAAAACTCACTAAGCGCTCGTTTAAGTATCAAGCTCGGGCCAGTGCGCGCCAAGTTTAACGGCCAAGTGTTAATGTCAAACATCAGGCCCCTAGAGGGTTACACATTAACGTTCGAAGGCTCCGGCGGCGCTGCTGGTTTTGCCAAAGGGTCGTCAAATGTCGAGCTAACAACAGTCGAAACTGGTACTCAAGTGAGTTACACCGTAAACGCGTCGGTTGGCGGCAAGCTTGGGCAAATCGGTGGTCGCATGATTGATGCTGCTGCAAAAGGAATGGCCGATGATTTTTTTGCTGCCTTTGGAAAAGCGTTGGAAACAAATCAAGAGCTTGCGACTCCAATCGACTCGCAACGTCTTGCAGAAAATACTAATGTTGGTAATTCAAGAACGTTACCTCAAGCCACTACATCGAGTGCAGCTAGCCTAGATAAAAAAACAGTACGAACCGATAATACTGCGGCTACAGTTTCTAATTTGGTGGCTCCTGATAATCGAATGTTTTGGTTCTGCGCAGGTATTGCCTGCGGTGCCGCGTTGTTATTAATTGGAAAGCATTTTTTATGAAGAGCCCACCATTTTCATTTGTTAAAGCACAAAGCTTGGCCCATTTGTTTTCAACAATGGACGAATACGGCGACGACTTACGTATTCTCGCGGGCGGACAAACACTTTTAGCTTCACTCAACATGCGTTTGTCAGAACCTCAGTTGCTGATCGACATCCGAGGATTGAGCGAGCTTAAAGGAATAGCCTTCGAAAACGGCACGTTAAAAATAGGTGCTTTGGCAACGCATACCGAAATTGAATCGTCTGCGCTAGTAGCGCAATATGTTCCGATGCTTGCGCAAGCAGCACCCCACATTGCACACCGCGCTATTCGAAACATGGGCACTTTAGGCGGATCGATTGCCTATGCGGATCCGGCTGCCGAATGGCCTGTTTGCGCATTAGCGCTAAACGCAACGATTGTTTTAAGAAGCGCCCAAGGTGAACGACGCGTTACCGCCGATGACTTTTTTCAAGGTCTTTACACCACCGCAATGCAAGACGATGAAATCGTAATGGCTTGCGAGTTTCCAGTAATAACCACGCAACAAAACCATGACTTCAGTGAACTAGCCCGCAGGCATGGCGACTATGCTGTGGCAGGGCTAGCGGTTTGCAGCGAACTCGGCAATCACCGAATTGCGTTTTTAGGCATTGCAGATCGACCGATTCGCGCCTTAAAAGCAGAAGCTATTTTAAATGCGACAGCATTACTGAATGATTCGGCAATCGAGACCGCGGTTGCCAGTTTAAAGACCGAACTTGAACCCTTAGCAGATTTGACTCACAGCGAGGAAAGCAAAATGCATTTAGCTGGCGTCCTTTTAACCCGCGCTCTCAAACGACTTGCCACCACACTCCCAATGGGTAAAGCGGCATGAACACAGAAATTAAATTGGTCGTCAACGGTACGGCAATAAAAAAGCAAGTCGATAGTCGCAAGCATTTAGTCGATTTTTTGCGTGATGACCTCGGTCTTACTGGTTCGCATCTTGGTTGCGAGCATGGGGTTTGTGGTGCTTGCACAGTAATGGTCGATAAACAAATTGTTCGTGGATGCCTAATGCTTGCTGCCCAAGCCGACGGTTGCGAAATTGTGACTTCGGAAACGCCAACGCCATCGCCGGTACTGAAGGCTTTGCAAGAGGCTTTCATTCGGCGCAATGCGCTGCAATGTGGCTACTGCACTTCAGGTATGTTGATGGCGTGTGCAGAGTTAGTAGAACAAAAACCTCGCGCAAATCGCGAAGAAATTCGAGAGTGGATTAGTGGAAATTACTGCCGCTGCACGGGCTACCACGCTATTGTTGACGCTGTAGCCGATGTGTTAAAAGAAAGAAACGGGGCCGCAAAATGAATAGCCCAAGAGACTTACCTGCAAAGGCCAAAGTTGCACCAATATTTTCCGATCAAACCCATATTGGCGTAGCCATACCAAGGCAAGGTATTCAGCGATTAGTGCAGGGCCGCGGTCAATATATTGACGACCTGCAAATGCCGCGTATGGTGCATGTCGTGTACTGGCGCTCGCCAGTAGCTCATGCAAAAATTATTCGCATTGATACCGACGCTGCTGGTGCAATGCCAGGTGTCGTGGCAATTTTTAATGGCGCGCAACTTGCGAAAATTTGCAAGCCTTGGCAAGGCGTGCTGACCCACCTTGCAGGCATTAAAAGTGCGCCTCAATACCCGATGGCAATCGATACAGCCTGTTGGCAAGGCGAACCAGTGGTTGCCATTGTCGCCGAAACGCGCGCTCAAGCCGAAGATGCCTTGCAGCTTATTCATGTGCAATGGCAAGAGCTACCTGCTGCACTAAATATGGAAACCGCGCTCAACCAAACCACGCCGGTAATTCATGCTGAGCTTAAGGACAACCTTTGCTTCGAACGCAAACTTAATGTTGGCGATGTTGATGCAGCCTTTGCACAGGCCGACGCGATTTTTGAACAAACCTTCGATTTTGGTCGACATACTGGGGTAACCCTTGAGCCACGTTGCCAAATAGCTGATTGGAACCCCTCGGATGGAAAACTAACGGTACATCATTCGCAGCAAGCGCCGCATATGATGCAAGATTTATATTGCCGTCAATTTGAGTTGGCCGAATCGAATGTACGGGTCATTTGTAAAGATGTCGGTGGTTCATTTGGTATTAAAGTTCACGCTTATCCAGATGATTTTGCAACGGTTGCTATTGCAATTCTTTTAGCGCGCCCGGTTAAGTTTGTGGCTGATAGATTAGAGTCATTTACTTCTGACATTCACGCTAGAGAACACAAAATTAAAGGCCGTATAGCGGCGACTAAAACGGGTGATATTTTAGCCTTCGAAATTGACGACCTTACTGGGATTGGCCCGTATTCGATGTTTCCGCGTACAAGCGGTATTGAAGGCAATCAAGTTGTTAATTTGACTGGTGGCCCTTACAAGCACAGTCATTACAGAGCTGCTCTAAAAGTGGTGTTTTTAAATAAGACCCCAACTTGTCAATATCGTGGGGTAGGCCACCCGATAGCCTGCGCAGTAACCGAAGGTTTAGTTGATGGCGTTGCGCGAAAAATCGGCATGGATCCATTCGAATTTAGGTTGCGTAATGTAATTCCCGACAATGCCTACCCAACGGCTGGCGCTTCTGGTATTAAGCTGGAGATACTCTCTCATGAAGCTTGTTTGCACCGTGCACGCGAGCTTATTGAATATGAAGGACTACGAGCCGAGCAGGCCACCTTGCGTGCCAAAGGTATACATCGAGGCATTGGTATTGCAACGTTAATTGAGTTAACAAACCCAAGCGCAGCTTTTTATGGGGTTGGTGGTGCACGCATTGCATCGCAAGATGGGGCAACGTTAAAGCTTGAGCCATCGGGCACCTTGGTGGTTTTATCAAGCGTCGGCGAGCAAGGTCAGGGCGCAGAAGCGATTTTTGCTCAGATTGCTGCCGATGCTGTTGGCGTTCCCATAACGCGTGTGAAGGTCATCACTGGCGATACCGATGCAACGCCCTATGGAGGTGGTACATGGGCGTCGCGGGGCGCGGGCATTGGCGGCGAGGCCGTGTTGCAAGCGGGAATAGCGTTGCGCAAAAATATTGTTAAAGTTGCGGCTGTCATACTTAAGCGCGCCGAATCTGAGCTTGCCGTTTTTAATGGTGAAATCGTTGATGTCGAAACTAAAGCCTTAATGCTAACAATGAATGATCTTGGTCGAATCGCTTACTTTCGATCAGACACCTTACCTAACGACTTTACGCCTGAACTAATGGTAACTCGCCACTATGCCCAGCGCGATTACCCCTTCATCTTTACCAACGGCGTTCAGGTCTCTTATGTTGAAGTTGATATAGATACAGGATTCGTTAAATTGTTAAAACACTGGGCTGTAGAGGATTGTGGCCGAGTGATTAACCCGATGCTGGTGGACGAACAAATGCGTGGAGCTATCGTGCAGGGCATTGGCGGAGTTTTGTTTGAAGAATGTTTGTACGACGATCAAGGCTCGTTACGTAACGGCAACATGGCGGACTACCTTGTACCAATGGCGGCAGAGATGCCCGACATCATTGTTGATCACATTCAATCGCCAACTAAAACATCGATGCTAGGTGCCAAAGGTGCCGGTGAAGCCGGTACGGCAGGCGCCCCTGCAGCGGTGATGAACGCGATTAATGATGCGTTGTCGCCCTTTAGCGTTGAAGTGGCCTCGCAGCCAATTACACCAGAAAAGATTTTGCGAGCGCTGGGGAAAGTGAGTTAAATTCTAACTAACCCAATACTTCGCACTAGCAATACGAGCCCCTTCAGCCATAGCTTGAAATTTCGCATACACAATTTCAGAATCCACCACGCCGAAACCGGCAAATGTTCCAAACCCACAATCAGTACCAGCGATAACGCGCTCGCGCCCAACGGTATCAATAAAGTTACCTAAGCGCTGCGCAACTAACTGAGGGTGCTCGATAAAGTTTGTGGTCGAATCGAGTACGCCCGGAATTAATATTTTGTCGTCGGGAATCGTGTGTTTCATGTCTCGAATAACAGCCCATTCGTGTGCATGACGTGGGTTGCTAGTTTCGAATAAAAGGGCTTGTGGTTTCGCTTTCATCACAAGGGGCAGTATTGTTTCAAGCCCCATATCTTTGTGATGCGGTCCTTCGTAATTGCCCCAACATACGTGCATACGAATTCGATCAGCGGGTATCCCCTCTAGCGATGCGTTTAATGCTTCTACGTGTTGCTCTATGCGTTTAAGGTAAGCATCTTCATCAAGATCGCGATACATCATGTGCCGTCCAAGCCCAAGGTCTGGCGAGTCCAGTTGCAATAACAGGCCTGCATCAACGATGGCTTTGTACTCATGCGCCATTGCGCTTGCCAACGCCTCCAGATAGGCGTCGTCATTTGCGTAATGCTTGTTTGGTTGAAACAACGAAATAACACCGGGCGAGGCCGAGTTCATAAATACTTCGGTAGCACCATGTTTTGCAGCCGCCGCCTTAACGTGTTTGATATCGTCAGCTAAGGGTTGCATCGACTTTACTTTGATGGGACCAACGCAACAAGGGCGGCGATAAGTAGGCGTTCCACCGCCACTTGCAAGACGTGTTAAAAAACTCGGAAAATCGAGCAAGTCGCTGGGCGTGCGGCGCGGACTGTCACCATCAAAACCGGTGAAGCGATCCTTAATGTAAGTGGCGTAGCTGATCTTACTCATTTCGCCGTCTGAAATAATATCAATACCTGACGCGAGCTGCCGTTGTACGACGGCATCTACTGCTTCGTTCATGGTGGCATTAAAGGCAGCCATATCAACTGGCTCGCCTTTTTCTTGCGCGAAAATTAAATCGACTACCGGTTGCGAGCGAGGAAGCGAGCCCACATGGGTCGTCAAAATGCGTTCTGTGGATGTTTTCATTGCAATATATTCTTTGGTTTTTGTTTAAATCGCGGTGACGTTTAGAAGTAGTTTTAAGTTGTCGGGTCGAGCATCAGTGGTGGCAGCACAGAAGCCCGCGCAAGCTTGCCACCAGCGTCTACGCTAACGTCATTGCTGTACGCTTTCGCAACAATACTCTCGGCAAACTTTGGACGCTTTACATGATCTCCGGCAATGACCATAACCGCTTCGCTGCGAGCTGTATTTGGTGGGCAACGAAATGCGCGTAGGGAATTTGCTGGTATGGAAATCATGTCTTCAAAACCTAAAGTGCAAATTACCTGATCGGTTCCGGTGTTTAATACAACTTCAAGCTTGGGTGATAAGTTGATAACGACCATTTTTTCGGCAGTACTAAAGGGGGCCGATCCTTGTTCGCTTTCTATTTGAATCCATTCAACTGAAAACGACTGAGGGTCTAGAACAACAGGGGTGTGTTCACGATGTTGGGACAAGCCGTTACCTACAGCTGGCGCTATTTTCCATTGGTGTCCGGCCGCTGTATCAAGCGTAGCTGCGCGAAAATCGAGGTTGTTCTTTTTGATAATTCGGGCACGCATTTGCTCGACACTCCAGCGCTTTAGTTTGGCGATTTCAGCTTCTGGCATTAGTGGTAAAAGATCGTCTTCGGCAGGGGCTGCGCCGGTTACTTGTGCATCAATGACTTGATTGTCCTTATTAAGCCAAAGACCGGTTTTGCGAGCACGTTCTAGTACATCGGGGCTCCAAATAATACCGCCCGTGTCGTCTCCCCCAAGTACCGTCATTAGCAGACCAAACTGTTTACTGACGGTAGTAAAGCCACGAAACAACCAAGTGGGCATGACGGCAATATCGCCCGCTTCTAATGGAGCTTCGCCTTCGTCGCCGCGTACGCCCCATCGCAGGTTGTAGTTGCCTGTAGGAACGATAAACGTCTCACTTGTAAAGTGCAGATGCAAATTGTTTGTCACGCCTGGATACATACCGGCTGCGCCAATATTAAATCCATGTGGTTCTTGGAGATTGATCACTTGAGTCGGGTTTTGAGTAACGCCCGGCCCGATCATCGAATAGTTTTCTTTGGGCATCGAACCTGGGATGCGGCAATCGATAAACGCGTCGACGCAAGCAACGTAATCGTTGCGCTTTAGGTGTCGGCGCTGCGCTTCGGAGTGACTAACAATAATTGGGGCTGACATAATGGACATTAACCTTGCACTTAACCCTGCGTTTAACCTTTAACGGCGCCTTGAGTCAGGCCGCCGACGATTTGTTTTTGAAAAAATACGATCAGTATGATGAGCGGAATAGTGATGCTGACTGCTCCGGCTACTCCCTGCATTAACAATGCTTCGCTTTCTGCACTAATTGCGTTTGCAATGGCTGCAGGCATAGTCATTTTTTCGGCGTTTGTTAAGGCCGAGCTTAATAAGAAATCGTTGTACGCCAATAAAAAACTAAACAAACCGGTTGTCACAACCCCAGGCCACATCACCGGAATAATGACTTTGCGAAACGCTTGAAAACGGGTGCAACCATCGATCATGGCCGCTTCGTCAAGCTCGGTTGGAATATTCATAAAGAATGAGCGCAGCATCCAAATCGTGAATGGCTGATTGATAGCGACCAATACAAAAATAAGGGCAAAGTAGGTGTTGCGGATACCAAGCGCATCAAACATTGTAAAGAACGACGGCAGCAAACTCGAGTGCGGAATCGCCCGAAACACAAGTGCCACTAACAGTAACCAAAACCCTAGCGAACCCTTGTAGCGCGCTAATGCATAAGCAGCAAGACAGCCAACGGTTAACGAGATTGAAACGGTCCCAATGGTGACCAGTGCCGTATTAAAAAAGTTAAGATAAAAACCTTTGTCGATCCACAGTGTGGTGTAGTTTTCGATGGTGAATGGGGCAATCCACTTAAGCGGTGATGCGAACGCATCAACATATTGCCTAAACGAAATAATAATGGTCCAAACAATCGGCAGCGAGGCAATAAACAGCCATAAGATTAGGCCGCCGTAGATAAACCATTGCAACAGTTTGCTGTTTGGTTTCATGTTACTGAACCTCGTTGTTCGCGATAGGTTTTTACTAGTAACGGGATTAGTAAAATCAAAATACCTATTAAAGTCAGTACTGCAGCTGCGCTGGCTTTATACGGATTGTTTTCTTGCAATAAAGTGAAGTAGGTTAGGTATTGCACGCTAGCGGTAAATGCACCTTGTGTTAAGACCATAACGGGTTCGAACACGCGATAGGCATCCATCATATGAATTAAGGTTAAAAACACAATTAGGGGAACTAAATGCGGGATGGTGACAAACCTTAGCTTCTGCCAGCGAGTTGCGCCGTCTAGTTCGGCCGCTTCTAACGACTCTTCGGGAACCGACTGCAACCCTGCATAAAGCACAATGAAAGCAAATGGTACGACATGCCAAATACCATAAAAAATAATCAGCAAACGGGCCGACCAAGCTTCGGCCATCCAAAATACTTGTATCCCCACTTGTGACAAAAGGTGCGGTATTAAACCGTTATCGCGGAACAACCATTTGATTGAAAGTGCAGCGACTACAGGTGTAATTATAAATGGCAACAACGAAGCCGAAATAAACAAGCCCTTTAGTTTATTGGTAATGCTATTGACACCTAGCGCCAATAAAAGTCCAATGCCCAACACAAAGGGCAGCGTTGTAAAAACGTAAATAAGCGTGAATTGCAGCGCGCCTAAAAATTCATTTTGTGGTTGTTTTGATTTCCCTTTTGCCGCCGAATCTTCGTTGAACCCTAGTACTTTTTTATAGTAGTCCAGTCCGACAAATTGGCAGTTCTGCACGGCTTTGCCGTTAGCGCCAATTTTGGCTTGATGTGAAAGAATTTCTTGTGTTCCAAACGGAGTGCTTTCGTTGGCTTTAACTAACTCCATTTGCAGCGAGCAATTACGGACCGACAAATAGCCTGTTAAAAACAAAGGTGCTGCCATCAACACCAACATCAGTGTGAGGGAGGGGCTGATAAATTGAAAAAATTGTTTGGCGGTCATGGGGTAACTTTGACAGCGGATATAAACCCTTTTTCAGTAGCAACTCGTCTATACGCAGCCGCTGCGCTATCCAATGCGGCGCGGGCGCTTAGGCGTCCTGTTAATGCATCGGGCAGTACTTTGCCAATTTCGCTATGCGCTAGGCTAAAAAAAGGTTCGGTTGGCCAAACAGGAGCGCCCGCATTTATTGAAGTTAATACGCCACCTGCAAATCGTGTGGGTTTGTAGGCCGAGCGAATCCAAATAGCCGTGTCATTTCCGGAGCGGGTAGTTTGCTCGCCCAGTGCTTCCATTAACACTTGAAACACGGCGTCGCGGTCACCCGCAATATTGTTTGGCATCACTACACCATCCCACCATAAATGCGTTGCGGTCTTGCCACCCGCAGTCATCGCTGGGGCGGCTGCAAATGCCATTTTTCCGACGACTTTTGAGGCGCTGGGATCATCCATTCGTGCCGCACGACTGGCCCACAAGACGCCCATCGCGGCTTTGCCCTGCTGAAACTGATTCATGACATCATCACTATTGGACGCAATCGCATTAGGGGTCATGTAAGGCAGCATCGATTTCATCACTTCAATCGTACGTTCGCCGCTAGCATCATTAAACGACGGCTCGGCTGTGCCAGTTTTGAAAAACCGCCCGCCGGTACTCACCATCAAATTTGCGAACTCTGTTCCGCTATCCCATCCCTTTGCAAATGTTTGTGCAATTGGAAAATCGATACTCGGTTCTTTGGCTTTGATTAGTGCAGCAGTAGCTACCATTTCGGCATAAGTGGTGGGAACCGACAACCCGTGCTTATCAAAAATATCTTTGCGATAAAACAAATTTTGGGCGTTTTGCATAAAGGCAATCGCCATCACTTCACCGTTAAACTTCACCAACATTCGTTCTTCGATGTTGTAACGCACGCGGTACTTTTTGACTAAATCCGTGATGGGTTGAAGCTGCCCTTTGCTGCGCAAAGTGCTGTAAGTGCTCATTGAGACAAACGCGGCATCGAATGCTGATTTTCCACCAGAACCAAAGGCACGTTCTGTTTCTTGCTTAGCTTCCGGTGTCATTTTGAAGGCAATGCTTAAGCCCGGGCGTTGGCATGATTCCATCGCTTTACTAATATGCTGTAAGGCCGGAAATGAATTGCCGATGATATTAATATTGCCGGTGCCTTCAATAGGCGCACATTTGGCGTGCACGTTCAAACTGAAAACAAGCGAAGTAATAAAAGACAAACAAAAAAAGGCGTGCTTTAAACCAGCAGGTTTTAAGTTCGCCTGTTTTAAATTTGCTCGTTTTAAACTTTCATTGAGCATCGGTTTAATGCAAGTCGTTAAGTTAGATGAGTGCATCAAAGTATCTGCATCCAAAGCGCCACTTCGTCAACTAAGACCCATTCGCGGATTACTAAACCGTCAACGATCTCAATGTGATTGATTCCCATAATTTCGACCGTTCGCTCAGTGGCATTGCCAAACTGTTGACCGAATTCACCAAGCGCTTGATGCGTGGTTTTTGCGCGCCAGCGCAGCGCAATTCGAGTGCCGCGTGCGGTTGAAGAATTTTCTGCTAAATGCTCGATTGAAAATTGCGCAACTGAAAACGCGCAAAAAAGCGAACGCCAATATCGCAGAACCTCGGCTCTTCCGTACTGATGAATTTCACCGGGAATAACTTGATGAACCGCCTCATCGTACAGATCTGTAAAACTAGCACCGCCTTGCGGTTGATTCGCGATACTTTGAATATTTGCAGCGTAAGTGGTCGCGATTGCACTTTTACTTATTGCGGACTGGTAGCCCTCGGGTGCGGAACCTGCAATTGGTTTGCCCCATGTTCCGCGCTCGCTTAACCAGCGTGCGGCGAGGGCTTTGGGTGTTGTACCAAGTGCAATTGCAATTGCAGCATGATCGCGCACTAACCATTCGTGAATAATGCGATTGTCCTTGCAAACACAATCGGCAATAGTACGAGCGTGAACTATTTTGCCAGTGGCAGGACCAAAATTACCATCACCTAAATGCGTCATAGGCGAAATAATGCGATGCGAGCTTAGGTAGCCAGTTTCGTCGTTGCCCGAAATAATAATGTCCTCGGCAAGTAAGCGCCGATCAGGGAACATCGCAAGGGTTGCTTTGGTACCTGCGATTACATCGCTCATCGCAGTCGAAACACCAAGTGGGGTTTCCACAATGCAAGGATCGCTGTAATAGCGTTCAATGGCATGGATATTGCGCCCCTCCCAAATACGATCCGTAATCACACGAATGTAGTGATCAAGATCGCGAAACTCGGCATCGAAGCCGCGCATTCCAAGGCCTTGTTCGGTGGGTTTGGTCATTGCAGGTTCATTGTTATTGCTCATTTTTTGCGCCCGTTTGAGTGAATCAATTTAGGCAACAACCGAGCTGAATTTCGAACAATTAATTTGCAGCCAACAACCACATCGCTACTAACGATCTCGCTAGCGTTAATTTGATCGATCAGTAAATTAGCCGTGGCGCTCACCATCGCATCGGCCGACTGCGCAATGGTAGTCAGTTCGTAAGCAGGCCACTCCGCTTGTGCCACGTTGTCAAAAGACACAACCGAAACATCCGTAGGCACGGCTTTGCCAAGTTCGAATCGTAAAGTATCGATCACGGCAAAAGCCATGTGATCGCTGGCAACCACTACTGAGTCTGGCAAATTTTTTCCAGTAAACAACGCGCGTGTTGCAATTGCGGCAGCATCGCGCTCGTAGTTACCTACGGCCCGCCGATAAATTGACAAATTTGCGGCTGCTAATGCTGCGCTTAATCCGGCTTCACGATCTCGGTTTGTTGATGAATCTTCGCGACCTGCAATGTAGGCTATTTTAGAGTGACCGTTTTCTAATAAAAACTCACCCAACATGCGGCCACCTTCGCGGTTGTTACTGGTGACGCTACTAGCTTGCGCGCCGTCCGCACTGCGGTTAAACATAACCACCGGAATATTCGCATTGATACATTCTTTTGCTAACCGCGAGGACAGTGTCGTTGAGGCCAAGACAACGCCATCGAGTTGATAGGCTAACAATTGAGTGAGCGCATCGTCGACGTCGCGGCCTTCGGCAAAAAACAGCATAAGGTGGTAACCGTGCTGCTGAAGGGTGCGCGATAACTTATCGACGACCGTGGGATAAAAAAGATTATCCAATTGCGACAACACCATACCAATAATGCGTGATCGGTTGGTCGAAAGCGTACGAGCGATGGCATTAGGACGGTACTTTAAGGCCTTTGCCGCCACCATTATTTTGCTACGGGTTTTATCCGATACCGCAGCACCTGAGGTAAATGCACGGCTGACAGCCGATTGCGAAACGCCGGCTAGTTTTGCTACGTCAATCGAGGTAACCGGTTTGATAAATTTCATCGAGCGGTCCATCCACCATCAATCATTAAAGCGGATCCGGTCATTAACGAACTTGCTTGGCTCGCCAAAAAAACTACTGGGCCGGCGATTTCGTGAGCACGACCAATTCGCCCAAGCGCAATATTGCCTACTGCCCAATCTTTAAATTCGGGCTTTGCTAACATAGGTGCTGTCATGGGTGTTTCGATAAAGGTAGGGCACAAGGTATTCACTCGAATGTTGTGGGGACCTAGCTCCCAGGCGAGCGCTTTGGTTAATCCTTCGATAGCGTGCTTGCTGGCGCAATAGACCGTTCTATTGGCAGCGCCCACATGGCCCATTTGCGACGAGATATTAATAATTGAACCAGGCAGGTTTTGGGCTACTAACCCGCGCGCTACTTCACGTGCCATGCGAAATGTTGCGACCACGTTTAAATTGAAAACAGCTTCAACATCGGCGTCTGCGGTTAAAAGCAACGGTGCAGGGCGGTTCATGCCCGCGTTATTAACCAACACATTAAATGGTGCGCGTCCCGAAAAAAATAATTGCACCGCTTGGGCATCGGTAATGTCTACGCTAACTGCTTCGGCAGTACCACCGTTAGCAATAATGCTTGCCTTAACCTCGGCAATTTCGGTCGAACTACGCGCGACTAAGGTTACATGCGCTCCCGCTGCAGCTAATGCCTTAGCCATGGTTTCGCCTAGTCCGCGACCTGCTCCCGTAACTAGCGCGCGGTTACCATCAAGGCGAAACATTTTGGGCTGCGGGTTCACTGCGCGTTACTGAGCAGCGACAGGTTTATACCATTCGACATCGCGCGCTCCGTAGCGACGTACCCGCAAATTTGCTTGCTCGCCGTGACCTGCAAAATTTTCCATATGACACAAACGCGAACAAATTTCACCAATTTGCGCCGATGCGGTATCAGTCGTTACTTTTTGATAAGTGCAGGTTTTTAAAAACTTGCCGACCCACAAACCGCCAGTGTAGCGGGCGTTCTTGTTGGTTGGTAACGTATGGTTAGTGCCGATAACTTTATCGCCAAAACTAACATTAGTACGTGGGCCTAAAAACAAAGCTCCGTAGTTTGTCATGCGATCTAAAAATACATTTGGGTCTTGTGTCATAACCTGCACATGCTCGCTGGCAATATCGTCGGCAACCTGCACCATCTCATCGATGGTGTCACAAACAATTACTTGGCCGTAAGCTTCCCATGCTTGCGAAGCAATTGCGGCGGTTGGCAAAATAGTTAATTGACGACTCACTTCGGCCATGGTTGCTTTAGCGAGCGCTTCGGAATTAGTGAGTAAAATCGCAGGCGAAGTGGTGCCGTGCTCGGCTTGACCAAGTAAATCAACCGCACACATTTCGGCGTCAACTGATTCGTCCGCGATAATTAGTGTTTCGGTCGGGCCAGCAAATAAATCGATGCCTACACGACCATACAATTGGCGCTTAGCTTCGGCAACAAACATGTTTCCCGGACCAACAAGCATATCGACTGCTTTGATCGAATTAGTGCCGATAGCCATTGCCGCTACCGCTTGAACACCACCAAGCACAAAAATTTCGTCAGCACCGGCAAAATGCATCGCGGCAACAATTGCTGGATGAGGTGCGCCTTGATAGGGAGGTGCTGTAGCTACAATACGCTTAACACCGGCTACTTTGGCGGTTAAAACACTCATGTGGGCCGACGCAATTAGTGGATATTTGCCACCCGGGACATAGCAACCTACCGCGTTCATTGGGATATGTTTATGTCCCAAAATAACGCCGGGCAACGTTTCGACTTCAATGTCTAACATGCTGTCGCGTTGCAGCTGAGCAAAATTACGAACCTGCGTTTGTGCAAATTGAATGTCTTCAAGTTCACGCGGGCTTAATTGTTTTACGGCCGCCTCAATGGCGGTTTGCGATAAACGAAAATCGGCTGGATCCCAATTATCAAACTGCACCGAGTACTCGCGTACGGCGGCATCACCACGTGCTTCGATGTTTTTTAGAATGTTTTCTACCGTAGCGCGAACTTTACTGTCGTCGTCGGCAAGCGTTTGCGCATCTTTACCGCGTTTTAAATATCGAATCATGCTGCGTCCTCATCAAAGATCAATTGACCTATCTCGTCGTAATGTAGCATAGGTATGCAATAATTTGCACCATGCTTAACAGAGAGGAAACTTGATGGCACTGAACACTGAACTCGATTCAAATATGCAACGAGTCGAACAGGCTAATGAAATCCATTTGGCCAAGCAAATTGTTTGGCAATGGATGCAGTCTGCTAGGGCAGCAGAACACAGCGATGATGCGATTAATCGTTTGGTTTCAGCTGATGCCGTATGGCATTGCGGTCACCCTGTAAACGAGCTGCACGGCCACGCTGCAATAAAGCAAGGGTGGAGCCAGCCCTTGGCTGTTGCGTTTGCCGGTATAGAGCGCCGTAGCGATATTTTTATGGCTAGTCACTTTGACGGGCGATTTTGTGGTGGCGCTGGTGTTTGGGTGGCTACAACGGGTCATTACTGCGGCACCTTTTCTGCACCACTTTTCGGGATTAAACCCAATAATAATTTAGCGTTTTTACGCTTTGGCGAATTTTATCGGGTGGAAAACGGCGCAATTGTAGAAGCGCGCATTTTGGTTGATCTTATCGACTTGTTAAGGCAAACCGGCATTCGAGTATTGCCAATTCCTACCGGCATCGAAACGTTAGCCCCTGGCCCTTTAGATCGTGCCGGTCTACTGCATACAGCGCAAACGCCAGAGTCAACCGCCGCATCAATGGCTTTGGTGGAGTCGATGATTGGTGGTCTTCATCAGTTCAAAGACGGTTCTTTGAAATCGATGGGAATGCACGCGCACTGGAGTGCCGAAATGATGTGGTATGGCCCTGCTGGTATCGGTTCGATGCGTGGTGTCGATGGGTTTCAACAACATCACCAAAAGCCATTTCTAGTGGCGTTTCCAGACCGTAAAGGTGGCAACCATCGTGCTCGCATTGCCGAGGGTGCCTATGTTGCATCAACGGGCTGGCCGAGTATTACCGCAACTAACGGCGGCGACTATTTAGGCGTACCGGCAACCCATCAACAAATTACGATGCGCGTGATGGATTGGTGGCGAGTAGCTGACGGAACTTTAAGTGAAAACTGGGTGTTTATTGATCTGCCACATTTGATGTTGCAAATGGGCGTTGATCTATTAGCGCGAACGGGTCTTTAGAAAAAGTCGTTTTTCTACAAGCGAAAAAAAACCACCCGAGGGTGGTTTTTTATTACAAAACAATTTCGCTATTACATCTTGTACGAAAGCTTTAGACCGATAGTGCGTGGTGGTGCGTAGCTTGCTTGCAAACCGCCGCCGCCGCCCCAAACAAAGCGTGTAGCAGTTTGCTTGTCGGTCACGTTGTCAGCGTATAACTGCACGCCTAATTGTTTATTAACTTGAACGTTTAAGCGCAAGTCGAACTTAGCAAACGCTGATTGCTTTACTGCGTCAACGTTGGCAGGTTGACCATAAAAGCTATCCGAAAAAGTAACTGCAACTAAAGGCGTAAATTTCATGTCGCCAACAAATAGATCGTAAGCCACCGATAACGAACCTTGATACTTTGGTGAATAAGGCACTTTATTGCCGGATAGATCGCAAGCAAAAGCAGCGCCTGCTTGACCTGCGCCGCCGGTACCACTGACTAAGCCACAATTAAAGCCAGGTGCAAACACTCGGCGTTGGCCCGCTGGAGCAATCGTTACGCCACCAACAACCGTAGCAGGAGCGGTCGGATCCGTTACCAAAATGGAGGTACCAAAAGGCAAGGGCGCATCAGGGAAGCTGGTGTAGGTTGCATCGAGAATTGATAACGTGCCACCAAAAGTTAAGCGCTTTGTTGGCAGCCAATCAAATTCGAGTTCTAAGCCACGCGAACGTGCTTTCGCAGCGTTAAAAATGACTGAGGTTGTGGTTGCGCCAACAGCAACTTGACGTTGCTCTTGCAAGTTTGTGTAGTTGTTTTGAAAAATGGATCCGTTGACCTGAACCGTATCGTTCATGAAGCGATTTTTTGAACCAAACTCGATTGCTTTAACTGTTTCTGGCAAGAACGTACGCAGCCCTTCAATTGCTTGTCCCGAATTAAAACCACCCGAGCGGAAGCCATTTGCAAACGATCCGTAAACCATATTGTTTTTGCTGAGCTTATAGTCGGCTGCAATACGTACGGTGGTCTTTGTGAACGTTTGGTCCGTGTAGGTTCCGCCAAACAACACACCTAGATTAGCCGGGTTACAGTAAAATCCAGGTCCACGGGCAGGTGTACAGTTTGTTGTGTCGGCCGAGCCAAACGCACTGCTCGGCGGCATTGCCGTGTCGAGCGTAATTTTGGTGGCATCCGGTTGCCCAGCGCCAGTCAGTGGTAGCACCGAATTAGCGTTTGCGAACTTGAACGATTTTTTATCTTCAGTCCAACGCGCACCAACAGAAACATTAAGTTCTTTAGTAACGTCGTAACCTAGTTGTCCGTAGAAAGCGTTGGATACAGTTTTGCCGATGCTGTCTTCAAAAAAACCACCGCCGTTTTGTGCCAAAGCAATTGGAGCGGCTACCGCACTTGAAACAATAGAGCGTGGCAATTGCTCGTTAATAAAAGTGCCACGCAGGTCGTCTTTAAAGTAGTAATAGCCCGCAACGTATGAAAGAGCGCTTTTGTTATTAGAGAGAATCTGTAACTCTTGTGAGAATGTTTTTGCTTTGGTACGCTGATAATCGATACCAATTGTAGATGCAGAAAAATCGGTGTCTTGCGATCGCTTGGCGTCGAAGTCTGCTGTGCCAGTAATTGATTTGACAGTAAACGAATCAAAGCTGTAGGCCATGTTTAACGAGCTACTAGTATCTTTCAAATTTAAAAAGGACTGGTAGTCATTATTAACCCGATAGGCGTTGTCTGCTTTGTGTAAAGGGATACCAGTATCTAAGCTAGAACCTACTGCGTTGGCACCAGTACCATTGCCAGCGGGTGCAGTACGGGTGCAGTCGTTAACGCCATCGCGGTTGCCGCCACGGGTATTAAGAGGAATGAAGCTGGTGTTAAAGAGTTGCTGGCAGGTGGGAAGGTCGAAATAACTGCCGACTAATTTATAGCCAAAGGCCGATCCACCGTTACCTTTTTGCGAGGTGTTATCAACTCTAAGCACGGCTTCAAAACGATCGTTAGGTGCAAATTTGACAGCAATACGGCCGTATTGGAGTTTTTGGTCAAACAGATCTGCTGCTGGATTAAAATCGTTTTTTACCCAGCCATCTGCGCCTTCGAAAGCACCAGCCACGCGAATTGCCAACATATCGTTAATGGGAATGTTTATTCCGCCGTCAACCCGCGCTTTTCCGTAACTACCGACTGTTAAATTGCCAACTAAATCGAACACGCCTAAACGCGGCGCACGAGTGGTTACTGCAACGTTGCCGCCGAAAGTATTGCGTCCGTATAGGGTACCTTGTGGGCCACGTTGGATTTCAACACTGTTGACATCAACAAAACTAGCCATCGCTTGTTGTGAGCGTGATTTGTAGATGTTGTCGATAAAATAACCGATCGTTGTATCGCCATTGATACCAACGTTTTCGGTGCGTACGCCACGCATTGCTGGCCGTGCATCTGTACCCGAGCGGCCGAATGTAAAGCCTGCCGCCATACCTTCCATTTGCGATACGTCGGTAATGTTACGGTCGGCAAGTTTTTTAGCGCCTACTGCGCTTACCGAGGCAGGCACCGCCTGATTATCTTCTAGGCGGCGTTGAACCGTAACTTCCACGCGTTCGAGCTTGTTGACATCGGGATCCGTAGTCGCTGCTGGGGGAGTTTGAGCCATGCTACTGCTGGCAGCTACGGCGCCAAACAATACAGTGAGTGCTTGTGCAAGCGGTTTCAAATGGAATCGTGTTGTGTCGCGTTGTTTCATCAAATTTGCCCTGTCGAAAAAAACACAGAATTAGTTCTAGTGTTTGAGATTTAACCTGAAAGACGGTCCTACTGAAAGCGATGTAAGCGTGAAAGAAGCAGTGAAAGAAGCAGTGAAAAAAGCAGTGAAAAAAGCAGTAAAACGAGCATTAAACAAAAATCAAACGAGTAAGCGATGCAATGCAAAACCAGCTCGGTTTAAAGAGAAAATAACGCATGCGTATGCAAGTATAGACCCGAAAAGCTAGCAACAAGCTAGCAATTTGTGAATTATTTGAGGGGTTTTGCGGTCCTCCACTAAGTCGATCAATGAGGTGTTGCGTGGACGCCAACTGGTCTTGTAAAGTAAGCTCCTTCTCGCCCCGGTACCGCTGGCCGATGGGATGCCAAGGGCATAAACACGGTGCAACCATCGCAAGGTGAACGGATTTCAAAGTCACCGTCGGTGCCAACGAGTTCGTTAAGTGCAAATACCTCCATGCCTTTAAGCGGGCGAACCCAGCGCAAATTGGTTGTCCTTATGACGTGTGTATTTAGCAATTCGTATCGCTGGGGCGCTACCTGCGGTAAATCAAATACATTAACCCCTGTTAGGCGCTCGCACCATTGCGCTGCGCTAGCGGTACTTAAAACGCCCGTGTGACGCAAAAATGCGAGCGACACTTGGGTGGCAACAACCCCAGCGCTTTGCGAAAAATGTTGGCCACATTCGACCACAACCGCTCCACCAGTACCAGGCGCAAAATCCGCTGCGCCGGTAGTGCCGTGCAAGTGAGCCGATTTAAAGTGACCGTATTCAATTAACGGAGTTCCGGTCTGCATGCCGCCAGGCATTTGCAGCTGAATCGGTGGAAAGCCGATACCGTCTGCTAAGGCCGTACTGGCGCTATTGCTTTGGCTTGCGGGAAACACAAAAAATGGCGGTACAGCTTGGCTGGTGGAATGAATGTCGAGCAGCGCATGAGCGCTGTCAAAAAGCGGCTGCATCACGCGAGCGCGATCGAGTTCGGGGCTGTGTTCGCTACTAGCTAGCTCGGCTTCAGACCAAATCCGGTTAAGGTTGTGGACTAACTGGCGGCTTTCGAATGGGGCGGCAATATCAAAGCTTTCGTAGGCGGCCACGTTAGCAAAACTTAAACTTAAGCTGCCGCGCTCGGGCCGCAAACCTGCGTCTAACAAGGCACATACCGCAACCATTCCGCAAAATTCATTGCCGTGCGTTAGTGCATTAATGGCTACGCGAGGGCCGGGCACGCCACTATCAAAAAAGAATGCATAGGGAATGCCTGTGTTTCCTTCGCGGTAGCTAGACAAGTCGCGGGGTAATACTTCGAAAGCCAAGTCGGTGGGTAATGCTAAAGTGTTCGGCAGATCTTGAGCTAAATTGTTTGTCATTACATTCCTTGATTGATACTAGCTAGTGTCGCATATCGTTGTTGACAGACTGGATTTTGTTAAGTGTTTATGTTGGCCGTAAGTTTACTTACCGGCGTTTGCGCCAAACCGGATTAGCTTTAACTTCCCGTGTTGTTTCTAAGAAACCGGCTTGTGTCAGTAGCGCTCCAGAAATGTAGTCACTTAACAGCGCCCGTAACGATTTGATCTTTGCGCCGTCAATAAATATGTTTGGATATTGGTGGCTTAGCCACGCATAAAGGCCGAGGTTTTGGCTCAGTAATTCTGCGTCCTCTAGGTGCTTTGAATTGTGCCGTTTGCTATCGCTTGGAACAAGCCAAATAGGCGACACTGGCAGTGACTGTGCTTTATTGGTATGAACACTTTTTAAACAATCGATAAAAAACGCGTTTTCGAAGTTAGTATCAACAGAAGACGGTGCACAGGAAAAAGTAAGCTTGTCCGTAAGCGCTAAATCTGGCGTATGCAAGTCAATTAAATGGGCTTGCGCTAATTGCGCGTTTACATTGGCAGTAGCGTATAAGCTCTCAAATTTTTCGGGTTGTTCTGAAAGAAATTCTAAACAATTAGTTAAGCGCGTCGTTCTTAAGTGTTTGCCGGCTTCAAGCACTTGCGCAGCGCCTATCCGCATGGGCATTTTTTGAATAAACGCAGTGTCATCGCTGCTGAGCATGCGCTCAATATGAAAACGTTCGTGGTCTTCCAAAATATTTACGTAACCTGTATCGTAAATACCAAACCGGCCCGCTCGTCCGGCGATTTGGCGGACCTCGGTCGCATTTAACAAGCGATTGGTAACGCCATCAAACTTTGAGGTACTAGAAAAAATAACTCGACGGATGGGCAAATTTAATCCCATACCAATAGCATCAGTCGCCACCAATACGTCGACAAGGCCAGTAGAAAATCGGTTGGATTCATGCCGCCGTACCTCAGGCGATAAGGCGCCGTAAATGCTAGCAACCGAAAACCCCCATTGGCGAAATCGCGCGCTTAAGGTCAGTACATCTTTGCGGCTAAAGGCAATAATAGCATCACCTTTTAGCAGTTGGTCACGTACTTTTAGTTTGCTATAAAACGGGCCGCAAAAGCTTTCGGTTTCTAAAACTAACGGGGTCAATCGTTCGCAGTAAGTTACTTCAAATGGCTCTGTTAAGGACTCGACCGTTCGTACGCATAAATCTGTTACGGCATTGGAACCGCAAATAAATACTTTGCGCGCCGGTACTCCCAGTAATGCAGCTGTCCAAGCGCACCCACGATCACGATCTTGTAGCATTTGAATTTCGTCAATAATAGCCACATCCACTTCAAGAGATGGGTTCATCATTTCGATGGTAGATGCGCAATGTTTTGCACCTTCAACTAAGTCGCGCTCTTCGCCCGTAATTAGGTTGCAAGGGATACCCGCTTGCATTAATTTATCGCGCACTTCCATTGCTAGTAGCCGTAATGGGGCTAGGTATACGCCCGAGGGCGCAGCCATAAGTGCCAATAGTGCTTGATAAGTTTTACCTGAATTGGTGGGGCCAAGGTAAAAGTGGTGGCAGCGATTTAAGCGACGTGCAACAGGGTATTGCTCAATCATTGGTTGATTGGTATTAAAAGTGAATCACAGTACGGATCGATTTACCTTCGTGCATTAAATCGAATGCGTCATTAATTTTTTCTAGTCCCATAGTGTGCGTTACAAATGGGTCTAGATTGATTTCGCCACTCATGGCTTGCTCGACCATGCCCGGTAATTGAGTGCGGCCTTTAACACCACCAAAAGCACTGCCACGCCAGACGCGTCCTGTTACTAACTGAAAAGGGCGGGTGGCAATTTCTTGTCCAGCGCCAGCAACGCCAATAATAATGCTCTCGCCCCATCCTTTGTGGCAGCACTCTAATGCGGCCCGCATCACATTAACGTTGCCAATGCATTCAAAACTAAAATCAACGCCACCATCGGTCATTTCGACAATGACGTCTTGGATTGAGCGCTCATGCTCAGTTGGATTAATACAATCGGTTGCGCCCATTAATTTCGCAAGCGTAAATTTTCCGGGATTGGTGTCGATACCGATGATCCTTGCAGCCTTTGCTTGCACAGCCCCTTGTACCACTGCTAGCCCAATTCCCCCTAGACCAAAAACAGCTACTGTATCGCCCGCTTTAACTTTGGCCGTATTGTGAACTGCGCCTAAACCAGTGGTTACCCCACATCCGAGCAAACAAACTTTTTCGTGGTCAGCAGCAGGGTTTATTTTGGCTAACGATACTTCATTGCAAACCGTGTACTCGCTAAATGTAGAGCAACCCATATAGTGAAAAATGGGCTGACCGTTGTAAGAAAAGCGTGTAGTGCCGTCGGGCATTAAACCCTTGCCTTGCGTGCTGCGTACTTTTTGACATAAATTGGTTTTACCCGATAAGCAAAATTTACATTCGCGACATTCGGCGGTGTACAGCGGGATCACATGATCGCCAACGGCAAGGCTACTCACCCCTTCGCCAATTTGAATCACAATTCCCGCACCTTCGTGCCCAAGCACCGACGGAAAAATGCCCTCGGGGTCATCACCACTTAGCGTGAAAGCGTCGGTATGGCAAACGCCCGTGTGCGTAATTTTAACGAGCACTTCGCCTTTGCGCGGTGGCGCAACGTCGATTTCTACAACTTGTAATGGTTTGCCTGGTTCAAAGGCAACTGCGGCGCGTGACTTCATTTTTTAAGCTTTCAAGATGATGAATAGAACAATGAGTTTTGTGAGTACAACGTTTTTAGGTTTTTTTAAGTGTTTTTTAGATTGTTGGTAGCTGTTTATCGCGCTGCGTAAATGACATAGCGGCTGCAATAAACAATACAAAGGCCCCTGCACCCATTGCCCAGTTGAGGTTGCTTGCATCAGCAATCCATCCGGCAGCTACTGGACCTATCCCTTGACCAATTGCAAATACAAATGTAAACAAATTCATAGCGAGTGCCCATTGGGTGTTGGGTAAGTGCTTTTTTGCCAACGCCATCATCGCACTAGGAGCCATAAAAAACGAACCGCCGACAAAAATCGCCGATACCAAAACCAATAAATAATGGTTAGATAGCAATGGCAGTGCTGTTCCGATGCCAGTACAAATGCAAGCCGCCGCAAAGGTGGTTGGAGGCTTCCATTGACCCATTGCTTTGCGCCAAACGTACCCTGACGCCATTACGGCTAGCCCCAGAACAACCCAAACGCCAATGGACGGAAGTACTTTCATTTGCATTTCTTTAAGCCAAGCAACTACAAATGTTAAGTACACAATGTAGCCAATACCAAATAAAAAGTAGGCCAGCAACATGAAATTATAAAACTTCCAAGGCAAGGGCGCAGCACCAAAAATAGTGGACGCGGCTGTAGAACTGTTTGCAGGGTTTTGTGGGCTATTGCTTGGTAATGGGCCAGCCATTTTTATCGCTAACAGCGAGGGCCATACGGCAAAAATGAAGCCAAAAATACCTAAAATAAACCAGCCCGTTGCCCAAGTCCATTGCAGCGATGCGAACCAAGGTTCATTAGCACCAAGCACCGGCATCAGTATCAAACCTGACAACACAATGCCTAACCCACCGCCGGCATAATAAATTGCAATTGCGCTCGCTGATCGCGCAGAATCTTTGCTGTAATAATTGGCCACTAAGGCCCCTCCGCAAGCGAAAACCCATGCGGAACCGACGCCGGAAACAAACCTTAAAAATAGCATCCAATTTAAATCGCGCGTAAATCCGCAAAGCACTAAAGTGATTACGGTAATGACTAAGCCAGCAACAAAAAGGTTGGCCGATTTATAACGTCCCAACAACCAAAGCCCGGCAAGTGCGCCAATGCCATAGCCGAAGGAGTTGGCGGTGTTAAGCCAGCCGGAAAGGGCGTAATCCCAACTTAAATCTTGGCGCATGACCGGCAATAACAAGGCATAAGCGAATCGGCCGAAACCGTTCACTACTGCAATAGCGGTTGCGAAAACAATTGCAGTACGAAATGATTGGAAAGCGGGTTGCAAAACGGATTGGAAAGCGGGTTGATCTGACGTCATTGGTCTTTTTGGAAGTGAATCGTCTTTACGATCGGACTACCGCATTAGCCCCAGAACTCTTGAGGGAAGTGCAGCCTGACGTAACATACATTGTTGTATCAATTTTAACCCAAGGAGTTTCCCATGTTGACACGTCGCGATTTACTTATTGGTGGTGGTGCCGCAGCCGCCACTTATCTGACCACATCGTTCACACCGCTATTTGCGCAAAATACCCCAAATTTTGGGGCACCATCGGTTGTGCAAGTTGGTTTTCGTAAACAAAAAATTGGCGATATCGAAGTCATTGCACTAAATGATGGCGTACTACGCCGCCCGCTGGGCGAAGAGTTTGTTAAAAACGCCAAGCTTACGGAAGTACAAGAATTATTAAAATCGCAAGGTTTGCCGATCGAGTATATCGACATACCATTTACGGCGTTTTTATTGATCGTTGGCAATCGAAAAATTTTGATGGACACTGGTTTTGCCGATAACGGTCCGAGCACGACCGGCCGCTTACTTGCCAATTTGAATGCTGCAGGCTTAAAAGCAGACGACATTGACACGGTAGTTATTAGTCATTACCACGGCGATCACATCAATGGTATTCGCAATAAAGCGGGGCAATTGGTTTTTCCAAAGGCCAAAATTATGGTGCCGTCCGTAGAACACGCCTTTTGGATGGACGATACCCGCATGAGCCAAGCGCCTGAGGCCATGAGAGGCGCCTTTGCAAACGTTCGCAAAGTATTGGGTGGCCTTACCGCCGATCAACTTATTCAATTTGAGCCGGGTAAGGAAGTTGCGCCTGGCATCATGAGTCGCGCTGCGTTTGGCCATACCCCAGGCCACACCTTGTTTGTTGCCGAGAGCAAGGGCGAAAAATTTGCCTACTTAGCAGACATTACTAACGTTCCACAGTTGTTTGCTCGTAACCCTGATTGGGCAGTGCAGTTCGACATGAACGCTGAAGCAGCCCGTGATGTTCGTCGTAAGACATTCGACATGATGGTGAATGAAAAGATGATTGCCGGTGGTTTTCACTTCCCGTTTCCAGCATTTGGTCGGATCGAAAAAATGGGTAATGGGTTTGACTTTAAGCCAGTGGCTTAAATAGCCTGAATAGTGGTTTCTTGCCGAGTTTATTTGGTAAGAAACCACTAAATGCGCCTCGATTCGTGTTCATGAGATACTGGGGCGAAAGAGAACCTCATGACTACTGCACCAAACTTAAGTTTCAAATCCCTGTCGTTAAGTCCGGCCATGCTGGCC
Source organism: Betaproteobacteria bacterium (assembly GCA_031429355.1). GTDB lineage: Bacteria > Pseudomonadota > Gammaproteobacteria > Burkholderiales > Burkholderiaceae_E > JANOZM01. The sequence goes on along the minus strand of JANOZM010000021.1, from coordinate 277,441 downwards.
AATTTAGATCAGCTGGAATACACGACAATGACGCCCATTCAAGCAGCCAGCTTGGGGCCAGCTCTAGCAGGCAAAGACCTTATTGCTCAAGCTAAAACGGGTAGTGGAAAAACTGCTGCCTTTGCCATACCTTTACTTTGCAAACTTGATGTTGCCAAATTGGACGTTCAAGCAATGGTGCTTTGCCCCACCCGTGAGTTGGCTGATCAAGTAACGCAAGAAATTCGACGTATAGCGCGCGGCGAAGTCAACATTAAGATATTAACGTTAACTGGTGGCGTGGTAATGCGCGGGCAACGCAATAGCCTTGAGCATGGAGCGCACGTGATTGTTGGAACTCCTGGCCGCATTATGGATTTAATAGATCGAGGGAATCTCGACCTTAGTTTAATAAATACGGTTGTTTTAGACGAAGCCGATCGCATGTTGGATATGGGCTTTCACGACAGCATTGCCCATGTGCTACGCAAGACACCGGCGAAACGTCAAACTCTTTTGTTTTCGGCCACGTATCCCGAAGGCATAGCAAAACTAAGCGCACGTTACTTGCGTAACCCTGAGCGAATTACAGTCGAGTCGTTACACGATACTAGCAAGATCGAACAACGGTTTTACGAAGTTGCGGATCACGAGCGCCTAGCGGTAGTGTTAAAACTATTAAATCACTTTCGCCCAGTCAGTACGCTTGCATTTTGCAATACCAAACTGCAAGTTAAAGAGCTAGTCGATTTATTGCAAGCGAGTGGTATCAGTGCCTTGGCCTTGCATGGTGACCTCGATCAACGGGATCGAGATCAAGTATTGGTGCAATTTTCGCAGCGCAGTTGCTCGGTGATGGTCGCCACCGATGTGGCGGCTCGAGGTTTAGATATCGATCAAATCGAAGTTGTTATAAATGTGGATGTGACGCAAGACTCCGAGCAACACATTCACCGAGTAGGTCGTACCGGTCGTGCAGGAAATGAAGGTATGGCGTTTAATTTAGTTAGCCCGCGCGAGATGGGCTATTTGACCAAAGTCGAAGATGCACAGAACCAAGCGGCGCAGTGGTTTAAACACAATCAGTTAAAACCCAAAAGTGACCAACCCTTGCAGCCGCCAATGGCCACTATACAGCTGCAAATTGAGCGCAAAGAAAAAATTCGGGCGGGTGATGTATTGGGTGCTTTAACAGGCGAGGGCGGTATCCCCGGTACGGCGGTTGGTAAAATTACGATTGGTGAGTTTTCAACCTATGTTGCGGTTGCGCGTGATTTGGCACGCGAAGCTCAGAAGCACCTAAGTAGTAGTAAGATTAAAGGTAAAACGGTGCGTATTCGACGGCTTTAAAAGCCTGTAATACCAACTAAGGAAGGTTTTTTCGTATCGGTGCCGTCCCCACTTACTGAAACGACGATAAGTTGGTGATTCCTCAAAAAAGGTTCTCAATCATGAAACAACGTTTTCTGTTCACTGCCACTGCCGTAGGATTTTTGTTGATTTTTAATCTTAGTTTTGCGCAGCCCACGGCTCCGGCTGCTTCCTCAAGTGCCAATTCAAACTCGGCAATTAAAACTAAGCCGGTTGCAAAAAGCCCTGCTGTCGGTCTTTATATCACCCGAGGATCTAGAAATACTGAAATGGTGGTTGAACGGGAAGGAGACAGCTTAAAAATAAGCCTGTCGGGCGGAAGCGATTCCAAGGATGGTGCCTCAATGGCTGGCAGCTGTTCCATGGTGGCAGTAGGTCAGTTAAAAGGTAACAAAGTTTTAGCCACCATGATCCCGTTTAAAACCCAAACGAACGAAATAAATGCTGAAGACATCCGAAAATCGCCAGCAACCATTTCGATTACTTTTTCGGGACCTATTAAAGGTTTTGATAAAGCAACCGTAACGGCCCAAAGTAGCGGGATTTGCGGGCTTCGTAGTGTTTTAGGTGGAACTTTTTACCGCACGAAACTGTAATAATTATTGTTTGACAGGCTGGGGTCAATTACTTACGTGCGTGTTCGACAAATCTAACATTGCTTGCAACAAGACATTCGCTCCAGCCTCAATATGTTCGGGCAAAGCATCTTCAATTTCGTTGTGAGAAATACCGTCTTTGCAAGGAATAAAAATCATAGCGCTCGGGCATACCTTTGCGACGTAGACTGCATCGTGCCCAGCTCCACTGACGATATCCATGCATTCCTGCCCTAACGCCAATGTAGCTTTGCGTACCGTATCGACTAATTTACTGTCAAAATGTGTCGGCGCAAAATAAACAGTTTGCTCAATACTAATCGTACAAACGCCTTGTGCCGTTGCTTCCGCACAAGCTTGTCGAATTGCCTGATCCATTAAGATTAAGCCCTCATCGCTCTGATGTCTAAAGTCAACTGTAAATGTAACCTTGCCCGGAATGACGTTGCGCGAGTTTGGAAACACACTGACGTAACCAATGGTCCCGCGAGAGTGTGGTTGGTCGGCAAGCGCAATTTCGCGCACTTTTGTCATTAAGGGCAAAGCAGTTTGCAAAGCGTCTTTTCGCAAGGCCATTGGGGTGGGCCCTGCGTGTGCCTCTTGGCCGGTTACCGTAACGTCGTACCAACGTTGGCCCAGCGCGCCCATAACAACTCCAATTGCAATACTCGCGTTTTCTAGTACCGGGCCTTGTTCAATATGCGTTTCGAAATACGCGGCAAAACTCGATGCGCCGGTATTTACTGATGCAGGCAACAAGCCTTGATAACCAATTGCAGCTAAGGCTTGCGCAACTGAAACATTGTCTCGATCTTTTGCAGCCAGTGCGTGTTCTAGCGTGAATGCGCCGGCGAAAACTCCAGACCCCATCATTACTGGCACAAACCGAGAACCTTCTTCATTGGTCCAAACACAGACCTCAATTGGTGCTTCAGTTTGTATTTGATGATCGTTCAGTGTGCGTATGACTTCAATGCCTGCTAGCACCCCGTAGTTACCGTCAAATTTGCCACCTGTAGGTTGAGTGTCGATGTGGCTGCCGGTTGCTACAGGCAGCCGTTTATTGTTCAAACCTTCGCGCCGCGCAAACATATTGCCAATTGCATCGACCCGCACTTGGCAGCCTGCTTGTTCGCACCACTGCTTAACTAAATCGCGCCCTTGGCGGTCTAGATCCGTTAAAGCTAATCTGCAAACACCGCCTTTGCTGGTAACGCCAATTGCAGCCAAACTCATTAGGCTTTGCCAGAGGCGATCGGGGTTTATTCTCAAGTGTTTCATCATTTTAATCGCAAGATAGTTGGGTAGAGCGTTGGCAATATTGTGTGATTGTTCCTATCGACAAACTTAACACGCATCAAAACGCATTGTCGGTAGGTTCGATCAGTCGTGCAAAAGTTGATGAATTCACCGCGGGTTTCAGAGCCTTGTGGTTCAAAACTCGAACGAATCGTTGCTGGCACTAGACTTGCTAGTCATAATAATATCAACCCAAAGGACAGCAAAGTGAAAAAACAAATTCTATTCTCAATCGGCTTAATTGCAGCATGTGCATCGGCTCAAGCCAATCTAATTTCTAACGGTGATTTTGAATCTAGCCCACCTGCCGGTTTAACTTCTGGCAATTACTTAAAAGTAGACGTAGGTAGTTCGGACATCGCTGGGTGGGTTGTTTCTGGTGCGCCCGGCAAGTCGGTTGATTTAATTCAAAACTCGTACGGCTCAATCAATAATATTTCGGTTGACTTGATGGGTACACCTGGCCCTGCAACACTTAGCCAAATGTTTAGCGTTATCGCCGGCCAAACCTATCAGCTTGATTTCGACTTAAGTCGAAACGGCAGCAGCTTACATACTGTGTTGCTTAATTTTGGTAGCCTAAGCGAAACTATTTCGCCAGTAATTTCGGGTACTCATATAACTCGTTTCTTTACTGCAGCTTTAACAGGGTCGGCAAACTTAGCTTTTTCAACTAGTGGAACAGATACTTTTTCGGGTCCGGTAATTGATGACGTTATTGTTGCCGCGGTTCCATTGCCTGGCACTTTGGCATTGCTTGGAGTAGGCTTGGGCTTTTGTATGCTGCGTCGCTCGAAAAAATAATCTAGTTTTATTTTCGAATAAAAGGTCCGAAAGGGCCTCTTTTTATACACAGCTTAATAACAGCGTACTTAACGCTAACGATTAATTTCAAATTTCGCGTGCCAAGAGTGCATCGACAAATCCATCGAAGGCGTTCAACAGTGGTTCGTATTTCAAATCGGCTCCAGCTTCCAATTCCCCCAATGCTGCGCATGTTGCCTCGAGTGTAGAGCGTTGTTCCGGACGCTGTGCTTTCCTGACAAGATAGCGTGAAGCCTCCATTGTATTTAACGAAAAACGCGGTAACGTTGCAAGTACTGGATTTAGATAGAGCATCTTTCTACTTTTACGCCATGTTGCATCGATAACAATCAAGCGTAACGGCCTAGTTATTATCGATGGGCTGCCAACTATGCCTCCGGGGTACAGTAGTAAGGGAGTAACGTTCTCTTGCGGATCTGTATCAAGCCAAGGTGCGTATAACAGCCGTTCAAGCGTTAATGGATCAAACGCTTCACCAATAACGACTCGGCACTTCGCCAAACTTAAGCCCAATAACATTGCGCTACCTTTGGCATTTTTCACTTCTAAAGGGTGCTGCAAAATTAGCACCTGATGAAAATTTTTGATTGGTGTAACCCAGCCGCAAATACAAGCGTTCGCCGGGCGTTTGCAGCGGGAGCAGATAAGTCGTTTCATTTTCGCATTAGCCTATCATGTGTGATCTTGCGGTGTTTTTATTTAAATGAAAAGTGACAATGTGCTAACTATTCCGGGTCTCGTTCAAATTTTAGTGTTTCAAGGCTTGGGTGAGCTTGGGTCTTATTTTCTTTTGCCAACGCTTCCAGGGCCGGTCATCGGACTTGTCATGTTGCTTGCGTTTTTAATCATTAAAGGCAAGGTCAACCCCTCGTTAGAGTTTGTCGCAAAAGGCTTTACGCAAAACCTCGGTCTTTTGTTTGTTCCTGCGGCTGTTGGTGTAGTGCTTTTTTTGCCTCAGCTAAAGTTGCATTGGTTGGCTATTAGCATTGCTTTGGTCGTTAGCGTTGCGTTAACAATTGCTGTTACAGCGTTAGTACTTCGTTTTATGGCGCGACGTTAGTATGCCGATTCATTCGCTTCCAATTGCAGAAATTTGGGTCTATCTTTCAGGAACGCCTTTGTTGGCCCTGGTGCTAACCCTTGGTGCCTATCAGTTCGGTGTTTTGGTTTACGAGCGCAGTGATAAAAATCCGCTAGCTAATCCAGTTGGCATTGCGGTTGTCGTCGTGTCCGTTTTTTTAAACTTAACCAATATTAGCTACGCAAAATATTTCGCTGGTGCCCAGTTCGTGCATTTTTTGTTGGGGACGGCGACCGTGGCATTGGCTGTGCCCATTTTTAAAGGCTATGGCGCCTTAAAAGATAGTTGGTTTGCACTGTTAACCGCATTGTTGCTGGGAGCAGGAACATCGGTTTTTTCGGCAGTATTTATTGCCAAGCTGTTGGGGGCCGAGCCTGCATTGATTGCACCATTAATGGCGAAGTCGGTCACTGCACCAATCGCAATGGGTATTGCGCAGAGCCTCGGTGCATCGCCTACACTGACCGCTGTGTTTGCGGTTGTTACCGGTATTATCGGCGCAAGTATTGGGCGTTATGTATTAGACGCTGTCGGGTGTAAAGACTGGGGGCAGCGCGGTTTTTCTCTTGGTACAGCCGCGCATGGTATTGGTACTTCGCGGGCTTTTTCGGTCAATGTCGAAGCAGGTACTTTTTCTAGTATGGCGATGGGTCTGCATGGAATACTCGGCGCTTTAATCATACCCTTGGTTGGGCCGCCGCTATTGTTATTGATGAGTCGAATTTAGGTTTAGCTGTATTGGTTTTGGACAAGGATTGTTAGCGTATTTTGATTTTAACCAAGGAGCCTTAAAGTCCTCGTTGTAATTGGCAAATAAAGCGCGTGCTAACATTCCTACTCCGCTACAGATAAGCCGCATACTATGTCTCAAAAACAAACCATTGGTGTCATAGGAGCCGGTCTGATGGGCCTTGGCATGACAAAGCGATTAATTGCACAAGGCTACCGCGTATTGGTACGCGATATAGATCCCTTCCGTGAACAACTTGCACGCGAAGCAGGGGCGCAAATTGTTGCTTCACCGCGCGAAGTTGGCGAACATGCCGACATTACTTTAATCGCTGTTTTGGATGCAGCCCAAATCGACCAAATCTTACAAGGCTCTCAAGGTTTGTTAATCGGTCTGGATATCAATCCCACTGGAGACAGTGGTCTGCCGATTGCCGTCTTGATGTGCAGCACAATTGCGCCAGCCGATAGCGAACGGTTTGGCAGTGCAATTATGGCCGTGGGTGCGTGGCCAGTCGATGCGCCAATTTCCGGTGGGCCAGTAAAGGCAGCGTTAGGCACAATGTCGATGATGCTGGCCGCCGATATTGTGGCTTTAAATTTTATTCGACCGTTGACCCTGGCCCTCAGCGGGAAGCAGTTTGAAGTCTCGAATCAGGTTGGCGATGCGATGCGAGCAAAGTTAGTCAATAACATGATGGCTGCGGCGCATTTAGTCGCCGCTAGTGAAGCGATGGGCTTAGCCGCCACAATGGGCCTCGATTTAAACAAAATGGCGCAAATTACAGCGGCTAGTTCGGGGCAAAGTTGGATGTGTGATGATCGCGTTGCACGTGCCTTAAACGACGATGAAACTGTGGCCGCTCAGATGCACGTACTAACCAAAGATGTGCGACTTGCAGCGCTTGAGGCAGAACGTTTAAATATAGCCGTCCCTATAGGCAAGCATGCTGCAACAACAATGCAGGCGGCTTGCGATGCGGGATATAAACACCAAGACGATTCTTTGATGTTTCAGTATTGGGCTGGTGTTATAGAAAAGCAACCTAACTAAGAACTGATCACAATGCGCATCTTTTCCGATTGTTCAATTTTAAAAACTGTGTTTTTTGTGGTTGGTTGGTCACTTAGCAGCTTTGCTGTTGCTCAACTCCCTCAAGACGATAGTCAAGCACCTGAGCCACGAAGCGAGAGGGTCGTCAATGGACTTCTTCCCAGCTTTGTAATGACTGATACAAAGGCAATGAGTCTGGCTGCGCGTATGGAATTTTATAATGTGCCTGGGGTAAGCATTGCCGTAATCGAAGACGGAAAAATTGCGTGGTCACGGGGATTTGGTGTGCGAAATACGCAAACCAAAGCGAGTGTAAATGCGAATACTGTTTTTCAATCGGCATCGATTAGTAAACCTGTTACGGCGCTTGGTGCCTTGCGCATGGTCGAGCTCAAACAACTTCATTTGGATGCCGACGTAAATTTATCTTTGCGTTCGTGGCAGGTGCCCCTAAGTGAATTTACGACAACAGAAAAAGTGACCTTGCGCCGTTTGCTTTCGCATAGTGCGGGCCTCACGGTTAGTGGTTTCCCAGGGTATGCTCTTGGGGCTGCAATACCTAGTGCGAAACAGGTGCTCGAGGGCGCCCAACCAGCAAATACTCCAGAAGTGCGCCCCTTTTATGTTCCGAAGTCAAAGGTTGAGTATTCGGGCGGTGGTTTTACAGTTGTACAGCTTCTTATGATGGACGTGGCCAACCGTTCTTTTGATCGAGTTATGGCCGAGTTAGTCTTAAACCCAATTGGCATGAGTCACAGTAGTTTTGAACAACCGCTGGCATTGAAATTTGAAGGTAATGCAGCAGCAGGACATGATGGAAAAGCAGAAGTTATTCCGGGGCTCTATAGAACCCATCCGGAATTGGCAGCTGCTGGGCTGTGGACGACAGCTGCAGATTTAGGGAGGTTTGCAATTGCAGTGCAAAATGCGCATCGCGGGGCGGCAGCTAACGATGTTTCTAATTCCAAGAACGCAGCGAATATAATCTCCCCCTCAATGGCGCTTGAAATGTTAACGATTCAGTCGTGGCCATACGGATTGGGTTTTGTGATCGAAGGTGAAGGTAGTGCTTCGCGTTTTTCGCATCGCGGTACCAATTTTGGTTACCAATGCATTTTGATAGGTTTTAAAAACAAAAATTCCGGCCTCGTTGTTTTGACTAATGGGAATAACGCAAACGGTCTAATTCAAGAAATTGTTCGCGCTGTCGCCACCGAATACCAATGGCCTGCTCTTGCACCAAAACGATATGACGTCAAAGTGCTTGCGTCAGCACAGCATGAACAATACGCGGGCTACTTTCAAAATAATCGTGGCCAACAACTACGCGTTCGCCAGCACAATGGAGAGCTAATTGGTCAAAGCTCTGATGGTTGGGCACCGCTGGTTTGGTTAGGGAATGATCAATTTGCATTAGTCGATCAACAGGCCGAAATCACCTTTACGCGTGATACAGCAATAAAAATTAGCGGCGCGAGCGTGTTGAAAGAAAACCAAAAAATCGATGGCTTTATAAAATCTATTGAACCCCTAATTCCGTTCGAAGCGCAGCCCGTTTTTTTACGTGGCAGTTTGAACAATTGGGGGCTAATCAATCCAATGCTTAAAACTTTGCCTGATACCTTTGTGACTCGTATTGAGTTGTCGAGGGGTTTTGTAGAGTTCAAAGTTGCGAACCAGAACTTTGACTCTATTGATTTGGGAGCGTTGCCCGACGTGAAACCTAAAACAACCGTTGACGAACTAGCGTTAGTGTCAAAAGGGAAGAACATTCAGCTGATAGTCGAACAAGCGGGTACTTATGAGTTTTTATTAGTCGCCAAACCAGGAGCCGATCCAAGGCTTTCAGTAAGGCGACTAAATTAAATCTCATTGCGTTTTTTGTCCACCAAGAAAGAATCACTCCTTATTGGTCAAATGATCCTTCATTTGGGTTAAAGCAATGGTCGCAGCTAGTCCGCCCAAAATATGAATTAGCCCTTTATGCTGCGCATAAAAATCACCCATTTGATCGGCAATGCCAGGGTGTGAGTCGTTGGCTTGGTTCACGACATCTTGTACGACTTCGGGCGATAGCTTGGCTGCTTGTTCTGGCGTAATTTCAGTTTGTCCTGGTTTCATAATTTTGCCTAGCGCGCCACTGGCTAAACCAGCAACAACCATGGGGCCTAAGGCTCGCATTAATTGGTTCAACATACCAGCTTGTTGAGTGCTGTTGGATTGTCCAAACAGTTGGCCCACCATGTTACCCACCGCAGGCGTCTCTTTTGAACCAAACGCTGCCGAAAGACCCTTGGCCAAAACGTCTTGGGGTGCTTGATCCGCTACTTGACCAAACTGCGGTGAATTTTGTTGACCATTCGAATTTTGCTGACCATTAATGGCCTGATTTAATAAATCGAGTAAACCCATTTTTATGCTCCTTCAAGAGAAAAAATTCAGCAACGCTAAGAACCATTACGCTGCCAAACGCAATTTACTTCTTTTTGTTTATTAAGCCGTACACAAACAACAGCAACGCGGCACCGGCGACAGACATGATGAATCCTGCGCCCTCACCACCTTTGTACAGACCTAATGCTTGGCCTAAAAATGTAGCGGCAACTGACCCACCGATACCTAAGACCGCCGTCAAAATAAAACCTGAAGGGCCAGTACCGGGCATTAATTTTTTTGCAACTAAGCCCGCCACAAAACCAATAATTACTGTCCAAAGCCAATGCATCATGAGAGTCTCCTTTTTAATGTTTTTAAAACGAAACCGTAGTTTATGCCCTTTTTTAAAATTGGGCTTGCCGCGACCTGTTGCGCTTAACTTTCTATCACTAAATCGACACTACGAGGGCGTGAAGCCCGCCGCGTATTTTGTTGACTCTCAACAATTGCATTGCCACCTGCGGCTTGCTTGGCTGGCTCAATAATTCGAACCTTTACCAAGTCACCAAAATCAAAACGTTGCGTTTTTCCTAAGCCTTTCTTTATTGCGATACGCCAAATAACTGCGGGTTCATTTATTTGAATTTGCAGACCGTCGTGCGAAACGTCGATAACAGTTGCGGTTCTTACTTGCCCAATTAGGGGTTTTAAAAGACTGCTTTCGATTGCTTCAAGACACTCACGGTCGATCTTTGCTGCAATGCGCTCTGCTGTTTCCATAACACTTGGGAGCAGTGCCAACGTTTTTTGTAGTTCCGCAACTGCGCTTTGATCTCGGGCAAAATGGGCTACTAGTAAATCGAGTACATAGCGATCGGCTAACCGGCGCATAGGCGCGGTGGCGTGTGCATAAGTTGCAGCAATTGCGGCATGCCAAGGTTGCTTTTGTTGTTGTGTGTTGCGAATTTTTTGTTCGTCTGTTTGCGTATCAAATGGCCAGATCATATAGCGAGCGCCACCACCCGCTTTGCGAATTGCCATCGAAAATGCCAAGTCGCGTTGCTCGGTCGATGTCAATCTTGAAATAACGGCTTGTAGTTTTTCATTGGGCTCCCATCGAATACCCAGCACTTTTGCCTGCGCCTGTAAGCTTTTTATTTCGTGTTCATTTGGGTCGTCCATGACGCGGAACAGTCCACTATTTGCGTTTAACAAATAACGACCTACCGCTAGGTTAGTTGCCAACGAAAGTGCAGCGTTGTAGTTTTCGCTGGGCAAATGTGGCGAAAATTTTAGCGTTAGGCCATCGGGTGCATCGGCGTCTTGGTGTATTTCCTGCTCAGGTCGATCAACGCGCGCCGCGCCTCGGTTTACTTCGGCCGTTGCAATTCGTTTTGCTAGCTCTAACATATCCGCTGAAAGTTCTTGCACATCAACCGATTCATAAGCCAGCTTTGCGCGGCTTAAAACCATCGCACGTTCGACGTGTCGCAATTGAGTAAAACCTTCTTTATCCACAAGCACAGAAAGTAATATTGCTGGCCGTGGTCCATCGGGTAACAAGCTAGCGCGTTGGCTCGACAGAATGCGTGGATACAACGGCACGCTGCCATCTGGGCAATAAACTGTTGTTCCTTGTTCCCAAGCTTGCGCTTCAAGTGTGCTACCGCGAGGAACGAAAGCCCCAATATCGGCAATCGCGTAATACAACACTATCGTTCTATCGTTTCCATTGCCTTCACTTGCAACATAAAAGGCTTGGTCTAAATCGGTACTTGAGGCTGGATCTAAAGTCACCATGGCCAAATCGGTTGCATCGCGTCGTTTTACTGTTTCATCAAGAGAAAGTAGAGCGGCAGTCGCATTGAAACGGTTCCCCAATTCTTGGGCTTCAGGAATTTTATTCGCTGCGCGAATTGACTGAAATTGCTCTAGTAACTGGGGTGAGATAAACGATGCTGGTTTTTGAGACATGGGCATAGAAACTGCTCTTTTCAGGCGAATAAAGTAAGCGTGGGGTTCATTGTACGCAGAGTCCGACTCGGTTCAGATCAATGGTCGTTTAGACGTGACTAGCTACAAACAGAAAATTGCGTAAGTCATTGACACTTACTGCAATACATCAAGAGGTCCGAAATGATAACCACTAAATTAAAAGCGCTTGGATTTGCAGCCTTTGTCAGCGCTTGTTTATTTGTAACACCAATCGTTAAAGCCACCGTAATTGACTTTACCGATGCAGCTGTTTGGAGTTCTATTTCTGGTTCGACAGCGTCTGCTGGCGGAGTCACTTTAAACTCATCGGGAACCAATCTATTAAATGGCGCAACAGCAACGTCATTAACGTTTAATGCCGGCTTTTGCGGTGCCTCAGGAAGTCTAGGGCTTGCTTGCCAAGGGCGAGGGATCGGAATTAATCGCACCTCCATTAGTTTGCTAGCGGGAGACGTGCCAGGTGAAATTGATCGTCGCGAATTGCTTTCAATAAATTTTGCGAATCCAGTAGATGTATTAAGTATTGAATTTTTAAACGTTGCCCGAGACAACTTTTTATTGTTTTCTATAAACGAAACAATGTCTATTGCGTTTAATGGCGGACCTTGGCAAAACTTTACTTTGGCCTCGGCCGCTCCTGGCGGTTATTTTTTAACATCGGGGTTTTCTAACGCCAGCAATGTCAGCCAAATTGATATCCGTGGTGGCGGTGCGCTGCTAGCGTCTACTCAAGAGGGCTCGTTGGCTCGGATTACTTACGTTCCGGTTCCAACTACATTAGCACTCTTCTTAATTGGATTCACGGCTTTCGCGGTAACACGCAAGCGCACTTAGTGAAGACCAAGCGAGCGCAAATCTAAACGCTTTAGAAACGCCGAGTGAAAACCCCTCGGCGTTGTAATGAACTTGCTTACTTTGCTACGGTGGCCTCGCTTATTGAAACCAACGCTTTTTTTACATTTTCTGTTGCGTTACAGGCGGGCGCTTCGTGGCGCTTCATAAGATAGGCTGGTTCGTTGTAGCCTAACCAAACTTGTCCGGCTGCGTCCTCCCAAATTAGCGCTTTTAAAGGCAAATCAATACCAGCCGATTGTGCACACTCCATTAGCGGAGTTCCGCCTTGCGGGTTGCCAAAAATAAGTAATTCGGTTGGGCGAAGCGTTTTACCAATTTTTGCAGCACCAGCAGCATGGTCGATACGGGCAAAAACCGTTAATCCACGTTGCTTAACTATTTCTTCTAAGCGATTCATTGTTTGTTTTGCATCGTAAGGGCTTTTAACAGCGCTGAGTCCCTCGGCGGCAATCGCTACCCCGAAAGATAAAGTAAGAGACAATGCAGCAACCAGCTTAGAAGTTTTCATAGATTTTTACTTGGTAGTTTGTTCGAAAGATATTGTCGTTCAAACTAACAGCAACTTTCAGTTTAAGTATCGACTATTTGTTTTGCTGAGGATTAGTTCTTTCGAACCATCGACCATTTGTCGGTGAGAAAACACCACCTCTCTTTCGTGAACTCACCGTTCAGCAGTGGCTGGCTACTATCTAGGCCATTCAATGAGGTGGTGTATGTTTTTAGCGTCAAAAAAAGTTTTGCCCAGCGGTCAGGTTCCTTCTTCGGCACCTAATTTTGTCTTCAATAGCGTTTGCGTGGTGAGTTTTTCGTTTGCCTTGGCTGCCTGTGGTGGTGGAGACGGTTCGAAAACTGGGAGCACTGCAACTAGCCCAGTAAATGTTGCTGCAAACGCACTTTTGTTGCCAATAACCCCAGCAATTGCCACTCCAATCCCCACTACGTCCACTGGATCTACCGCACAAGTTCTTTCTACCGATATTGCCTCTGCAGTGTCCTCGATAGAAGAGGCGGAGGTTTCTGCGGTACCCATCGTATTGGCCCAGGCATCAACTTCGGTAGCTGGTGCCGCAATCGAAGTAACTAAGCAAGCAGTTGAAGCGACGGTTGCCTCAATTGCAGCAGCACCCGTTTTGGACGACGCGCAAGCTCAAACCGTTGCCTTAACGCTCTGGCGTAACAACGATTTAAGCAAGCATCCAAAAGGCTCTTGTGCGGGTTGCCATGGCGCTGATTTTTTTGATTTAGCGCGAATTGGTTCGACCGATCTTGATGTTGTTCGCCGCGCCGTAACGGATGGCGCCAGTCAAGCTGAAGCGCAAGCTCTTTTGCATTCGATTAAGAAAATGCGCGCAAATTTCAACATGCCGGTTACGGATGCGCGGAACTTTCGCCCCTTTCAACCGGGCGGGCAGTTGTTACCAGCACCGGCAACCGATTCACCACATATAGCCAATGTAAAACGCGATATTGCTTTTGGGAAACAGTTAGAAACGTACTTGCCGACCATGATGGGGGCGCGGATTGATTCATTAGACAAGGCAAAAAAAGCGCGTGATGAATTGTTAGATATTGCTCAAGGCACAAATATTGCCGGAGCGAATCCGAAGAAAGTTACTTTGCGTAGTTTGCCAATTGGGCTTCTGTATCCATTATGGTCTGCCGATTTACATCACGGTAAAGCCGAAGGTACGTTTAACGATTGGGTAGCCGATATTGCACACGACCCAAAACCTGAGCAACGCACCCAATGGCAAGCTTTGCAAGACACTTACCTAGCGGCGCCGAGCAACGAAAATTTTTGGAAAATGTACAACGCGTCGAAAACAATGACGCAGACTCCGCTGTTAGGTTCGTGCAGCGTTGCCGGCGCTATTACGCAAACAAAATGTACAGCCTCGGGCGATTTCAACAAGAATAAATTTCTAAGCTCCTTAATAGGTCAACATATGTTGCGCTTAGAGTCGACCGGTAAATCGATTGATGATTTTTACAAAGGTGCTGTCTCGTTATCGTACTTAGACACCGACGCATCGTTTAAAAGTTTCATGACTAGCCGGGAAGGGTATCCGTTGTTACCCAATAACCCTTGGGAAGTGGCCGACCGCGGTCGTGTAATGCTTGAAACAAATAATACTGCGGGTAGCTTTCAAGCCAACTTACGTTCATTGGGTTACCCCGAGTTTGCAGTACAAAGTATTGACCCAACGCGAAGCGCCGAACTAGAAAAAAATGATTTGTTTAAGGCTTGGTTTTGGATCGGCTTTACTATTGACCCAAGTTTTGCCCGCATCCACAAAAGCAACGCGACCAAAGTCGGTGAGTATATGGTTGCCAATTTAATGCAAGAACGATTTTTTAACCACAATATGTTCGCGGGCTTAATGCGGTTAGCCGTAGTGGGCAACGTGCAAGACGCTAACGTAGTCGGCAAAAACAGCCCGACACGTATTGAGCCCGTTGCACCGGTATTTTTAATGAAGTACTCTTATTTATGGGCATACAACCGTACTGTATTAGATACCCAGTGGAATGACCCCAAGGGTAGTCCAATTCCCAGCGCAGTTAAGGCCGATGTGGAAAATTACTGGGGCCGTTTAACCGGTAACGGCTTTCGTATGAGCCTGTACTTACAGATGGATGAGCTGGAGAAGAACCGTTTAACAGTGGATCAAAAAACCCAGTTGGTTGGGGGGATTGCAGATTCAATAAATCCCTACAACGGCCAGCTCCGTCGTAACGGTTTGTGGGCGATGTACCAGCACTTCAATCGCTATCACGGCGCTTCGTTAGCGGCCGACGTGGTGCTGCTGGAGCGATTGAAAACACTAACGGGGGTTACCGAGGCTCAATGGTAAAGCCTCGGTAAAAACTTACATTCCCGAATAAACTGGACCTTCGCCACCTTGCGGTGTAACCCAAACAATATTTTGGGTTGGGTCTTTAATATCACAAGTTTTGCAATGCACACAGTTTTGCGCATTTATTTGCAAGCGATCCGCAGCCACTTTTCCGGCACTCGCCTCTTGGGCAGTTAGTTCTTCTTTTACATACTCATAGACCCCAGCAGGGCAATAGCGTTGCTCCGGTCCCGCAAAGGTCGCCAAGTTTATATTTACTGGGACACTGGCATCTTTTAGCGTTAAATGTATCGGCTGATTTTCTTCGTGATTGGTATTAGAAATAAACACCGAACTTAATCGATCAAAACTTAGTTTGCCGTCTGGTTTGGGGTAAGTAATCGGGGTAAACATTGCGGCTGGTTTTAACTTTGCATGGTCTGGCGTGGTGCTATGCAAGGTCCATGGCGCTTTGCCGCCAAACACAACTTGATCGATACCGACCAGCAAAGTACCCGTATACAAACCTTTGCTCATAGCCGGTTTGAAGTTGCGCGCGCGATACAGTTCGTCATGCAGCCAAGACCCCTCAAAAGCCTTCGTGTAACCATCTAACACATCATATTGACGACTGTTACTCAGCGCTTGGGCGACTGCTTCGGCGGCCAACATGCCGGTTTTAATCGCAGCATGGCTACCTTTAATACGCGAGGCATTTAAAAATCCTGCTTCGCAACCAATCAGCGCTCCACCTGGAAACACAAATTTAGGCAAACTTTGTAGGCCGCCTGCTGTTATTGAGCGCGCGCCGTAAGCAATGCGTTTCCCGCCTTCAAAAAAACTACGAATGGACGGATGTGTTTTGTAGCGCTGAAATTCTTCAAATGGCGATAGGTAAGGATTCTCATAGCCTAGCCCAACGACGTAACCAACCGCAACTTGATTGCCTGCAAGATGGTACAAAAAAGAGCCGCCATAAGTACTGTTATCGAGCGGCCAGCCCGCAGTATGTACAACCAAACCTTCTTTATGCTTGGCAGGATCAATTTCCCAAAGCTCTTTGATACCAATGCCGTAACCTTGTGGGTCGCGCCCTTCGTTTAATTCAAAGCGCTCGATGAGTTGCTTACCTAAATGCCCGCGCGAACCTTCGGCAAAAAATGTGTATTTGGCATGTAGTTCCATGCCGGGTTGAAACGCATCCGTAGGTTGCCCATTGCGGCCAACACCCATATTACCGGTGGCAACGCCTTTGACCGAACCATCGTCGTTGTACAAAATTTCAGAGGCAGCAAAGCCAGGGTAAATTTCAACGCCTAAGTTTTCGGCTTGTTGCCCCAACCATTTCGTAACGTTGCCCAAGCTAACGATGTAGTTACCATGGTTTTTAAAGCAACCCGGCAGCATCCAATCAGGCACTTGGCGAGCGCCAGTTTCGTTTAAAAACAAAAATCGATCTTCAGTTACTGCGGTGTTTAATGGGGCGCCCAGCTCTTTCCAATTGGGAAAAAGTTCATTAATCGCTTGAGGGTCCATCACGGCACCCGACAAAATATGCGCGCCAATTTCACCCGCTTTTTCTAAGACGCAAACATTAATGTCTTTGCCGGTACTCGTGGCAATTTGCTTCAATTTAATTGCCGCCGCTAGGCCGGCGGGGCCGCCGCCGACAATTACGACGTCGTATTCCATTGAATCGCGCTGAATTTCCATGCTGAAGTCTTTTATATCTTATGAAGTAGGCTAATTCTGACGAAGGCGATTAGAGGACGCAACTTAGCTATGCGAGAATCTGTGTCGAATCGGATCACAGAGCGCATATAAGAGCGCAGGAGAACAAAAATGTCGCATCACATCGAATTGGGAGGCAAGGTTGCCTTTGTTACTGGGGCCTCCAGTGGCTTGGGCGAACAGTTTGCCCGTACCTTGGCCGCGCAAGGCGCAACCGTCGTTTTGGCTTCGCGCCGATTGGATCGTTTAAAAGAGATTCGGGCTGAAATTGAAGCCGAAGGCGGCACTGCCGACGTTGTTCATTTGGACGTAACCGACCGAGCCAGTATTGCTGCGGCCGTAGCGCGTGCCGAAACCGAAGCGGGTCCAATTGATATTTTGATCAACAACTCGGGCGTGGCCAGCACCCAACGTCTAATTGATGCGACCCCCGAAGATTTTGACTTTGTATTTAATACCAATACGAAGGGTGCTTTTTTTGTCGCGCAAGAAGTTGCCAAACGGATGATCGTGCGCGCCAAGGCGGACCCTAAGCGCCAAGCACGCATTATTAACATTGCTTCGATGGCCGGTTTACGAGTGCTGGCTAAAATTGGCGTGTATTGCATGAGCAAAGCAGCGGTCGTGCAAATGACCAAAGCGATGGCGTTAGAGTGGGGTGGTTTTAACATTAACGTCAATGCAATTTGCCCCGGCTACATTCGCAGTGAAATTAACGACGCGCATTGGGACACCGAATCGGGTCAAAAGTTAATTAGTATGTTGCCGCGTAAACGTATTGGCGAGCCGAAAGATTTAGACGGTCTCATTTTGTATTTGGCTTCGGAGTCATCGCATTTTGTGAATGGTTCAGTAATTGCCGCTGATGACGGTTTTGGAATTTAATTTGCATGGCTAGTACCGACAACAGCAGTGCTCGGCAAGCCGCAACGCTTGTGTTTCAATCCATATTGCCAATGCGTTGGGGCGATATGGATGCGATGGGGCATATGAATAACACCTTGTATTTTCGCTTTATGGAAGAAACGCGCATTCAGTGGTTTGGCCTTTGCGGTTTTGAGCCAAACCCGCAGGGCGAAGGGCCCGTCATCATTAATGCGGCCTGTAGTTTTTTGCGTCAGTTTGAGTATCCAAACACTATTTTATGTAGGCATTATGTTGGTGAAATTGGTCGTTCTAGTTTTGAGACCTATGTCGATATGTTGCCTGCGGATAGCCCCAACGATGCGCCTTGGGCGCAGGGCTCAGCCAAATGTGTTTGGGTAAATTTTCCGGCGCAACGATCCGCGCCTTTGCCGCCCTTGGCGTTAGAGCAAATTCAGAAGTTACGCATTTAGTATTTTTTTAGTTCTTTTTATTGAAGGTAAACATCATGGCAAGTAAAGTATATGCCAGCGCACAACAAGCACTGCAGGGCATCGTTAGCGACGGCCAAATGATTGCTGTTGGGGGCTTTGGCCTATGTGGAATTCCAGAAGCGCTAATTGCTGCACTGCGCGATTCGGGCGTTAAAAACCTAACCGCTATTTCAAACAACGCTGGGGTTGATGGCTTTGGTTTGGGCTTGCTATTAACTACCCGCCAAATTAGCAAAATGATTTCGTCCTATGTTGGCGAAAACAAAGAGTTCGAGCGCCAATACTTAGCAGGGGAATTGCAGTTGGAATTTACCCCTCAAGGTACATTGGCCGAAAAATTACGCGCCGGCGGATCTGGTATTCCTGCTTTCTTTACTAAGACTGGCGTTGGTACCATTGTTGCCGAAGGTAAAGAAATTCGTGAGTTCGATGGCGAGCAATATGTCATGGAAAAAGCACTCACAGCAGATGTCTCTTTGGTTAAAGCTTGGAAGGCCGATCATGCCGGTAACTTAGTGTATCGCCGGACCGCGCGAAACTTCAATCCAAACGTGGCAATGGCCGGAAAAATCACTGTTGCCGAGGTAGAGCATATTGTGCCAACGGGGGAATTAGATCCCGACGAAATTCATACACCCGGTATTTTCGTTCATCGCGTAGTGTTAAACGCCGCCCCCGAAAAGCGCATCGAACAACGCACTGTGCGTAGTTAAGTACGCAATGCAAGTGTTAGTAACAAGTACGCAATGCAAGTACTAGTAACAAGTACGCAATAAAAAATTAAGGATTAATCATGGCTTGGACAAGAGATGAAATGGCGGCCCGTGCAGCACAAGAATTGCGCGATGGTTTTTATGTTAATTTGGGTATTGGCTTACCCACTTTATTAGCGAATCATGTACCTGACGGTATGGAAGTTTGGCTACAAAGCGAAAATGGACTGTTAGGCATCGGCCCATTTCCAACCGAAGATCAAGTCGACCCCGATTTGATTAACGCGGGTAAACAAACCGTAACAACTTTGGCCGGCTCGTCTATTTTTTCTTCTTCTGATTCGTTTGGCATGATTCGCGGTGGAAAAATTAATTTGGCCGTGCTCGGCGCAATGCAAGTGAGCCAAAGCGGCGATCTTGCAAATTGGATGATCCCGGGCAAAATGGTTAAGGGTATGGGCGGGGCAATGGATTTGGTCGCAGGCGTCAAGCGCGTCGTGGTGTTGATGGAGCACACCGCCAAGAAAAAAGACGGCAGCGAAGATATTAAATTGCTAGCCAGCTGCAACTTGCCATTAACTGGCGTTGGCGTTGTTGATCGCGTTGTAACTGATTTATGCGTATTAGATATTACCGAGCAAGGTTTTAAACTAGTTGAATTAGCTCCTGGTGTCAGTATTGACGCGGTGCGCGCTAAAACGGGTGCTCCGGTGAGTGTATAATTTCGGTTTACCTGCACGCCAAACATGACTAAATACGTCTTCGTCACTGGCGGCGTGGTTTCTTCCCTAGGGAAAGGAATCGCAGCTGCTTCAATGGCCGCACTCCTCGAGTCGCGCGGCCTCAAAGTCACCCTCTTAAAATTAGATCCTTACATTAATGTGGACCCCGGCACCATGTCGCCGTTCCAACATGGTGAAGTATTTGTTACTGAGGACGGTGCTGAAACCGATCTTGATTTGGGTCACTACGAGCGCTTTATTTCGGCCAAAATGCATAAAGTAAATAACTTTACGACTGGCCAAATTTATGACTCGGTCCTGCGCAAAGAGCGTCGTGGCGAATATTTGGGCCGCACGGTTCAGGTCATCCCGCATATCACTAATGAAATTCAAGCGTTTATAGAGCGCGGTGCAAACGAGCGTGGTGCCTCTGGGCAAGCAAACGATGTTGCTATTGTTGAAACCGGTGGAACCGTGGGCGATATTGAATCGTTGCCGTTTCTAGAAGCCGTTCGACAAATGGCGCATCGTTTAGGACGCGGAAATTTTTGCTTTGTGCACTTAACCTTGGTGCCTTTTATTTCTTCCGCTGGTGAATTAAAAACCAAACCCACGCAACATTCGGTCCAAAAATTGCGCGAAATTGGTATTCAACCCAACATGATTTTTTGCCGCTCAGATCGGGTCATCCCGGATGACGAGCGTGCCAAAATTTCGTTGTTCTCAAATGTTGAGATCGAAAATGTTATTTCGGTCGAAGACGCCAGCTCGATTTACAAAATTCCGCGCATGTTGCATGAACAGGGCGTAGATACCGCCTTGTGCGAAGTGCTGCGCTTAAATACTAAGCCGTCGCAATTAGGTGTTTGGGATAACCTAGTGCATCGCTTAGAAAATCCTAAAGCCAGTATTACGATTGCAATGGTTGGTAAATACGTCGACCTTACCGAGTCGTATAAATCACTTAGCGAAGCCTTAATTCATGCGGGGATTCATACAGACACTAAAGTAAATGTTGAGTACATCGATTCCGAGCAAATTGAAAAAGATGGTACCAGTTCTCTAGAGCACTACGATGCTATTTTGGTCCCCGGAGGTTTTGGTAAGCGCGGTGTCGAGGGCAAAATAAAAGCCATTCAAATGGCCCGCACCAAAAAAATTCCCTACATGGGAATTTGCTTAGGGATGCAATTAGCTGTTATTGAATACGCGCGCCACATGGCCGATATCAAAGGCGCAAACAGTACCGAATTCGAAGCTAATTTGGCGGTTCCCACGGTGGGGCTAATTACCGAATGGGAAAACGCTGATGGCACGGTCGAGTTGCGCAGCACCGAATCCGATTTGGGCGGCACAATGCGCAAGGGCGCGCAACGCTGCCCAATTGTGGCTGGAACTTTAGCGGCGCAAATATACGGCCCTTCGGTCAACGAACGGCATCGCCATCGCTATGAGGTTAATAACCATATTGTTCCCATCTTAGAAAAAGCTGGGTTAGTCATTTCTGCGCGAACACCGACCGAGGGTTTAACCGAGATTGTAGAGCTTCCGCAGACCGTGCATCCTTGGTTTGTGGGCGTGCAATTTCATCCAGAATTTACCTCGACTCCGCGCGATGGTCACCCTTTGTTTATCTCTTACGTTAAAGCGGCTTTGGCAAACAAGCAGTCGCATCAAGCTAATAAGGTTTAATTTAAACGATGAAACTTGCCGGATTTGATGTTGGTTTACAGCATCCGTTTTTTCTTATTGCGGGCCCTTGCGTAATTGAATCGCGCGACATGGCGTTTGATACTGCGGGCAAGCTTAAAGAAATTACCACGCGTTTAGGTATTCCGTTTATTTACAAATCGTCGTTTGATAAAGCTAACCGTAGCTCGGGTAAAACCGCTCGTGGCCCCGGCATGGACGCGGGGCTCGCTATTTTGGCCGATGTCCGTGCTGCCTTAAATGTGCCGGTGTTAACTGACATCCATGAGGTTGATCAAATTGCACCAGTTTCGCTTGTAGTTGATGTGCTGCAAACTCCAGCGTTTTTGTGTCGGCAAACCGATTTTATTCGGGCGGTGGCGCAAGCTGGTAAGCCCGTCAATATTAAAAAGGGTCAGTTTTTGGCGCCTTCCGATATGAAAAACGTGGTGGATAAAGCGCGCGAAGCAGCGCAAGAAATTGGCCTTGCTGGCGACCATATTATGGTGTGCGAGCGCGGTGCTTCGTTTGGCTATAACAATTTGGTGTCGGACATGCGTTCGTTGGCAATTATGCGCGAAACGGGTTGCCCGGTCGTATTTGATGCAACGCATTCGGTGCAATTGCCGGGCGGGCAGGGCACTGCTTCTGGCGGACAGCGTGAGCATGTTCCGGTGTTGGCGCGTGCCGCGATTGCAGTGGGTGTCGCTGGCCTGTTTATGGAAACACATCCCGACCCGAGTAAGGCTTGGTCCGATGGTCCTAATGCTTGGCCCTTACCAAAAATGGAGCAGTTACTCATTACGCTTAAAGCCTTAGATGCGGCTACTAAAGCACATAGCTTTGCCGAAAATAATCTAAATTAAGTTGTAGAAAAAATACTTTAACTAGAAAGTACCTCATGCCTGCCTACATGATTGTCGATGCAAAAGTCATAAACGATGAGCAATACGCAGGCTACCGTGCGTTATCGCCAGCGGCCATTGCCGCTGCTGGTGGAAAATTTATCGCACGGGGTGGTCAAACCACTGTACTTGAAGGTAACTGGAATCCAAATCGTGTGGTGCTTGTAGAGTTTCCAAGCTACGAAGGCGCTAAAGCGTTTTATGATTCCGAATTGTATAAAGCCGCCCGCGCAAAGCGTGAAGGGGCTACTGAATTTTTTAATGCCGTTATTGTTGAAGGGTTGCCGCAATGAGCGCTATTGTAGATATCGTTGGACGTGAAGTAATTGATTCTCGTGGTAACCCCACGGTCGAATGTGATGTGTTGCTTGAATCGGGCACAATGGGACGCGCTGCGGTACCTAGCGGTGCCTCAACGGGTTCACGCGAAGCGATTGAGTTGCGCGATGGCGACCCAAAACGCTATTTAGGTAAGGGCGTTTTAAAAGCGGTTGAAAATATTAATACCGAAATTTCTGAAGCCCTTATGGGTTTAGATGCGTCGGAGCAAACTTATATCGATCGCATGTTGATCGACCTTGACGGCACCGAAAATAAAGGCAATTTAGGCGCGAATGCAATGCTCGCCGTTTCAATGGCGGTCGCCCGTGCAGCCTCTGAAGAAACTGGTCTGCCCTTGTATCGATATTTTGGTGGATCGGGCGCAATGTCGATGCCAGTGCCGATGATGAATGTTATCAATGGCGGTGCACACGCCAATAATAATCTTGATATCCAAGAATTCATGATTTTGCCTATTGGTGCACCCACCTTCCGCGAAGCCTTGCGTTACGGCTCCGAAGTGTTCCATGCACTAAAGAAAATTTTGCACGATAAAGGCATGTCAACTGCGGTTGGTGATGAGGGTGGATTTGCGCCCACGGTTGCTAACCACGAGGCCGCGATTCAATTGATTTTGCAAGCCATCGAAAAAGCGGGCTACATTCCGGGCGAGCAAATTGTGTTGGGCTTAGATTGCGCCAGCACCGAGTTTTACAAAGATGGTAAGTATCATTTGGAAGGCGAGGGCCTAGTGCTAACGCCAGCCGAGTTAACCCATATGTTGTCTAGCTGGTGCGATAAGTACCCGATAATTTCCATCGAAGATGGCATGTCAGAAAACGATTGGGATGGCTGGAGGTTACTGACGGACGTGTTGGGCGACAAAATTCAGCTGGTTGGCGACGACTTGTTTGTAACCAATACTAAAATTTTGCAACGCGGTATCGACGAAGGTGTTGCTAATTCGATTTTGATTAAAATTAATCAAATCGGTACGCTAACCGAAACGTTTGCAGCCATCGAAATGGCCAAGCGGGCTAATTACACTTCTGTAATTTCGCATCGCTCTGGCGAGACTGAAGACACGACTATTGCGGATATCGCTGTTGCGACAAACGCATTGCAAATTAAAACTGGCTCAATGTCGCGTTCTGATCGTACGGCAAAGTACAACCAATTGTTGCGCATTGAAGAAGACTTGGGAGACGTTGCGCATTACCCTGGTCGCAAAGCGTTTTACAATTTGCGTTGATTAGCCGCCTAATTAAACACACGTGCAAAACAAGTAAATCGTTTTGCGCTATTTCCTTAGCTTGACCGAACACTGATCCATCGTTATTGTTACAAAAATGTTAAGTAATCTTCGCTCCTTCCAATGGTCCACACTAGTGCTTATCGCACTGGTGGTGGCTATTCAGTGGCCGCTGTGGTTTGGCAAAGGTGGTTGGATGAAAGTTCGCCACCTCGATGGCGCACTAAAAGAGCAGCAAGTAGTCAACGGTAAATTGGGCGCTCGCAACCAAGCGCTCGCAGGCGAAGTAGCTGATTTAAAAACCGGCTTAGCCGCTATTGAAGAGCGGGCTCGCAATGAGCTCGACTTAATTCAGGCCGATGAAATTTTCGTCAGTATTATTGGCGGGAACGCCGCCACAAAAGCGGCTACTAAACCCGCTGTTGGTCCAGCAACCCCTAGTAAAACCCAGCCTTAAACGGCGGCTGGGTAGTAAACCCAAGTTTAAACGGCGGCTCAGTAACAAGCTCAGTAATAAGCTCAGTAATAAGCTCAGTTGCAACCCCTGCTCTGATCGCCAACTGCAAATTAAATTGCAAGAGCGCTGTTTATCATTGAAGCGGCACTGGCGGTTGGCTTTCTAACTCGGTTAAATTGACGGCGGTTCCGTCGCTAGTAAATAAAGCCGCAGCATCGACTGCATCAAATTTATACGCGGTATTGCAGTATTCGCAATTGACGCCGACTTCGCTTTGCTCGGAAACAATACTATCTACTTCGGCTTTGCCTAGCATTTGCAGCATCGAAGCCACTTTATGCCGACTGCACTGGCATCTAAATTGGCAAACGCGCTCGTCAATTCCTAACAAATCCTCTTGCCAAAACAACCGTCGCATGACGGTTTGTGAATCGGTGTTTAACAGTTCGTCTTTGGTAATTGTGTCGGCTAATTGCACCATGTGTTCCCAAGATATTTCATCAGCAGAAACTGGGTTTTTCGCATCTACCAAGTCTGTTCCAGCTCCATGTCCACCCTCGGCAGGCATTTGTTGTAACAACAACCCAACGGCGCGATCGCCCGAGGCCGCTAACCATAATCTAGTTTCTAATTGCTCGGATCGCTCCATATAAGCCTCTAGCAATTGCGCAACGGTCTCGCCCTCAAAGGCCACAATACCTTGATAGGGTTGTTGATGTTTGTCGCGTGGTGCAAGCGTAACTACAAATCGCCCCTTGCCACGCTGGTTGACAAGACTATGCAGGTTGGCATCGGCGGCAATATTGCTGTGCTCGCGTTTGCGAAAGGTCGCGCGGAATGCACCATCGGGTTCGCAATCGACCACCATTAATGCAATTGGGCCGTCGCCTTGAATTTGCAAGGTTAAAAAACCGTCAAATTTAATACTAGCGGCCAGCAATAAACCCGCAGCCGACATTTCGCCTAAGGCACTAAGCACAGGCCCGTTTTGATGTTCGGCATCGTTGACAGAATGACGAACCACAATTTGTTTCCAACTTGCATCCATACTAACAATGCTGCCACGAACGCGTGAGCCGGCTAACAACCAGCGTTTTAAAGAATCAGACATTTAACCCAAACATTTTTTAACTTGAATATAAATAATTTACAAAGTAATGGCACTTTGAAAGCTTGATGTTTTTTTAAGGCGAGACAATCTTGAGGTCAGTCTTAAAGCGCCGCGCTCGCTCCACATAATTAGCAGCACTAGCCGCTAGTTTAGCAACTTCGTCATCGTCTAACTGGCGAATCACTTTGCCCGGTGTGCCCATTACTAAACTTCGGTCAGGAATAATTTTCCCCTCGGGAATTAAACTTCCGGCACCAATTAAGCAGTGTTTGCCGATAACGACGCGATTTAAAATGACGGCTTGAATACCGATCAAACTACCGTCTCCAATAGTGCAGCCGTGCAGCATGGCTTGATGGCCGACAGTGACGTTTTCGCCAATAGTTAGTCGACAAGCTGGGTCTACATGCAACACCGCACCTTCTTGAATGTTGCTATTCGCACCCACGGTAATGGGTTCATTGTCGGCCCGAATAACCGCACCAAACCACACGCTTGAATTGGCCATTAAGTTGACTTGGCCCAACACATGCGCGCCAGGTGCAACCCATGCGCTAGCGTCAATAATTGGGCTTAAGGTCCCAGTGCTTTCAAGGGTGCTAGTTTGAATAGAATAAATACTCATGCTTTACTTGCCTTCTAGTTTATTAATTGCATCGGCTGCGCGTTGTTCTTCTTGATTTCGTAAAATGCGGCGCTGTACTTTACCCGTAGTTGTCATTGGTAACTCGTTTACGAATTCAATCTCTTTGGGATATTCGTAGGGCGCTAGTTTGCCTCTTACGTGCTGTTGTAATTGTTCGATGAGCTCTTTTTTATTGCTGTAGCTTTTACTAACTTCAATTTGATAAGCTTCAGTTAGAACAATATAGGCTTTAACAATTGCACCCCGTTCTACATCGGGCTTAGGTACCACGGCGGCGTTGGCAACGGCGGCATGTTTGACCAAACAATTTTCAATCTCACTCGGGCCGATTCGATAACCCGCAGCTTTAAACATATCGTCAGCGCGGCCGCCGTACCAAAAGTAGCCTTGGTCATCTTGCGTAGCTAAATCGCCTGTACGGCACCAATGACCCGTAAATTTATTTGCAGTTGCCTTGGGGTTGTTCCAATAGCCGATAAAAAAGACCGGGTCAGGCGTACCGTGAATATCATTGCGATGTACGGCCACTTCGCCTAGCGTCCCAGCAGGAACTTCAATTCCCGCCTCGTCAATAACTGCTACGCTATGACCCGGATAGGCAAGCCCAATGGATCCCGGTTTGGCGGGCCAACGTTCGTTGCTATTGCCGACGACATAATTTAGTTCAGTTTGACCAAACATCTCGTTGGGCGCAACGCCAAGGCCTTGTTCGCACCAGTTAAATAATGTTTCGCCCACTGATTCTCCGGCAGACATTAAGGCGCGCAGGGATAAATTATGTTCGCCTTGGGGGTCGGGCACAGCCTTCATAATCATTTTTAAGGCAGTCGGAAAAATAAAGCTGTTGGTTACATTGTGTTTGCTTAAAATGTCGAGCGCTTTTTCGGCAGTAAATCGACCGCGATAAGCCACAATAGGTTTGCCAAAATACAGGCAAGGTAATAAAGCGTCCATCAGCCCGCCAGTCCATGCCCAATCGGCCGGGGACCAAAACACATCGCGCGCTTTTGGAAACCAATTTTGCGAAGCCACAAAACCGGTTAAGTTACCAATCATTGCGCTATGTGGAATTAACGCGCCCTTGGGTGGGCCAGTAGTTCCACTGGTGTAAATTAAATCGCAAGGGTCGGTCGCAAGCGTGCGTACGGTTGCAAATTGGTCCTTACCTTTTACCCACCAAGCAGACCAATCAATTGCAGTAGCGGTCGCGCGAAATTCGTTGCGCGGCGCGTCCAATACGATGACTTGTTTTAGTGTTTTGCAACGGGCTCGAACCGCCCGTGTGTTTTCAATATATTGCGCATCTACAAATGCGATTTTTGCACCACTGTCGTTAAAACGATATTCCAAGGCCTCGGGTCCAAATAGGACCGACATTGGCATTGCTACTGCGCCAGTTTTGTAGCAAGCAATGTGCAGCACAGCGGTTTCAAAACGTTGCGGCAAAACAATGGCAACGCGATCCCCTTTTTTTACGCCAGCCGCAACCAAACCATTTGCACAGCGATTTGCAGCGCGGTCGAGCTCACGATAGCTAAAATGCCGTGAGGCTAAGCCGTCACGCTCTTCGATAATGGCGCTAGCGTTGGTGCGCGCCCAGCGATCACTGCAAACCGTGGCGATATTAAATTGTTTGGGTACTTTCCAACGAAACGCTTGATACAGCGCGACATATTGTTCAATTGTTGGATTGGATGCGTCGGAGAGGGGTACAGGTGTCATTTTGAGCCTAGGTAAACAAGGCAGCTCGTCACAGCGGAAAAGCGGCAGTCCTTCTATAATGAAGGAATGTACAAACCCGTCAAGCTAAGCCGTACCGAATTGATTCCGATTCGCGGGCTGCAGTATCAAATTCGCCAATGGGGCAGCGCAAGCCAATCCCCAAATTGTCCGCCCATTGTTTTGTTACATGGTTGGATGGATGTTTCCGCATCGTTTCAGTTTATGGTCGACTGCTTTACCGAGCCGCGTTGGATTATTGCCCCAGATTGGCGTGGATATGGTGGCACCAGTAATTCAGGCGCAGATAGTTATTGGTTTGCAGATTATTTGGCTGATTTAGAAGCCATCATTAATCACTATTACCCCGACGCCCCAATTGATTTAGTGGCGCATAGTATGGGCGGCAATGTAGCCTGTTTGTACGCTGGTATTCGGCCCGAAAAAATACGTCGTTTAGTTAATTTAGAGGGCTACGGTTTACCCGATACAAAACCAAGCCAAGCACCCAACCGTTATGCTCGTTGGTTAGATGAATTAAAAGCTGGTGCTCAATTGCGCCCGTACGCATCGTTAACCGATGTTGCTGCGCGTTTGCGTAAAACCAACCCGCGCCTGCAAGAGGATTTTGCGAATTGGTTGGCGCAATACTGGTCGGCGTCTAAAACCCAAGCTGACGGTTCGGTGCAATACGAATTATTGGCGGATCCTGCGCATAAACTATCGAATCCCGTGTTGTATCGCGTAGAAGAAGTTTTAGCTTGTTGGCGGAGCATTACCGCGCCCGTATTGTTAGTTGAAAGTGAAGAGCAAGATGAATGGCATCGCTTCACGCGTAGCCCAAAGTATCGTGAACGCCTTAATGCCTTTGCATCGTTAAAGACCGTTACGGTAGCGCAAGCCGGGCATATGCTTCATCATGACCAACCGCAAGTTGTTGCGGCCCATATTGAAGCTTTTTTGAAATAAGGCCGAGCGATGTTTAATTTTGGAATGAAGTCTAACTTGGCTACTCCGGCTTCCGCAAAAAGCGGCTTGCCTTTTAATCGCCTAGAACCGCACTTGATTAATGCTGATTTGCATAGCCACTCTTGCATGTCTGATGGTGCCTTAGAGCCCCGTGAGCTGGCCTTGCGAGCCGCGCAAAACGGCGTGCAATTGTGGGCCTTAACCGACCACGATGAAGTCGTCGGTATTGCTGAAGCAAGAGCCGCCGCCAACGAGGTTGGTATGCCCTTTTTAGGGGGCGTTGAAGTGTCGGTCACTTGGGCTGGCGAAACAGTTCATATTGTTGGCGTTGGTATTGACGAAAAAAATCCCGCTTTGGTTGATGGCCTAAGGCGCACCCGTGACGGTCGCGATACCCGCGCAGTCGAAATGGGTAAGGGGTTGGCACGTGCCGGTATTCAAGACGCGTACGAAGGTGCGCTGTGTTATGTGCGCAACCCTGGGTTAGTGAGCCGTACACACTTTGCACGATGGTTAGTCAACACTGGGCATTGCAGTTCTATTAATGAAGTGTTTCAACGATTTTTAGTTGAAGGCAAACCCGGGTTTGTAGCACACCGTTGGGCCAGCTTAAGTGAAGCTATTCAATGGATTAAAGGCGCCGGCGGAATTGCCGTCATGGCGCATCCAGGTCGCTATCGTTTCTCGCCGGCTGTTTTAGAATTGTTAATTGAAGAATTTAAACAGTGCGGCGGTGAAGGAATTGAAGTAATTTGCGGAAGCCACACCAAAGACCAATATGTTCGCTTTGGCGAAGTAGCGAAACGATTCGATTTAATGGCATCGCGTGGTTCGGATTTTCATGCGCCCGATGAATCACATACCGAGCTCGGTCGCCTGCCTTTGTTGCCCGATTGGTTGGTGCCCGTTTGGCATCGATTAATTTAACGGCACATTTAATCTCAAGCATTTATGGCACAGCGATTTGAAGTTCATCCCACCCATCCGCAAAAAAGATTAATCGATCAAGCCGCAAAAATTTTGCGTGAAGGTGGTCTTGCGGTTGTTCCAACTGATGCCTGTTACGCCTTGTGTTGCCACTTAGGTGATAAGACGGCCGCAGAACGATTGCGTGCGATTCGGGGCATCGATGATAAACATTTGCTTACCATCTTGTGTTCCGATCTTAGCCAGCTTGGCAATTACGCGAAGGTCGATAACGGCCAGTTTCGGTTTTTAAAACACTGGACGCCTGGCCCCTATACGTTTGTGTTGGAAGCCACCAAAGAAGTGCCGCGTCGGCTGGCGCATCCTTCTCGAAAAAGTATCGGCTTGCGCGTTCCTGATACCCCTATTTTGCGCGATTTACTCGAATCGCTAGGTGAACCAGTTCTAGCAAGCACTTTAAAGTTACCTAGCCTTGGCGGTGAAAACCCGTTTGACGATCCCCTGTCCGATCCAGAAGAAATTATTGCAAAGTTGGGAAAACGCATCGATTTGCTGATTGATGCTGGTGTCTTGGGTACTGAGCCAACCACCATAATTAATATGGAAGACGGAACGCCCGTCGTACAACGCGTCGGACTAGGTGCTGAAGCGATTAGTTCGGCTTTAGGCTAGTTTTAACCTCGTTAGCATCCGTTGGTAACAGCACTTCGGTAGAATAGCGCTTTTGCAGTACTGATCGAAAGAGTATTAATGTTTCCTGAACGCGTTGTATCGGGTATGCGCCCTACGGGTGCTTTGCATATTGGCCATTACCACGGCGCTTTAAAAAACTGGGTGCGCCTGCAAAGCGAGTACCCTTGTTTTTTCTTTGTTGCCGACTGGCACGCACTAACAACGCATTACGAATCGCCCGAAATTATTCAAAAAAGTATTTGGGATATGGTGATCGATTGGTTGGCGGCAGGTTTAGACCCAGCCCAGTCAACCTTGTTCTTTCAGTCGCGCGTTCCCGAACACGCTGAACTGCATTTACTACTGTCAATGAACACTCCATTGGGGTGGCTAGAGCGCGTACCGACGTATAAAGATCAACAAGAAAAGCTAGCCGACAAAGACCTGTCGACCTACGGATTTTTGGGCTATCCATTATTGCAATCAGCCGACATCTTAATGTACCGCGCTGGCTATGTGCCGGTCGGTGAAGATCAAGTTCCGCACATTGAACTAACCCGCGAAGTAGCGCGGCGCTTTAATCATTTGTACGGTCGCGAAGTTGGCTTTGAAGACAAAGCGCGTGAAGCGATTAAAAAACTCGGCAGTAAGCGGGCCAAAATGTACACCGAATTGCGTAGTTTGTACCAACAAGAGGGCAAAGAAGAAGCGCTAGAAAAAGCCCGCGCTATTTTGGAAGATACGCAAAATTTAGGCAATGGTGACCGTGAACGTTTGTTTGGATATCTAGAAGGGAAAAGCCGTTTAATTTTGGCCGAACCCAATGCCTTGTTAACCGAAGAATCACGCGTTGTTGGTTTAGACGGACAAAAAATGTCCAAGAGCTATGGCAACTCAATCGCAATGCGCGATACGGCCGAGTCGGTAACTAAAAAAGTGAGAACAATGCCGACTGATCCAGCGCGGGTCCGGCGTACTGATGTTGGTGAGCCTAGCCGTTGCCCAGTTTGGAGCTTACATCAGGTGTATAGCAATCACGATATTCAAGATTGGGCGGCCAAAGGATGTCGTACTGCGGGCATTGGTTGCCTAGAGTGCAAGCAACCCATTATTGATGCAATTATAAAAGAGCAAGAGCCGTTTCACGAGCGTGCGCAGCCGTATTTGGACGACCCAACTTTGTTGCGTAATATTATTGCTGATGGGTGCGATCGTGCCCGTAAAGTAGCGCAAGAAACTATGCGCGATGTTCGAGATGCAATGGGGTTGTTGGACACTTAAGCGGCGTTGTCTTGCACCAAATGAAACGCGCGCATAACGGGTAAGGATTCGACAAACTCGGCCAAACGTTCTACTGGTAAAGGAGGGCTAATAAACGTGCCTTGAACTACCGTGCAATTGGCTTGTCGCAATGCGCGTAATTCTTCGGCGGTTTCTACGCCTTCGGCCATTGCCTTCATACCCATTTGCTTCGCTAGGGTCTCAATTGCTTGAACGATGGCCATGTTGCCACGATCTTCGGCCATATTGCGAATAAACACTTGGTCGATTTTGATCCCATCAACCGGCAAGCTTTTGATATAACTTAGCGACGCATAACCCGTACCGAAGTTGTCAATAATGACCGAAACGCCTAGTCCACGTAGCCCGCTGATAAGGCCTTGAGTCCGTTGCGGGTCTTGAATAAACGAGCTTTCGCTTAACTCTAAACGCAGCAAATTAGGCGGGAAATTCTTTTCCGACAAGGTATTGCGAATTAAGTCTAAAAAGCCTTCTTCGCTTAACTGCTTAGCAGAAATGTTTACGGAGACGGGCGCATCGACAAATCGAGTAATACCCATTTTGGTTCGATCATCAATTGCGCGGCGAATACTCCAAATACCAATTTCACGAATTAAATTACTTTGCTCGGCAATTGGCAAAAATCGATCGGGAAGTAACAAACCACGCTTCGGGTGCTGCCAACGAATAAGCGCTTCCATGCCTGCTAAAGTACGGTTATCAATGTTCAAAATGGGTTGGTAATGCAGTGAAACTTCGCCGCGTTGCATGGCCGAAGGCATCTCGGCGGCTAGCTGCAATTGCTCGGTTCTGTCATCCGATAATTCGGCTGAGAAAAAGCGTACATCGTTGCGCCCTTCGGACTTTACTTGATACATGGCGCTATCGGCGCACTTAATCAATAGCTTCGAATCACCGCCATCGCGCGGCGCAATCGCGACACCAATCGAGCCCGATAAAAAGTACGCACGACCGCCGAAAATAAATGGTTTTTCTAATGCAGTTAATACGCGTCGAGCCAACATTTCGATTTCATCTGGGTCGTCGAGTTGGTCTAACAACATAATAAATTCGTCACCACCAATACGACCTACAACGTCGGTAGTTCTGAGTGCTTCAACCGCGCGACGCGATACTTCAATTAACACTTGGTCGCCAACTTGGTGACCCAAGGTATCGTTAATAATTTTAAAGCGATCTAAGTCGACATACATAACGGCGACTGGCTCTTTGCGCTTTAACTTACCTTCAAGCTGATGCGTTAAGTAAACACGATTTGGAAGACCCGTTAAGGCGTCATGCAACGAGGCACGCGTTAGACGTTTTTCTGCAGCCTTGCGCTGCAAGTAAAGTGACAAGTTACGCGACAGTGTTTCGGCCACTTGCGAAATAAAGCGATCGGCTTTGTAGTGCACGCGACCAAACATTAATAAGGCCGACATCACCTGTGAATTTTCATCAACAATAGGTGATAGAAATGCGGTTTTTAGTGCTAGCGCTTCGGCTTGATAGCGTTGCGCAAACTCACTATGTTGCGATAGGTCAGCGACCCAAACGGCTTTCCCCGCATCCCACGATTTTTGCTCTATCGAACCTTCTGTCAATGGGATAGCTGTGGGCAAGTTGCGTAACATTTCTGTAAACGCCTGATCACCCCAGTGCTCGCCAATACCAATGGCATTAGTACCAGCAATACTTTTTAAATGAGCGCCACCAATCCAACCCATCAATTGACAAACTGTTGCGATAGAAATGGTCACGACTTTTTCAGGATCGGATTGTTCGCGCATAATCGTTGCAATATTGCTTTCAATTTCAAGCAACAATTGCTGTTCGCGTTCCCGGGTTACGTTACGACCCACACCGCGATAGCCTTGAAATTTGCCGTGGTCATCAAACAACGGCCGACCGCCAATAGATAGGTAAATTAAATTGCCGTCAGGATCAATTCGGGTATAGACAAACTCGTTAAAAGGTTTGTGGTTATCAACAGTTTGCTTAAATGCGGCCCAATCGACTCCCGGTAAGCTCGCATCGCTTAAATCCCAGCGCGTGTGACCGACAGAAACACGAATCCACGAGCCTAGCTCGCTAATGGCGCTTTCTGAGAGAAAACTAAGTTTGTGATCCGTATCGGTTTCCCAAAACCAGTCCGAGCTAATTTGTGACAAGTCCCGAAATTTCGCCTCGCTGCGGGATAGTTGTGCCGCCATTGCTCGGATAGCACTTGTGTCTTGAACAATGCCCGCAAGGCGTACTACGCGGCCTTGGCTGTCTTTTTCACAACGAGCGACCGAGCGTACCCAAACGACTTCCTTACCGTGTTTGATATATCGATACTCGATTCGTACATCTTGGCCTTTTCGAATCGCTCTTTTATGAGCGGCTTTCCAGCGGTCTTGATCTTCTGGGTGAATACAAATTAAAAAGCCTTTGGACGATGGCACACCGTTGTCCATATCAATGCCAAATACCGTAAAGCTGCCATCACTCCAGTCGTAGCGATTTTCGCCCACGTGATAGACCCATGATCCTAGCAAGGCTAAGTCTTCCGCTAAGCCGTATTGCCCTTGTAAATCTTGTAAGCGTTGCACATTAACGCGCTCTTGCCGCCATTGCGAAAAGGCATACCACGCGATAGTTGTTATGATTAATGCGATGCCGGTAATAGCAACAGAAAGAAAGTTGATAGCACTAGGGATCCACTCGGTACGGATTGCGGGAGCAAACATATCGATAGCAAACATCGCAAATGGCAATAGAAATGCGACAGCCCAAAGCGCAACCGCCAAGCGTGTTTGCTTAAGCCAAGTAAAAAAAGTCAAGCCACTTTTCATGGCTTAATTTCGCGAGTATTAATGCTTGTTTTGTTCATTGGTACAGAACGAACAACCTTATGTGAATTGCGCTTAAAAATAGACTCCCTAATTTCATCACGCTTCGTATTTGTCTGTACGCAATGTGGAGACGACTGGAGGATTGGAACGACTGTCGGTCGCGGCTTTGTGCGCGCATCCTAGTGTTTTTTACTGGGCCGGATAGCCGCACCACTTCTTTCAAATTGTAAAAAAGTGCCGTTAGTTCGCCGATCAACGGCGGGTCGGTTAGAATCGGGTGTTTGCTTATTGGCTAGAAGGCACAAATTTATGAGTGGTTTGAAGTTCACGACGCGAGGCAGCATTGTGGCCATCATTACGCCAATGCTTGAAGACGGTAGTATTGATTGGCCTTGCTATCGCAAATTAATTGATTGGCATATACAACAAGGCACCAACGCAATTGTTGCCGTAGGTACCACTGGCGAGTCACCAACAGTGGATCCAGAAGAACATGGGCAACTTATTAAGGTGGCGGTTGAACAAGCCGCCGGACGTGTGCCGATTATTGCAGGTACTGGTGGCAACTCGACCAAAGAAGCCGTTGAACTAACCGCACATGCAAAAGCGGTGGGTGCCAACGCTACCTTGCAAGTAGTTCCGTACTACAACAAACCCACCCAAGAAGGTCAATATCAGCACTTCAAAAAAGTAGCTGAAACAGTCGATTTACCGGTTGTGTTGTACAACGTGCCAAGCCGTACCGTTGCCGATATGAGCACTGATACTGTTTTACGCTTGGCAGATGTGCCTGGCGTCGTCGGTTTAAAAGATGCCACTGGCGATATGGTGAGAACCATCGGCCTTTTGCGTAAAGTTCGAAAAGATTTTCTGCTCTACAGCGGTAATGACGACTCCGCCTTAGGACTTATGGCTTTGGGTGGCCATGGCGTTATCTCTGTTAGCGCCAACATTGTTCCTGCGCAAATGGCAGCGCTGTGCAAAGCGGCTTTGGCAGGCGACATGGAAACAGCCCGTCGGATTAATAATTTATTGTTCCCGCTTCACACAGATATTTATGTTGAAACGAACCCAATAGGTGTGAAGTTTGCCATGTCAAAAATGGGGTTGTGTCAAAACTATTTACGTTTGCCTTTGGTGCAAATGACCGAGGCTGCACAACCTAAAGTTCTGGCGGCACTTGCTGCCTCTGGTGTTCAAATATGAAACCTACAATTCCTATGAAAAAATTTGTTATAACAATTCTGAGTGCGAGTTTATTTTTAAACTTTACAGCTTGCAGCACAATTGATGACTTAGCCGAAAAAAGTAAAATTGACTACAAAAGCGCTGGTAAACGGCCCACTTTAGAAGTGCCTCCCGATTTAACATCGCCCACATCGACCGATCGCGGAACCGTTGGTTCTGCATCTACTTCGGCTTCAACCTTTCAGCGTAACGCAGCGCAAGGAACTACCGCGGTTGCTTCAACTGCGGGTGTTCTGCCAACGGTTCCCGGTGTACGGGTTGAGCGCTCTGGAACGCAACGTTGGTTAGCAGTGGATATGAAGCCCGAGCAGCTTTGGCCGATTGTGCGTGACTTTTGGATAGACGCTGGTTTCAACTTGGCTGTTCAATCCCCCCAAACAGGCATTTTGGAAACCGAGTGGGCAGAAAATCGCGCGAAGATTCCCCAGGATGGAATTCGCGCAATGATCGGAAAAGCACTCGACGCAGTGTATTCAACCGGTGAGCGCGATAAGTTTAGAGTTCGAATCGATTCCACAGCGAACGGATCTGAATTGTATTTAAGTCATAAAGGTATGGTCGAATCGTTGGTCGGTCAAACTAAAGAGACTAGTCTTTGGCAACCGCGTGCTGCCGATGCCGACTTAGAGGCGGAGTTTCTTCGTCGAATCGTTGTGCGCTTAGGTGTTGATAACAACCGAGCGCAAGCCATTGCAACGTCTGCAAAGGGACCATCGGCAGGTACAGTTGCCGCTACGCCTGCAGTAAATACTTCGAAAGCACGTATTGTTGGGTCGGGTGCTACGGTGGCCCTAGAAATTGCCGATGAACCGTTTGATCGCGGCTGGCGCCGCGTTGGCCTTGCTTTAGATCGTAGTGGCTTTACCGTAGAAGATCGAAATCGTTCTGAAGGCATTTACTTTGTTCGCTATGTCGATCCAGAACTTGAATCAAGCTCCTCACGCGAAAAAGGATTTTTAGGTAAATTGTTTTCAAAAGATAATGATATAAAACCAAAGACTTTTCGCATAACCGTTAAGGCTAGCGGTACTCAAACTAATGTTGCAGTTGCTGACGACAAAGGAGCCGCGCTAACTGATCCAACAGATCAAAAAGTGGCCACTCGCATGGTGACGTTAATCCAAGAGCAGTTGCGCTAAAAGTACAAATATCCAGTGCGCTTTGCCAGTTTAGGTAGCGGTAGTGAAGGCAATGCCCTAGTTGTTCAAAGCAACGGGGCTGGTCGCCCCACCACTATCATGATCGATTGTGGTTTTAGTCAAAAAGAATTAGAGCGTCGACTAAATCGGGTGGGCTTAACAACGACCGATTTAGACGCCATTTTTGTAACTCACGAACATAGTGATCACATTGGTGGTGTATTTCGAGTTGGCCGTAACTTTGATATTCCCGTGCATTTAACGCGGGGAACATTTATCAATAACAATGATGCTTTGGCCGAGCTAGCACCCGTGCGCATTATTAACGCCTATCAGCCCATTGAATTTCAGGGGTTAAAGATAACCCCGTTTACGGTTCCGCACGATGCACGCGAGCCGGTTCAATATGTTGTTGAAGACGATAAAACTCGTCTTGGCGTTCTTACCGATTTAGGCCATTTAACAGCCTCGCTGTACGAAGACTTAGCGGGACTAGATGCTCTAGTGCTTGAATCAAATCATGACCCAGAAATGTTGGCCAAAAGTAGTTACCCAGCTTCTTTAAAACGCAGAATTTCTGGGCCGTATGGTCATTTAGCGAATGACGTTGCTGCCCAACTGTTGGCCGGTTTAGACCGTAGTCGCTTAGAGACCATCATTGCAGCGCATTTAAGTAGCTCTAACAATACGCCCGAATTGGCGCGTGAGCATTTGTCGGTTGCTTGCAAGCGACCTGCCTACGAAATTGGTGTTGCGTTACAGGGAGAAGGGTTTGATTGGGTAGCGCGTTAACAATAACTGTTGATGGTGGCAAGGCGTAATTACTTGCCTTTAAAAATACTTGCCTGTAAAAATTATTTAGCAATAAAAAAAGCCACCTAACTAGGTGGCTTTTTAATACAACTTGAGCGACTAGAATTAAGGCTTCTTAGCTGCGTCTTTAGCAGCGTCAACAGCTTTCATCGCAGCGTCTTTAGCAGCGTCTTTACCAGCGTCCATTGCCTTACCAGCAGCGTCTTTTACTGCATCGGTAGCGGCAGAAGCAGCACCTTTAGCAGCATCAGTAGCGGCGCCAGTTGCGCTTTTAGCAGCGTCCATTGCTGAACCGGCTGCATTTTTAGCAGCGTCGGTAGCAGCACCAGCGGCGTTTTTAGCAGCGTCGGCAGCAGCACCAGCGGCGCCAGCAGCAGCGTCAGCAGATTTAGCAGCATCAGCAGCAGGAGTGGCGGCCGGGGCAGCAACTGGAGCAGGAGCGGGTGTAGGCGCAGCAGGCTCAGTTTTTTGACCGCAAGCGGCCAAGCCAACAGCGACCAGCGAAGCAACTAACAGAGTCTTGGTCATGATTTATTCCTTGAAATTTACAAAATGTTTAAAAACAACTACCGGTAGGTGTTTTTTCAGATATGGTTAGCACTATTACGTTACTACCAAGACCGCGATTATAGCTGCCTGTTTTTGCCTCATACGGATAGTGTGGCATTCCGGAATGCGACATTAAAGCCCAAGCGTTGTTCTTGGCAGACAGGGCGTTGACTCCTCCCAAAGCGTATCAAACTTCAATGCGAGTGGTTCTGCTTGATCAACAGCGTCCATCGCCATAATTCCGCGCCATCCATTGGGCTGCAAGCGGCACGTGATGTGCCGAGAATCAACGATTAGCAAACCTGTGCCATCCCATTTATTGTCGTTAATTAATCTACATTGAATTTGCTCGCTAAAACGATCTTGCAGCATTAAAAATCGGGCGGCGCTTTGGGTCAAAAAATTGGTGTTTGCCATTAACAGGCGCAATTGACGATGACGCGAAACAATTAAATACTCGCGCAACCGCTCATAAATTATCGGGCCTGCAACGCCCGAATATTCAAAATTTCCGTCTAACCACGCAATGCTGTCGGTTCCTTCGGCAATAAGTCTTTCGTAGCAGGCAATGTATTCACTGCGAAGGGTTAGTGTTTGTTCTATTGAAGGTGGTTGGTTCATACTAAAATTTCTTGCGGTAAGTGCTTGAAGTAATTATTTAACAACGATCCAACCAAAACTGTACCAAAGATGAAGAAAATCCCAATCCGCTGCTGGGCAGTCAATCGGGTTTAACTGCTTATCATCGAATAGTGTCCGTAAAAATTTAGAGCGGCTATCAAAGATGTCACCATTTAAAGCAATAAAATTAGGGCGGTAAAGGGCTTTGCTGGCCTCGTGAACTTCTAGTCCCTTTTTTAGTGCTGACTTTTTAAAGGCCGCGAGGCTCATTACGCGCTCGGGTACTTCAAAATCCACACTCTGGCGCGGCTCGGTTAAGTGTTGCGCTATTAATCGTTCCGCCTGTGTTGTGCTGGGTTTAAATTGATCAATCCAGTCAAGATAGCCAGCGAGCTCGTTATCCTCTAGTTGTGCAGGCTTTTTTGTGGCTGTTACGCGCTTATCTTCAATCCGCCGCTTGGCATTAGAAGCGTCTGGCAGATCGTCCATTAGACGCCCCAACACGTCGCTCATTAGTTCGGCGTAGGAGCTTGCACGGAACCCAATCGAAAATGTCATGCAAGTGCCTTGTGCAACGCCATCGTGTGCCCAGCCAGGCGGCAAATACAACATATCGCCAGGCTCTAGTACGGCTGTGAAATCTTTAGTGGATGGCTTAAAATTGACTAACAATTTAATCGGTTGGTTTTCTTGAAGGGTTTGGTCTTTTACTTGTCCCCAGCGCCAGTGACGCTGTCCATGGGCTTGCAACAAAAATACGTCATACGAATCCACATGAGGTCCAACCCCGCCTTGATCACTAGCAACACTAATCATTAAGTCATCAAGACGTGCATCGGGCAAAAAGCGAAATTTACCGAGTAAACGCGACAAATCTTGCGATTGGGTATCGGCGCCTTGCATTAAAACGGTCCATCCAGGAGTGGATAAT
Organism: Betaproteobacteria bacterium; assembly: GCA_031429355.1. Lineage (GTDB taxonomy): Bacteria > Pseudomonadota > Gammaproteobacteria > Burkholderiales > Burkholderiaceae_E > JANOZM01. The sequence goes on along the minus strand of JANOZM010000021.1, from coordinate 237,833 downwards.
TTAGGGAGTTGGTCTAAAGGGCCGTGCGTGAGTAACCATTGATCACGTTTTTGTTTGTCTTGCTTTTTTTCGATCAGTCTTGCCTCGGCGTCGTCACTAACGGCGTGTTGCAAAACTAAGTCTAAATTGACCGGGCTTTTGAAGTCTGCGAAGGCTTGGCGCACCAATAATGGCTTTCGATGCCAATATTCAGCCATGAACTGGCTTACACTCAGGTCGCCTAGCATCGTTAAAATTGGCGATTCGCTGTTCGATTTGTTTTGTGGTTTTTTCATTTTTGCAATTATAGGAATTTGTTGTGACTGTACGCGTAAATCATTGGGTCAATTTGCATTACACACTAACAGACTCGGCGGGCGACCTGCTAGAGGACCGAGGTCAAACCGCGCGCTATTTGCATGGCGGCTTTGGTGTCATGTTTCCTAAGCTAGAAGAAGCCTTAGAAGGCAAGGCCGTAGGCGAGACAGTTACAGTTGGTCTAGAGCCGGCCGATCACTTTGGTGAGTATGACGCGCAATTAGTATTTATTCATCCTTTGTCCGCATTTCCTGACCCAATTGCAGAAGGTGATTTTGTCGAGGGTCGACCAGGGCTACCTGATGATGGTCGTTCTTATTTAATTCGCCATGTTGCCAAAGATACGGTGGTGCTTGATGGCAATCATCCCTATTCGGAAATTGCTTTAGTTTACGAGCTAACGATTGATGCGGTCGCCCTTGCAACCAAAGAAGAAATTGAATTGCAGCGTGCAGCCAACGATATGGATTTGCACGACAACGAATACACAGGCGAAGGCGCCATTTGAACCCAAGTACAGGACGCATTTTGCTCGCCCCAATGGAGGGGCTATTGGATTGCGTATTACGCGATATCTTGACTCGTGTTGGCGGTGTTGATCATTGTGTGTCCGAATTTATTCGGGTAACCAACACCTTATTGCCAAAACGCAGTTTTATTCGCGTAATGCCCGAATTACTCAATGGCGGAAAAACTCCGTCAGGTGTTCCCGTGGTCGGTCAATTGCTGGGCTCTGATCCAAATTGTTTGGCAGAAAATGCTGCGCAACTGGCCTCGCTTGGGCCGGCTGGAATAGACCTCAATTTTGGTTGCCCAGCAAAAGTAGTCAATCGTCATGGCGGTGGTGCAATGCTATTAGACCATCCCGAATTAATTGCAAAGATAGTGTCGGCGGTACGTCGCGCAGTACCTGCAAATATGTCCGTTTCAGCAAAAATGCGCCTTGGGTTTAACGACGATAGTCGAGCCGAAGAATGTGCAATGGCCATGGCCGAAGCTGGTGCAAATTCGATTGTTATTCATGCAAGAACCAAGGTAGATGGCTATCGTCCCCCCGCGTATTGGGAGCGAATTGCCGATGTACGTCGTGTGGTAAAAATTCCGATTACGGCTAATGGTGAAATTTGGACGGTCGATGATGCGCAAAGATGTCGCGAAATTTCGGGTTGCTCCGATATCATGATCGGACGCGGAATTGTTGCAAATCCGGGCTTGGCTTGGGCAATACGGCATACACAAGAATTACCCGATACTGAAAAAAACGTCGTAACTTGGGCCACAATGGCACCCTTAGTCTTGGCGTTTTGGGGGCTCGTTAGTGCCCGCGTAGAAGCCCGACATCGTGCAGGGCGTTTAAAACAATGGTTAAATGCGCTTCGTAGAAATTATCCGCAAGCCGAGCATTTATTTAGTCAGTTGCGGACAGTTTCAAATATTGATCAAATTGAAATGGCATTGCATGCTGATTGTGCTGTGACCGCTTGAAATGAAAACTCCTAAACGACTACAAAATTTGCTTGAAGAAGGCTTAATTGATTCGGTGTCACGCCAATTAATGAGCGGTAAAGAAGCGACCGTGTATGTTGTTAGTTGTGGCGGCGAAACCCGTTGTGCAAAAGTTTACAAAGAAGCAACCGCGCGTAGTTTTCGGCAAGCGGTCGATTACACCGAGAACCGTCGCGTAAAAAATTCGCGCCAAGCCCGCGCTATGGCTAAGGGGACTAAATTTGGCCGTGAATCACAAGAGGCTGCTTGGCAAAGTGCCGAAGTAGACGCCTTGTACCGATTGGCAAATGTTGGTGTGCGTGTACCGAAGCCCTTTAGTTTTTTTGAAGGGGTGTTGCTAATGGAATTAGTAACCGATGCCGAAGGAAACGCAGCCCCGCGCTTAAACGACGTTATTTTTTCGTCCGCGCAAGCACTAGAACACCACACAACTTTAGTGCGTGAAGTTGTGCGCATGTTGTGCGCCGGTATTGTGCACGGCGATTTATCAGAATTTAATATTTTATTGGCCGAAGATGGCCCGGTAATTATCGATTTACCCCAAGCGGTTGATGCTGCTGGTAATAATCATGCGCAACGCATGCTTGAGCGCGATGTCAACAACTTACGTGATTTTTTTGGTCGCTTCGAACCGAGCATACTGCGCACCCAATACGGCCCCGAAATTTGGAACTTGTATCGCCAAGGATTTTTAACGCCTGATAGTGAATTGACTGGCCGCTTTGTAGCCGAGCGTAAAAAAGTCGATGTAAATTCAATCTTAGAAAATATCGAAGATGTGAAGTTTGAAGAAGCCGCTCGCAAATTGCGAATGGGTCAGTAGCTTTAAAGTCAGTTGATCTGCGGTCAACGTTCGTTTTTCATCAAACTAATTGGGGCAATTTGAAAGTCGGGTTTCTTTGCATCCATATCGATACTCACCTTGACCCAATGGTTGGTAAAGGGCGCTCCAAAAACTTCTAACCTTGTTAGGTGCGGGTGACGATCACCCCAAGGATTATTGACCTGAAAACGATGCGAGTCTCCATGGATATAGAGAACCGGTTTTTTCCATTTCGTTAGTAATTGATCTAACGATTGTTTAAATGGCGTAAAAGCTTGGCGGTGCTTTTTGCTTAAGCGTTGTGAATCGATCCCTAACTCCATATTGACATTTGCGTGTGCCAAAATAACTAAGGCTCGAGCATTGTTTTCTTCGGCCCACTGGGTAGCCGATGCCATCCAAATCGCACAGGCTTTTTCGCGCTCCAGGCGTTTTTTCTCGTCAATGCCAATGGTGCCAATGCCCATATAGGAACCGCCGATATGAAGCCCAATAAAGGCACATTGACTGTGCATCCAACGAATATTTTCCGGTAGGGCTTGAGCATTTACCTGAGTACTTTGCCGCTCTAATGGAAGTGGTTTTTTACCAAAGCTGGCATTGCCTTTAATTGCGATGCTGCGCAAATATTCTAGGCGTTCTTCGGGATTGTACGAATTTAAAACACCACGACCGCAGTCAATCCACTCGTTGTCGCCCGGTACGTAAAACAAAGGCAAGCTCGATTCGTTCAGCAGTGCAATCCGTTCTTGTAATAAGTCGTTAGAGCAAGATTCCCAAGAACTTTTAACATCCCCGATATGGGTAATAAATTTGCAATCTTGCAAAGCTGCATCTTGAAAGGTTTGCCGTAACGCAGCGATATCCGAACCTAAATAAGGCGTATCGCCAATCGCGCAAAAAGACAAGGCATTGGGTTTGGCTATAGCGGCTGGTTGATGCAACGAACCCGCGCTTCCCAGTAACCCAATCTGGGACGCTAGCCTTAGTGCGTTGCGCCGTTGCTTATTCATGAATCTTTTGTTGCAATAATTTTAATTCGTACAATGCTTGCAAGGCTTCTTTTGGCGATAGCTCGTCGGGGTTTAAATTGGCGAGGCGAGTTACTAGCGCTTGGGTATTAGCCGAAAGTTGCTCGTCATTACTAGTGTCGACTTCTATTGCACTGGCCATGTCGTTAAATAAATCGAACTGCTGATCGCTATGGCTGGCTTGGTCTTCTAGTTTGCGTAAAACCGCTTTAGCTTGCTTAATTACAGCACTCGGTAGCCCCGCTAATCGAGCTACTTCAAGGCCATAACTTTGGCTAGCCGGGCCGTCTTGTACCTCGTGTAAAAACACGATGCCTTTGTTGGGTGCTTCGGCTGCAGCCAAGTGTTGGTTAAACACATTTTCAAACTGAGTCGCTAGTTGCGTTAATTCGAAGTAGTGCGTAGCAAACAAAGTTAAGCTGCGATTGTGTGAGGCCAAACGCGCTGCTATAGCATGTGCCAACGATAGGCCATCAAATGTCGAGGTGCCGCGACCAATCTCGTCCATTAACACTAAGCTTTGTGCGGTGGCTGCGTTTAAAATTGCGGCTGCTTCGGTCATTTCAACCATAAAGGTGGAACGTCCGCCGGCTAAATCATCGGCGGCACCAATTCGGGTAAACAAGCGATCAATTGGCCCTAAGATACATTGCTGCGCGGGAACATAACTACCCACATAGGCCAATAAAACAATAAGAGCGGTTTGGCGCATGAAAGTAGATTTACCGCCCATGTTTGGACCAGTAATCATGGCTAGGCTGCGCCGCTCGTTAAGCACTGTGTCGTTGGGAATAAAGCGCTCTACCTGTCGCTTTACAACCGGGTGAACTCCTGCGCGAATTTCAATACCCGGTTGGGTTACAAAACGCGGCGCTACCCAGCCATCGCGTTGCGCCAGACGAGCAAAATTGGACAGCACATCAATTTGCGCAATAGCTTTGGCGCATTGTTGTAACGCGGTTAAAAACGGCAGTAAGTCGATTAACAATTGTTCGTATAAATACTTTTCACGGTTTAATGCACGTTCTTTGGCAGATAGCGCTTTGTCTTCGAATATTTTAAGTTCGGGGGTTATAAATCGCTCGGCGTTTTTTAAGGTTTGGCGGCGCTTGTATTCAACCGGCACTTTTTCGAGTTGACCTTGGCTAATTTCGATAAAAAATCCATGAACCGAATTAAAGCCAACCTTTAAATTGGCAATGCCGGTGCGCGCGCGTTCTTGTGCTTCCATTTGCAATAAAAACTCGCCGCAATTTTCATCAATACCACGTAGCTCATCGAGCTCGGCATCAAAATTGCGCGCAAACACACCACCATCGCGAACATTGGCGGCCGGTTCGGTCAGCAACTGCAAGCGCAGCATGTTGGCCATCGCATCCGGGACAAGCAATTGGCCATGCAGGGTTTGCAGTAATGGGCTATCGTTTAAATGAATAAATGCGGCTTGTAATTGCTTAGCATGATCGAGTAAATCAAGTAGTGCCACTAATTCGCGTGGGCGTACCGATGCCATGCGAATGCGGGTGGCAATACGCTCGCCGTCAGCACAGCCCTCTAACTGTTGATGCAACCAAACTGCAACAGTTTGATTGGCAATTGTGTTTCTGTTTAGTAGGCCAATTGCATCATGCCGCGCAGCGGCCACCGCTTGCGCGCGCTCGGGATTTTGCAACCAAAACCGTAAAAGACGCGCACCTGCAGCCGTTGCACAATAATCTAAAACAGAAAATAAAGTGGGTGATTCTTCGCCGCTTAGCGTGGTGATTAATTCAAGATTACGGCGCGCTACAGCGTCAAGCACTAAATACTGCTGTGGCCTAAATGTTCGTAGGCTTTGTAAAACACCTGCTTTATCGCCCTGCGTACGATCAACATAGGAAAGCAGGCCATTGGCAGCGGCAATCGATAGTGTTTGATCGGCTGCATCAAAGCCCGATAAATCTTGCGTGCACATTATTTGCGTTAGGCGCTGAAGTCCGCGTTGCTCATCAAAGTGCCAGTCAGGCAAACTACTTTGCGCTACGCTGGTTTCGGTTAAAGCGGTGTACCAACGAGGGGTATCGCTTGCGTCTAAAGCCCTTTGAATAATACGCTCGGGCAAAACAATTTCAGCTGGCCCAAGTCGTTCAATTTCGCTTTGTAATTCACTTATTTCGCATTCAGCTAGCCAACAGTCGCCACTGGCCAACACCATCCACGCTAACCCAGCCCGATGGGCGTTTAAACCTTTACCGGGTATTACCGCTAACAGTGCTCGGTCTTCTCGTGCCGGCAATAAATTGGCGTCCGTTAAGGTGCCGGGCGTAATGATGCGTTGTACTTTTCGCTCGACAGGTCCCTTACTGGTAGCAGGGTCGCCAATTTGTTCGCAAATTGCAACTGATTCACCTAGCTTTACAAGGCGCGCTAAATATTGATCAACAGAATGAAAAGGGACCCCAGCCATTTTAATGGGCTCACCATTACTAGTGCCCCGCTTGGTCAGCGTAATGTTTAAAAGGCGGGAAGCTTTCTCTGCGTCCTCAAAAAACAATTCGTAAAAATCGCCCATTCGATAAAACAAAAGCGTATGGGGATGATCCGCTTTGATGCCTAAGTACTGCTGAATCATTGGCGTATTTTTTTGCGCCTCGGCAGACAGTACTTCAACTGACGGCTTTTCAACCATCTAGTTACGCGAACAAAGTAACCATCGAGCTATACACCTTGGGCGCTCCGGCAATTACTTTGCCACTAAATACCGGATGGGCTTCACCATTTAAATCGCCAATAATGCCGCCAGCTTCAGTTACTAGCAAAGAGCCCGCAGCAACATCCCAAGGGGCGAGGCCAATTTCGAAAAAACCATCGTAGCGGCCACTTGCAACATATGCTAAGTCGAGTGCCGCAGCACCGGGGCGACGCAAGCTTGCACCCTCGATAGTGATACGGCGGAAGTAATCTAAGTAGGTATCTAGGTGCTTTAATTGCTTAAACGGAAAACCCGTACCAATCACTGTTTCTGCCAAGCGATCGCGCCGCGTAACGCGAATGCGGCGATCATTTAAATAAGCACCTGCGCCTTTACTGGCCGAAAACAATTCATCGCGGTTAGGGTCATATACAACTGCTTGAGTCATTTGACCTTTTTGCATTAGCCCAATGGAAACGCAATATTGCGGTAAGCCATGAATGAAGTTGGTAGTGCCGTCTAAGGGATCGATAATCCAAACATTTTCGGCCGCCAGCACTTCATCAATATCGAGATCGTCGTTATTGCCTTTAAAGTCTGAATTCGCATTGGCCGCAAAGCCAGACTCTTCGCCTAAAATTGAATGACTAGGGTAGGCGGTTAAAAGGGTTTTAATAACCGAGGCTTCGACAGCTTGATCGACTTCTGTAACAAAGTCGTTAGGGCTCTTGCGGGCAATGCGCACGCTGTCAACGTCCTCGGCGGCACGAGTGATAATGCGGCCGGCGGTGCGGGCTGCGCGAATGGCGATAGTAAGCATAGGGTGCATGTTGGCATTTTAGCCTAGGCGCGCTATTAACTCGCTGCATTTAGTGCATTGTTTGATGGCGCTGCTAAACTCGTCGCATGAGTGATGTCAACATAACGAATTCTTCCATCGAAAACCCTTTAAAAACCGCTAATAGCCCTCTTTGGCAAGACCCTAACTTTGTTTTTGTGTTGGTCGAGCCTAGTCATGCGGGCAATATCGGTTCGGCAGCGCGGGCGTTAGCGGTAATGGGGTTCGCAAATTTGCGTGTTGTGAGTCCGCGGCAAACTGACTTCGCTGTGCATCCCGAGGCGGTGGCTTTTTCAAGTGGCGCAACTCAGTTACTTTCGGCTGTCCAAGCGTTTGATGATTTAGACACCGCATTGGCTGATTGCACCTTGGCCATTGCTGTAAGCGCAGCTGGACGCGAATTTGCATCGCCGCCGGTATCGCCTGAAGCGGCGGTGCAGCTGGCTTTGCAAGAACAACAAGGACCTGCTGGTAAGGTCGCTTGGGTTTTTGGCACCGAGCGTACTGGCCTCTCAATTGCCCAAGCGCAGCGTTGCCAAGTCTTGTGTAGCATCGAATCGAACCCGATTTACGGCTCGCTTAATTTAGCCCAAGCCGTTCAAGTCATCGCGTATTGCTGTCGGCAAGGCGTTATAAAAACACTGGAATCTGCAAGTGCAGCGCTTGAGTTCCCCGAAGGGCATCGGGGTTATGCAACTTTGGCCCAAGTAGAAGGATTGATGCAACACCTAGAGCAATCACTAATTCAAATTGGTTACTTAGACCCAGAAAGACCGAAGCGGCTCATGCCAAGATTGCGCCGCTTGTTTGCACGAACGCGCTTAGAACAAGAAGAAATTGATATTTTGCGCGGCATTTTAAAAACAATTGAACGTCAATAATTTTTATGCAATCAGCATCTAAACGAAAAATCCCTGCGGTTTTTATGCGCAGCGGCAGCAGCAAAGGTGTGTTCTTTCACGAGCGTGATTTACCTGTGCCTTTATCGCAGCGCGAAGCCTTGTTGCTACGAGTTATCGGTAGTGCAGAAGCAAATTTTTTGGCGGTTGATGGCATGGGCGGCGCAACAGCAAACACCCGAAAATTGGCGATCATTCGGCCCTCACAACGAAACGATTGCGATGTTGATTTTATTTATGGTTGCGTAGGTGCCGATGAAGCAAAAATAGATTGGTCGGGTAGTTGCGAGCAGTTTGTTGCGGCCGTTGGGCCGTTTGCGATTCAAGAAGGCTTAGTATCGGTTGCTGCAAGTTTGTCAGGTTCATCTTCAGGTGCAGCTTCAGGTTCCAGTTCATCTTTAAGTGCAGCTACAGGCTCATTCTCTGGCGCCACCTTAAGCGATCCCGTTCGAGAGCATTTAGTACGTATATGGCAAGTCAATTTAGGTAAACGAATCGATGCCTATGTCCCAATTGCCCGGGGTGAGGTTCAAGAGCAAGGCAGTTTTCAAGAGGACGGTGTTGCTCAATTTGCTGCCGAAATTCGGCTAGAGTTTTTGCACCCCAGCGATGATGCAGGGGATCGTAATGAAGCTAATTTTATGGATTCAAAAATAACCCAGCTGTTACCCAACGGTAAAGTTCAAGAAATATTGAATGTTCCTGGACACGGTAAATTTGAAGTCAGTTTTATGAATGCCGGAACGCCGACTGTATTTGTGCGTGCCGAAGCGTTGGGTTTAACCGGCAAAGAGTTGCCCGAGCAAGTTAACAAAAACACCAAGCTATTAGAAAAAATAGAAATGGTACGCAAACACGCAGCGGCCGCAATGGGTCTTAGCCTTGATGCAAGCGAAGCAAACGCAAAGCGCGCTGCAGCACTGCAAATTGTTTTCCTAGCCAAACCGCAAAGTTATTCTTGCAGCAATGGTCGAACGATTCAAGCGGAAGAAATTGATGTGCTTGCGCGTTTTATGTCAATGGGTAAATTGCAACATGCTGGTACAGATAACGGTTCGATTGCTCTGGGAATCGCAGCCGCGTTACCGGGCACCTTAGCCAACCAAATGGCCCGAACCTTACCTGGCATCCCCACCCGTATCGGCCATGCTTCAGGCGCTGTAACGGTGGGTGCGGAAGTCTCTCAAGTGGGTGACCGATGGGTTGTCGAAAAAGCACTGTTATCGCGAAGTGCACGCCGCCTAATGAGTGGTTGGGTTTACGTGCCATAGCACAAATGCCGGCCCATCAACATTTATTGCAGCAACACTGGCCCATCAAATTTTATGGCATCTTTAGCAGAATTTTCTGCCTGCCTTTACAATCTAGTTATGTTCGAACAATTACACAACGATATCAAAACAGTTTTAGCCCGTGACCCCGCGGCCCGTAAGCCCTTAGAGGTCTTGCTGTGCTATCCGGGTGTCCATGCGCTGGCAATGCACCGCCTCGCTAAAAAATGTTGGGTCCGCGATTTCACCACCTTAGCGCGTTTTATTTCGCATGTTGGCCGAATGCTTACGGGCATCGAGATTCATCCGGGTGCAATTATCGGTAAAGGCGTGTTCATCGACCATGGCTTGGGGGTAGTCATTGGCGAAACGGCCGAAGTTGGCGACGATTGCACCATTTACCAAGGCGTTACTTTAGGCGGCACATCGTTGGGTAAAGGCACTAAGCGGCACCCGACATTAGAACGTGGCGTTATTGTTGGTGCAGGCGCAAAAGTACTAGGTGGGTTTACAGTGGGTGCAGGCGCGCGCGTAGGGTCAAACTCTGTGCTATTGCGTGCCGTGCCCCCGATGGCCACCGCTGTCGGTATGCCAGCAAAAATTGTAGAAGCCACAACGCGCGACGAGCAATTAAGAACCGAATACGCGGGCTCTAGTGATCAACCTAAAACAGGGTTTTCGGCTTACGGTGTTTCGACAAACGACGATGACCCGATGTCGAAAGCGATTCATCAATTAATGGATCACATTGCACGGCAAGACGAAGTGATTGAATCGCTACGTGTTGAAGTAAAGCAAATACAAATGCGTTCTAACCAAGGTGATGAAGTAAAAGCCTGCGCACCCTTAGATGCGGCGGGTGTTTGCAAGTTGATTGATTAAATTAATTCATTAACTTTGCTGTTGTTACCGATTCATTGCTTCCCACAATACCGCTGAAGTTAGCGGCATTTGCAAGGTCGGTGCCAATGCAGTCCACTGCGCATTGCCTGAACGCGCTAAGGCATCAGCGACTGCATTAACTAAACATGGCGTTGCGCCAATTGTGCCTAGTTCACCAACGCCCTTAACGCCCAGAACATTGTTTTTGCACGGGATGGATTGGTCCATCTCGTTAACCATGATGCATTGCACTGCGTCGGCTCGAGGTGCTGCGTAATCCATCAAACTGCCGGTTAACAGCTGACCAGTTTCGCGATCGTAAACAATCGCTTCTAGCAATGCTTGCCCTAAGCCTTGCATAACGCCACCCTCTAATTGCCCGCGTGCAATCATTGGGTTAATGACGCGTCCAATATCGTTCATGCTGCTATAGGCAACCACTTGAACTTCACCCGTGTTTGGGTCGAGTTCTATTTCACTAACGTGGCAGCCGTTAGGCCATGTTGGGCCGAGCACTTTCGAAGTCGATTCGATAAACAAGCGCTGCTCTGTTTGCTTGTTAGCCAGTTCAAAAATACTAACGCCTAGGTCGGTTCCTCTTACTGTAAAATGCCCCGCCAAATAATCAATATCGTCTGCCGCTGCTTCTAAATCGGCTGCTGCAAGTTGCTTTGCATGATCGATCATTCGTTCGGAGCCAATCTGAATTGCCGAGCCACCCGCAAATGCAGAGCGTGAGCCGGCACTGCCAAAACCTGCACCGCGATCGGTATCGCCCAGCACCACCCGGACTTGTTCTATCGAAATACCAAAGGTATCAACCACAAGCTGCGCAAGTGAAGTCGCAATACCTTGGCCCATCGCATTAACTGCCGAAAAAACCTCGACAGTTCCGTCGCCTAAAACGGTAACGGTAACGCGTTCTTCGAAGGCATTGCCACTGGTCCATTCTAAAAATGTTGCGATACCGAGGCCACGTAATTTACCCCGTACTTTGCTTTGGGCGGCCCGTTGCTCGAATGTATTCCAATGGGCGAGGTCGAGACCTTGGTCCATAATTTTTTCAAAATGCCCTGTGTCGTAAACCTGTTTCATTGGGTTTTGGTAAGGCATTTGTTCGGGCTTAACAAAGTTAATGCGCCGTAAAGTAATGCGATCAATTCCGGTTTGGCGCGCAGCTTCGTCGATCAAGCGTTCGATAATATAAATGGCTTCCGGGCGACCAGCACCACGATACGCACTTATCGAAGCGGTGTTGGTGAGCACTGCTTTAAAGTGAAAGTCGATTGTTTGAATATCGTAAACACTAGTTTGCACCCACGGGCCAATAAGGACATTAATTGCAATGCCAGTATTGATTCCATAAGCCCCAATATTGGCCAATGAATGCACACGCAGCCCAACAATTTTTCCATCTGCCGTCAATGCTAATTCGGCTTGTGTAGATACATCGCGGCCATGTGCTGAGCTAAGAAATTCTTCACTGCGATCAGCAACCCATTTTACTGGGCATTTCAATTGCAAGGCACACCAAGCAACAACTGCATCTTCGGGGTAAATGCCGGTTTTCATACCAAAACCGCCACCAACATCACCCACCAAAACGCGTACGGTTTCGGGGGCAATACCAAGCACGTCGTTGCACAGCGAGTTTTTTATCCCCGATGGCATTTGCGTACTCATGCGAATTGTTAAACGTTGATCCGCTGCAATCCACGCTAACACTGTCCGCGGTTCGATACAAAGCGCTGCAAGCCGTTGATTGTCGATAGGTAACTTAACAACATGCGCAGCGCTTGCAAACGCGACCGCCGTTTCTTGTGGGTTGCCGTACTTTGCTTCGGCGCAAATATTGTCTGGAATTAAATCGCATAACAGTGGGGCGCCGGCCTTTAATGCGTCATGGGCTGTCACCGCAGAAGGCAATGCCGCGTAATCCACCATGATGGCCTCGGCTGCATTGCGCGCTTGCTCGCTCGTCTCTGCCACTACTACCGCCACCGCTTCGCCAACATACCGAACCCGTTGGTAGGCCAGTGGCCGTCGCGCAGCCGTAGCCGCAGGTTTGCCGTCTCCGCGCACAAACATTGCACCGCCAGGAATTGGCTTAACACCAGCGTCAACTAGCTGCTCGCCTGTGTAAACGCCTAGAACGCCCGGCATCGAACGTGCCGTTTGCGCATCAATCGAGACAATGTTTGCATGCGGGTACGGCGACCGCAAAAAGCACACATGGGCTTGGTTTTCCGGAACTACATCGTCGGTAAACTGACCCATTCCTTTTAGCAATTGTTCGTCCTCAAGGCGCAGAACATCTTTGCCACTGCCAAAACGAGTTGTAGAAAGATGTGGGTGCGAGAGAGGTTTATTCATTGGCAGATTTTACTGTAGAACCGCGGTGCGAATGTCCGCAATGTGGAAAGACCATTGAAGCAATCTTTTGGCTGACTTTAGATCGGGTAGCATGGAATCTACCAATATAAATCTCGAGTCAAAACGCCAATGCTCTACTTTAAAAAAATTGTTACCCTTTTAGCCACTTGTTCCGTTGCATTATTTACTGGATGCTCTTCAATGCCTTCTACAAACTCTATGCCATCACCTTCCATAGTTAAAGAGTTTGCGCCAAGCGGTACCTTGCGGGCGGCCATCAACTTGGGCAATCCAATTTTGGCTAACAAAGATGCAAGTGGCCAGCCCTTTGGTGTGTCGGTCGACATGGCCCGCGAGCTGGGTAAACGATTGGGTGTGCCGGTTGAGCTAGTTATTTTTAGCGCAGCGGGCAGGGTAGTAGAGGCCGTAAAAGCCGCGCAAGTTGATGTAGCTTTTGTTGCAATCGATCCGGTGCGCGGTGCCGACATGGGGCAAACAGCGCCCTATGTAATGATTGAAGGCGCTTACATGGTTGCTATCGACTCGCCGATAAAAACAAATGCTGACGTTGATAAAACGGGTCATCGAATTGTGGTGGGTCAAGGGAGCGCTTACGACCTGTACCTAACTCGCGAATTAAAAGCCGCCACAATTGTGCGCTCACCTAGCTCTCCGACCGTCCTCGATATGATGGCGGCGCAAAAGTTAGAAGTTGCTGCAGGTGTCAGACAACAGCTGCAAATGGATGCCAAACGTATTCCAAATATGCGTTTGTTAGATGGGCGCTTTATGGTCATCAATCAAGCCATGGGCTTGCCAAAAGGGCGCGACGCGGCCCTGTCATATTTATCCGCATTTGTGGCCGATTTAAAGTCTAGTGGTTTTGTAGCCCAAGCGTTAGTGCGCCATAAAATTGAAGGCGCGACGGTGGCCCCAGCAGCACCGTAGCTAGTCATACATTTTTGCTTATCGGAAGTATCGGTTACAGCTTGATCAAAGCGAATGAAATGGACGCGCTCATTTTATCGAGTTTACAGTTCGTGCGTGCGGCAAACGAGGGCAGTTAGACTCTGTCAACCAAACACTGTTGCTCTGCGTATAATCCAGTGAGTTTATCAAACGGAGTTAAATAAAAATGCACTTAATCAGCAAACTAGTTCTATCCGCAATCGCTTTCACTTGCACAACCGCTATTGCCCAAACCGACCCGGTTCTAGCTGCCGCCGCTAAAGAAAAAGGCGCAAAAGTTACAGCTAGTGGTTTAGTAATTAATATGATCAAAGAGGGTACTGGTAAGCAGCCAGCCCCGACCAATACAGTTAAAGTGCATTACAAAGGTACTTTTCCTGATGGTAAAGAGTTTGATAGTTCTTACAAGCGTAACGAGCCAACGGAGTTCCCGTTAAACCGCGTTATTCCTTGTTGGACCGAAGGTGTTGGTTTAATGAAAGTTGGCGGAAAAGCTAAGCTAACTTGCCCAAGCGCTATTGCCTACGGCGCACGTGGTGCTGGTGGAACCATTCCACCAAATGCAACTTTAATTTTTGAAGTTGAATTGTTGGAAGTTAAGTAAGTCTTACAGCCCATCAGTTTAAAAAATAAGCCGGTTTGTTGTTTCGCAACAAGCCGGTTTTTATTAATGGCCTAGTATTAAAATTTTAAGCATCAAGCGCCTTTTCAACAAAATTGCGTGCCACTCGTGGCTTAGGTACGCGCATTGACTTACCATCGTTTAAATCCATAAACTCTGCAAACCATTCGCGCACATCGCGGTCTAGCTCAATTCCGTGCATATAGTTATACAAAGCTTTATTTAAAGCTTTACCAAGCAGGGCGTGGTTGGCCGGTGTTGGATCGATAAACCCAATATCGTTTTTTGCAAATAGTCCAGGCTCTTGAGTAGCCAGTGTTATTCCGTATTCAGCAGGGTTCATTCCAACAGGCGAATGCACTGTGCATGCGAACCGATGAAAAAAACCGGACTGTATGCAACCCGCAGCAAACAGTTGTCGTACATACTCAAGGGCATCAATGGTTTCGTGCTCGGTTTGGGTCGGAAAGCCGTACATTAAATACGCGTGCACCAAAATACCCGCGTCGCTTAATGCGCGCGTTACACGGGCGACCTGATCAACCGAGACGCCCTTTTTCATTAAGTTTAATAAACGATCCGAGGCTACTTCTAACCCACCAGAAATTGCTATGCAACCGCTTTCTGCGAGCAGTTGTGCCAGTTCGGGTGTAAACGATTTTTCGAACCGAATATTGCCCCACCAAGTAATTGATAATTTACGGCGCGCTAGTTCTTCGGCCATTGCGCGTAGGGCTTTGGGTGGAGCGGCTTCGTCTACTAAATGAAAACCAGTTTGCCCAGTTTCATTAATAATCGCCTCGATTCGATCAACCAAAACAACGGCGCTGGCCGCCTCGTAACGTGCAATGTAATCGAGGCTGACATCGCAGAAGCTACACTTTTTCCAATAGCAACCATGTGCGACGGTTATTTTGTTCCAGCGTCCGTCAGACCACAAACGATGCATTGGGTTAAGCATATCCAAAAATGATAGGTACTGGTCGCGTTGTAAACCGTCCCAAGTAGGTGTACCTACTTCGTTAAATGGCACATCGGTTTCGTTTGATTTGAAGTAACGAACCTTGCCGTCAACGCGTACAAAAGTGCGCACTAAATTTAACCGTGGTCGTTGTCCTTGCAAGTGCTCTAGAAGGGCCAATAGTGGTTTTTCGCCCGAATCCAACATGACATAGTCTACGTAATCGAAAAGACGTGGCTCGGCCAGTTCGCGCAACTCTGTGTTGACATAGCCACCACCTAAACAAATCACTATAGTCGAATCAAACTGCTTAATGCTTTGCGCCATGCGCAGCGCGCCATATACCGCGCCCGGAAACGGAACCGACAGCAACACTACATTAGGTTGGTGCTTCTTTACACTGGCGATTGTTAGTTCGGATAATGTTAAATCGACTAAATTGTGTGGCGCATTTAACGCGTTGGCGAGTGGGTCAAAACTGGCTTGGCTTCCAGCCAATGATTCGGCGTAACGCACAAATTCAAACCGCGAATCAACCGTGTCTCTTATGACGTCTGCCAAATCATTCATGTAGAGGGTTGCAAAATGCCGTGCGCGATCGTGGATGCCTAAAGCACCGAAGGCCCAAGCCAGAGGATCTGCGCCGCCATCAGGCCCGTCTGGATCGTCAACATATTGATCTAAAGAATCAAAGCGTGGACCTTCGGGCAAAAAATTACGGCCACAAATTCGGTGGGCTAAGGTTGGGTCGCGCCCTTGCAAAAAACCAATCACGGGGCCAATAGTGGCAAAGTACAAATCAAACGCCTCAACAAACCATTGCACGGTCGCCGTACGTTTTTTCTCAGGGATATCGCTAGCTTGCGCAACAATGGCTTGAAGGCCGTTGCGACTAAACAATTTAAGTACCAAAGCTAAGGCAATGTCGTCTTGAAATGCCTGTATGTTCCGCGAGCGCAAAAAACCCGTTAAATACGCCGTCGAAGGGTAGGGCGTATTCAATTGAGTCATTGGGGGAATCAAGCCCAGTATACGGGGAACAATTCGGGGAACAAGTGGTGAATTAATGCTAAAACCAGTGCGCGCGGCAGAAATGAGTGAATACCGATAGTTTAAACTGCTCTGCAGAACATTAATCAACGCAATTCATCGCAAACAACTTAAGTTACGAGAGCCTCACCGCCAATGCTGACCCCGCTTCACGACCTAACCAAAGTTCGCCCTCGAACGCTGCTTCATCTTCAGTCTAAGTTGGTGCTGGACTTTATGCCCTACAAGGTTTCTGGCACAGTGTATTCGGTGTTGCTTAATGATCAACGGTTTGTTACCGACTTGGGCGAACAAGCCAAGCAAGCACCATACAAAGGCCTACCAATTGCTCCCGTGCTGGCGGTACGTCCTCAGTCTTGCTGGGCGGGCGACGGAGACGCTATTGAAGTTCCGGCAGAGGCAGCCGAGTTGCAAACCGGCACGTGCTTTGGGTTGGTTATTAAACGCGACATTAGTTTTTTAGCTAAAAATAATGCTAACCCTGCTTTGGTTTTAAGCGATCTGATTGCTGGCGTTTGTTTGGCCAATGATTGTAGCTTGCCGATCGAAAGCCATTATCGTCCTGCCGTTCGCCAAAAAGCGCGCGATGGATTTTGCGTGTTTGCTGATGTGGTCTTGCCATTCGAGTCGATGTATCAAGAACGGTCGTTTGCATTGTTTGTTGATGGACAATTGTTGCAACGACAAAACGGTTTATTGTGTAACGAGCATGTACAACGTTCTATCGAACAGATGCTGATAGATATAACCGATTTTATGACGTTTAAAGCAGGCGATATTCTATTGCTAGGCCCTTCGTTTAGATCGCCAGTTGCAAAAGTGGGGCAAACCATAGAACTACGTTCACCGCAATTTGGGTCAATTAAAAATACGGTGGTGGCGTTATGAGAACTGCCCGCGTAGCATTTGGTGGGGCCATTCACACTGCAGTTCCGCACGCCGAAGGCCTGCAACTAATTGATGGCCGTGTATTGCGCGAAGATCAAGTTGTTTGGTTGCCGCCGTTCGAAGTTGGCAGTGTTATAGCGCTAGGTTTGAACTACGCCGATCACGCCAAAGAACTTAGCAAAGAGTTAACCGTTACTAGTAAAGACGAGCCGTTGGTTTTTTTAAAGTCGGCAAGCGCATGTATTGGTCATCGCGGTGAAACACGACGACCTCATGGCGTAAAAATGATGCATTACGAATGCGAGCTTGCCGTTGTCATTGGACGTACTGCAAAAAACGTAATGGCTGCGCAAGCCCTCAACTATGTAGCGGGCTACACCGTATGTAACGATTACGCAATTCGCGATTATTTAGAAAATTGGTATCGCCCTAATTTGCCGGTAAAGAATCGTGATACTTGCACGGTACTGGGCCCTTGGTTGGTTGAAGCAGCGGACGTAAGCGACCCCCAAAATCTTAGTGTACGCACACTCGTTAATGGCGTCGTTACCCAGCAAGGTAACACCCAGCACATGGTCAACAGTGTTGCTGCGTTAATTGAATACTTAAGCAGTTTTATGACTTTGCAAGCAGGCGATGTCATTCTGACTGGCACACCCGAAGGCGTTATTAATGTAAATGAAGGCGATGAAGTAGTCACCGAAATTGACGGAATTGGTCGTTTAGTAAATAAAATCGTAGGGGACGCACGCTTTGGAAGGCCAACATGAAAATTAATCATTTAATTGGCGGAAAAAACGTAGCGAGTGCTAAATACTTTGAAACGATTAATCCCGCTACTCAAGAAGTACTAGCTGAAGTAGCCGATGGTGGCGCGCTAGAAGTGCAAGCCGCTGTTGCTGCCGCAAAAGAGGCTCACCCAAAATGGGCGGCATTGCCCGCAGCCCAGCGCGCAAAATTAATGACTAAGTTAGGTGATTTAATTGCCCAGCACGTGCCGCAAATTGCCGATATTGAAACCAAAGACTCTGGTCAAACAATCAACCAAACGGGTAAGCAATTAGTGCCTCGTGCGGCCGATAATTTTTATTATTTTGCGCAAATATGTACACGTGTGGATGGACACACTTACCCAACGCCAACACATTTAAATTACACTTTGTTTCACCCCGTTGGTGTGTGCGCGTTAATCAGCCCGTGGAATGTGCCGTTTATGACAGCTACGTGGAAGGTTGCGCCGTGCCTGGCTTTTGGCAATACAGCCGTGTTAAAAATGAGCGAGCTGTCGCCTATGTCGGCCGCGCGATTGGGCGAATTGGCGATGGAAGCGGGAATTCCTGCCGGGGTACTTAATATAGTTCACGGCACGGGCCAAAGCGCTGGCGAACCACTTTGTGGTCACCCGGATGTGCGGGCCATTTCATTTACCGGATCGACGGCTACCGGTAACCGGATTGTGCAAACAGCGGGCCTAAAGAAATTTAGTATGGAGTTGGGTGGAAAAAGCCCATTTGTTGTTTTTGAAGACGCGCAGTTTGATCGTGCGTTAGACGCGGCCTTGTTTATGATTTTTTCTAACAACGGCGAGCGCTGTACGGCTGGTTCGCGCATCTTGGTGCAGCAGTCTATTTATAGACAATTTGTAGAACAATTTGTTGCACGCGCAAAACGCATAACGGTTGGTGATCCGTTAGACGAAAAAACGCTAATTGGTCCTATGATTAGTGCAGCCCATTTAGCCAAAGTTAGGGGCTATATCGAGCTCGGTGCAAAAGAAGGCGCTAATTTATTGTGTGGCGGTATTAATGTCCCAAGCTATGCCCCAGCTTTAAGCGCTGCAGTACAAAAAGGCAACTTCGTGTGGCCCACGGTTTTTGCCGATGTTGATAACCGTATGCGTATTGCTCAAGAAGAAATTTTTGGCCCAGTGGCTTGCATTATTCCATTTAAAGATGAGGCGCATGCCATCGAATTGGCTAATGATATTCAGTACGGTTTAAGCAGCTACGTCTGGACTGAAAACATTGGTCGTGCCCATCGCGTTGCAGCAAGTGTTGAGGCCGGTATGTGTTTTGTAAACAGCCAAAACGTACGCGATTTGCGGCAACCATTTGGGGGTACCAAGGCCAGTGGTACGGGCCGCGAAGGCGGTACTTGGAGTTACGAAGTGTTTTTAGAACCTAAAAATATTGCAGTGAGCATTACCGATCATCACATTCCACGTTGGGGTATCTAAATGGGTGAACTCTCTTTAGCGGCAAAAATTACCCACGTCCCGTCAATGTACCTAAGTGAGCTTGATGGGCCGCGAAAAGGTACTCGGCAAGATGCTATTAACGGGCATATCGAGATTGGTCAGCGCTGCCGCGATTTGGGTGTCGATACCATTGTCGTATTCGATACACATTGGTTAGTTAACGCTAATTACCATATCAACTGCGCCCCGCATTTTAAAGGCACTTACACTAGCAACGAGCTGCCACATTTTATTGCCAATATGGAATTTGAATGCCGCGGTAATCCGCAATTAGGGCAATTGCTGGCAAAGGTTTGTACTGAGCAAGGCGTTAAAACTTTAGCGCATCACGACACAACGCTAAACCCAGAATATGGCACTCTAGTGCCTATGCGTTACATGAATGCGGACCAGCACTTTAAAGTGATCTGCGTTTCCGCTTTATGCACGGTGCATTATTTAAACGATAGCGCGCGGCTTGGTTGGGCAATGCGGCAAGCCATTGAGCAGCATTACGATGGCAAGGTGGCTTTTTTTGCGAGCGGTTCTTTAAGTCATCGGTTTGCGCAAAATGGCATGGCAGACGATTACGCTTTTAAATTTTGGAGCCCGTTTTTAGAGGCGATGGATAACGAAGTGGTAAACATGTGGCAGCAAGGGGAATGGGAAAAGTTTTGTGAAATGTTGCCCGAATACGCTAGCAAAGGTCACGGTGAGGGCTTTATGCACGACACCGCAATGTTATTAGGCGCATTGGGTTGGTCTGAATACAAAGCGAAAGCGCAAGTGCTAACGCCGTTGTTTGGGTCTTCGGGTACTGGACAAATTAATGTGCTTTTTCCGGTGACGCCAGTAAGCGGAACCGCAGTGCCCAGCCCTCAAGCTTCGGCGCAAAAATCGTTTTCTAGTTTTTCTCGGCTTTAACCAATCGATTCCTTTTTTAAAAGTCTGGTCATGCCTCATTTAGTCATCCTCTACTCCGGTAATTTAGATCGCCCCGAATTATTTCCAGGAGGCAATATGCAAGGCCTTTGCAATAAATTGGCCAATCAAATGTGTCAGCAACGCGATGAGAATGACAAGCCGGTTTTCCCGGTGGGTGGCGTACGCGTTCTGGCTTATCCAGCGGCGCATTTTGCGATTGCTGATGGTGGCGGTGATGCTGGTGGTGGCGGTGTGGATACTGATACGGGTCATCCCAACCGTGGCAAGCAAGCCGGTGGCAGCGGACATTATGCTTTCGCCTATTTAAATTGTCGTATGGCCAAAGGCCGAACATCCGCTACGCATTTATTGGTTGGCCAAGCCTTAGAGGCCGTAGCGAAAGAACATTTTGCACTATTGTTAAAAAACCAGCACATTGGAATTACCGTGCAAGTAGACGAAGGGCTAGAAGTATTTGATGCTAAAAATAGTTCTTTACATCCTTTGTTTAAATAAGTGCATTCATTTGTAAGCGCATCGGTTGGTCTCAGTTTTAAGTTTGGTTTAGATTTACATCACAGGCAATTATGCTGGCCCCACAATTAATTCAAACATTGGCTGAACAACTTTATTTCGCGCGAAAAAATCGTGTGGCCGTGCGTCATTTTTCTAAACAGTATCCGCAAATGACGATTGAAGATGGTTACGCTATCCAACGAGCGTGGGTCGCTTTAGAAATTGCCGATGGCCGCAAAGTTATGGGTCGAAAAATTGGCCTTACTTCGCGCGCTATGCAGTTATCAAGCCAAATCGATGAGCCCGATTTTGCGCCGCTAATGGACGATATGTTTTTTGATGCGGCTGTGCCAATCCCAATATATCGCTTTATCGCGCCGCGAGTGGAAGTAGAACTTGCCTTTGTTTTATCTAAAGAGTTAAGCGGTACTAATTTGACTGTAGAGCAAGTTTTGCAAGCGACTGATTATGTTGTGCCTGCAATTGAAATTATTGATGCCCGTATCGAGCAATTCGACCGCGAAACAAAAGCGATGCGTAAAGTGTTTGACACGATTAGCGATTTTGCGGCCAATGCAGGCATTGTATTGGGTAGCAAAAAAGTAAAACCCGATGCAGTTGATTTGCGATGGGTTGGTGCCATTCTTACTAAAAACGGGATTGTCGAAGAAACAGGTTTAGCCGCTGGAGTATTGAATCATCCCGCTAATGGCATTGTTTGGTTGGCAAAAAAAATTGCGCCCTATGGCGAAACTTTACGCGCTGGCGATGTTGTTTTAGCTGGGTCTTTTACGCGACCAACTTCGGCGGCCGCTGGCGACCGGTTCGATGTTGACTATGGACCGTTAGGCCGCGTTGAGTTTGTTTTTGAGTGAAACTGAAGTGAACGAAGAAAACGGGCATAACAGTTCGCCACGCGTTACTTCGGGTTTTTGTCCAACGCTTTGTCCTACATCCCAATCGGGTAAAACGATGCGCTTAAAAAAACTGCCGTCAATAGAGTAACGATGCGTAGCAGGGCGGTGCGTGTGGCCATGCACAATCGTGTCGACACCTTTGCTATTAAAAGCTCTTAAAATCGCTTCGGTGTTTACATCCATAATAGCGTTCGATTTGCTTTGCTTGGCCGACTCACTACCTTCGCGCAATTGGCGAGCAATCGCAATGCGTTGCTCTAACGAGTGGCCTAAAAACTCGGCTTGCCATTCGGGTGAACGCACCTTAGTTCGAAAGGCTTGGTAGTCTGTGTCATCGGTACACCATTGGTCACCGTGCGAAACAAGCACTTTGTTACTTGAGCCGTCGTGCAACTGAACATCCATCATCGCTTCGTCAGCCAAAAGCGTTGCGGCGATACCTTTAAGCCGCAAAGCTTGAATAAAACCTTCACCCAATAAAAAGTCACGGTTGCCGCGCGCAATAAACACCGGAAACGGGGTGCTTTGGCCTTCGCCTAAACTTGCGATTGCGTCTACTACGCGTTGTGCTGTTTCTTGCATTGGTAGGCCATGCGCTTGCAACATGTCATCGCCCAACCACGCGTCAAACAAGTCGCCCAATAGTACTAGGCTACTAATTTGACCGCGCGCGGCTAACAGTGAGTTTTCGAAACGCAACAAGGTTTCACTAGGGCCGGGACCCAAGTGAACATCAGAGATAAATCCGGCTTGTGTATCTAATTTATGCACGATTAAACAATGAACTTAATTAGTTGAAAACTAAAAACTAGCGTTAAACAATAGCGGCGCTAAGAATTTCTACAGCTTCTACAGGCCAGTCATCATGAAATCCGTTACGCGCTGTTTTTACGGTACCAATTTTATCGACGATATCTTGTCCAGCCGTTACTTCGCCAAACACCGCATATCCCCAACCGGTAGCCGATGGTGATTTGTGATTTAAAAATTCGTTGTTTGCAGTATTGATAAAGAACTGAGCCGTTGCCGAGTGTGGGTCGTTAGTGCGGGCCATCGCCAAGGTGTACTTGTTGTTCTTTAATCCGTTGTCGGCTTCGTTATCAATTGCTGCGCGTACTGATTTTTGCTTGCCAGCGGTGTCAAATCCACCGCCTTGAATCATAAAGCCAGGAATAACCCGGTGAAACACGGTGCCAGCAAAGTGGCCGTCGCGCACGTACTGCTCGAAGTTTGCAACCGACTTGGGCGCTTTTGCGCTGTCTAAATTAATGGTGATTACACCGTGGTTAGTAGTGATAGTGGCTGTTGACATATGGAAGACCTAAGTTGTGTAAAAAAATCGTTTGAGAAATTACTTTTCAATCACTGCAATTGAATCAATCGTAATAGGGTCGTGCGGAACGTTTTGAAACTGACCGATACCAATCGTTGTAGCTTCGCGAATTTTGTTTACGACGTCCATGCCTTTAACCACTTTGCCAAACACTGCATAGCCAAAGCCATCGGGGGCAGGGTAATTTAAACTGGGGTTGTCGACCGTATTAATAAAAAACTGCGAAGTGGCGCTATTAGGGTCTTGCGTTCTAGCCATCGCAATCCAGCCTGTATCGTTGCGCAAACCATTTTGCGATTCTAATTCGATCGCTTTGCGCGTTGGGCGTTGTTTCATGTCGCGTGTGTAACCACCGGCCTGAATCATAAAGTTGCGCATAACGCGGTGAAAAATTAAGCCGTTGTAATGGTTGGCTTTAACGTATTGCAAAAAATTGCCAACGGATGCAGGTGCGCGATCAGGATACAACTCGATCGTAATTTCGCCCATGCTGGTTTTCATAAGCACTTGTGGGTTCTTGGCGGGTGCAGGTGCAGCTTGACCAGGTGTCTGAGCTTGTGCCGATAAAGGTGTTAACGATAGGCCTGCAGCTAATCCCAACGAAGCAACCGCAAGGGCGAGTCGACCGGCTAAATACGCAAATTGGCGGCGGTTTGTTGGCTGACTTGAAGCGACAAGGTTTAAAGCTGGTTGATCTAAAGTAAAAGAAAAACGATTCATTGCTAAAACTCCGTACAAAGTAAATTCAAAACAAAATCAATTTCTGACTCAGCCAGCAAAATCTTAATTAGCCTTAACCGCAATACCTTGGCTAACTAACCACTCGCTAGTCAGTTTTAACTTAGTCGCAATTGCAGTGTTGCGCCCGTCGGCTTTGTTTCCAGCCGCATAAGCTTGTTGCGCCATACGGATATAAACGTCGCCAAGGTTCTCTTGGGCTACAGCGTAAGCGGGAAAAATACTCAAAGCGCGTAATAAAGAAGCACGGGCTTTGTCGATTTCGCCTTTTTGGGCGTACAGGACCGCTACATTGTTATGCGGCTCGGGTAATTCGGGGTACTCCTGAGTCAACAGCTCGAAGGCATTAATCGCTTGTTCCGTTTTACCCTGTTGATTCAAAATAACTGCGCGCAAAAATCGCAGGGATAAATCACGCGGAACGATAAGTAAACCCGCCTCAGCGTCGATTAAGGCTTCGGCAACTTGCCCAGCCTTGCGTTTTAAAAGGGCCGAGTCGTACAGGCCTTGCACGCGTTTTTGCTCGGTAACAGCAAGATCACCCGGTTGCCGCGTAACTTGAGGCAGACTCAAATCGACGGTTTGTGCCAGTGCTGTAGACGGGACAATCGAGCCCGAAATAATCGAGAAGGCGAGCAAAGCCGCGTAAAAAGTATTTTTATTCGTTACCATATTGGTCTCTATTCTACCTTGTGCCGTAAAGGCCATTTGATCGCAATGCTTAAGCTATACAACACTCAGACCCGTCAGAAAGAAGAATTCGTACCTTTGCAAGCAGGCAAGGTGGGTTTGTATGTTTGCGGCATGACAGTTTACGACTACTGCCATATTGGTCACGCCCGCATGTTGGTGGCCTTCGATGTAGTGCAGCGGTGGCTGCGCACTAGCGGTTACGCGGTAACTTATGTGCGCAACATTACCGATATCGACGATAAGATTATTAGGCGCGCGGTCGAGAACAATGAAACTATTGGGCAACTGACCAATCGCTTTATTCAATATATGAATGAAGACTTGGCTGCGCTTGGCGTGCAAACACCCGATCACGAACCCAAAGCCACGCAATATGTGCCGAAAATGCTGCAAATTATCGAGCAGTTGATTGGGAAAGGTTTGGCGTATCAAGTAAAAATGCAGGCGAATGAGCAAAGTTCGGGTGCCATTGAAACAAACAATTCGGTTGTGAAAAGTAGTGCTGGTTTGGGAGCTTCAAACGAAGTGATGGGCGACGTAAACTTTGCAGTACGTAAGTTACCAGGCTATGGCAAGTTATCGGGTAAATCGCTAGATGATTTACGCGCGGGCGAGCGCGTGGATGTCAACCGAACTAAAGACGACCCACTGGATTTTGTGCTTTGGAAAAGCGCTAAAGAAACCGAGCCCGAAGGCGCCAAATGGCCCTCAAAGTTTGGCCTCGGTCGACCGGGCTGGGCTATCGAATGCTCTGCCATGAGCACGGCTTTATTGGGCAATACGATCGACATACATGGTGGCGGTGCCGACCTACAATTTCCACATCACGAAAACGAAATTGCGCAAAGCGAAGGGGCCAATGGCGGGACCTTTGTGCGCTATTGGTTACATAACGGGTTTGTGCGCGTCGACGACGAAAAAATGTCAAAGTCGCTGCACAACTTTTTTACGATTCGCGATGTATTAAAAGAATACGATGCCGAAGTCGTGCGATTCTTTTTAATGCGGGCTCAGTATCGTAGCCCGATCAATTATTCAAATGTTAGTGTTGAAGATGCACGTCAAGGTCTCTTACGCTTGTATACAGCCTTGAGCGATGATTTTGTTCAAGCAGATGCTGCCCCCGACTTTTTAAGCCCGTCAGGCCAAGCATTTCAAAAAGCGATGGATGACGACTTTAATACGCCGATTGCGTGTGCCGTTTTGTTCGATTTAGCGA
The DNA here is from genome assembly GCA_031429355.1 of Betaproteobacteria bacterium. Classification (GTDB taxonomy): domain Bacteria; phylum Pseudomonadota; class Gammaproteobacteria; order Burkholderiales; family Burkholderiaceae_E; genus JANOZM01. Next base: position 212,176 of record JANOZM010000021.1, on the reverse strand, counting down.
CCGAGCTAAATCGCGAAAAGTCACCAGCCGTCGAGCGTCAATTACGCGCCTTAGCCAAAATTCTCGGATTGCTTGGACAAGCGCCAAAGCACGCGTTGCAATCAGGTTTGCGTGGCGCTTCTGTAAGCACTGGTCTGAGTGACGATCAAATAGACGCTTTAATTACAGAGCGTGCCGAAGCAAAAAAAGCAAAGAATTTTTCGCGTGCAGATGCAATTCGCAAACAACTTACAGAAAGCACGATCGTGCTAGAAGATAGTCCGGTTGGCACTACGTGGCGACGTGCTTAGTGGTGCTTTTTTTTGGTGCACTTATAAGCATGTGACTGTCGCGCAGTTATATTGTATTTGGCGAGCCGCGAAGTTTCAGGCATCATCAAAATTTGGTAGATCACTGCTTGGACTATGAAGACCACCTTTTTAGAGTTTGAACAGCCTATTGCCGAATTAGAAGGCAAAATAGAAGAGCTAAGGTTCGTGCAAGACGAATCAGCTGTAGACATAGCGGAAGAAATTGGCCGCTTAGAAGACAAAAGCACCAGTATTTTAAAAGATACTTATGCCAAGTTAAATCCTTGGCAAATCACGCAAGTGGCGCGCCATCCACAGCGCCCTTACACGCTGGATTATTTAAACGGTATTTTTACAGAATTTCGCGAATTGCATGGTGATCGCCACTTTGCAGACGACCCAGCAATCGTCGGTGGCATTGCACGCTTTAACGGCGAATCCGTCATGGTTATCGGGCACCAAAAAGGCCGCGATACTAAAGACCGTGGCTTTCGAAATTTTGGCATGCCAAGACCTGAAGGTTATCGCAAAGCCTTGCGTTTAATGAAGCTGGCCGAAAAATTTGGCATCCCAGTTTTTACGTTTATCGATACTGCCGGCGCATTCCCTGGCATCGATGCAGAAGAGCGTGGGCAATCCGAAGCCATTGGTCGAAATCTCTTCGAAATGGCACAACTTGAAGTACCCATCATCGCAACGGTTATCGGCGAAGGTGGCTCAGGCGGTGCATTGGCTATTGGCGTTTCTGACGTGACGTTAATGTTGCAGTACTCGGTGTACTCAGTCATTTCGCCCGAAGGTTGCGCAGCCATTTTATGGAAAAGTTCTGAGAAGGCCGCCGATGCAGCAGAGATCTTAGGCATCACGGCGCATCGCCTAAAAGCGTTGGGTTTAATTGATCGCATTGTTACCGAGCCAGTGGGTGGCGCACATCGCGATATCCCACAAATGATGCAATTATTAAAGCGTGCGTTATCGGATGCTCAACGACAATTTGTTGGCGTAAAAACTAAAGACATGCTGGCAAAACGCCACGAGCGTTTACAGTCGTACGGCAAGTTTAAAGACAACAGCGGACGTGACTAACAGTCTGCTCAAACAAGTTCAACAATCATGGGCCAAGTTGCAGTGTGAACTTGGCCCTGATTTATTGTCCGCACCCATACCAATAGTTGCTGTTGCATTGTCGGGGGGACGTGACTCGATTGCGTTGGCGTATGCGTTAAAGCAATTACAAACGCAAGCTTCGTTTGGTTTAATTGCGTTTATTTTGGATCATCAATTGCAAACGCAATCGGCACAATGGCGCGTGTTTTGCGAGCAGTGGTGTACATTACACAGCATTGAATTTGTAAGCCAACCTTTACAGGTGCAGATGCAGGGCGATGGTGTTGAGGCAGCCGCAAGGTCAGCGCGATACAAAGCTTTTAAGCAAATGGCCATAAAGCATAAAGTACATGTGCTGGCCCTAGGGCACCACCAAGACGATCAAGCGGAAACGGTACTACTGCAATTGGCGCGCGGCACCGGTTTGGGCGGTGCATCAGCTATGCCCGAAATGCAATTGCGCGAAGGGTTGCTATGGTGGCGACCTTTACTGCAAACATCACGCATCGAAATCAATGAGTATGTAACTGCACAAAATCTCGAATTTATTGAAGACCCCAGCAACGCCAATACCGACTTTCGCCGCAACGCAATTCGTCTGCAAGTTCTGCCCGCATTAGAGCAAGCATTTCCGCAAACAAAAAAAAGTTTGGCGCAATTTGCAGCGCATGCAGCTCAAGCGCAAAACGAATTGCAAGCCATTGCCGAGCAAGACTACGCGCAGTGTTTAGATACTAGCGAGCCCGAAGCATTTTGGGCTGATTTTGCACATTGCACTGATAGCCAACGCGGGCCTGTATTGCAATTGCACGAACTAAAAAAATTATCATCTCCGAGGCAACAACGTGTGCTGCGTTGTTGGATGCAAAAGTTGGGTTTTGCGCCTATCGAATCGGCGCAAATGCAAGAGCTAGTGAGCCAATGTCTTGATAGTGTCCCAGAGGCGAATCCTGTTGTGCAATTTCAGGGGCGAATGATTAGTCGGTATCGGGAGCGGTTGTATTCGTATGGTCCTAGCCTAGGGCTTAAGGAACTTCAGATTACTTTTGAGGCCGTAAGCCTCGCCGATGAGAGCGCATTTGGTATCGCCCCCAGCGTGGTCTATCAAAAAAATTGGCAGCTTGCTAATCGAGAGGGAAGTGAAACAATAAAGTTGGCTTTAGATCGCCCATCGCGGACGCTGAAACAACATTTTCAAGCCCTCGGAATCCCGCCGTGGTTACGCGAACGGGTGGTGATTTTAAAAGTAAGTGGGAAAGTTGTTTGGGTGCAGGGGATTGGTTTTGATGTGCGGTTGGCTGCTTGCGTTGGTGAACGGCTAGTGCCCGTAGTAAAACTCGTTTTGCGAACACCGCAGAAATTTAAATAGCCTCTATCTAATTGAAAAAATATTTATTCAGATCCAATTTCAAAGATTCCCGCGTTCGGATTTTCGAGTTCACGTTGAATACTATTTGCAGCGGCTAACAATTTTTCAAAAATAGTTGAATTTGTAACATTTCCGAGCCTTAGTCGGATCAAGCGAGGGGAAAAATCACGGGCGGATACGATACTAATGAAATCGTCGTCTTTGGTGACGACGATATATCCGTGTTCGCTTGCGTAATCGCAAATGTTTGAGTCGGTAGAGCCCGCAAGGCCAATCAACTCGACTTGACTAGTTCCAGGGAATTTCTCCTGCAACTGAGAAACTAGACGTTTTGATAAATTTTCATCGAGCAATAGTTTCACGCTGCAAGCGAAATTCTGACTGAATTTTGCTCCCGAGCCGCGGCGTAGGCTAAACATGCTAATACGTCGGCGTGCGTTAACTGCGGGTACTCCAGTATGATTTCATTAATAGCCATACTTGCAGCTAGCCAGCCTAATACGTCCCCGACCGTTATTCGCGTACCGCGCACACAAGGTTTGCCGGAGCGGCGGTCAGGGTCTAGCCAAATGTGGTCTTGATATGAATCCATGTCTGAAAGGCTAGCATAAAGGACGAGTAGTCTCAATGCTTGCGTTCTCGGCGGTGGGCGGTCTAAAAGTTATTGTGGTGAGCTAATAACACCCCCAGCGCGACTATTCGCACAACATCCCCGCCCATCATGGTGCGACGCACAAACTATAATTTCGGGTTGTTTTCAATTTCTCTTGCCCCATGGCTCTAATTGTTCATAAATACGGCGGCACCTCAATGGGGTCGGTCGAACGCATTAAAAATGTGGCCCAGCGGGTTGCTAAATGGCATCGTGCTGGCTATCAAATGGTGGTCGTGCCCTCGGCTATGTCGGGCGAAACCAATCGCTTGTTAGGTCTAGCCAAAGAGATCGACCCAAATGCAGACCCTCGCGAACTTGACGTTATCGGAGCAACGGGCGAGCAGGTCAGTATTGGTTTGTTGGCTATCGCTCTAAAAGCAGCGGGTGTAGATGCCGTTAGTTATACCGGTTGGCAAGTGCCCGTGCGCACGGACAATTCGTACAGCAAAGCCCGTATTGAATCGATTGACGACGCTAAAGTGCGCGCCGATTTAGATGCGGGCAAAGTTGTGGTGATTGCGGGTTTTCAAGGGGTTGACTCAATTGGCAACATCACCACGCTAGGGCGGGGCGGTTCTGATACGTCAGCCGTCGCCATCGCCGCTGCGTTAAAAGCAGACGAGTGCTTAATTTTTACAGACGTGGATGGCGTGTACACCACGGACCCGCGTGTCGAGCCCGATGCGCGTCGCTTAAAAACGGTGACATTTGAAGAAATGTTAGAGATGGCCAGTCTAGGTTCGAAGATTTTGCAAATCCGTTCGGTCGAATTTGCTGGCAAGTACAAAGTAAAAACCCGCGTGTTGTCTAGCCTGACCCCACCGGATATCGATTTAACGCACGAAGCCCAATCGGGCACTTTAATTACCTTTGAAGAGGACGACAAAGTGGAACAAGCCGTCATTTCAGGCATCGCATTTAACCGCGACGAAGCCAAGATTTCCCTATTGCGCGTGGCCGACAAGCCCGGTATTGCCTTCTCGATTCTTGGCCCAGTAGCCGAAGCTAATATCGACGTCGACATGATTATCCAAAACCAAGGTATCAATGGCACCACCGATTTTTCGTTTACCGTTCATCGGAACGAATATCAAAAAACCATGGATGTCATTAACAATAAGATCAAGCCTAGTTTAGGCACGGTCGATGTGCATGGCGATACCAAAATTTGCAAAGTATCGGTTGTCGGTATCGGTATGCGTAGCCACGTAGGTATTGCGAGTTTAATGTTTGAAACGCTTTCGAAAGAGGGCATCAATATTCAAATGATCAGCACCTCGGAAATTAAAATATCCGTTGTAATCGATGACAAGTATATGGAACTAGCCGTTCGCTCTTTGCACAAGGCCTTCGGTTTAGATCAGCCGCAAGTTGTATAAAGACCAGCGCTTAGAAAATTCGTGTTTTAAAAACACAGTCGTAAAAGTTGAGGAAACGCCATGCCTAAATCCCGTGTGCTTTCGACCCGATCGTTGGCCTTGATAAGCATTTTGTTTGCAGCTTGCGCCAGTACCGGATGTGCTGTAATTGCAGTAGCTGATGCAGCCATTTCGGTGGGTGCCACTGCCGTAAAAATAGGCGCAAAAACAGTTGGCGTTGTTGTTGACGTGGTAACGCCGGACTCAGATGCAGAAAAAGCTGAAAAGGCTAAGAAGTAAGATTGACGCTGCACTATTTGTAGGTCCGTAGAGTTCGGTTACAATACGAACATCGGAGACGTGACCGAGTGGCCGAAGGTGCTCCCCTGCTAAGGGAGTATATGCCATAAGCGTATCGAGGGTTCGAATCCCTCCGTCTCCGCCAAATTAAAATGCCCGCGCAAGCGGGCATTTTTCTTTTGATGGTGGCTTGTTTAAAACAATCCAGGCTTTGCTCAAGATACTGCAGACTAATTGAAAGCTGCATTGTTATTTAGAGAGTAATCCGATTCGGGATAAATTAAAGGAAAAAATGAACGATTTACTGTCTAGCTTAAAGTTAAACGGGTTTGAGAAACTAAGTGGTGAAATGACCGGTTTAGGGCAAATAAACCTTTTGATTGGAGCAAACGGAAGTGGCAAATCGAGCGTCTTTCGCCTTTTAACTAGGTTTGGTAAAACTCGTTTCCCCTTAGCCGCTCCTTACCAAGACAGCGAAGCAGCTCTGGGACTTAAAGGATTAAATGCTAACGTTGTACTAATTAGTCCATCGATACAAACAAACTTTGAATTCCTTCTCTTTTCAGAAGTTGCAGATCTGTTTGTAAATTGTTCTATTGAAGAACAGATTGTCGAAGTGCCTTTTAAAACAGGGAATCCTAACCAAGAAAGTGTTGGTGTAACAAGGACTAAAACCCATACGGTTGCCGGTGTTAATTCAGCCGAGTTAGGTACAACTGCGCCAGCGGGTTGGTCAAGGTTAAGCCGCTTATTTGGTGCTATTAGAAAAGAGCTTACGAAGCAAGCCAACATTGCGGCTTCAGCGGAAAGCCAGTTAACGATATTTTGTATTGAAGAACCAGAGATCGGATTACATCCCTCGGTGCAAAAAAAATTTCTGCACCGCCTAAAAGTGATGTTGGCGCAATTTAACGTTCCGGTGCAGTGTTTCATTGCAACACATTCGCCGTACTTGGTTAGTTCGAGTGCCGAATTAGAAAATAGTAAGGTTTACCTTTTTGATAATTGTAATTTGTGCGATTTACAAGGTAGATCATTTCCAAACGAAACGAGCAATGGTTATTCCGGTAACCAGGCGCTTGTTGCTGCTCATTGTTTACTAGGCAGCGGAATCGATGACTTTGTACCTAAAATAGTATTTTGCGAAAACTCGGTTTGTGAGTTTCTAAAAGCAATTGCTGTCCGTGGTGGCCCTGAAGTTCCAATTTTTATACAGACGGTAGGAGGCGATTTAAATGCAATAAACAGTGTGCATGCCTTTTCAACCCTTTTTGAAACGCTTTTAGTTTTATCGAAAGGGCATGCTCCAACCAGCCTATTTTTGCCTTCAGCAATTTCGGCTGTTGTCGACGGTCCGTTAGACGAGCCGACTCAACGGCGCCTCGATAAACTACAGTTACAACTAAAACGAGAATTGAACGTCGTTACACTTGGTGTTGAGGCTGAATTGGAGTCAAATTATCCTACTAGCCTTGTGGTTAGCTTTTTCAATAAAAACTTCGGTAATTTAGAGCCGAGTAGTTCAATAACCAAATCATTCCGCGAACAATACGATCGCATGCTTAATCCGACCCAAAATAAGGCATCTTGGGTAGGTAATAAAAAAGCTGAGCTAGCTCGATATGTTGTTCACGAATCAAACGCGCAAGAATTTTTCTATTTACGCGAGCTTGCATCTGGGCTGTACTTAAAACTCTGATTAAAAAGACTTGTCAGTACGTTGTCCGGACGTTACAATAGTTCAGATCTTTAGAGAAAAAATTCGCTATGACTTTTGTTGCTCAACCAAAATCCGAGCGCATTGACGTGCGCGCTAGTGCCCCGGTGAAGCAATTGCTTCAAGCTGCGGCGCAGGTCGCGCACAAAAATGTGAGCGAATTTTTATTGGATGCGGGGATTATTGCGGCCAAACAAACGCTTGCTGATCGCACCCGCTTTGAGCTTTCTCCAGAAAAATGGCTTGAGTTTCAAGCCGCCTTGGAGCGGCCTGTAAGTGCTAAGCCTAAGCTAAAAAAATTATTGTCTAAACCAGGGCTGCTTGGTTGAGTTCCCAGTCGTACGACCCTGTTCGTAAGCTCTTAAACACAGATGACATTCAGACCTTCGATTGTGGTCAACCTGCTCTTAATCAGTTTTTGCAGCGTTACGCGTTAGTCAATCAAAAATCTAATAGTGCGCAGACCTATGTTTGTTGTCATTCAGAATGCGTTCTCGGGTTTTACAGCCTCGCGGTTGGCAGTGTTGAGCCGGAAACTGCGGCCCCGCGCGTTATGAAAGGCATTGCTCGCCATCCTGTGCCGGTTATGATTTTGGCTCGCCTTGCTGTTGACTTACAGCATCAAGGTGTTGGGCTTGGAAAGGCGTTGCTCAAAGACGCTTTAATGCGTACAGCACAAGCAGCTAGCATCGCTGGGATTCGTGCATTGCTAGTACATGCAAAGGATGAAACAGCTAGGCAATGGTACTTAAATTGGGAATTTGAACCAAGCGAAACAGACCCGTTTCATTTGTTTCTTTTGATGAAAGATATCAATAATTTAATCCGTTAACTAGGCCCAACCGGCCGCAAAACCCCAACCGAAGCCGGAACCCCCTCCAACCACCGTTTAATCCGCTCATGAGTAGCCGCAGTATCCCCCTCCATAACCCGCCGTAAAGCAATTTTAAATTCGTTCATCGTAGTGCCTTGATGATGCATCGAAATTAACAACCCAGCTAACAAATCGGGCGATCCAAATACTGTTTGGATGCGGGTTCTATAAGCTTCACGCATCGCAAGTAGCTCTTCGTTTGTGGGTGGAGTATCAATTAGGCTTTGCACGGTTTGGCGCATTAATGCTTCGGCTTGAGCAGCGTCGGCTGGTGCCAACTGAGCTTCAAGGTTGACGATACCGCCTTTTGCTGGGGCTGCAAATACAAACGCTTGCGAGTTGGGCGTGTAGGTTAAGCCCGTGTTGGCGCGCAGCGCTAAACGTAGTCGCTCGCTTAGCGCGGCTTGTAAAAATATTGCAGTATTGTTCTCATCAAAACTGCTGTTAATTTGCGGGCTGTAGTAACGCAACACTAACGTAACGCGCGGCGTTGTCCCTGCACGGGTTTCGCTTTTTACGCCAGATTTTTCTTGGCCGTTATCTTGCCATTGCAATGGGGTTTTTTGTAAAGGTTGCGAGCCGCTACTGGGTAGGTTGGCTAAATGGCTTTCGCTAATGCGGCGCAAATCACGTAGCGAAACATTGCCGGTAAATGTAAACACCATTTTCGATGCATCGCCCATTAATTTTTCGCGAACGCTGTTCACTTGATCTACGCTAAGCCCCTCAAAATCACTAACGTTGCTGGGCTCTACCCAAGGGCTTGCGCCGCGTCGTGCACGCAACCAATCACGGCGAAAACGTTGGATTGGGCTTGGACTAACCTCGGCTAACTGCTTAGCGTTTTGTGCGACCCAAAGTTTTAAACTGTTGTTCTGTAAAGATGATTCGCGTAGCCACAAATGCGCTAAATGTACGGCATAGGGCAACTGGCTACTAGCGGTACGAAGCATAAAATTAGTGGCAGACTCGGCAATATTGCTCTGCCAAAAAATACCCTTTGATTTAATTTCCAAATCGAGCGCGTTACGATCTAAAGGACCAATACCATTTGCACTTAATACCCCTTGCCCAATTAAACGGGCTGCTGCTAATTCGTTTGCTTGCATCGATCTTAGCCCACCCAACACTTGCATCGAAAAATACACTTGGTCAACCGAAGAGCGGGTTGGCTTGATGTACACAATGCCCCCATTAGATAGCGTTAGGCGCGTTACTTCATCGGGTAGGGTTTCTTCGTTAACGATGCTGCCTGGCGGTCTTAAAGCAGGCAGCGCAATACTAGTGAATTCTTGCTGCACCACTTCTGCGGTGGCACGCGAAGAAGTTACCGATTGGTTGAGCGTCGCAGCAAAATTCTCGGTGTTTTGCGATATCAATGTTCGGTTTACATTTGGTGCAGCTTCACCTTGGGGCGATTGCACCACCACTAAAAAATCGCCTGCTGCATAGCGTTCGGCGAGTTGGGTTACTACGTCTTTTGCGTGAATGGTCGGGATCAGTTCCTCGACTAACTCGCGCACGCGTTGGTACGATAAATACACACCTCCCGAGTGTGCGTAAGTGGCTAACCCGACAGCGTAAACAGTCGGGGCCGCGCGAATACTCTCTTGCTCGGCTACTCGGGCCGAGTTGATATAGGGTTGCTTTACGGCGGCCAATTCGATCGGGGTTGGTCCTTCAAGCAAAAACCTTTGCACCACGTCCGTCAGTAGCTTTTGTCCTGCTACGTAATGTTCAGCGCTGGCTACCGTCGCGGCTATTTCAAAGAGCCTAGCATCGTTGGTAATTGATGATTCAACGATGCCTGCATCCAGCACTTCGGTTTGGTCTTTTAATGCAGCACGTAAACGTTGGCTTAAAACGCCATTGGTTAATCCGCGTGTTATCGATGCTCGTAAATCGTCTTTTGTACTTAAAGCTGTCTTCGATTCTAATGTACCAATTGAAATGCGATGGTTTCTGGCTCCCGATAATTGCAATACGCGCACCCGTTTTTGAAAAACAAAATTCGGGCGTCGCGGGATTACAGAACTCGTTGCCGCGGGAATGGCGCCAAACTCATCTTTTAGCATGCGCTCCCAGTAGCCAACACCTTCGATTAAACGTCCGGTTAATACAATGGTTAGTCGCTCGGGCGTGTAGTGTTTTCTGTAAAAATTACGTAAGCCTTCGCTAGTGACGGTAGCTAAACTTTGGTCGGTTCCAATAATGCTGCGCCGATACAAATTTTGATCGAACAAGGCGCCGCGAATTCTGGTCGAGGGATCGTTGCCAAGATCACGGCCGCGCTTTTCGGAAATCACAACACCACGCTCAATCGCGCTCAAACTGTCGGGAAACTCGACGCCATGTACCCAGTCGGCAACAATTTGCATGGCTTTGGGCAGCGCGTCAGCACGGTTGGGCGGTATCGACAACCAGTATTGCGTTTGGTCATAGGTTGTAAAGGCATTTAAGTGCTGCCCAAAGTTGCCACCCATTGAGCGCACAAAATTAATAATTTCACCGTCCGCAAAGCGCTTTGTTTTGCGAAAGGCCATGTGCTCTACAAAGTGGGCGTAGCCAAGTTCGTTGTTTTCTTCGTCTAAAGAACCGACGCGGGCAACCAAGCGCAGTTCTGCCCCGCCGGTTTCGGTTTGGCGAATTAAGTAGCGAATGCCGTTATCGAGTCGGCCTTGGACAACTGCTCGATCAAGAGGGATTGGTTCTGTAGTCTGCGCTATGCAAACTGAGCTAGTAAAGGCAATAGCAAGCGCGAAACTTAAAGTGAGCAATAAGCGCAAATTCCAAAAACAGGGCCGGGCAATGTTCATTAGACTAATTATCAATACGAAAGAGTCAAGACGAAAAATCAATACGAATGAGTCAAGGTTAGCAGGGAACTGTAATGTTGGCCTACTGTGATGGTTTGGTTAATTTCATAAATTCCCCTATAAGTTATCAGTGAAAGGCCTGTTTAACGACCTAATTCCATCTATCCTTACCGAATTGAATAACCTTTAAAGACGGCAATGATTCGACCTTTAACTTTGCGCTCCATCGTTTGCACTACGGTATTTCTTATTGCTTCAAATTTTGCGCCGCCGGTGTTAAGTCAAACGCAAGCGCAAACTCAAATGCAAGCCCAAGATAAATCGCCTGCGAAGTCCACAACGACGTCCCCTGATAAATCGCCTACAACGACGCCTTCCGACCAATCACGCTATACAAAAATTATGGCAAGCCCTGATGGTATTGGTAAACGCTACATGGGCCGCGAAATTGCGGGCATTATGGGTTGGCAAGGCGCTGGTTGGTTAGAGCGCGAAGAACGCGAAAAAGAAGAGCGCACCGATTTACTCATTAAGGAGTTAGACGTAAAACCAGGCATGGTGGTTGCCGACATTGGTGCCGGTACCGGTTATTTTTCGCGGCGTATTGCGCCCCTGGTTGGCGCAAAGGGCCGTGTGTTTGCGGTTGATGTGCAACCCCAAATGGTGACGCTGTTAGAACGTCTTGCAGCGCGTGAAAAAATTCCCAACATCACTGCTGTTCTGGGCGAATCCGATCAGGTAAAGTTAGCCGATGGGTCTATTGATATGGCGATTATGGTCGACGTTTATCATGAGCTTGAGTACCCTTATGAAATGATGCAAAGCATAGTTAAGGCACTGAAGCCGGGTGGCCGTTTAGTTTTTGTTGAGTATCGTGCCGAAGATTCTTTTGTACCGATTAAAGAAATTCATAAAATGACCGAAGCCCAAGTTCGCGCCGAAGCTGCGGTGCATGCGTTAATATGGGAACGTACGGGTAAACGCCTGCCTTGGCAGCACGTCATTATTTTTAGGAAGTAGATTTGCAATGTTTTTGTTGAAAATTGTAGTGCTTGCGATCGCGATTAACGCCCTATGTTTAACCGAAGCACACGCTCGGCGTAATGGCCCCGTACGAACCGAAGCAATCGATATGGTGGTCATTCATTCCACTGGTGGCCCGACTTGTGATGTAAAAACCGGCAAACCAATTTGGGTCAAGGCCGGTGCGTTCGAGGAAAATATGCGCAACATTGAAGCCCACCCTAGTTTGGGTATTCACTACATGATTGATCGCGATGGTACTTTACGAAAAAGTATTCCCGAAGGGCAAGTGGCCCATCATGTGTTCCGCTATAGCGGCCGATCAATTTCTATCGAGTTAATAAACGACGGGGATGGCGTCGATGTATTTCCCGAAGCGCAACTAAGTGCGTTAGTTAATTTATTAAGCGATATAAAACAACGGCGCAATATTGCTCGTAACGGAATTAAGCGCCATTCGGATCTAGACAGCGCTTTGATGCCGTGTGATCGTACTAAGCGTCGTAAAGTAGACCCTGGAGCAGCCTTTCCGCATGAAGCGATTTTAGGCCGAGTTTACAAATAACCTCCGCGTTCTAATTTAGGCAGCGTCAGTCTCAACAAACGCTTCCACAACACCTTTTAGCTTAACCATTAATGGTTTGCCAAACCGGTCTTTTGCGCGTGCGTGCTCAATCGTAATCCAACCTTCACTGATGCAAAATTCTTCAACGTCGTGGCGTCGTTTACCGTTAAAAATAATACCCACGCCCTTTTCTAAAATGGCTTGGTTGAAAAACTTGCTATTGGGGTCGACAGCGATACGGTCGGGCATGATTAATGTGTTGGTTTGTTCTTGGGGTTGGTTTGAATCGGTCATGTAGTAGGCGCCTTGCAATCTTTGGCTTGATTTGATTGGATAGCTTTGAATTGTACTTGGGAATTTTGCTAGCGCCAGATCGAATATGTTGCAATGCCGCAGATAATCAGTATAGTCTGGGAGAGATGAAACCAATCATCCTAACGTCACACACCGGCTCGCAGCAGACCGGCGAAACAACCCCCAAAGTCATTTGGGGGGCAGCAACAGCAAGACAGCGTGGGCCGGTTTTGTCGTCTATGCGGGCCGGACAAACGCGCAACGCAATTGGTTCGCATGCAGGGTCCTACGCACTTTATAGGGCGTTGGCAATTGCAGCTGGTCAATTATCACCCGATCACATTCCCGACTTAACTAATACTTCGCCAGCCGAACCTATTGGCCCGCACCCGCAATGGGGCGATGCGAAAAAGATTGTCTCACTAGATCCTTGGGGGCATTTGGTTGCCGATGTTTTTAAAGACGAGCTAGGCAGCAACACCGATGTTCGCCCAACTATTGCAGTAACTAAAGCGCATATCAATATGCCCGAGTTACAAAATGCGATTAAGAAAGGCCGCTTAAAGCCCGACGGCGATATTTTGCAAGAAAACGGTGATGTCAAAGTTACTAAAGCGGCGATCGAACCCGTTTGGTGGTTGCCCGGCATCGCTGAGCGTTTTGACATTCCCGAAACAAAATTACGCCGCGATTTATTCGAGTTTACCGGTGGCATGTTTCCAGAACTGGTAACGCGACCCGATTTGCATGTTTTCTTGCCGCCCATTGGTGGTATCACCGTTTATTACATGGGTGATTTAGATGCGCTAACCAATCACGCAAAACCACTGGCTTGCCGTGTACATGATGAGTGCAATGGCTCGGATGTATTTGGTTCGGATATTTGCACTTGCCGACCCTATTTAGTGCACGGCATCGAAGTCTGTATCGAGACTGCACAACAAGATGGTGGTGGGTTAATTATTTACAATCGAAAAGAGGGCCGAGCCCTTGGCGAAGTCACTAAATTTTTAGTGTATAACGCCCGTAAACGCCAAGTTGGTGGCGACCGTGCCGAGAAATATTTTGAGCGCACCGAATGCGTGGCGGGCGTACAGGACATGCGTTTTCAAGAACTGATGCCCGATGTGTTGCATTGGTTAGGTGTAACGCGCATCGACCGATTTGTCTCGATGAGTAATATGAAGTTCGAGCCTTTAGTGCGTAGCGGCATCAACGTCAAAGAGCGCGTCGAAATTCCAGATTACTTAATTCCCGATGATGCAAAAGTTGAAATGGATGCAAAAAAAGCCGCCGGTTATTTTTCAGCTTACACACCGTCTGCCGATGAATTAACGGTTGAAAAGGGGCGTAAGCTGGATGAGTAACACTGCAGCTTTAATTGCTCAGCTACGAGACCCTGCAACCATTCGAGAACGCGCGCACGAGCTGTTGGCCCGCGTGCGGGCGGGGCAGTCGCAGCATTTCAGTTTAGATGAAGCCGCTTTAAAATCTTGCGCACAATTTGTTTTGCAAGTAACGCGCGATAATTACCCAAGTCTTGATGTGCCGTTTCATAGCCGTTGGCGGCACTTCGAGGTCGGCGGAGTCGATCGGGCTAAACCGCTGATCGAGCAACTAAGAAAAAACGACAGCAGCGGTGCTGAAATTGCGCGCACTGGAATCGAACTAGCCGTTACTAGCGTATTGCTCGATGCCGGTGCCGGACCCGACTGGTCTTACCTAGAAAACGGTCAAAAATTTGCCCGTTCCGAGGGGCTTGCTATTGCGAGCTTTCATTTGTTCCAAAGCGGTGTGTTTGCCACTTCAAAAAAACTAAGCGAATTTACTGCACATAGCTTGGCTAAGGGTTTTCAAGTTAGCGAGCAAAATCCGCTTATTGGCGTCGAGCCAAGGGCGCAGTTAATTCAAAAACTAGGCGGCATTTACCCCGAACGACTTGGGCAATTAGCCGATGATTTAATTGCTCAAGCCATCAACAAAAAACTGGCTGCCAAACAAGTGTTAGCAACGGTACTAGAAAAGTTCGCCCCTATTTGGCCGGTACGTTTAACTTTAGGTGGCCACAGTTTGGGTGATTGCTGGCGGCATAGCGCAATAGAAAAAAACGATGCGACCAGTGGCTTGGTGCCGTTTCATAAATTGTCCCAATGGTTGTCTTATTCGTTAATGGAACCCTTGCAATGGGCTGGTATTGAAATTACGGATTTAGATGCAATGACGGGGCTCCCCGAGTACAGAAACGGTGGTCTTTTGTTAGATCGCAAAGTTTTGTTACCAGTAGATGGACAAGCGATGCAAAAATCTTGGCAAGTAAGTGACGAATTTATTGTTGAATGGCGTGCGTTAACCGTAGCGCTTTTAGACGAGATAGCCCAATCAATTCGCGGCGAACTGAACCTATCAGCGCAGCAATTGCCTTTAGTTAAAATCCTGCAAGGCGGCTCTTGGCTAGCCGGTAGAATAGCCGCAGCGCAAGAACGTAAGGGCGGTGGGCCGCCGTTGACCATTGTTTCAGATGGCACGGTGTTTTAAATTTAAAAACGAATAACTTGCACCAAGTTAAAACGCACCGAGAAAAAAATGACTTTCAAAAATCTAACCGTTATTGACCACCCCTTAGTGCAACACAAATTAACGCTAATGCGCCGCAAAGAAGTTTCAACCGGCGAATTTCGCGTGTTATTGCGTGAAATTTCACCTCTGTTATTGTTTGAAGCAACCCGCGATTTACCCATGACAACGCGCCGTATCGAAACGCCTTTAACGGAAATGGACGGGCCTATTCTGGGTGGAAAAAAATTGTGTTTTATGCCAATTTTACGCGCCGGTTTAGGCTTGCTCGATGGCATGTTAGAACTGATTCCGTCGGCACGAGTTGGCCATATTGGTTTGTATCGCGATCCGCAAACTTTAGTGCCGATTGAATACTATTTAAAAACGCCCGACAATTTGGGCGAACGTAAAGTAATGGTGCTTGACCCAATGCTAGCCACGGGCCATTCGATGGCGGCGGCCATTGGTCGATTAAAAGATGCGGGTGCAAAAGATATTAGCGCTATTTGTTTAGTGGCCGCGCCCGAAGGCGTCAAGGTCATGTTAGACGAACACCCCGATGTGCATGTGTACACAGCCGCATTGGATGAAAAACTGAATGAACACGCGTATATCGTCCCTGGTTTGGGCGATGCGGGTGATCGATTATTTGGAACTAAATGAACGTATTGCAACAGTCTTGGCGCATGCTCGCGCGCGATTGGCGAGCCGGAGAATTAAGATTATTGTTAGTGGCGGTAGCCCTAGCGGTAGCGGCACTTTCTAGCGTTGGTTTTTTTGCAGACCGCATGAGTAAAGCGTTAAGTTCGCAAGCTCGGGCGTTATTAGGTGCAGATGCGGTCTTAAACTCCGACGTGCCGGTAGGTCAAGAGTTTCGCGCCGCTGCAAAACAAGCGGGTCTAACAATTGCCGATACCGTGGTGTTTCCCAGCATGGTAGGCGCAACCGGCCCCAAAGCGCGCGAAGTAGCGCCGCAATTGAGTTCGTTAAAAGCGGTCAGTACCGGCTACCCCTTACGCGGTAATTTAAAAGTCAGCGATAAGGTCGGTGAATTAGGTGCCGAAACCCGCGAAATTCCTGCGCCCGGAACCGTATGGTTAGACCCGGCATTATTGTCGATGCTCAACGCATCTATTGGCGATTCAGTCGAGCTTGGTGAGTTGCAATTGCAAATTACAAAGCTCATTACGATGGAGCCGGATCGTGGCGCAAATTTTGTCAATTTTGCACCACGCGCTTTAATCAATTTGCAAGACTTAGAGCGTTCGCGTTTAGTGCAAGCGGGTAGTCGTGTGGGCTACCGTGTTTTGTTATCGGGCGATTTGGTTAAGGTCGATGCGTTTGTAGCGGCTCAAAAAGTAGGGTCGGGTCAACGCTTCGAAGATCTTCGTGGTGGGCGGCCCGAATTGCGTAACACCTTAGATCGCGCCGAGCGGTTTCTTTCGTTAGTGGCTTTGTTAAGCGCTTTAATCGCTGCAACTGCCATAGCATTAGCGGCCCGCCGTTTTGCCGAACGGCACTTAGACGGATGTGCCGTCATGCGTGCCATTGGATTGCCCCAAGGCCAAATGGCTCGCTTACTTTTGTTAGAGCTAGTTTGGATTGCCATTGGTGCAGCCGTTGTCGGTGTTGTCATCGGCTACGCAGCGCATTACGTTTTAATTAGTGCGGTCGGTTCGCTTCTAACCATTGCGTTGCCACAACCTAGTTTTGCCCCCGCTATTCAAGCAGCGCTGGCCGGGCTAGTGTTGTTGTTAGGTTTTGCGGGACTACCTGTCGTGCGTTTAGCCGGTGTTGCACCCATTCGTGTCTTGCGTCGCGACTTAGGCGCACCGGGCCAGTTGGCGTGGGTTTCAGGAGGCGTTGCATTTGTAGCCGTAATGGCACTGATGATTTGGTTTGCGGGCGATTTAAAATTAGCCAGCATTGCCTTGGGTGGTTTCGTTATTGCGGCCTTAGTCTTTGCCTTAGTCGCTTGGGGCTTAATGCGCTTAGTGGCTTCGGCTGGGCGCGCTTCGAAGGGGCGCGGGCTTGCCATGTTGCGGGTTGTGTTGGCCGGTTGGTCCAAGCGCGGTGTGACATCTATTGCGCAAATGGTGGCGCTTGCCGTTAGCCTAATGGCACTGTTGTTGCTAACCGTAACCCGCAATGATTTGCTCGATAGTTGGCGCAAAGCGAGTCCACCAAATGCACCCAATCGCTTTGTTATAAACATTCAACCCGATCAACGTGATGGCGTGGCCGAAGCATTAAAAAAAGCGGGATTGGCGGTAAATGGCACGAGCGATTTAGCGCCAATGGTGCGTGCAAGGTTAATTCGTATTAACGGTCAAGAAATTAATTTAGAGCTGTTTAACGAGCGTGCCAAACGCATGTTAGATCGTGAATTTAATGTCTCTTACATGACCGAGCAACCCGCACATAACTCCACAATCGAAGGTCGTTGGATTAACCCAAACGCTGCCGAAGTGTCGGTAGAGGAGGGCATGGCCGCGACCTTAAATTTAAAAGTTAACGACGATTTAGCGTTTGATATTGCGGGTGAAACAACGTTACTAAAAGTGGTTGGTTTTCGTAAAGTAGTGTGGGATTCGATGAAGGTGAATTTCTTCATGGTGGCGTCACCAAAGCCGATGCTTACTGCGCCACAAACTTTTGTGACCGCTTTGCATGTCCCGGCCGATAAACGCCAAGTAGTCGATCAATTAGTGCGCACTTTCCCCAACCTGACGGTGTTTGATACCGACAATATTTTGAAGCAAGTGCAAACGGTATTGGACCAAATTTCGCGCGCGGTAGAATTTTTGTTTGGCTTTACATTGTTGGCCGGATTGTTAGTGTTGTATGCCGCTCAATCAGCGGGTCAACAAGAACGGCAACGCGAAACCGCGCTTATGCGTGCCCTAGGCGCATCGCGTCAACAACTCACGCGAAGTTTGTCGGCCGAGTTGCTATTAACGGGTGGGTTGGCAGGCTTAATGGCGGGCATCGGAGCAGTAGCCGTAGGTGTGGTTTTAGCCCGAACAATTTTCGAATTTAATATGAGCATTAGTTTGTGGCCGATTGTGGTTGGTGTTGTGGCCGGCGCAACTGCCGCTTTATTGGCGGGCTGGTGGGGCTTACGTAAAATTGTGCAAACGCCGCCAATGATTAGTTTACGAATGGAATAGTGTTGGTATGAACGTAGCAACAGAAATTGATGAACCCCAGCGGCCCACTGCTTACGATTTATTAGGTGGCGATGCCCGGGTTCGCGAGCTGGTTGATCGGTTTTACGACCTCATGGATTTAGAAGCGCGTTTTGCAGTTTTGCGTGCGTTGCACCCCGAGTCTATGGACGGTTCGCGTGACAAGTTGTATTGGTTTTTAAGTGGTTGGCTGGGCGGCCCTAATTTGTATATCGAAAAGCTTGGCCATCCAATGCTACGGGCACGGCATTTGCCCTACGCTATAGCAAGCCCCGAGCGAGACCAATGGTTAGCCTGTATGCGCGAGGCCATGCAGTCCCTACAAATTGCCCCAGACTTAACCGAAAGGCTAATGGGTGCGTTTTTTGGCACCGCCGACTGGATGCGAAATTCAGGCTGAACAAGGTAGAATTGCGAATTGCAACACTGTATGGGTCTACCCAAGTGGTTTTACACACACTAGCAATTAAAGTTTTCAAGAGGCTTGCATGAGCTTGCAAGTTTCCATCACCGGCGAGCCTGGCTGCGGAAAAACCACGGTTGCGCGTTTAGTCGCCCAAGAGCTACGTGCCGATTACTTAAGCACTGGTTCCATCCAACGCGAAATCGCGGCCAAATTGGGCATCACAACGCTCGAATTAAATAAGCGCGCCGAAACAGACCCATCAATTGATCAACAGGTCGATGCTCATACGCAAGCTCTGGGTGATTCGGGTCGCGCAGTGTTGGTCGACTCTAGGCTAGCTTGGCGCTTTTTACCGCGCTCGTTAAAAGTGTTTTTAGTTTGCCCGCCCAGTGTTGCCGCAGTACGTGTTTTTCAGCAGCAACGTGCCAACGAAAGTTACACCAGTAAAGAGCAAGCCATTGCCGCATTAATTGCCCGCTACGACAGCGAAAAAGCGCGCTTTGCAAAATACTACGGGGCCAATCTCGCCAATTTGCGTAACTACGATTTGGTCATTGATACTTCATTAGCAACCCCTAAAGAAATTTGTGATGCAGTTGTGCAAGCCGCGCACAACATGGGCCACAGTCATGCTGTTCCCGCCACTACGCCGTTGTTATTTGTTAGCCCACGCAGCCTAGTGCCAACGCTAACTATTGCGCAAGTCGATTCACCGCAAGATCAATCGACATCGGTGGTTCCGGTTCAAGTGGTAAGGCAAGCCCAGCGCTGGGCTGTTGTGCACGGCCATCATCATGTAATAGATGCCGTAAAAAAAGATTCTGCGCTATTGCTGTGCCAGTTAATTGGCCAAGATGATGAACTACTTTCCCCGCGCGTAACCGTGCGTTCGTTAATCGAAGCGCGTGCTACCGCTAGCAATTTAGCAGCTTGGGAAGCGCACCTCGGGTTTAAACTACCGTGAACACTAGCGACGCGCAGTTTTGGCAAATACTGTTAACCGCTCTTGCAGCGGTTTTTCTTTTAGTCATTTTAATTTTGCAAATCATTGCAATGTTTCGCGCGCGCAATAACGAGAGCAACAGTGGTGAAACGCATCGCGTGTTAAACCAAGTGCTGAACCAATCGCAAGAGGTATTACGAACCGAAATTTCTAACCAAGCGCGCTCGAACCGTACCGAGCTTAGCGGTTCGGTGACTCAACTGGCGCAAGGCATTACGGGCCAAATGGGGCAGTTAGCGCAAATACAAAATAATCAAATTGATGGTTTTGCTTTGCAGCTTTCTAAGTTAACCGAAGCCAATGAAATACGCCTCACGCAGTTGCGCGAGCAAGTTGGCACCGATGCGCGGGCTAATCGCGAAGAAACTGCGAGCGCCTTAAAACGGTTTTCCGATAACCAAGAGCGACAACTAACCGAGCTGCGTGAGTTAAACGAACGTAAATTGGGCGAAGTCCGCACCACGTTAGAAACGCAACTAAAAGCGATGCAAACCGACAACGCCGGTAAGCTTGAAGAGATGCGTAAAACAGTGGATGAAAAGTTGCATGCCACCCTAGAGCAGCGTTTAGGTGAATCGTTTAAGTTGGTCTCCGAGCGCCTAGAGCAAGTGCATCGCGGCTTAGGCGAGATGCAAAGTTTAGCGACTGGTGTTGGTGATCTAAAGCGCGTACTAGGCAATGTAAAAACGCGCGGTATTTGGGGTGAAGTGCAATTACAAGCCTTGCTCGAACAAGTGTTAACCCAAGAGCAATACGAAAAGAACGTTGCGACGCGCCCCAATTCAAATGAGCGTGTTGAGTTCGCGGTGCGCCTGCCCGGACGCGGTGTGGATATGCCCGTGCGCTTACCTATTGATGCCAAGTTTCCGCGCGAAGATTACGAACGTTTGCTCGATGCGCAAGAGCGTGCCGATGGCCCTGCTGCCGAAGAAGCAGGTAAGCAACTAGAAATGCGAATTCGCATGGAAGCCAAAACAATCCGCGATAAATATATAGAGCCGCCGCACACAACCGATTTTGCCCTAATGTTTTTGCCGACCGAGGGCTTGTACGCCGAAGTGCTTCGCCGCCCTGGTTTAACCGATGATTTGCAACGTTTGTATCGCGTTAGCTTGGCCGGGCCAACTACCTTGTCGGCCATTTTAAACAGCCTACAAATGGGCTTTAGAACCCTTGCAATCGAGCAACGCTCGAGCGAAGTGTGGACTTTACTAGGTGCAGTAAAAACCGAGTTTGGTAAGTTTGGCGATGTGCTGGCCAAGACCCGCGCGCAACTGCAAACAGTTACTAATTCGCTAGATAATGCCGAGGTTAGGTCGCGTGCGATTACCCGCAAATTGAAGGGCATTGAAGCTTTGCCTGAGGCGCAAAGCCAAGCGTTGCTGCCAGATACCGATCCTGATTTTGACAAAGACACGGACCAAGCGGGCGGGTAGAGAATGCCGTTCGCTGAGCGCCATTAGAAAGCAGTGGCTTACCAGACTACTTAAACGTGTAAGCCTATTGATCATCTTCCTCCATGCGTATACACTGTATACACACTTTGTTTTAGGTGATTAAAATGCTGACAAAAATATTTAAAAGCGGTAACTCGCAGGCAGTTCGAATTCCCGTTGAGTTGCAGTTTGTAGACGGTGCTCAAGACGTGGAAATCGAGCGAGTAGGCAACACATTAGTTCTGCGCCCAATCGTGCATGAAACTCTAGACGATATTGGCGAAATATTTGCAATGTTCAGCCCGAGCTTTATGGAACAAGGACGGGAGTTCCATCCAGAGAAAGATCGTGACTGGAGTGGTAAACCGGGGCTTAAACGTTAATGCGTTACATGCTTGATACCAATATCTGCATTTACCTGATTAAAAACAACCCTCCTGATGTTGTTAATCGCCTAAGGACTTTGCGGCGTGGAGATGCAGTAATGTCAGTCGTGACTTATGCAGAACTAAGAGCTGGGGTTGAGATACAAAGCGCTTCGCGGTCTGCGGAACAGCGTGATTTGGATATCCGTGCACTTCAGTCGTTGACCACACGAGTTCCCGTGTTGCCATTTACTGAATCAGCCGCTGAATGCTTCGGTGTAAAGCGCGCCGCGTTGCGAGACCGTAACCGTGACACGATGGATCGATTAATAGCGGCGCATGCAGCCAGTATTGGTTTGACCTTGGTTACGAATAATGAGATTGATTTCGGAGGCTATACGGAGTTATCGGTAGAAAATTGGGTTGCAAATCACTGAGAAGAAAATGCAATTGATCCTCAATAACCGATTGTTTCTCGTAACTAAATTCTGCTGTTAAAGCCCAAAGAAATCCCCGTTGTATGCCGCATTATGAAATTTCGGCGAAATCGAAGTAAAAATACTGATAAAACCCTCTATTATTTCACAATGCGGAATTATCATTTCGCCATTCGAAACGAACCTCGTTATCTATGCCGTTGCCTATTTCACAGCCACGACCTGCGTTCCGCATTGTGAAATATTTTGTTAACCCATTGTTTTTAAACAAGTTTATTTATTGTTGTTTTGTGAAATAAGTTTGCTGCGCTGCCGCATTGGCTTCTATCATTTGGCTACTCCCTCCAACTATTAAAGGACGAATCAAATGCCTAGCAGAGAACTTGAAGCACAAAAATTACAACGCGAATGGTCCGAGAGCCCACGCTGGCGCGGTATCAAACGCGGCTACAGCGCCGAAGAAGTTGTGCGCTTACGCGGTTCGTTGCAACCCGAGCACACGCTAGCAAAGCGCGGTGCCGAAAAATTATGGAACCTAGTCACTGAGGAGCCATTTGTTAACGCTCTTGGCGCATTAACGGGCAACCAAGCCATGCAACAAGTTAAAGCTGGCCTGAAAGCGATTTACTTATCTGGCTGGCAAGTTGCGGGCGATGCAAACGTGGCTGGTGAAATGTATCCAGACCAATCGTTGTATCCGATTAACTCGGTGCCGTTGGTTGTTAAGCGGATTAACAATACCTTCACACGTTGTGACCAGATCCAATGGAGCGAAGGCAAGAACCCAAGCGATCCTGGTTATATTGATTATTTCGCACCGATCGTTGCCGACGCAGAAGCCGGTTTTGGTGGCGTTTTAAATGCATTTGAATTAATGAAGTCGATGATTGAAGCGGGCGCTGCTGGTGTTCATTTTGAAGATCAATTGGCGGCTGTTAAAAAATGCGGACACATGGGCGGTAAAGTTTTAGTGCCAACCCGCGATGCGGTTGCAAAATTAGTCGCTGCGCGTTTAGCTGCTGACGTCATGGGCGTGCCTACTGTTTTAGTAGCCCGTACCGATGCAGAAGCTGCCGATTTAGTAACATCGGATGTGGATGAAAACGATATTCCTTTCTTAACTGGCGAGCGTACTGTTGAAGGTTTCTTCAAGACCCGTCCAGGTTTAGAGCAAGCGATTTCGCGCGGATTAGCTTATGCACCCTATGCCGACTTAGTTTGGTGTGAAACTGGTAAGCCCGATTTAGCGTATGCCAAGCGATTTGCCGAAGCAATTCATAAAAAATTCCCAGGCAAAATGTTGTCGTACAACTGCTCGCCGTCGTTTAACTGGAAAAAGAATTTGGACGATGCAACTATTGCAAAGTTCCAACGCGAACTAGGGGCAATGGGTTACAAGTTCCAATTTATTACCTTAGCTGGTTTCCATAGCTTGAACTATTCGATGTTTAACTTAGCGCACGGCTATGCGCGCAACAACATGAGCGCGTTTGTAGAATTGCAAGAAGCTGAGTTTGCAGCAGCCGAGCGTGGCTTTACGGCAGTAAAGCATCAGCGTGAAGTGGGAACCGGTTACTTTGATGCAGTAACGACCACCATTGAAGGCAATGGCAGCTCGACTACGGCATTAAAAGGCTCTACCGAAGATGAACAATTCTTTGACAAAAAAGTAGCGTAACTTTACTTTTTTAAACTAGCGTTAGGTTCTCAAAACATCGAGAAGCTACGCTAGTTTTTTTCTGCTGAAATAACTTAAACCATCGACTAATGCGACTAGCAACAACATCGCAATCAAAATGGTACTGGTCTCGGGCATCTGAAATAGCCCCATGTGAAAAGCCAGCATTTGGCCCAACCCACCTGCACCAACTACACCCAAGACAGCAGCCGCGCGTATATTGTTTTCCCAACGGTATAAGCTATAGCTTAGCAATTGAGGCAATACTTGCGGAACTAGCGCGTACCAAAATATACGGCCCTCGCTTATGCCGCGCACGCGTAGCGCGCTACCCGCATCAGGCGAGGCATTCTCTAGGGCTTCGGCAAACAAACGGCCCAGCACGCCAGATGTATGCAAACCCAAAGCAAGGGTTCCTGCAAAGGGTCCAAGGCCGGCACTAATAATTAATAAGGCGGCCCATACCAATTCTGGAATGCTGCGTAGCGCGTTCAAAATAATACGGGTTGGTAAACGCCAATGCGCTGGATCGCCCGGATAAGTTCGGCTAGCGGGCAGCGCTAAAGCTAGACCTAAAATGACGGCTAACAGCGTGCCCAGCAGCGACATCGCTAAAGTCTCTAGTGTTGCAGGTATTAGTTTAGCTAAAAATTTCGACTCAAAAGTGGGCGTGAGTAGTTCACCAATAAATTTGCCCATTTTGCGAAACGCATCGGCCGAAAAAAACTTGGCCCATTGCAAATCGAGCGTCCAAAAACTAGCAATGGCTAAAAGAATTAACCCAAAAACAAACCAGCAAGCGGTGCATCGCGCCGAAAATAATCCGGGCGGTAAGCGATAGTTTTGGTTGGCAGCTTCTATGGTCATTTTGGTTACGCTAAGGACTTACGCAGCCAAGCACTGGCCCAATCGGCAAGCCAAACCAGCAGCATAAACACCAACAACATCGTGGCTACTTCGGAGCCGTTAAACATTTTCATAGAGGCGTCCATTTGTTGGCCCAAACCACCAGCACCCACAAAACCCAAAACAGCCGAGGAACGAATTGCGCATTCCCAACGGTAAACTGTGTAGCTGGTGAGTTCGGCGGCGTTTTGCGGCACTAAACCGTAAAACAAAGCTTGCAGACGACCCGCACCGTTACGCAGCAAATTGCGTGTGGTTTCGCTATCGCCACTTTCTAAAATTTCTGCATACACTTTACCCAGCATACCGCCATAAGTTAATGCAATGGCTAGTACGCCAGCAGTGGGGCCAAGGCCAACTACGCGTACAAAAACAAGGGCCCAAATAAGTTCGGGTACGCTACGTAAAATAATTAATATCCAGCGCACAAGTTGCCGAAGCACAGCGGGCAAAGTGTCCATTTTTCCGGGCAGGGCAGAAATAGAAAGAACCCGCACAGATACTAAAGCCATCGGCACGGCAATCACTAACGCCAATGCAATACCGGCCGTTGCCATTGCTACGGTGCGCCATGTTTCTAAGACCACCATAGTCATAAACTCGGCGTCAACTTTGGGTGGAAAAAAGTCGCCTAAAAATTTTAAAGTAGGTTTTATATTGCCTTGCTCAAATAAAACCCAAGGCTTAAATTCGCCCACTACTAGCAAGGGCCAAACAATAACGATGGCGGCAATAAACCAAAAGACCCGCCCTTGCCAGGCAGGGTCGCGTGTGCCTGGGTTGTTAATGCCTAGGTTACTTGTGCTTGCCTTATTAGTGTCTAACGAGGCGCTCATCGGCAATGCATAATGGCCGGGCTAGTGGCAGCCACCACTGCATCAATATCAATGGTGCTGGGCGCAGTCAGTTCGTCAAGTTTATTGGCATACAGTTGCTGCAAACGCTCGGCGGTCACTAAAGCCGAGGGTAAATCGAATGCCACTTCGCCATCGCGCAACGCAATAATACGGTCAAAGTGTTTTAACGCCATAGGGACTTGGTGCAAAGTACACACCAAGGTTGCCCCTTGATCTTTGGCAGCTTTGGTTAACGACACCATTGCTTGCTCGGAACGGGTAGGGTCTAGCGCCGAAAGTGGTTCATCAATCAGTAATAATTTTGCTTTTGCAACTAACGCGCGCGCTAGGCCAACGCGCTGACGTTCGCCACCCGACAAACGATCAACCCGATCAAAAAGTTTTTCGGATAAATCAAATAAGCCTAAAGCGGCTTCGGCGCTTGGTATATCAATCGGATAAAACAAGCTGCGCAAACTTTGTAAAAAACTCATTTGCGGAAGTTGCCCTGCCAACACGGCAGTAACTACGCGCTGCCGGGGTGGTAACGGGGGCACTTGTGGCGCTAAAAATAATTGCCCGCGCAAAATCTGTAATTGCGAATTGCTTAAACTCCACGGGTTGCTTTGGTTTAAACGAAACCCGCCATCGCTGGGCTTTAAGGCACAAGCGATACATTGCAATAGGGTTGTTTTGCCGGCACCCGATGGGCCAATAACCGCTACTTGTTCACCGGTTTTAATATCAAGCGAAATGCTGCGAATAGCCGAAACCGCTCCGGCTTTGGCGGCCGGATGTTTTGCAACAATCGAATCTAAATGAACTTGCACTAAAACCTTTTTTAAATCAATTAACGCAGCAGGCCAGCGCTACGTGCAGCGGCTTCAATACCCGCATAATTTTCTGCTTTGGTCGGTATGTATCGCGTAGCGCGATTTAAACCCAAAATTTCTTTACCTGCGGGGGTTGCTGGGTCTAAAGCTAATAGCGCTTTGGTAACCTTTTCACGCATTGCCACGGGCATGTCAGCATGAACCGCCCAATTATAGTTGTAATAGCCTGGGGTGGTGTAAAAGACAACCACCGCTTTGGTATCGACTTTTCCTTCACTTACGAATTTGTTCCAAACCGTAATATCCAATGCAGCCGCATCGACTTTACCGCTTACAACAGAAGCAATGGTTGCATCGTGCGCGCCCGAATATGCAATTCGCTTAAAGTCTTTGTCGGGATCAATATTGGCTTGCAATAAAAAGCTACGCGGCATGAGGTGACCCGAAGTGCTGGATTGCGATCCGAAACTAACTTGCTTGCCTTTTAAATCGGCCAAGGTTTTGATACCCGAATCGGCTTTGGTAATAAACACCGACTGAAACTTTGTGTCTTCCACGCGCTGAGCAATAGGAATCACCTTACCACCAGATCGATTAGACGCTTGGACATAAGTAAAACCACCAAACCAAACCATGTCGACGTTTTTGTTTACCATCGCTTCTACCGCTGCGGGGTAGTCCGATACGGGCGTGAATTCTACTTTCATACCCAAAGCACTCTCTAGGTACTTAACGATAGGGCCAAATTTGCGAGTTTGTTCGGTCGCGGCTTCTTCTGGGATTGTGGTTACCTTAAATACTTGCTGCGCTTGTACAAGACCACAAGCGGCGAAAACACCCGTTGCAAATACCGCCGAACGGAATAAATTTTGAACCGAAGTACTGCTTCGGCTTGAAAGCATAAATTTTGAAGTCATTTTTTGAAAGAGGGAAAGTTATAGTTGTCGAGCTATGTCACATCAATAGCGAATGACTTACTTTAACTCAGGTTTATATTCTTTGCTGGCGCCTACAAAAGCCCCTACAGATCGACCAAGTTTAGCCCTTCGCCAACAAACTTTAGTATTTTTTTTAGCGCTGTCTTAGCTAATACTCATGCTCATAGTGTGCGCTTCACCCGGTTGCAAAGTGCGACAATCTTGGCGCGCATTGGCGACCTCGACGCAAATAAATTGCCGCCATTGCTCCCCAACGTCAGCCATTGCGGCAGCACCTTCAGGGCCGGGGTTCCACACCACAGCGCTACGACTACCCGACGACGCCATTAAGCGCAGACGCCCGCTCGTGCGGTCTAACACTTGATAACTACCTTGGGTTTGCTCGTAAATGCGATCAAATGGTGGCTGATGATGGAACGTGCCAGTTTGTAGCTGGGGTGCGTAATTTTGCAATTTGTCCAAATACGTGAGCCCATTCAGCCCTTCGATAATGCATTGCCGCGAATCTTCTACGGCAAGGTAAGTATGAAACGCTTGGCTATAGGTGATGTTATTTGTACCGTTGTTAGCCGTTAGCAAAGACAGTTGCAGCATTTCGCTAATGGTTACAGTTAATTGGACGGCAAGGCCCGGCTGAAGCGTCTCTAGCGGCTTTAAAACAAGGCGCACGGCACCGCGCGGGTCGATGCGCTGCTCGGTTATATCCCACAACGCTGTGCGCGCGTAGCCATGCTGTGGCGCTTCGGGTAATTGCCCCTCTTTTGCAAACCACGGCCAGCAAATAGGGATGCCGCCACGGATCGGCGTGGGTAAGCCTGCAAGCCGTTGCGATAACCAGAGCCAATCCGGTTCGCCATGCGGGGCAAAAGACAGCAAATGCGCGCCAAATAAACTAATGGCCGCTTTTGAAAACGGTGTCGTGATAATTAGGGCAGGGATGCCACCGTAATGCCCGTTTAAAATCGAGGTGCTTGCGCCCTGATTTGCATTGTTATTTTTATCCACGAGGCTCCCCCAAAAAAAATTGCCCCAAAGGTATCATCTTTGAGGCAATTGGTTCAAAGCACCAATGGGTTTAATTCCATCAGTGCTTAGTTGCTACTTTTTTAGCGAATAAAACGTGACAGCAAGCCGCCCTTTTTAGCCACAGGGTCGTTCGCGCCTTCTGCGTCGCCACCACCAGCGTTATCGGCTGTTTGTAGTTTGGACGAAGTAGAAGCCATTTCGGTCAACAAAGCTTCGGCTTGTTTTTCGGTCATGCCGTAGGGGTTAAATTGTGACTGCATGCCGTGCTTCAAATACAAAGCGCGATTGTTTTGGCTGGCAGCAGCAAAGGCCATCGACCATTCAGAATAACGACGCTCTTCAATGGCTTCGTATTTAATAATTGCTAAGTTGTGATGACGTGTATCGCGCATTAGTTTTGCGTACAAATCATTTACCGCTTCGCGGCTACCTTCAAGTGCTTGTAAAAACACGCGGCTGTTAAAACACAAAACACCGGTTAAATCGCGGTTCGCGTTGTTGCGTTGGGCTGTTTCTAAAATGCGTTTGAATTCGTTCATGTCAACGCCGTCGGTGGCGGTGCTGGCGTAAATTAAGCGTACTAACATAATGGTTCCTGGCTATGAAATTAATTGATTAAATAAATGCTTGGTCGATAAAGCGAAAACGGTCTAAATTAAAACGGGCTTTGCAACGTTTCTTTGAGTGCGCCAAGGCGCTTTACTGCCTCTGGTTTGCCAAGCTTTTGCAACATAAGCGGCTGAAGTTCAGTTACGGTCGATACCAGTTGATCGCTCGAGGTACACTTTTCGAGCTCCAACATCACTTCGATCGAATCCGCACCGAACAAATCGGGAATCCAATCGTTAACTAAATTTAAGGCACGTTTTAACTGGGCCGATTGTGGCGACATTGGAGCGGCCGATGCCATTTGATTACGAACTGGCGGTGCAAATGCACTTCCGAAATTTCCCGCACGAGGCTCGGGCGAAAATGGTGCCGGTGCCGCACGAAATTCAGGAGTTTGGTTTGCGGATGCTTGTTTGCCAAACCCCATTTGATCGCTAAGCGAATCAAAATTAATATTCTCTGGCTTAGTTTGCGGTTTAGACACCGGCTCGCTTGGCTGCGGGCGCGCTGATTCAGGTTTAGCTGCAACCGCATCAAATGACGATCCAACTGTAATTGCTTCGATCAAAGCTAAATCGAGCAAAACTTGAAACAGCTCGGTGACATCACCGTAAACAGTGAGTGTCTGTAAAAAACGCGAAACGGGCGTACGACCATCGATTAACAACAGCATTGACTTTAAGCGCTGGGGTAACTCACATTGACGATTGCGTGACTCCTCAATCCCTTTGGTGGTTCTTTTAAAAACAGTAGTGTTTGAAAATGTATGCTCAGCCACTTCATGGGCCCCGGTTGTGACGACCAAGTCGCCAGTGTTATCTACAGCGCGTAAAAGGGGTTTCATGTTTCGCTCGGTCCAAAAATGGTGTTTCTTGTTGATGGACTGCAGTGTTGTCCTAGACAGACAATCTTGATAGTTCACGCTGACTAGAGGGTCGCATCGGCAGACCGACGGCGGTGTTCGTCTTAGCGTGAAGATTGCATCAAGCTAACTAACTCTTGACGGCTGTGAACCTCGAAAGTGGCAAAAATAAGGGATACGTGGGTCTTTACCGTATTCACGCTCATGTTGAGCTGCCGACAAACTTCTTTGTTGTTTGCGCCGTTTGCCATTAATTGCAAAACTTCTAATCGACGAGGGGGCATTGTGCCGATGATGCGTTGGATTTTTTGGGATTGATTTGGCTCTGTATTGCTTTCAGACTGAAACGGAGTGCTTAGCAAAATATCTGCTGGCATATAAATGCCACCATCCAACATTAAAAATACTGCATCAACCACCAAATCGGGATGCATCGATTTCGGAATAAACCCCGCTGCTTGGTTGCGCAGTGCTTCTAAAATTAAATTGTGGTCTTCATGGCCAGAGTAAATCGCTATTTTTAATGTAGGCCATTGGCGGCGAAAAAAATTGAATCCTTCAAGGCCTGAAACCCCTGGCATTGATAAATCGAGTAGCACTAAATATTCATCACGGTTGCAAGTGTTTAGTTTAGCAATTGCCTCGTCAATCGAATGTGCGACTTCCATTGTCGTTGCTCGCGATTGCCCTTCAAATAGCCAACGCAACCCGCGTGTTGTTACGGGATGATCGTCGATAACAAGCACCGTTGTTAACGGCGGTTTTGAATGATCGTCTTGATTCGGATTCAAGGTTTTAGTTTGAGTTTTGACTTACGAAGTTTGAGGTTCGATTGGGGCGAATAATTGTTCGGAATTATTTGTGACTGTTCGTTAATTAAGTATATGGGATAACAAAATTAAGAAAAGCACTTTCTCTCTCATTAAAATTAATGAAAGAACCACCCCAGTCTCACCCCTTGACTCACCCCGAGTTCATTGTTTTTGGGGATGTGCAAAATACCAACACTCTCTTAAAATTCGTTCATCGAGTTTGCTCAAGTTTGAAGGAACAAAAGCGATATCGAAATTTTTCTAACAATTTTAGGAGTTACATCATGTTGCAACTAGTTAAAAGTTTTTGGCAAGAAGAAGAAGGCGTTACAGCGATTGAGTATGGTTTGATTGCGGCTTTGATTGCGATTGTAATTGTTGTAGCCGTCGGTTTAACCGGAACAAGGTTGGACGCAATTTTTGATGCAATCGCAGCTAGGCTTGTTTTACCAACGCCTTAAACCAATTCGTCAAAAAAATGGGCCTAAGATCTAACGGATTCAGGCCTGTTTTATCTACTGGCAGATTGAACGAAGAGCTTTCGAACAATCAACTTCTAGCAAGATTTGGATCTATTCCTAGATCTTATTAGAATTTGAAGCTTTCTAAAGTGCCTCGAACCGCTGGATTCCAGCAACTATTCCTTAGGGTGACTTATGCTGGTTTTAATGAGAAGTTTTTTCTTGGACGAGAACGGAGTTACGGCTATCGAGTACGGGCTCATCGCAGCGTTAATTGCAATTGTCATTTTTAGCGCGGTATCGCTTACAGGAACCAATCTATCGCTTTTGTACGGATCAATTGCAACATGCCTTGGCAATTTGCCCGCTGGGTGTTAGGTATGAAAGCTTTGAGTTGCATCTCTTTGGTCAAACAACTGAGAACTTAGTTTTAAAGTATCTAATCTGGGTTGTCCGAAAATGTTTATCACATCACCGGAAAGCGGTCTTTTGATTTGGTGTTTGAGGTTTGGGTTGGCGATATTGCTATTTTGGGTTTTGTTTGCGGATACCAGCAGGCGAAAAATACCTAATCTTGCAACTGTGATTATTTTATTAGCCGGTCTACTTTTCAATTCATTTGGCTCCTTAGGAGCCGGTTTGATGAGCTCTTCTTTGCCGGGTGCTTTAGGCTTTAAACAATCTTTCACGTCGGTTGTCGTCGTTTTTGTTTTTGTTTTCTTTCTGTTCGCATTGAAGTTTTGGGGCGCAGGTGATGCAAAGTTGGTCATTGCTTTGTCCTCGTGGCTTCAATTGAGAGAGGTCGGTTTATTTATTTTGTTGCTGGCCCTATCGGGTGGGGTTCTTGCAATTGGGCGCATTATCTTTTTTGGAAACGGCGCCGAAGTATTTTCAGGAATAAAGCACGTAGCGCTTTCTTGGTTTAGTGGGCTAAAACCTGTGGCATACAGAACTGCAGATCGAATGCCGTTTTCTTGGGCGATTGTTAGTGGTTTTTTTATTTTATCGTCTTTAAGTGTTTTCAAATTTGTTTAGTGTTCTTTTACTGGATTGTTAAATGAAAAGTTCCAAGGCAATACTCGTATTGTTCTTAGCCCTGATTAGTGGTGTTGCCGCTATGCTTCTTGGAACCCGGTTTGTTACTGGTAGCCAAAACTCTTCAGGAAAAGTGGTAGTAGCACTCCAAGACATTTCCCTCGGCACGCCAATGGCGGCGAGCATGTTGCAAGAGGTTTCGTGGCCTGGCGATGCAAAGCCCACCGGCGCTTTTGCGACTGCCGCTGAATTAGTCGGTCGCGTACCAAGTTCGAACGTGCTTCGGGGCGAACCTATTTTAGACACTCGCCTGGCTGCCATTGGCTCGAAAGGCGGTCTCGCGGCTGCGATACCGGAGGGGTTTCGAGCAATCACGGTTAAGGTGAATGAGGTGGTCGGCGTTGCTGGCTTCGCGCTACCCGGCAGTTTTGTTGATGTGATGGTCAATGTTCGCGATGGGCGCGAAGAAGCTATTTCAAAAATTTTGCTAGAGCGAATTCAAGTTTTAGCCGTTGCGCAAGAAGCGTTTCGTGACGAAACCAAACCGAAGGTAGTAAACGCCGTGACTTTACAAGTAACGCCAAGTCAAGCGGAAAAAATTGATCTTGCTCGAAGTATCGGAAGTTTATCCCTCGTGCTGCGAAATCAGGTCGACCAACAAATGGTACCCACGGATGGAATTCGGACGGACGATCTGCTCGCGCTAAGAGGCGACAAACCTAAAGCGCAACCTGCGCCAGCGTCTGCACCAGTTGTTGCTGCCGCACCGGCCAAGCCAAAAAAAGTTGCGGCGCCTCGGCCTGCAATAGAAGCGGCTCCTGCGGTCGCCTTGCAGCCAGCGCGTTCACGGGTAGAAGTAATTCGTGGTGTACAGCGCTCCGAGGCTGATCTTTAACATGAGAAAGTTATCTATTTTGAAACCCTCCGTTGTTGGGCTTTGCGTTGCTTTAATTGGTAGCTACTTTCCTTTAGCGCTTGCAGTCGAAGCAACTGCGGCAAAGTCTGCTGTTGCCAAGTCACGTGAAACCAAGCCGACTCAAGCTAAACCTGTAGTCCGTCCACCGATTGCTGCGTCCGCTGCACCCGAGCGCACTGGTGTTGTTGAAATGGGGCCGCCGTTATCTTTGATCGTCGGCAAATCGACCCTATTGCGTTTGCCGCAAACGATAGAACGGATTTCTATTGGAAATCCAGCCGTTACTGACGTTACTTTAATTAGCTCTCGCGAATTGTATTTAATCGGAAAAACATTTGGCTCGACCAACGTAATGTTGTGGCATCAAGGCGGCGGAACTACTGTTTTAGATGTTGTTGTGCAGATTGATACTGCGTCTTTACAAGAACAAATGCGACGTTTGTTGCCTAGCGAAAAAGGCATCGAGATTCGCAGTGCAGCCGAGTCGATCGTACTCACTGGTTCAGTCAGCTCAGCATTAAAAGGTACAGAAGCAATCGATATTGCCGAAGGCTTTATTAGAGCCTACACCCGCAGTTTAAACTTGCCCAGTGCTGCTTCTAACGCAAATGAATCAAGTGGCGCTAAGGGCGGCGCAGCCGCACCGAAAGCGGCAGCACCCGCGGGGGGTGGCGCAAGTGCCAGCGGCGTGCCGAAAGTGATTAACTTACTAAAAATTGATCAGCCGATGCAAGTCATGATTGATGTAAAAGTAGCTGAAGTTTCAAGAACATTAATTGAAAAATTGGGTGTTTCAGTTAAAGGGTCACGAACAAACGGTGACTGGAGTTGGTCGATCCTTAGTGCGTTGCAATCAACGAGCCCGTCGGCACTCGGCGTTACTAAAGCTGACGGTCGAGGAATTGTTTTCGATGCTCAAAAACAAGACGGTGTTTTGAAGGTGCTGGCCGAACCAAGCCTAATTGCTATTAGTGGCCGAGAGGCGAGTTTCTTGGCTGGCGGAAAAATCTTCATTCCCGTATCTCAAGAAAGTAAAAACGGTGGGACGGTTATTACCCTTGAGGAAAAAGAGTACGGGGTAAGCCTTAAGTTTTTGCCAACTGTTTTAGATCGCGGCCAAATTAGTTTACGAATCGCTCCGGAAGTTTCAGAACTGAACCAGTCGGGTAACCCATTTGCGTCAACCAATGGCGTTACGACAATCTTGCCTGGCTTTACAACGCGTCGCGCTAACACCGAAGTGATTTTGGGTGATGGTCAGAGCATTGCGATTGCGGGTTTAATCAAAAATAACGTTTCGGAAATTATCAAAAAACTGCCTGGCCTAGGCGAACTGCCAATTTTGGGTTCGTTGTTTCGTTCTTCAGAGTTTCAAAACGAACGTTCGGAACTACTAATTATCATTACCGCCCGATTGGTTAAGGCTTTAGAACAAGAGCCAGCGTTACCAACGGATAACTTTAAGCCGGCCAGCCGCGGTCAAATTTTTGGTAGTGGAGCGCTTGAAGGTTCCGGTCATCAAGACGTGCCGGAAGATCGTAAAGCGCAACCTAAACTTGAACTGAAATAAGGAATTACTTATGTTGCCCTATAAAAAATTAATTCAGTTCGCGTTTGTTGGTGCTTGTTTTACGTTGAGCGCATGCTCGTCTTTAAGGATGACGATGCCGGGTGCTCCCGAAACACCGCAACTAGATGCTAAATTTGGCGATACAGTACGCGCTGCGAAAGCTGCCATGATAATTAATCCGAATGCCGCAAAAGGTTCCAACACAGTGCATGCACTGGATGCGAATTCAGCGAACAATAGCACCGAGGCATATCAAAAAAGTTTATCTGTTCGGCCAGTAATTAGCAGTGAACCTCAGGGCAGTGGAGGGGGGAAGTGAAAACCCCAAGGGCCAATAGCAAACGCCAGCGAGGGGCGGCTGCAATTATTGCAGGGCTCTCGTTGGCCCTAATGCTCGGCATTGTTGGGTTGGCAGTAGATACTGCGCGTATGTTTGTGACGCGCACTGAGGTGCAAAGTGCAATGGACGCTTGCGCATTGGCAGCTGCCTCGCAATTGACACCCGGATCAAACGACCCTGTAGGATTTCCAAGTTTCGCTTTAAATGCGGCGGTCGCTCATGGGCTTGCTATGACGAATGCATCGGCTCGGTCGGCGGCCGGTGTTCGACCAAGTACGAGTGTAAATAGAGCGTATTTCCAAAGTCGCACTATAAGTACTATTTCAGTCGAATTTTCGGCGAATTTGAATGGGCCGTTTAGCTCGGTTGGTGGAGGTGCTTCAACGTTTGCGGCGCGGTTTGCTCAGTGCCAGCACACCTTTACCGATTTGCCTTTGACGTTTATCTTGTTGACTAACCTTGTGCCCGGCAGCGGCGCGTCTATTGCCCCGACCACTAGTATTGCAGCAAGCGCTGTGGCGTCGAAATCGCCGGGCGGTCCCGGAAACCCAACGGGGTCGACTACTTGTGGGCTCACCCCAGTGGCTGTTTGCCAAGTTAATGCCACGCCTTCGTTTGGCTTAATAGCTGGAAGCTGGCTTCCAGCGCCCTGCGCCTCTGGTGCAAGGACTTGTCCTGCATTGAGTCCCGGCAATTTTGGATGGATTGATTTCAATCCCCCGGCTGGCGGAGCGCCGGAAATCTCGGGGCTCCTTGAAGGCCAAGGGCAATGTGGCGTGGTCAGCATCGGTCAAGAGGTTGGAGCGGAATCCGGAATCAACGCTAGTGTTCATCGCTCGTGGAATTCGCGCTTTGGTATTTATGCGAACACTATAACGCCGGCTGACGCACCGCCAGATTACACAGGATTTGCGTACAACACCGCTACACCGATTGTGGGGGGAGCCTATCGGACAGACTATGCAAGACGCAGAGCGCTCGGAAGCTCTTTTGCGCCATCTCAGGGAGGCTTTGCTTCAAATAACTTTAATGCAACGGCGATATCAACGCCAGCCCAACATAACAGCCTCGGGCGTCCACGCCGTTTGATCGCAGCGCCAATCGTTGATTGCGCCGAATTTACTGCGGCTAGCCCGCCACGCGCGGACATTAAAGGATTTGCTTGCTTGTTTATGCTTGCACCTTACCCCACGAGTGGGCCAACTGGAACATTTGTACAAAAGGTTGAGTATGTTGGTTTACTCAGCGATCCGAATACACCGTGCACCTTGAGCGGTGTTCCTGGCGGTGGCGGTACAGGTGGCGGTGGTTCCAGTGCAACCTCGCCGTATCTTGTGCAATGAATACCCGATCAAAATCAAAGGGGGCCGCCGCAGTAGAAATGGCATTAATTACGATGCTATTGGTTACAACTTCGCTTGGTGTGGCTGAGTTAGGTCGTGCAATTCACTATTACGATACGTTAGCTAAGCAAGCGCGTTCGGCAGCGCGCTACCTAGCGCAACGTGATTCCACTACTCCAGCGTTACAAGTTCAAACTAGGACCCAAGCCGCCAACGTTGCCGTGTGTGGTTTAGCCAATTGCACTGGTATAACGCCCGTATTGCCAAACCTAACGGTTGCAAATGTCAGCGTTCAAGCGCCTGAGAACGTAGCCGCGCTTGGAAACATATCGGTTTCGGGGAGCGTTTCTCCGTTTTATGGCACGATGGACGTCGTTGTGGTTACTATAGGCCCCCCAGCGACCGCTTATCAATTTACAAGCCTCGCGAGTTTTGTAATTCCTAACATTACCTTCCCCTCAATTAGCGTCGCTATGCCAAGGCCGCTATGAGCACACTCCTCGGACGTAATCGTCGTCACGCAAAGCAAACTGGGGTTGCTGCCGTTGAAATGGCGCTTGTGATGTTGTTCCTCGTTCAGTTGCTGTTAGGCATTGTCGATTTTGGGCGCTGGCTGCATGCGGTTAATTCTGCAGGTGAGGCAACTCGTTATGGGGCCCGCACTGCGGTCGTTTGTGCTAACACAACGGCGGGACGAACGGCCGCGAAAAACAAAATGGCTTTTTTCTTGCCAGCGGGCACGCCTGCGAGCGCAATTACAGTCACACCATTATCTGGCGCGCAGGTGGGTTGCGCAGCAACCGAGGTGTGCGCTGTTAGCGTTTCAATTACTGGGGTGAGTATTTCGTCGATAGCGTGGTTTTTGCCAGCTACGCTGCCGATTCCAAATCAAACCGTCGTCTTACCCCGCGAAAGCCTTTTGTCGACAATAGACGGCTCAACTAACCCAGCTTGTACTTAATTTTGAATTGCAAAAGAGTCTATCGTCCGTGAGAAAAAAATGAGCATGAAACTGTCTTTAATGGCGACCCACTCTGGCGACTTGCAACGGTTAAGTGCAAACGTGCCGACTACGGCAGAACCGATTCAAGTTACAACGATAGCTGGGGATCAACAAACCTTAATGGCGGACATAAACAAAAATCGGCCGGATGTAGTGGTGGCGGATTTTAACGGTGTTAATCGCGATGACTTGGCAATGCTGGAATCGACCATCCGAAACTTGCCGCAAACCGCTTTTATTTTGCTAGCTGCGGATCGTTCGCCAGAGTTTTTATTAAACGCTATGCGAATCGGCGTTCGGGAAATTGTTCCATTGCCACTTGTCAATGGCGAACTGAAAGAGGCCGTTGCGCGTCAAGTGGATCGGTCAGCTTCGTTAAACGGTCGCGGAAAAAAAAGCAAGACGATTGCGTTTGTATCAGCCAAGGGCGGCAGCGGTGCTACGTTCTTGGTAACAAGCCTAGCAACTGCCCTAGCCAAGCGTGGTCGGGCGGTGGGGTTTTTTGATTTAAATTTGCAATTTGGTGACGCGATAGTTTATTTAACGGAGCGCCAACCAACGGTAACTTTATCGGACTTAGCACGCCAAATTGATCGCGCCGATTCGGAATTTTTAAAGGCCCTAATGATGCCTATTCAGACCGGACTATGGGCATTGCCGGGGCCGGATACACCAGAACGGGCGATGGAAATAAAACCCATTGTCATTGAGCAACTAATTACCACCAGTCGTAGTACGTTTGACTTTACTCTGCTGGATATAGGCCGAGGGATTGATGCCGTTTCGGTCAAAGCGCTTGATTTGTGCGACGAAATTTATGTTGTTATGCAATTAAGTATTCCGTCAATCCAAGACAGCAAACGATTATTAAACTTGATGAATAATCTTGGGTACCCGAGAGATAAAGTTCGCTTGGTTGCAAACCGAGTACAAAAGGGTGGTGATATTGGTGCTGAAGATGTTCAAAAGGCGTTAGGAGTCAATATTAAGCACTTGATTCCCAATTCTTGGCCAGCTGCCGTTCACACGGCTAATCATGGTGTTTCGATTTTAGATCACGCGCCAAAAGACCCCTTAAGTAAAGCGATTAACGAGCTGGCAAGTCATATAAGCCCTCAAGAAATTACACAAGTAGCTTCTACCAAGTGGTTGGGCCAATTATTTGGTACTCGGAAGCCCGTATGAGCCTACGCGACCTAATTGGGGACAACGGAACAACGCAAGGTAACTTTGGCGACCACGCTACTCGCAATTCGATTGCCGGTAGCGCCTATGCTGAATTAAAGGCAGCCTTACACTTGCAGCTGTTGGAGCGTATTGACCTAGATGCAATCAATCGCCTTGGGGCGCAGCGGCTAAAAGACGAGCTACGCGCTACCACTGAAATGTTGATTCAAGAGAAGGGTTTGGCGCTAAACAGTAGCGAGCGTCGACAAATAGCCCAAGACATTGAAAACGAGGTACTAGGATTTGGCCCGCTTGAGGTTTTATTAGCAGACCCGACTATTTCCGATATTTTAGTCAATGGGCCACAAAAAATCTTTGTTGAACGTGCCGGCGTCCTAGAAGCTTCGAATGTTCGATTTGATAACAATGCGCATCTTTTAAAAATCATCGACAAAATTGTTTCAAAAGTGGGACGGCGGATTGACGAGTCAAGCCCAATGGTTGATGCGCGCTTGCCTGACGGTTCACGCGTGAATGCAATTATTGCGCCGCTTGCTTTGGACGGTGCCACGCTATCAATTCGTAAATTTTCTGTTCGGCCATTGGGGCTGCACGATCTCGTGCGAAACGCTTCAATGACGCCCGAAATTTCGGAGCTGTTGCAAGGTGTTGTGAAGGGTCGATTAAATGTTTTAGTTTCCGGTGGAACCGGATCTGGTAAGACGACTCTGCTAAACGCCTTATCGGCATCGATTCCGATCGAAGAGCGGGTTATTACGATTGAAGATGCGGCTGAATTGCGTTTGCAACAACCGCATGTTGTACGTTTAGAAACGCGCCCCCCAAATATTGAAGGGCGCGGCGAGGTCGATCAGCGGGCACTGGTTAAAAATGCTTTAAGGATGCGACCAGATCGAATTATTTTGGGCGAAGCCCGCGGCTCAGAAGCTTTTGATATGTTACAGGCCATGAATACAGGACACGAAGGTTCGATGAGCACCATTCATGCGAATACGGCCCGTGATGCTTTAGCCCGACTTGAGAACATGATTGGTATGGCAGGAATGCCCCTAAGTCCAAAGGCAATGCGCCAACAAATTGCTTCTGCTATTCACGTAGTTGTGCAGATCGCCCGTATGAGTGATGGCACTCGCAAGCTGATTTCCTTAACCGAAATTACAGGCATGGAAGGCGAAATGCTAAGCGCACAAGACATTTTCGTTTTTCAACAACAAGGTCTTGATAAAAACGGCTATGTTGTTGGTGCCTATAAAGCAACGGGTGTGCGCCCAAAGTTTATCGAACGGCTACGTGCTCACGGCGTGGAAGTTTCAGATGGTCTCTTTGATCCGAGCAAAATTTATACCGTTAAGAGAGCCGCATGAATTTGGGTTTCGCAATATTTTTGGTTCTAGCCTTCGTTGCTGGTGTTTTGCTGCTCGAAGGGGTGTACTTATTGTGGAACGAACAGCGGGGCCCAGAAGCCAAACGTCTTGAGGAGCGACTTCGCAATTTATCGGCAGGCGGTTCGTCTGATGAGGCGGCTCGCTTGTTAAAAAGTGGGAGGGGCAATTTAAGTCCCTTAGATCGTTTTATTTTGTCGCTACCGCGATTTGGCGGGTTAGATCGGTTTGTTGAACAAAGCGGTATTGGTATTTCGCTCTCGATGTTTGTCGCCGTATCGCTCGGCGTTGCGCTTTTTGCATTAATGGGTCTGAAAGTGGGTACCCCGGTGCCGCTTTGGTTTGCGATGGCAATCGCTGCGTTTGCAGGCGTAGTTCCATATTTGTACCTCGCCTCGAAGCGCAACAAACGCTTAGATACAATTGAACGAGACCTGCCAGAAGCCATTGATTTAATTTCGCGGGGTATGCAGGCTGGGCACGGTTTTTCTTCGGCTTTGCAGATGGTGGGCGAAGAGTTAACAGGGCCGGTTGCGCAAGAATTTAAAATTTTGTCCGAGGAGTTAAATTTTGGAGTGCCTGCGGAAGCGGCGTTTATGAATTTGGCAAACCGAGCGCCTTCGGATGATGTACGATTTTTTGTAATTGCTGTCTTGCTACAGCGTGAAACTGGTGGCAACTTAGTTGAGGTTCTTAAAAATATCAGTCGTTTGGTTCGTGACCGATTGGCGTTATACGGCAAAGTAAGAGTGCTTTCCGCTGAGGGTAAAATGTCGGCCTACATTTTGACCGCATTGCCTATTTGCACGGGCCTGATGATGAACGTTGTGAACCCTAAGTTTACTTCGATTTTGTTCAGTGATCCTAAAGGTTTGAACCTAGTTTATACCTGTGCAATTATGATGATTCTAGGGATTTATTGGATGTTCCGAATCGTAAAGATAAGGGTCTGAAGTATGGCTAGTTTATCGATTGCGCAAATGTTGGTCGTTGGTTTGATTGCCCTGACGGTTATGCTCGCGATTGGCGGCGTCGCAATGATTGTGCTGCGAACAGTAGAAGTACGGGGCCGGGTTGTTAATGCTGGTACAACTGGATTAACTGGGCTTACCTCGAGTGTCGGCAACGGCTTTACTACTTGGTTGAGCCGCATCGTTGAACCCTTTGCTAAGTTGTCTAAACCAAGTGATCTTGGCGATATTTCCGGGATTCGCGCAAAGTTTGCGCAGGCGGGTTGGCGTAACCCGTCTACTTTACCCTTGTACTTTGGCCTTAAAGCAATCATTGCGTTGATTTTGCCATTTATCGCACTTATTGGAATGCGCTTAAGCGGCGTAACTATTTCACCGAACAAAATGATGTTCGCGTTACTTTTTTTAGCGGCTGTTGGTTACTACTTGCCTTCGGTTTTTTTGGCGCGTGCTCAACGCATTCGACAACGGGAAATTTTCGAGTCCTTCCCGGATGGTATTGATTTAATGGTGGTGTGTGTTGAGGCTGGTTTGGGTCTCGACATGGCTATTGCACGAACCTGCAAGGAGATGGCGGTTCGAAGCCCGGCCCTAGCCGATGAAATGAACTTGATTGGGATTGAGTTGCGGATGGGCGCAACGCGCGAAAGAGCATTACGCAATTTCGCAGCCCGAACTGGAGTCTCTGAAATACACATGTTTGCGGCAATGATTTTGCAAGCGGACAAATTTGGCACAAGCATCGCGGATTCTTTAAGAGTGCACTCAGATGAGCTGCGCCTTCGCAGGCGCCTGCGCGCTGAAGAGACTGCTGCGAAAATTCCGTTAAAGCTCCTGTTTCCGCTTATTTTTATGATTTTCCCCTCCCTATTGTTGGTTTTGCTAGGACCAGCGTTTATTCAAATATTGAACACTTTTGAAAACATGAATCGCTAGTGTTTAACTCTGAGGTCGCCATGAAACAACCATTGCAAATGTTGAGTCGTTTACTTCGTTCATCCAAAATAAGTCAGCTAGCGCCGTTCGCATCAGCTGTTGTTTTGATTGGTTGCGCGGCAACTGCCCCAGATTCGGTTTCTTTCAAGGATTCGCAAAATGCAACAGCGATGAGTGAATCTTCAAAAATTCAACAAATCTATCAATTGGGTCGCGCTGAATTTGAGCGTGGCGAATTCGATTTAGCCATGATTCAATTTAAAAAAGTTTTAAAACTAAATCCATTGTCGATGGATGCACGCAATGGTGTCGCCGTGGTGTTGTTCGAACAGGGTCGATACGACGAGGCCTACGAGGCCATTCAAGTAGCAGCTCGTATGTCACCGGATGATCTGGTGGTTGCTCGTAACCTTGCCAAAATTTCCAAGCTTGCAAACGCAAGTGGTTTAGACCGTCGACTAGCCGTGAGTAATGATTTGGTAACCGAAGTTGCTGCTTTAGACCGACCACCGTCAGTTGTTTATCTTGGCGAAGTGCAAGGCTTAAAGGCCGAGACGGATCGGTCGGAACGTCGGCGTATTGATGTAACGCCAATGTCGTTGCCCCAGGGCTTCGAGCGGATTTTACCGACTTCGCAGTTATCGCAGATTGCGCCGAATGTCTACCAACTTTCGCTAATTGCCCCTGTAACTACACCCAAGCCTGCGCAACCACCAAGGCCGGAAGTTGCCATACTGCCTCGCGTTCACATCAGTACTAAAACCGATGTAGCGCGAAAAATCAAACCTGCGCCGACTGTGCGGCTGAGTGTTGCTAACGGAAATGGCAAAAAAGGTCTTGCTTGCGGACAAGCCAGTATCTTGAGCGGGGTTGGTGCAGGGGCAACCGTTATCCAAGCCAGTTGTACCGATTATAAAAATTTCAACCAACAAGAGACTGTTTTGTATTTGCGCGACGGCGTTAGCTTAGATGCCAAGGTTTTAGCGAGCAATATGGGCAGTCGGCAGGTTTATAAAGTCGTGCGGATTAGTACTAAGTCTAAAGGATACTTGCCAACGGGAACCGATGCCCAGTTGGTGATCGGTAAAGATTGGACGCTAACTAATCCCCCCATCAACAATAAACGCCTG
The DNA here is from genome assembly GCA_031429355.1 of Betaproteobacteria bacterium. Taxonomy (GTDB): domain Bacteria; phylum Pseudomonadota; class Gammaproteobacteria; order Burkholderiales; family Burkholderiaceae_E; genus JANOZM01. The sequence continues at coordinate 169,642 of JANOZM010000021.1, read as the reverse complement.
CCCAGCACAAGCCCGCGCATCATCGCTAGCTAAAAACAAAGCCATAGCGGCAACATCTTCGCTAACCAAGCGAAATTTAAGCGCTTGGTTGTCGATAAATTGTTTTTCAAGTTCTGGTGTAACCACCAAGCGATCTTGCTTCGGCGTTTTAATTGCACCGGGCACAACACAATTGACACGAATGCCGTGTGGGCCAAGCTCTTGCGCCATCGTGCGGGTCATTCCATGTATTGCGGCTTTGCTGCTGGTGTAGCCCACCATGCCAGGGCGCCTACGCATCCACGACACTGATCCTAAATTAATGATGCTGCCTTTTAAACTTGTATTTTCGCTGCCTGAACTTGCTACAACTTTCGCCATCATTAACTTAGCCGCCGCCTGCATCGCAAAAAACTGCGAACCACAATTTAACGCCAAATTATCGGCCCAAAATTCAGGTGTAACCGCATCCCACGCATGACGTACATCATTAGCCGCGTTATTAACAAGAACATCTAACCCGCCCATCAATTGGTGGGCATTTACAATGGTTTGTTGTAACTGCGCATGCTGACTGACGTCGCACTCAAAGCAATAAATTTGATTCGCTTTAAGTTCGGCCTTTAAAGCGTTAGCGGCTGCTATATCAATATCAATAATCGAAACAATGGCCTTTTGCTCGGCGAATGCCCGAACAATAATTTCTCCAATACCGCTGGCGCCACCTGTTATTAAAATGCGCTTGTTCGCAAGGCTCGGGTAAGTGTTAGTAAGCTTCATTTTTAACCTAAAAATCTTGGTTCGATGAGTCCAGGGATGTTGGTGCGAAAACTAAACACGCCACCAGCATGGGGTTGTGCCTTTAGTTCATCTTCGTTTAATCGGATGCGTGCTGTTGTAACGTAAGCGGTGCAAAGGTCTGGTCCACCAAAAGTAATGCAGGTAATGTTTTTTGTGGGCATGGCAACTTCGTGCAGTAACTGGCCATTGGGGCTTATGCATTGCACTGCAGAACCATTAAACAAGGCAATCCAATAGTTGCCCGCGCTATCAACCGATGCACCATCGGGTCGGCCACCGCCTTGTGGGTAGCGTACAAACTCGGTTGCTTCGCCTAAGGTGCCGTTTTGGGTATTAAACGGGTAGCGATAAACCACATGCTCGGGTGTGTCGGCCCAATAAATAAACTGATTATCGGACGATTGTGTTCCATCATAAGACTGAGCAAAACCATTACTTACGGTTACCGGATTAGCGTGCGCGCTGAAAGTGTAATCGGGATCCAAACGAAACAGGGTTGCACCTCTGTGGGTGCGTGGCTCAAACATCGTGCCTGCCCAAAAACGCCCTTGTTGATCGCAGCGACCATCATTAAAACGAACCAGTGCCGGATCCCAACTAGGCGATTGCAATAACTCGATCGGTGCATCCCAATGATCCATTCGACCATACCCGCTGCGAAGGCCCAAAATAAAGCCGCCTTGCTCGCGTAACGCAAAGCAACCAATCGATTGACCAATGTCGCGGTGTTTTGATGCCCCCGTTAACGTATCTAGATGCCATAGTTTTTGCCCATCGATATCAATCCAATACAGCGAATTGGTGCGTTCGTCCCAACGCGGGCACTCGCCTAATGTGGCCAGTGGCGCGTTTACTGGTGTTACGGGGCCAGTAATAACGGTTAAATTTGGATTATTTTGGTTCAGCATGTTTTTTGGCATCACAGGTTTTTAGATCGGTTTCCGTTTGATTGTACCAATGTGCAATATGCACGCTCCGGCCTAGCTTTGCTGCGTTTCTGCGCATTTGGCTTTTAAGCCATAATTGCCGCAAATAGTCATAACGAGCCAAAACTATCGCAGTTCGGCCTATCACCGGAGCCTTTTACCTTGAAATCAGTCGAATCATTGCGTAGCCAACGTTGGCTTGCACCAGACACGATGCGTGGCTACTCGCATCGCGCGCGATTGCAACAAACCGGCTACCGGCGCGAAGATTTTGCGCAGCGCCCGGTCATTGCCATCGTTAACACATGGAGCGATATTTCGACTTGTCATGTTCACTTGCGCGAGCGGGCCAGCAAAGTGCGTGAAGGCATTATTCGCGCTGGTGGCTTTCCGTTAGAGCTACCCGCGATGTCGTTGGGCGAGGTGATGGTCAAACCCACCACGATGTTGTATCGCAATTTTTTGGCAATGGAAGTCGAAGAATTATTGCGCTCGCATCCGGTAGACGGTGCAGTACTAATGGGCGGCTGCGATAAAACTACGCCCGGGTTGTTAATGGGCGCATTTAGTATGAATATCCCGGCGGTGTACATACCGGCTGGCGCTACCGGCAACGCCTATTTTAAAGGTGAAAAAATTGGCACCGGAACCCACACTGCAAAGTTTTGGGCCGAACGCAGAGCAGGGCGTTTAAACGACCAAGACTGGATTGCAATCGAAAGCGCCATGACGCGTACGGTGGGCACTTGCAATACGATGGGCACGGCTTCTACTATGACGGCGGTTGCCGAAGTATTAGGCATGACCTTGCCCGGTGCACAAAGTATTCCGGCAGCCGATTCAGCCCACCCACGAATGTGTACCGAGGCAGGCGAGCTAGCAGTACAACTTGTTTGGCAAGATCGTTGTCCAAGCCAAATAGTTTCGTTGGCTAGTTTTCGTAATGCAATGCGTTGCGTGTTGGCGTTGGGTGGGTCTACCAATGCGTGTGTACATTTACCCGCAATGGCGGGGCGCTTAGGGATCGACCTACCGTTGCAACTGTGGGAAAGCTTGAATCAAACTATTCCGTTGTTGGCAAACTTAATGCCCGCTGGCGCGCATTTAATGGAGGACTTTTATCGCGCAGGTGGTTTGCAAGCGTTACTTGCGCAAATTAGCGAGCAACTTGAGTTAGAAACACCAACCGTTAATGGTAAAACTTTGGGGCAAAATATTAGCGCTGCAGTTATTTACGACACCGATGTGATTCGCACCGTGCAAACCGCGTTAAGCCGTGAACCCGCAATTGCAGTATTAACCGGCAACTTAGCGCCCGATGGGGCGATTATTAAACCGACCGCGGCAAGCGCACAATTGCTGCATCATCGCGGACCCGCATTGGTGTTTAAAAACCATGCCGACTTAAGTGCGCGGATTGACGACCCTAATTTAAACGTCAGTGCCCAGTCGGTTTTGGTGTTGCAAAACGCAGGGCCAGTCGGTGGCCCCGGTATGCCCGAGTGGGGAAACTTACCCATCCCTAAAAAATTGTTAGCCCAAGGTGTGCGTGACATGTTGCGAATCTCGGACGCCCGCATGAGTGGCACGCATTTTGGTACTTGTGTTTTGCATGTTTGCCCCGAATCGGCCATAGGTGGGCCGCTAGCGTTAGTGCAAGATGGCGATGAAATTGAATTGAATTTAACGGCGCGCAGTTTAACCTTGCGTGTGGCTGCCGAAGTGTTACAACAACGGCGCGAAAAACTCATTCAAGATCAGCAAGACAAAGGTGGTTCGTCCACAAAGCAACGTGGCTACACAGCACTTTATAAACGCCATGTACAACAAGCCCATCTTGGCGCCGACCTCGACTTTTTAACGGGCAGCGACGCTAGCCCAGAACCGGATATTTTTTAAAAAATGAACACATTCAAACAAGCCCTTACTGCGGGCAGAACGTTGTTAGGTGGTTGGCATATGTCGGGCTCGCCCGTAGTGGCCGAAGCCATGGCCCACGCCGGTTACGATTTTGTGGTGCTTGATATGGAGCATGGTCCTTACGGCATTCATGCAGTGGCCGATTTGTTACGCGCCGTTGATGCAGCCCACTGTATGCCCGTCGTACGCATGGCGAGCCATGATGCAATACAAATAAAACAAGCGCTCGATTTAGGCGCTCGTAATTTGTATTTCCCAATGGTGCAAGATGCTAGCCAAGCTAAAGCGTTGGTGCAAGCTTGTTATTATCCACCAAAAGGCGAACGCGGTTTTGCGCGTATGTTGCGGGCTAGTGCCTACACCAGCCAAACCGATTATTTTGAAACCATCAATCAAGAGTTAATGGTCATTGCGCAGCTAGAAACCATGCACGCCATTAATAATATGGAAGCTATTGCGGCTGTCGACGGTATTACAGGTTTGTTTGTAGGGCCTGGTGATTTATCCGTCACAATGGGCCTAGGGGGCAATGTAACGGCCCCTGCCGTACTAGAACAACTAGAGCGTGTGGGTTTGTTTTGCAAGTCTAAAAACATTCCATTGGGTATAGTTTTGCCTAACCCCGAGTGGGCGCATTGGGCTATGCAACGTGGCTACACATTTGTATCGATGGCCAGCGATTTAGGTTTAATGATGGGTGCAATGCGAACCGGCATTGCGCAGTGCCGCGAATTAATGAAATAGGGTTGCGTACAAAGTGCAAGTTTCTGAATCGATTAAAGTTTTAAGCGCAACGGGTGTTTTAAGTTCAACATTTACCGCTGCCGAGTTTACCGACGCAACGCGGTTTGTAAAATTGCAGCCCAATTCCAATAAGCAAACTGGGGCTACCGAATGGTTGTCGCTAGAGCGCGATGATGGTCAGACAGTTAACGCCGAACTGAGTTGTTGGGGCGAGGGCGTGTTTCGATTGCGAATTAACCCACGAGCGATGCCTGATGATGGATTGTTGGTGGGTAAGCCTATTGCAATATCAAGCGCAGCGCAAAAGTACCGCTGCGAATTAGTACCCGACCCTTTACGCATCCGCTTGTGGCGCGGTACCGAGTTAGTCTTAGAGTCCATCACCGACGAGCACTTTACGGGCCGTACTCGCTTACCTATTTTAGGGCAATGGCCCGAGCAACAACGCAGCACGTTTAGCATGGCATTAAAGGCCGATGAAGCCGTGTATGGTTTTGGTGAAAAGTTTACAGCCCTAAATAAGCGCAGCCAATTGATCACTTCGCGTGTCGAAGATGCCTTAGGCGTTAGTACCGAATTAGCCTATAAAAACATTCCGTTTTGTTGGAGTCCAAGCGGTTGGGGCATTCTTATTCACACGACGGCCGATGTAATGCACGGCGTTGGTTATCCGCAATGGTCATCGCGAAGTTATTGTGCTGTTGTTGATGATGCAACCTTAGATATTTTCTTCTTTATTTTCGATGAGCCCGCGCAAATGTTGCGCCAACTTACGGACTTAACGGGGCGGGCACCGAAGGTTCCGCTTTGGTCGTTAGGCGCATGGGCTAGCAAAGCGTATTACAAAGACGAAGCCGAATTGTTAGCGACAGCCCATGAATTTCGTGCTCGGCAGTTTCCGGTTGATGTCATCACTTACGATGGCCGCGCTTGGCAAGATACGCCAACCCGTTTTCACTTTAGCTGGGACACCTCGCGCTATGCAAACCCGCGCGCAACCAACGATCTACTTAAAGCCTTGGGCTACCATATTTGTTGTTGGGAATACCCGTTAGTGTCGGTTGATAACGAGCACTTTAATGATCTATCAGCCAAGGGTTATTTTTTAAAGAACGCACAAAAAGAGACCTATGTTTTTAAGTGGGATGCGGGCACAAAAACTAGCCCGTTCGGTCGGGTGTTAACCCCGCTACCACCCTCTGGCATTATCGATTTTACTAACCCTAGTGCCTATCAATGGTGGCACGACCAACATCGAGCCTTGTTTGATCTTGGTTGTGACACGATTAAAAGTGATTTTGGCGAGCAAGTTCCACCCGATGCGTTTAGTGCAGATGGCAGAAGTGGGCGTCAAATGCACAATGTGTATTCGCATTTGTATAACCGCTGCGTCTGGCAGGCTAGCGAGGCTTACTTTGGCGACCAAGCGTGCTTGTGGGGGCGTGCCGGTTGGATTGGCGCGCAACGCTTCCCAGTGCAATGGGGCGGTGATCCACAAAGCGATTGGGAAGGCTTGGCTTGTAGCATTCGCGGTGGCTTAAGTTGGGGTTTATCGGGTGCGCCCTATCACGCAACCGACGTCGGTGGATTCTTTGGTGCCAAACAACCAGAACCGGCTTTGTATTTACGTTGGGTTCAAGCCGCAGTGTTTTCTTCGCACTTTCGCGTGCATGGCATTGGGCCGCGTGAACCTTGGGCCTTTGGTCCTGAAATTGAAACCATTTGCAGGCAATATTTTCAATTGCGCTATGCCTTGTTGCCCTACTTGAAAAAAACTTGCGACGAGGCCGCCGAAACCGCGCTACCGGTGATGCGCGCGATGGTATTGGCGTTTCCTAACGACCCATTAGCGTGGGGTTTTGAGCATCAGTTTATGTGCGGCCCCAGTCTGTTGGTGGCCCCCGTGCTTAACACGGCGGGAAAGGTGCGTGTTTATTTGCCGAGTTTAATCAATGAAACGATAGAGGCTCAAACTTCAAATGGGGAAACTAGTGCTCATCAACAATCAAGAGCGCAAGCTTGGGATTGGATTGATGCGTGGACTGGCAAAGCCTTTGCTGGTGGGCAATGTCTCGATTTAACTGTAGAACTAAACCGTATCCCAGTGTTTGTGCGGGCCGGACATCTCGTAGAGTACGGGCCACGCGTTCAGCACACGGGAGAACTGGTAATTGCCGCCGGTCAACCAACACAAATCGCAGGGCGTTTTGCTGATTTTAGACAACTAGGTATATTCTAGGCTAGCCAGAGGAGGGCAGAAAATGGAATTAAATAAATCAATAGGTGGTTGGGGTGGCAAAGCACTGGGTGCAAATCGAGCTGTTAAAGCACTGGGTGCTTTGGGCGTAGTCACGATGTTGTTTGCAGCCGGTGCTGCAAGTGCACAAAGTGTGCGGGTGTTTTCAGGTGGGCAGAACCAGCGTCCCGATTTAATGCGCAAAATGTTTGACGAATTCGAGAAGAAAAATCCCGGCGTCAAAATCGAAATCGAAACCGGTGGTGCTACGTCCGAGTTGCAACGCCAATATTTATCAACGGTACTCAATGCAAAAGATTCCGCCATCGATATTTATATGTTGGATATCGTTAACCCAATGCAATACGCGCGCGCTGGTTGGTTAGAGCCGCTCGATTCGTACTATGGGGCCGAAGCAGGCAGCATGATGAAAAGCTACTTGCCAGCCTATGGCTCGGCTAACGTAGTAGATGGAAAAATTGTTGCCTTACCAGCGTTTGCTGATGCGCAGTTTATGTACTACCGCAAAGATTTATTCGACAAGTATGGTTTGAAAGAGCCAACCACTTGGGACGAAATGGCGGCAAGCTTACGCAAAGTATTAGATGGCGAAAAGAACCCGAACCTAAACGGTGTTGCTACCAGTGGTGCTGCAATTGAAGGCGCTGTTTGCACCATGCTAGTTCCTTATTGGAGCCAAGGTAAAGAGTTTAACGATGCCAAGGGTAACTTAACGCTTGATAAAGCAGCCGCAGCTAAGGGTATCGAAATGTACCTAGGTTTGGTTGATAAAGGCGTAATGCAAAAAAATATTGGCGAAGTACGTCCTGCAGATATGAACAACTCATTTAAAGCCGGTAATTTAGTAGCAATGGTTAATTGGGGTTTTGCTTGGAATGTTTTGCAAACTGGTGACTCGACTGTTAAAGGCAAAGTGGGCGTTGCAAAGTTGCCCGCTATGACCGGTGGACAATCGGCTACTTGTATCGGTGGCTGGCAGTGGGGCGTGTCTTCTTTCTCGAAGAACAAAGCCGCAGCTGCAAAGTTAGTGCGTTTCATGAGCACTCCCGAAGTCGCTAAGTTCCTAGCTGTAGAAGGTTCGTTATTGCCGGTGTTTGCACAAACTTACCGCGATCCCGATGTTTTGAAAAAAGAGCCATGGTATGAATTTGCTTTACCTGCAATTCAAGCAGCAAAAGCACGTCCTTTGTCGGCTAACTACGGTCAAGTCAGTGATGTGGTTCGCACAACAACGAATGCAATGTTGGTTCGCACTGTTAAAGTACCCGATGGCGTCGAGGAAATTGATGGCAAGCTGCGTCGAGTGATGCGTTAATTGAATGGTTAAAAAATCAGCCGAAAAATGGCTCGATCCGTCGGAAAAAACGCTGGCCGTGCTTTTATTGGCGCCAGCGTTTTTATTATTGGCGCTAATTGTTGCCTACCCGATAGGTAAATTGATTTACAACAGCTTTTTCGATATTCGATTGTCGGGCGGGCAGGGTGTGCAGTTTGTTGGTCTGCGTAACTACGGCGATCTTATTAAAGATAAGGACTTTTGGGCGGCTACTTGGAATACGGTGCTCATCGTATTGATTACGGTGCCGGGCTCGTTGTGCGTCGGTTTAGGGCTAGCTATGCTGGCTAATTTACCGTTTCGCACCAAATGGCCTGTGCGTTTAGCGCTATTGCTGCCATGGGCGCTACCGCTTTCGTTTGCGGGTTTAATTTTTGCTTGGTTTTTTCATACCGAATACGGTTTTGTAAATGATTTGTACCGTCATATTGATGAGCCGCGCATGTGGTTGCTATCGCCCACCACCGCATTTTCGGCAATTTGTTTAACAATTATTTGGAAATCGTCGTCTTTTATGGCGTTAATTTTGCTAGCCGGTTTGCAAATGATTCCCTCGTCTTTATACGAAGCAGCCAGCGTCGATGGTGCTAGCCCTTGGCAAAAGTTTTGGCGAATCACGATCCCTTTGTTAATGCCATCAATTATTGTTGCCATGATTTTTAGAACCATTACCGCATTACAAACTTTTGATATTCCCTATACGATGACCAAAGGCGGTCCTGGCAATTCGACCGAAACTTTGGCGATGTACATTCATAAAAACACCATCGACTATTTAGATGTTGGTTACGGCTCTACCTTAGCCGTTGGCATGTTTGTGTTGTCCGCGTTGTTAACCGCGTTTTACCTTAAGAAGGTGGGTGATTCGCATGAGGAATGAATCTTCAAACGAGTCGTTTTTAAGGGAATCGTTTTTAAGCGGGGCGCGGTTGCGTTATTTGGCTGGAGCCATCGTTGTTATTAATGGTTTTTTCCCAGCGTTATGGATATTTTTAACGTCGATTAAAACTGAAGCCGAGTTGTTTCGGAAACCAATTTCTTATTGGCCAAGTGATCCAACCGTTATCAATTATGTAAAAGCATTTACAGAGCAGCCGCTGCTAAATTATCTAAAAAATAGTTTAATTGTGGCTAGCTTTGCAACGGTTCTTTCGTTGGTCGTTTCTGCCTTTGCAGCCTACGCAATTGCGCGGTTAAATTTGCGCTATCGGCAATTAATTTTGTCGATCATTATTGCATCTAGTATGTTTCCATTGATCACGTTGTTAGTCCCTATTTTTGAGACAATGCGATCGTTGGGGTGGCTTAACAAATATATCGCTCTAATCTTGCCGTATACGGTACTTAATTTGCCCGTGTGTACCTTGGTGCTGGTTAGCTTTTTTCAGAGCATTCCTAAAGATTTAGAAAACGCTGCGATGATTGATGGCTGTACGCGTTTGGGTGCCTTGTGGCGCATCGTTATTCCGTTGGCGGCACCGGGTGTTTTTACAGCGGGTATTTTGGCTTTTGTAAACGCTTGGGATGAATTTTTGTTGGCCCTGTCGTTAAACAGCTCGGCGTCGATGCGTACCTTGCCCGTAGGAATTGCGATGTATCAAGGCGAATATACCTTTCCGTGGCCGATTATTTCTGCCGCGTTAATTATTGCAATTGTGCCTATAGCGATCGTTATTGCCATCTTTCAAGAGCGGGTTGTGGGTGGGCTTACGGCGGGTGGTTTGAAGGGTTGAAAATTAGAGGGTTGTACAACCCTTGTCGTCGGCTAGGCCCTTCGGCTTAGTCCTTCAGTGCAATTGAAATGCACCTCAAAGCAGTTGATGATTCTCGAACCATCAATCAACTGCCAGGAGGGCATGATGAAATTGTTTCAACTGAGTAAAAAACTAAATGAAGTAAGTATTACGCCTAAGCAGCGTGGGCAAGGCATGACCGAGTACATTGTTATTGTTGCTTTGGTTGCGGTTGCAGCTATTGGCGTCTATTCAATGTTGGGTCAGACGATTCGTAATCAGACGGCTGGTTTGGCGTTGGAAATCTCGGGTACGCCCTCGGGTGCAGCGATTACTGCGGCTGGAACTGCTGCCGCTTCTGCAGCCACAAAGGCGATTGAGGCGAAAAACCTGTCCACGTATAACGCTAACAACCAGTAAAACGGTTTGCAATCATGAAAACGCTCCGAGTTACCTCGCAATCCGGTCAGGCATTAATCGCCGGACTGATCGTGCTCATGATTGCTTTTGCCGGGCTCATCGTATTGTTCTCACGTAGCCAAATGACTATCGAAAAACAGCGTTTAACGTCTGCATCTGACGCTGCTGCCTATAGCGCAGCGCTTTGGCGCGCTAGGGTTATGAATTTCGATGCCTACGCTAACCGAGCAATCGTTGCACAAGAAGTTGCTGTAGCACAAGCGGTAACGTTAACTTCGTGGGCAAAGTATTTCGAAACGTTTACTCAAAATTCGGCGACTGTTGCATCAGCCTACCCGCCCCTAGGCGCTGTGATGTCTACTATTGCAACCCTTGCTCAGACATCGCGCGTCGTCACAGAGGCTGCTGCTGAAGCAGAAATCTTCGCGCGCGCCGCAAAAGACACAGGTTACAAATTTCTTTTAGAAGACGGGCAATTTTTGATGGGGCTGACCGCAAATGGCTTTGCCTTAAGCATGATTACAACCGAGGTTGCACGGGCTAATCATCCCGAATATCACGCCTATGTATTGCCCGACCAAGGAACGTCATTTGCATTTGTTAAACACTACGAAAGTGATGAAGACCGCGCGCGTCTAAAAGATGTTGTTCTGCGATCTCTCGATCCGTTCACAGGACAAAGTCGTGATGAAAACTTGCGGTTGGTATTCTTGCCCAGTCTTTGCTTTGGTCGCTCGCTTTCCTTTGGTAGCTGGTTTCAACATCTGCGTAAGCGTGGCGGTACAGTACTTTCTGATGATATGGAGCGATGGGAAGCTGTTGATACTACGTCGTTACACAATTTTCGACCTAGAGGCTTCTTCGGAAGATGTCGTGAGCACGAATTAGCGCCCGTAGGGTACGGAGCGAGCGAAGCGGCGGATACCGAAAATCAGTCTGCAGTTTTGTCAAACGAAAATGATATCAACAAAAATTCGTCGGCTAAGGCCCAAGCAAGCGGCCAAATCAAGAGTTTTGGAAACTACGGCGGTTTATCAAAAATACGTGAGCTCGATTACGAGCAATTAAGTAACAAAAAATTCCCTGTTAGCGAAATCGCGGTGCTTACGCGAATTAAGAAAGATGATTTGCGGACCGCGGATACAACCAACTTAGGTATCGGCCGTTTTAGAACCGTTGATGAGCTTGATGACAATCGACTAAAAGCGATTAGTGCAGCCCAAGTGTATTTTCGCAAACCAACCCAAAGCGCAAGTGGTGAGGCCGAAGAACTAGAGTATGCCAGCCTATTTAGCCCCTATTGGCAGGCCCGCTTAATTGCACCAACCGAGGCACAGCGAGCGCTAGCCGCTGCCGCGAAATAGCCATGAAAATAAATTCATTTAAAAAGAACTCGCTCGCCAGTCAAACCTTAACGAGTCAAATCTTAACGGGTCAAGTCTTAACGAGTCAAAGAGGGCAGTCTTTAACCGAAACGCTGGTGGTTAGTTTAGCTTTAGTTCCATTATTGTTTTTGGGTATTTACATTGGCAAGCTTGCCGACATTCAAATAGCCAATGGGGCGGCGGCGCGAAAGCTAGCGTTCGATTGCGTGCAAAGACGCGAAGACTGCAAAGATATTGGTGCTAATGCCAATTTGGTGGATGCAAGTCGCCGTCAATTTATGACAGCACCGGGACGTGAAATTTTAAGTCTGGACGGTTTGCAAGACGACGTTTCTGTCGAAACAACCAACCCGCTTTGGACAACCCGCACAGGTTCGCCGTTGCTTGAAAAATTTAGCGATGTTAGTGCTCAAGTCACGACCAATAATTTAGATGCGCCTGGTTCGCATCTATCTAGCAGCGGACAAAGCAAAGTCTCGAACGCGGCGGAACATCTCTCGAACATAGCAGGCCCAGGTCGTTTTGGATTCGATCTTTACGGGGGCTTTATTACCGCCCGAGTGCAAACAAAATTGTCTCAAAATGCGTCAAGCTTTGATACAGGCGAGCGGCTCGATCCCTTTCCATTAACGATGCAGCGCCACGTAGCGATTTTATCGGATGAGTGGAACGCATCGGGCGCAAGTAACGGCCGAGCCGACTCTGTAAAACACCGCGTTGACAAAGGGCAACAACTCTACTTGGTTGGTCCGATAGCCGAAGCTGCATTGGCTGTCTCGTATTCTGGCACCCGCGCGGGAATGGCCATAATGGACACACTAAGTATTGAAAGAAATACACGGCTATTTCGTTGGCACGACGTGGATGTTTCGATCATTCCGCCTGACCGCAAAAAAGGTGGGGGTACGGTAGTAACAGCGCCGCAGCTTCCTCCGATTCAATCGGGCGAGGGTGAATAATGAAAATTGAATATCTTCTGTTAGTTGGAAGCTTTAGTCTTGCGTCAGCAACTTTAGTTAGTGCCCAAGTAGACGAACCTTTGCAATGGAAATCCTTGTTTGGCACCTCGCAAATTAATGGGAAGAATGTTCAGATTGAATCGGCGCAGGCATTTAAAAGCCCACGCGAAGAACTCGAAAAAATTAAGGCATCTTGGAAAGCTGCTGGTTTTCATGCGTTGACCGAAAGCAAAAATGGTTGGGATTTAGTTTCAAGAATTCATGAAGGACAACTCGAAGTAGTTCAAGCAAAACCCTCGTCCACAGGGTCCTATTTAATGCGCCACCGAGTGTCTGTTGAATCTCCAAGAAAAAATACAGCAGTACCCGACTGGCTAAGCGTTGAAGGGAAAGTTTTGTTTGCAACGCAAACCAGCGATGCATTTCAATCGGGTAATTCTTGGTTGATTGATTTAGGTCCTCAAGCTAATGCACAAGCAACAATTTTAGCAATCACTGAGCGTTCAAAAAGCTTTGGCTATCAGGCCCATCCGAATTTCGCATTGGGTCAACAATTCTCGGTAGTGCGCAGTAATTATGGTTCTGCCGCCCAAACGGTTTTATCTGCTGAAGGGGGGCGTCAAGTGCTCTTGCAAATCGTTCCTAACAAAGGCAGCACGATGTTACTGGTGACTCAAGTCATCAGTTCTAAATCAAAGGAGCGATTTTGATGAGCTTTAGGGATGAAACTGACTCAAATCAATTTGGGCAAGCAACACTAGAATTTTTGCTGCTGGCTGGCATGGTAGGTATTGCGTTGGCACTTGGTTCACCTTCGGTACTAGAGCAGCTTATCTCCGCTTTGCAAACAGCGTATTTAAGTTTTTCCAATGCGATGTCAATGCCATAAACAGTTAGCTCAAGCCAGCGTTATTCGAAATTTTTAATATTGCAATTTTAAGTTTACTGCGGAGTCGGTCAAATGAAATTTAAGTTTACTAAACAATCCAAACTGGTGTTGCTAATGGTCAGTTCGTTGGGGTGTGGGTTACTGGCAGCTTACGCAGCTAAGGGCTATTTAAAGCAAGAGTTAGACAGTGAAAAAGCCCGACTTAAACCTAACCAAGTAACGGTCGACATTGTTGTTGCTAAACAAGATTTACCAAAAGGTACTGTCGTTAGCGCCGAGCATATGGCGGTACGCGCCGTACCAAAAGAATTTGTTTCGTCGTCCGCAATAAAACCCGACCGATTCGATAGTTTTATTGGCTCAAAGTTAAACGCTGCCCTTAAGTCAGGCGAGCAAGTTTTGGTTAGCAATACCGAGGGCGCTGATGTTGCGACCTTTGCTAGCAAGGTAAAACCTGGCATTCGGGCAATTACCGTTGGCGTTGACGAAATTACTTCGGTTTCAGGCATGTTGCAACCTGCTGATCGTATCGATTTGTTGTGGTCTGTAAAACCATCGGCCCTCAAGCTTGGCGATTCACAATCTCCAGAGCAAACGGTTGTATTTATGCAAGATGTTCGCGTGCTCGCCACGGGGAAGCAAGTACGGCCTGGTGCAGACGAAACACGTCCTCGTGGCTATACAACGGTAACTTTAGAAGCCACTGCAACCCAAGCCCAGCAGTTAGTCGTTGCGCAACGCAGTGGCAAGCTTACGGCGTTGTTACGTAACCCAGAGGACAACTTGTCTTTATCGCGCAAGGCAACTGATTTATCGCATTTGCTAGATATTCGTCCGCTCGCGGCGCCAGTTATTGCGGTGGTCAAGCAAGGCCCTGAAATACTAGTAGGTGGAAAAGGTGATTTAGCAAAACAAAGGCAGTTAGCTGCTGCGGGAGATAATCAATGAGTATTTCAACTTGTCCACTTTGGCTGGCCAGCGTGTGCTTGTCACTAGGGTTTTTAGTCACAACCGAAGCATTGGCACAAAACCAATCACTAACCCTGTCTGTTGGACAAGCGCATGTTTTAAACGAATCGCATGTCAAACGTATTGCGGTTGGTAACGGCAAAATTTTGCAAGCTACTGCACTAGATGAAAAACAAATCCTAATCATTCCGGAAGCCCCTGGTCAGAGCACCTTGCACTTATGGAGTAAGCAAGGCGGTGAAAAAGTGATTGTAATTAACGTTGTTCCAAGTGATGCCAATCGCCTGTTAAGTGAGGTCAGCGGAATGCTGGGTGAGGGCACTGGCGTTAGTACTCGAATCGTTGGGGACAAAGTGGTCCTAGAAGGTACGCAGTTAAGTGAAGCGACTTCGTTAAAGGTGCAAGAAATTGCGAAGCGCTACCCCAGCATCGTTAATTTAGTTAGTAAGTTTGGTAACGAGAGAATGATTGCTATTGACGTTCGGATGGTCGAAATTCGTCGCGATGCAATGCAAAATATCGGGGTCAAATGGGCCGGACAATCGCAGGGTCCTAGCTTCGGAATTGTTGGTGATCTCAATAGAAGTGACCGGTTGCGTCCTAACGGAGCGGCAGCAGGGGTGAGCGGGGCGGCAGTGCAACCTTATGTTTCGCCTTTTGGTACTGCGATTTCGCTAGTCAGCAACATTACTTCAATGTTGAACTTTATGGTTCAAAGTGGGGATGCGGTCATTCTTGCAGAGCCACGTTTGTCAGCTCGTAGTGGCGGTGAAGCACGATTCATTGCAGGTGGCGAGTTACCAATTCCAGTTTCTACCGGGCTTGGTCAA
Source organism: Betaproteobacteria bacterium (assembly GCA_031429355.1). Taxonomy (GTDB): domain Bacteria; phylum Pseudomonadota; class Gammaproteobacteria; order Burkholderiales; family Burkholderiaceae_E; genus JANOZM01. The sequence continues at coordinate 154,494 of JANOZM010000021.1, read as the reverse complement.
ACCTCGGTAAGTTTTAAAGAGTACGGCGTTAAGTTTGACATTAAGCCTACTGCAAGCGAAAACGGGATGATTTCGGCGCGTATTGCTACAGAAATTTCAGCGTTAAATTTTGATGTCATGATCAAAGACATTCCCGGCCTGAGCAAGCGTCGGGCAGAGACCGATGTAAATTTGCGGGAAAACGAAACGCTAATAATTGCCGGTTTGGTGACCGACGATATGTCGAGGCATGTTGATAAAGTACCTGCATTGGGTGATGTCCCAATTTTAGGAAAGCTCTTTCGGTCTAAACAGTTTAGAGAGCAACAAACAGAATTAATCGTGATGATCACTCCGCGGTTTGTTACTGGTGAGGTGAATGCAAGTTTTCCATCTTTTGCTTCGCAACGACCGAATGGTTCTTTGCGCGACGATCGTAACGAACCTAACCAAAGTGCTCGGAGTTCAGCGGCAGCCAATGCTGCTACGACAGAGGCAAAGCCGGTACAACCTGCTCGCAACGCAGCCGATGTGAGAGAGAAACTAAAAGCTATTCGTCAACCCATCGAAATGTTGGAGTAGAAATTTATGAGTATGCAACTTGTAGTGACTGACGACGCAGGTGTTTCTACTAAGATTTCTCTTACCGAGTTCCCATGCCTAATTGGACGAGGTAAGGACAATGCCGTGGTGTTGCCTGGGTGGCGCGTTGCAAAAGTACACGCACAAATTCATAAATCCGAACGTATTTTGCGGTTGGTTGACAGCGGTACCTTAAACGGAACTTGGGTTAACGGGCAGCGCATAGCCGAATATGCACCTTTGGACGAGACCGATGAAATTCTTATTGGAGGCTATTGTCTTAGGTTAGAAATCGCGCCTTTGGTTGCCGCTGCTGATGTTACAACTAGCTTTAAACAACATTCGAATACCGCAACGCTCCAATCAATCGATCCTAAGTCGATTGACCACTTACGCGGCTTTCGGCGCGATTTGCACCAACAAATGATTCGTGCAATCGATCTTCGACGCAAAGATGTTCGACAACTTAGCGACCTGCAATTGCGTAATGAACTAACAGTCCTACTTAATAGCCTACTAGATCAACATAAGAGCCTTCCACTCGAATTGGATCGTACAAAATTAATTGAAGAAATGTTATCCGAGGCACTTGGTTTAGGACCTCTAGATGCGTTGCTCGCCGACCCGACAATTAGTGAGGTCATGGTGAACGGGGCCAATGAAGTGTTTATAGAAAAAGAGGGCCGCTTGTACCCGCACAACGTTAGCTTCAGTAGCGACGAAGCGATTCGCGCAATTATTGATCGTATTGTGCAACCGATAGGTCGGCGAATTGATGATGCTTCGCCAATGGTTGACGCGCGACTGCCTGACGGTTCTCGTGTAAATGCAATCATTCCGCCGTTGGCGTTGCGGGGCCCCAGCCTTACGATTCGCAAATTTAATCGCAACCACTTTACACCCCAAGCGATGGTGGATCAGGGCAGCCTTTCGCAGCAAATGCTGCAGTTTCTAACCTTATGTGTTGCCGCACGAAAAAACGTAGTGGTCTCAGGTGGCACGGGATCAGGAAAGACCACGTTACTAAATATTTTGTCGTGCCTAATTCCCGAGCACGAGCGCATTGTCACTATCGAGGACTCTGCCGAACTAAAACTACATCACCGAAATTTAGTGAGTCTTGAGTCCAGACCTGCTAACGTCGAAGGTCGCGGTGCAATTAGCATTCGCGATTTAGTCCGTAACTCATTGCGGATGCGTCCTGATCGTATCGTCGTGGGTGAAGTCCGAGGGGGCGAAGCTCTCGATATGCTACAGGCAATGAACACTGGGCATGATGGATCGTTAACAACCGTACACGCCAACACTGCACGAGATGTATTTTCTCGTCTTGAAGTGATGAGTTTAATGGCCGGTATCGATTTGCCAATTAGCGCATTACGCGAGCAAATTTGTTCGGCTGTCGACGTCATTGTTCATCAAAGTCGGTTTGCTGATGGGGCAAGACGTATTTCTTCGATCGTCGAAGTAACCGGTATGGAAGCAGGGCGTATTCAATCGCAAGAGTTGTTCCGATACCAAGAGCAAGACGCAGATTTGCAGCATGGTTTTTCTGACAATAAAAAAATGCAAACTCAGTCACCACGAAAAGGTAGTTTTAAAGCGTGTGGGGTGGTACCTGATTTTTACGAGGCACTAGCGCGGGCTGGCAATTCGCTTGATTACAGTTTGTTTGAATCTACCGCGACAAGGAACTAAAAATGCTGAGCTCATTGTTTAACATTGATTCGATGACTATTGCGTTGTTACTTATCGCAGTTGCAGCTGTTTTAGTTTCGGTAACCCTCGCACTTGTTTTGCCAGCCTACTCGCAGCGATACCAAACGCAGTTTAATCAATTGGTCGGCGAGCGCTTAAATGCGGCGTTTGTTTTTTTCGATCCATCGCGAGTTTTATCCGTTCAGTTAGTAGTAACGGTGTTGGTTGTGGCGGCTGTTGGGATGCTCACTCGTTCGATTTTACTAATGGGTGTTGCCGCTTTAATTGTGGGCTTTATCCCCAGTTTTTTGCTCTACAGATTAAAAATTCGTAGGGCTAAGTTACTCCGGTTGCAATTGCCCGATGCGATGATGATTGTCTCTAGTAGCCTTCGAAGTGGTCATTCGTTATCAATCGCGATTGGCGCGGTTGCTTCGGAAATGCCAGCCCCTGTATCGCAAGAATTTGAGCTAATGCTGCGAGAGTGCCGGTTAGGGATGAGTATGGATCAAGCCCTAGCGCGAATCGAACAACGAAACCCTTTTGAGGAATTTAAATTACTAGGCGCTGCGATTCGCATCTCGACGCAAACTGGAGGCAATTTGGCCGAGAGTCTTGAAATGTTAGCTTCAAGCTTGCGTACCAAATTAGCAATTGAAGGCAAGTTGGATGCGTTGACATCGCAGGGCCGAATGCAGGCGTGGGTTGTTGGTTGCCTTCCGTTTGCAGTTGCATTTATTTTGTACGAAATTGATCGCCCTGGCATGTTGCCTTTATTTACAACGACTAAAGGCTGGATCGCGTGTGCCACCGTGTTGGTTTTGCAGTTTTTCGGGGTTTTAGTAATCAGAAAAATTGTAAGGATTGAGATATGACACTTAACTCGTTTAATGGGTTTGTATTAACAATCGTTCTATCTGGCGTCGCGGCTACTTGTTTGTGTTTTGCCATAAGTTTATGGTTTCAAAGCCCAGTACGCGCACGCAATCGTGCTGATTTTTCAGAGCATTTAATTGTGCGGCCAGTATTTTGGCGCTGCTTTAGTATTTTTATAGCGCCAATCGAGCAACGATTTGATCGCTGGTTGCCCCACGAGACCTCAAACAGATTAAACGGTTTTCTTAATTCAGCGGATCTAGGGCGCGAATTGTCCCCTGCCGCCCTAGTAGCCGCAGCAATTGTCGCTGCGCTTCTTGGAGGAACCGTGGCGTTTACTTTAACGCGCTCTATTGGAGTAAACGGAGGACAAGCGTTTGCAATCGGTGCATGCCTGATGGGGTCTTTGCCATTCATGTGGATCCGTGACCGATCCATTCGCCGCGAGCAACAAATATTGCGACAACTTCCTTTTGTTTTAGATCTAATTACCTTGGCGGTCGAATCGGGATTGAACTTGTCAGCTGCATTAGTCGAAACAGTTGAAAAAGGGCCTGCTGGTGTATTGCGTAACGAGCTGTCATTGGTTTTGCGTGATGTACGTGCCGGCACAACTAGAGCTGAGGCTTTACAAGCGATGAGTGAACGTATGCGTTTACCTGCGGTTTCTAATTTGGTTGCTGGGTTAATTGCAGCGGATAGGCAGGGCGGTGCTATTGGTGTGCTGCTGCGCGGGCAGTCACTTCAACGACGCAATGAGCGTTTTGCTCGCGCTGAAAAATTGGCGATGCAAGCACCCGTAAAAATGTTGTTTCCGCTAATCGCGTTCATCTTTCCTTGTACTTTTATTATTTTGTTGTTTCCGGTTTTTCACCGAATGGTGGCGGAAGGTTGGTTGCGATGACTGTTGTGCATTATGTTGACCGGTTTGTCGGGCAGTTTGAAGAAAAAATTGCCGGGCAAACTGACGAGAAAAGCGATTGCGAAGTTGATTGCAAAAAGCCTTTACGAATTGCCACTGCCAGCCACTTTTTTTCGCGCGCGAAAGGTCTTCTTGGGCGCAAGCAAATGAAGCCGTGGGACGGTCTTTACATAACAGGCTGTAATTCTATTCATACCCATTTTATGTGTTTTCCAATTGACGTAATTTTTTTAAACGAACATAACGAATGTGTACGACTAATCGAGAACTTAAAGCCTTGGCGGTGGGCTAAAGAACCTGACGCCAAGAACGTTCTAGAACTAAGCGTCGGCCTAGGAAAACAAGTGTTTTGCCAAAACGGCCCGTTGAAGGTTTTGTTTCAGCATGAAGCAGAACTTAGCAGTAAGACTTTTAATTAGCTCGTAAATCAACAATTCTTAAAACGCTTTAGACACTTCGGAGATTAAATTATGAAAACTCATCAAACTAATCAACTCATTGTTAAATTGGCTCTACCTCTTTTACTGGCAACAAACTGTGTAGCTGGTGTTGCTCAAACAGTTACAACAGATAAAGTTTTAGCATCCCAAACGGGGCCAGCATCCCAAACGGGTGGCTTTCAACAACCCAAAAATATACCAACTATCAACCTTGTTGCATTAACTTCGCCAATGTCATTTGGAGCATTGCGGATTCTCTTAAATGAGGCCGATAGTTTGTATCGAAGCGAGCGACTGACACAGGCGCAGGACACGATCATTGGTCTTTTGGAATTAGAGCCGAACTTTGCACCGGCATGGCTCCGGCTTGGTAATGTTTGGCAAACCCAAGGCAAAACGCAATGGGCAATGGAAGCGTATCAACTAGCGATACAAGGCGAGCTTCAATTAGATTCAGCCGACGAAGCGAAACTTTTTAACGAGGCTAAACTTAAAGCACTGCTTAATGTCAGCGCATTACACCTAAACCAAGCACGCAGTTCGCAACTTAAAATTGAAAGCCTGCAAGATCAGCTGGAAAGCTTCGCACAAGTACGTCAAGAACAAGAGTTGCAACTGGCAGAACTTGAAAACGAGCAACGTCGGCTAGCGACTCGCACCATACCCACAAAGTCTGATCGTCCTCAGATGATAATTGGTCGGGCTCGGTAAGTAGCATCGGTGCTATCAGTGAAAAAATCTAACGCGCAAAAATATCGATCCGTTTTTAGACGTTGCCGCTTTCAATCGATGCAGTCCGATAGTTCGAAACGGTCCGACAGCACAAAACAGTCCGACAGCACAAAACAGTCCGGTAGCGGTTCGGTCGAGTTGCTAATGGCCCTTCCTATCGTATTGATGCTAGGGCTAGGAGCGTTGCAAGCAGGCTTGTTACTGTCAGCAAAATTAGCTGTCAATTATGCGGCTCAAGAGGCTGGCCGTGCCGGTAGTTTTGGTCACGCGGACCGCTCTGCAATCGAGCAAGGTTTAGCGCGCGGCCTGGTTCCTTGGCTATACGGTGCATCGAACTACGGGGATTTTTTAGTTAAGCAAGTACAAGCTCAAGCATTTATTGCTCAAGGGCAGGGCGAAGGTTGGCTTACGATGCAACAGCTTTCACCCACACAAGCTAGTTTTGATGATTGGGCGGTAGCGGCAGTAGATGCCGATGGAGAACCCGTGCCGGGTGTACTCGAAATCCCTAACGATAATTTGCATGTTTACAAAGATATTCGCAGCGCAAAATCGGGTGCTTCGCGTTATCGAGGCACAGAACCCATTGGAAGTAGCTCGGGCCAAACGTTGCTTGATGCCAATACTTTAAAGCTAAGTTTTGTAGTTGGTGTGCCTGCCAGTGTGCCCATTGTCGGTCCTATGCTGGTATGGACTCTGCGTGTTTTCCATGGCTGTGAAGCGACCTCTGCCCGACGGGTAGGCCTCGTACATCTAGGGTCACCCGAGGCCTTGCCCTCGCCTGATGCTGCCCTATGTACTGTTTTAACTACAGGAAGTGCGGGGCCTAAACTTCCGATACGTGCCGAAGTTACTATTGGTATGCAAACCGCCGCTCGAACAAGTGGATTGGTCGCCGCGAAAACCCAAACTGCTCAAGCAGTTGCATCGTTAGGGGTTGGCACAGTCGAATCAGCCCCGGTGCTAAAACCACCCGCCCAAGTAAACTCCGAGGGGCGCGGAGTAGGAACGACCGTAACGGGACGCCCAAATGGGTATTCGCAAATTGGAGGATCGGAGCCTTACGTCCCGGGCGAGGGCGGCTCTCTGCCGGGTGGAGCGTGTCCGGGAGGTTAATTTAAAGTAACCGCGAATCGGATTTACTGCGGCGACCGTTAAATTATTTCAGTACGACGACGTTTGGCGTTCAATTTGATTCTGCTGGCTTTAAGGCAAACGTTGCTTTATGAAGCAAGTTAAAGGTCACGAGTGAATTCATTTGATTATTCGTAAGTAAAACTACAACATGATCGAAGATAATAGGTTTTTATCGCCATCTACTTTGAAAACTCAATGACTGAATCTAATTTCAAACTTAAGAAAGCCGTGTTTCCAGTTGCCGGACTAGGAACAAGGTTTTTACCTGCAACTAAGACAATTCCCAAAGAGATGCTTCCAATCGTTGACCGGCCGATTATTCAATACGCAGTGGACGAAGCGGTTGAAGCGGGGTGCGACACCTTGATTTTTGTAACTGGTCGCTCAAAAAGAGCGGTCGAAGATTACTTTGACAGAAACCCCGAGCTCGAAGCCGAATTAGAGAAAAAAGGGAATCAAGAAGCTCTTTTTGCGGTCAGAAATATTATTCCACCGCATGTAAAGGTGTTGTTTGTCCGTCAAGCCAGTCCGTTAGGTTTAGGTCATGCGGTTCTTTGTGCGGCTCCATTAATTGGTCCAGATGAGCATTTTGCGGTGCTTCTGCCTGATGACTTGATTGATGGCTACCCAATGGGCGTGCTTTCTCAAATGTTACCTATTGCTCGTAAATTTCAAGGCAGCGTGTTGGCGTGCGAAAGTGTTGCCCAGCAAGATGTTTCTAAATACGGAATCATCGACCCAGAGTCGCGCGAAGGGCTAACAACGAAGCTAAAGGGGATCATTGAAAAACCCACTGTAGAACAAGCGCCGTCGACCGATGCCGTTGTCGGGCGCTATATTTTGCACCCCAACGTCCTAAAGACCTTGGAATCAACAACCGCTGGTAGCGGTGGCGAAATTCAGCTAACTGACGCCATTGCAAAAGAAATTGACGGCAACGGTGTATGGGGGCACCACTTTGGTGGAAAACGATTCGATTGCGGAAGCAAACGAGGGTTTTTAGTGGCCAATATTCACTTTGGCCTGAAATAAGCGCGCTGGCCTTTTTTCGCGCGAACCTGCCTTTTATTCGCGCAAAAAGCCAATAAACCAGCTAACACCGTTGGAAATTTTAAACAAATATTGTTCAAAAGCGCCGTTCGTCACGGACATGGGCGGGCTTTTGAACTACTTTGAGATAATGCAAAAAACGCTGCAATGCTTTGCCTAAGCAACCTTGCAATTTTGTCAATCGCTCTACTCTAATTTTAATTCATGCTTATTCCTGTAATTTTATCCGGCGGTTCCGGCACTAGGCTTTGGCCCGCATCGCGATCAACGATGCCGAAACAATTCCTCAAATTAGTTGGCGACAAAACCATGTTCGAGTCAACTATCGCCCGAACCGTCGGCTTAAGCGATGTTAGCGCTCCAATCGTGGTTAGCAACGAAGATCACCGGTTTCTTGTTGCAGAGCAATTACGCGCCTTTAATGCCTCATCGACCTGGTCAAGCCCCCCGAAAATTATCCTTGAACCATCAGCGAGAAATACAACTGCTGCGATTGCCGCTGCTGCCAAATACGCCGAAGGTTTAAGCCCCGAGGCCATTTTGTTAGTCATGCCCTCCGATCATGTAGTCGATGATGTCAAAGCCTTCCAAGCCGCCATTACTAGCGCGATTGAACTGGCAAAAGCTGGATCACTAGTGACCTTTGGTATTCAACCCACGGCGCCAGAAACTGGTTTTGGATACATAGAAATTGGTCAACCATTGCGTCCTATTGATTCAAAATCGGCTGCTGATTCGGCGTTCGCTGTTGCTTCGTTTTCAGAAAAGCCAAACCTTGAAGTCGCTCAGCAAATGCTAGCTTCGGGTAAGTATTTGTGGAACGCTGGAATATTTATGTTTCGCGTCAGTGCGTTTCTTGACGCATTAACTAAATTTCAACCCGAAATCGCCAAACATGTTGAAGTGGCGGTGCAAGAAGCCACCAATGACGTCGACTTTTTACGCCTTGCTGCTGAGTCTTTCGCCCTCTGCAAGTCGATCTCGGTCGATCACGCAATTATGGAGAAGGCAAAGAACATTGCGGTTGTCCCAATGTCCTGCGGCTGGAGTGATGTTGGTTCTTGGAGTGCATTGTGGCAAGTCAAGCCAAAAAATGAACATGGAAATAGCGTTCCAGCAGATGCGATTAACGTAAACACTAAAAACACCTTAATAATGAGCAAGCGGCTCGTGGCTACAGTAGGGATTCAGAATTTAATTATTGTTGATACCGATGACGCTCTACTAATTGCAGATCAATCAGCAGCTCAAGACATCAAAATAGTTGTCGAGCAGCTGCGCGAGCGAAAGAGTGCCGCTCTCGACTTTCATCGCAAGGTTTTAAGGCCTTGGGGTGCCTATGATTCAATTGATTCGGCGGATCGTTTTCAGGTCAAGCGGATTACAGTTAAACCGGGCGCGTCGTTAAGCTTGCAGATGCACCATCATCGCGCGGAACATTGGATTGTTGTTAGTGGGACTGCACGCATTACCAAAGGCGCCGAGACGTTTAACCTTTTCGAGAATCAGTCGACCTACATACCGATCGGTGAAAAGCATCGTTTAGAAAATCCCGGAAAAATTGATTTAGAGCTAATTGAAGTGCAAAGCGGCGCGTATTTGGGTGAAGACGATATTGTGCGGTTTCAAGACGTGTATGGCCGCTAACAGCCACCAAAATCGCGATGTAGTTTTATACGGCCTTTTCGGGCTGGGGGTGTTGTTGGCCTTCGGTTTTTTCTTCGAGCAATGGCGTGCAATGGCAGCGCTATGGTGGGGTAACGAAACGTATTCCCATGGCCTTCTGATATTGCCCATTTGCTTGTGGTTAGCCTGGCGCGATAAAGCCTCATTAGCAATGATCAAGCCTCAAGCTTCAATGCTTGGCTTGATCCCACTAATCGCTGGTTTATTTGGATGGTTAGTGGGTACGCTAGCCGACGTAAACGTTGTTGAACAGTTTGGCGCTTTGTTGGCATTGCTCAGTTTGGTTCCATTAATTCTAGGTTTGCAACTCAGCAAGCGCTTGTGGTTCCCTTTGGCCTTCGCGTTTTTTATGGTGCCAGCCGGTGAGTTTTTAGTTCCACCACTCATGAAGTACACAGCCGACGCTACTGTAATTGCCTTGCAATGGAGCGGCATTCCTGTTTATCGCGAAAATATGCATTTCACGCTTCCAACGGGTCGTTGGTCTGTAGTTGAGGCTTGTAGCGGGTTGCGCTACGTTATTGCAGCAGTTGTGCTCGCCTGTTTGTTTTCCTATTTAAATTATAAGACATGGTCTAGGCGAATTTTGTTTACGGTCGCTTGCTTAGTGATGGCGATTGTAGCCAATTGGATTCGCGCCTACGTTGTGGTGTTGGTCGGGCATTGGTCGGACATGAAATACGGCACGGGCGATGACCACATTTATTTTGGGTGGGTGTTTTTTGGACTATGTATGATGGGTATTTTTTGGATGGGTTCTAAATGGCGCGAGTTAAACGATGGGCCTGAAGTCATCGAAGTCGCTGCACCAACAAACCCAATTGCTTCCAAAACATTAAGTAAAAGCGTAGCGATTTCAGCTGTTGGGTTAATTTTCCTAATCTTAGTTTTCCAACTACCCAATTTATTGCGCCCAACGCAAACCCGTTCCGATTTATCTAAAGTTGGAAAGGTATTCGAAGGATACTCGGTTGTAGATAAAACTAAGCTTTCCTTGCCTGGCAGCTTCAAAGGATTTCGTGATTCATTGTTTCTACAGGCAGCCGATGGTACCGAGGTGGCCGTGTATTATTTTGCAAAACAAACTAGCGGCGCAGAAATGATTCGTGGCGAGAATCACTTTGTTTCATCCGAAGACGCGAGCTGGAAAATAATGACTGAAAATAGCGTTGCGGTTGGAGCCGAATCGAATCAGTTTGCAGCCCGTAAATTTAACTTGAAATCGAATCGAGAAGAAGCGCGCAATTTAGTTACTTTTTATTGCATCGTTGATCAATGTACCAGCAGCCTTTACCTCGCGAAGGCCTTTACAGCGCTGGCCATCTTGCGTGGACAGGGTGACCATTCCGTGGCAGTTGCAATTTCAAGCAAAGCATCTAATGAAAAAACTGCCGGTGTGGACGAATCAATCGCTAGTGGTGCGATTCTTAAAGGTGCAACAGTGCTTGCAAATGAAGTTCGCAAATTCACCTCTGTGAGCTCATCGGCTACCGTTCGGTAGCGTCAATGTCTAAGTTAGTTCAAGCGAGCGCCAGCGAGTTTTTGCAAAATCTGGCAAAATATCAACAGCTCGCTAGCCCCGCCGCCAGTGTTTTTCTTTCACCTTGGTGGGCTGAGCATTACGTAAGCGCTTGGAATCCGCAGGTGCTCTATTTGCAAAGCCAAGATCCACCTTGCATTTTTGGTCGGCAATTGTTTCGCAGCCGTTTGGGTTTTCAATACCGACGCATCGCTTTAAATCAGTCACTAGAACCGCGTCTGGAGAGTTTGACTTTAGAAGAGAACGGTTTCTTCAATGTACCCAATACGCTCACAGAAAAATTCCTACCGAAGCTGCTAGCGCAACTCGAAACAGACCAAAGTTGGGATGAGCTAAGGGTTAGTGCAGCGAGTGAACTTATGGCTAGCGCAGTATTCGATTGGGCGAAATCGAACCAATTAATTGCGTACGAATACGCAAGCGACGAAACATTTTGGGTTGATTTTTCGTCGTTAAATCAGCACGAGAAAGAACCGTTTCTAAATTCAAGATCGGCCAATTGCCGGCAACAGTTACGTCGTGCGAAACGTCAAATTGAAGAACAATTAGGTACTTTATCAATTAAAAGTGCGACCACTGTCGATCAAGCTATTGAATGGTTAAGCGCATTAGGGCGCTTACATCAGTTGCGTTGGCCAAGTACAAACTCACTTGAAGGGTTTAACAACCCGTTTTTTACAACGTACTTTCAGGGCTTAATTCAAAGCGGTCTATTAAGTGGCAAGGTACAGATTTTAAAAATTAGTGCCGCTGAAAAATCGATTGGCTATTTGTTTAATCTAGTAAAAGACGGTCGTGTTTCGTTTTTAATGAGCGGTATTGACTATCACGAGACTGAAAAGTATAAGCCTGGCCTGCTGTGCCACTGGCTGGCTATAGAAAAAAATCTAAGCAGCGGAATGCAGGTTTATGATTTTTTAAACGGTGCGAATCGATACAAAGAAAGCTTAGCAACGAACCGTGCGGTGGTTAAAACAATAACTGTTGCACGAGGGCGTTTGGGTCTTCGGCTTGAACATTTGCTGCGGCTGCGCCAAAGGCGTCGTTTACCAAGAATTTAAGTTTAGAACTTTAGTTTTGTTAGCGAAGGTTCAAGCTAACGGTACGCGTGGGTGTCTGGAACTAGCCATTTTGTTGGACAGGAACAACCTCAGAATGAGAGTTTAATTGTGCGAATGGCCGTTTTTTAGGTGGAGGTCCAGTTGTTTCTGTCCAACCAAACGGCTAGTTCTGTAATTCAAAACGGACGCGTTTCAATTCTAATGAGCGGTATTTATTACCAAGAAACAGAAAACTATCAGCCTGGCCTTTTGTGTCATTGGTTGGCCATTGGAAAATATCGACTAGCCTCGATACTAAAATACGGCGGCCAGCTTATTTTTAAATGGCACCAATCGCTATAAAGAGAGCTTGTCGACTCATCGGGCGACTATACAAGTCAATAACGATTTGCAAGAAGCGATTGGGACTTCGCATTGAAAACGCCTTGCGACAATTGAAAAGGCGCAATACGCGTTTTGAGCTTCGAAACTAATTAGTCGAATAAATTGACATTAGTCACAATCCGTTTTAATTTATCTTGGAAATTCAATGTATAACTTATCTGGTACGTTTTTTGCTTTGCCCAAACAGATTTAACAAACGTATAAAAATCGTATCTGGCTAACTGCAGCCTTCGAAATAGAATTACTAGACTTAGCGTTTTCCTTTAGATTTGCATTGGCTGCGCCGGGAACGTTGCAATGGAATACAACGGCGCGTGCGTCACCTTCAGTAAATAGCATTGATACATTTGTGCGCTTAACTAACAAAGCCAAAAACACTTTTTAAAAGGTTTTAAGATGAAGATGTTATCAGCAGCTGCAGCTTCTACAGTCGGCATTTTACTAGTGTTTTCTTCTGCAGCTAGTGCCCAAACCCAACAATGGTGGAACTTCTACGGCACAGTGATTGGGTTTGAGACAAAGTTAGACCCTCTTGGTGGCTACATAAGTGAGATCGGTCAATCTAGAAGTGTAGTACTTTCTATTCGACCCTTATCTAGCCCATCGGCATATCAAGGCGAGGCATTTAACCCCAGCAACATCAACCTTGGCAGCCTCGATACGGGCGGACTTGCGGGTTACTTAATTTACAACAACTATTTTTTTGCACCCCCAGATTTATTCGAAGGCACGAGGATGGGTCCAGTTGCACCAAACTTAGGGCAAGCGAGTCGAGGGGCCTTTAGGTTTCGAGCGAATCCATCTTTATCCGACACCTTTTCATTAGATACAAACCTCGATAGTTTGGGCTCGAGGGGGGCGGCTTTTAGTATCAACGTTTCTGGTAATTTTCTTGACGACACGCTCGTACAGCAGGCGTTTAACAGCGCAGCCAGTGGCGGGCTACCACCAACTCCTTCGTATTTAAATTCCACGCTTGGAAATGGTCAACAATCAACCCTGCTGGGCGCACTTAACTTGGATATCCCTGTTTCAGGAACAATTCAGTTTGGATATTCGGAAGTTGTTGAAGGTTATTCGACATCCGCGGTAATTCTTGACGCCCGAAATCCTTTTCAGTGGACTGCTAGAGATGGGACGCGCGGATATAGAGGCATTTTTGAAGTCAATCGGCTCACAGCAAGCCTAACCCCTGAATTTAGAAACAATCCGATCCCAATTCCCAGCACAGTTTTCCTTTTGGTTTTTGGATTATTTTGCGTGGGTAAGTCCAGTGTTTTTTGTAAGCGTTCACTAAATTAACCCGCGACTTGCATGCTAAGAACATGGCTATCGGGTTGGCTCATCACTTTAACCGAAGGAAATTCACATTACATGAAAACAACTCAATTAGTCTTTGGTATTGCAATATCTGCGTGTGCATTTGTTCATTCAGCGCCTGTAACTGCTGCACCAGTTACTTTAGAATGGGTAACAACAGTACCGATGTCTGATGACGGAGACCCGATTTCAGTAAATAAAATTTCAGCGGTTACAGCGCGTTTGACAATTCTTGATTCGGCACTAGTATCGGCGGGAACACTGACACAAACAAACGGAAATTTCTCGTTTACACCGCCGTCAAACGCAGTCTTTGGAGATTTAATCTGGGACACGTTGGGGGCGACGGGACTTCGGAGTGGATGGGCGGGAACCGTCAATCTTTCCGACAGCCAACTTTGCCCAGCTTTGCTTCTTCCTGACGGCACAGAATTTTTTCCTGCATCATTTCGAAGACCAAGTGTTAGCGTCAATTTATTTCGTGACCCAACGATTGCACCGAATGCTTTTTCGGGTAGCGTTCGGGTATCTCCATTAAACGGTTGCGGCAGTATTTCCAAACCGCCACCCTATACTGTTTCTTTTTTAACGGGAGCAAATGGCGGATTTACCATGGTGACTGAGTTTTTCGGTGTCGGTGGAACAAGTAGAGGCTATTCACCAGCAGGTTACTGGTCTCTTGTATCTGAAGCAGCTAATGTACCTTTGCCGTCATCCATTGGGTTATTTGGTATTGGACTTTTTGCTTTATTCCAAGGGCGTAAGAATCAACGCAATAGCTAAATAAACAGCTTGATTGAAGTGTGGCGTGAGTAATTGCAGCGTCGTACTTGCTGCTGCAAACCTGTTTTATGCCCCACTTTCATTGTTCATGCTTAACTTTAGGGTTAACTCAAGCACAGAGTGCCGGGTACACTGCCGACGCGAGTTCATTCGGGCGCAAAGTATCGAGCCTGAGCGTTGTGAAAAGGCCTTAAAAATGATTGGGGCGTTGTACGCAGTGGAGCGAACCATTACCGAGCAAAATTTACAAGGCGATCAAAAGCGTGCGCTAAGTCAGTCCGAAGCCAAATCAATCGCTGAACAATTGGTCGATGTAGTTCAGCACATCAGCGAACATCCGTACAGCAGCAAAGAAGACCTAAACCTGCGTCGTTGGAAACCATTGTTTGCAAACACCCCGATGCTATCAGCATTGCATCAAACGGTAGCGAAGGGAAACATCGCCGCCTAGTGAACAGTTACGTTTAACGGTTATTTTTTCATGGTTATCACGATTGACCAAGCGTGCTTACGCAGCCAAGGCATCGTCGCGAAAATTACTTTGTCCAATAGATCGAATGGCGCAACGACTTTACCTAAATCAATGAGCTTTTTTAGCGGAACGAGACTAAGCGAACTAAGGTGGAAGTACTCAATCTTAACTTCCGAGAAATATTTTTTCATCAGCTCGATGTCAGACGTCAGAAAGGGATGTTCATCCGGTGTCCGTAGCTCGGGTGTACGGTCTCTGTACCAATTAATGAAAGGGTTGTGCCCCATTGGCTCAATAAAAACACCTACGCCGCTTGGTTTTAATACCCTTCTTATTTCGGTAAAAGAACGAACTAAATCTAGGTGATGCAAAATTGCTCGACCACAAACTAAATCGAAATGGTTAGCATCAAATTCTAACGCTTCAGCGTTCATTCTTTGAAAATGAATCCGGTCTCTAATTTCTGGCTCGTCAACGAGTTTTTCAGAACAGACTTTCGTCGAAATTTCTATCGCAGCATCTGAAATGTCGATGCCGACAACAGTAGCTCCCAGCCGAGCCGCTGCGATCGAATTACTGTGTGGCCCGCACCCATATTCTAAAACCCGCGCATCGTTGCTTAAACTCTCAATGGTCTGCTCATACCGAGCTTCGCTAGCCTTTGCAATCGCATATAGGCCAGATAAACTTGCCCGACCCTTTTGCGAAAATATAGCGTTATGAAACTCGCGTTCGCGGGCAATTCGTTCATCAGAATTAGTATCAGGACTACCTAACTTGAAATTTTTAGTCATCTCAATGGCTCGCAAATAAATGTTTAAATGCAGCAGGGGACCTTCAACTCACTCCCTGCGATTACGATGTTCTCTGAAAATTAGCACGTATGTTTACAAAATGGTCACAAGCAGAGCTTACATTGGATTAATGAATTTAATGTGATGAATGCCTGTTTTTCCGGTTTGACCGGGGATGCTCTAAACAAAGCGACTCGGAGCATGTTAGCGGACAGTGATTAATTCGGGCGACTGGGATTTAAATCTATAGTCTAAGAACAGAAGTATCGCATCATAGCAAGGGGCTTCTACGTCCGTTTATTTAAGTCAACCGCACCTACATAGGATAGAGACAGTCCTTCCAGTTTTCGACCGAAATAATCGACGCTACGATTAAAAATTCTTTCGTTTTCTTTCAACCGTAAAGTCTTTTCAAAATTGTTTTTCTCGAGTTCGTTAAGATGTTCGAAACCGGAGGTAAACGAGGGAAGCACTTTCAGCTCAAAGTTTCCGGTTGCTTGAAAATGTGTATTTTGAACTCCCTTAATTGACCGATTGGTGATGTTATTTCGAATAACGACATTGGTTGATGTGCTTCGCCGACATTCGATTGAATTCGGATAATTGTGGTCAGTAATACATGTGTTGTGATTGATTTCCGCTCCGATACAATCCTCAACAACAATTGAGGCGTCCGAGAAGGGATGTTTTGTGACGTTGTGACTAATTAGGTTGTTTTGGATCATGCCCCCAGTGTTTGGGTTTCCTTTTAAGCCGAATCCGATGCCGCGATCGCAGTTCAGAATTAGATTACGTTCAATTAAGTTATCGGACGAGTTTGACCAAAAATGAATAGCGTGTTGGGCAATTTTGTGGCTCGGGCTGGAAATTCCCTGAAAAATGTTTTCTGTGACGATCCATTTGCTAGCTCCGTGAGCATCAACTCCGCCTACATACCATTGAGGGCCGATGCCTTTGGTGTATCGAAAAACACAACCTCTAATCAGTCCGTGGCTTGCGTGTTCGCCATTCGAACCTTTGGTGACTTTCAACATTTGCTCCCATGAGTCTTCGAAAATGCAGTCCAGAAACTCGGAGTGTTTAACATTTCGGTCACCAACTACTTGCACTAAGTGCCAACCTGCTTTCGATAGCTTTAGGTTGGAAACTCTGCAATTCGAAGATGTAATCCGAATCAAGTTTTTTACTTTGGCGTCAGCGCCCATCGAGTCGCCGCTGATTGTTACTTCGTTTGCATTCTTACCTGCCCCAGATAGAAAAATCCCCGGTGCGTCCAAACTAATTGTTGAATCGAGCTGATAACTTCCAGGCCGAAGTTCTATCGTGGTGTGTCCACCGAATTTGTTAGCGATATTGATAGCGGCATATAGTTCACTTTCAGTCGCTACCGTTTTAGTTTGCCGCCGAACAACCATTTTTTGATTGCTCGCTATTCTCAAAGGTGTCGCTTGTAGTTCCGAATAAGTTGCTGTTGATAATTGGGCCAAAAGCAGCCGACGTGCGGTATTAATAAGCATTTTTGGTATCCCAATATTCTAAATAAACGAAAAAAGATTGTTCTCGGCCGCGATCGGTAACGGCTATCAGGCGAGTTCGACCGCCTGCCGATTCGGTGTTTTTGCAACACCCACCTGTGTTCCAAACTTGCTTTAAGTCACACGTTTGATGTGACATTGTTCATATTATTACTCAGCCAGGGGTCTTTTCAAGGCCCCAATGTACGATACTCAAAGTCTATTAATTACTCGGAAGAAAACCATGTTTTCGACCCTCTTATGCTTGCTAATTGCCAGTTGTGGTGAATACGACTCTAACGCGGGTCTTTCATCAAAAACTCGGGCCAATACGAATCTTTTGACCTATGAGTCCGAGGCTGATAGTTCAAGGTTGCCAGCTGTTATTGCACCTGATAGCCCGCCAATTGTAGAATCACCATCGGTACTTTCCGGCGCATCGACTTCTTCGCCGACTCTAGCGGGCATCGTAGGCGGCTCCGTCAACCCAGAATTAGGCATCGTGAACGCGATACCTGCTGCCTCCACAGTAAAGGACCGCCCAGCTGCGGAGATTGCCGGGGCGACAACTATAGATAGACCGAAATTTGATGAAATTCCACCCATAACAGTTGCTCAAGCTCCAGTCGATTCAAGTAAGAGAAATGTGCCCAGTGATAATCAACCGACAGCGCCAAAGACGTCGCCGAATAGCGATTCCAGCCTATTGCTTAAACCCGAAAATCTAAAGCTAATGGGTAGATTCCGAGTACCAATCGGGGGTAACGGGCTCCTCTCTACAACATATAGTCGCGGTGGATTGGCAATTGGTAACGAAGGTTCCCAATCGTCACTATACGTCGTGGGAACACCCGGAGGCT
Organism: Betaproteobacteria bacterium; assembly: GCA_031429355.1. GTDB lineage: Bacteria > Pseudomonadota > Gammaproteobacteria > Burkholderiales > Burkholderiaceae_E > JANOZM01. Next base: position 136,664 of record JANOZM010000021.1, on the reverse strand, counting down.
CAATTGCATACGACGCAAACCCGAACGTACATATTGGAGAAATTTGGGTTCCGGAAAATCTCTCGTTAAGTAACGACTTTGGATCACTACCGGTTGCCACTTTTAAGCAACCAATGACTAACGCGCTGGAAAACAAGATTGGCGATGTCTTTGCTCCATCCACACCGAAATCTGCAAAGTTAGAGGTTGAGATCAGAGGTATCTTGAAAGTTGAAGACAAGTTGATGATTAATGCGGTAATGGCGTACGACAATAATCAAGTTTCAGTAGCGGGGCACTTTAGCCGTCCCGCCGACTTGAGTGTCTCAGGGGGGGTTCGCGGGCCCGTACGTGTGGCTCCTCAAGTTGGAGTTCGGCATGCACCTGGTCCAATGTTCCATGTTCCGCAAAATCTGCAACGACAATATGGTTGGCCCGAAGTCGCTACAGGACTCAATGGCGTTTCAATCAACAGTACGATAAGCAACGGGCCTGGCACCATTTTATTTTCGCCTAAGTTAATTGATTTGGCAGTTCCAAGAACAGCTATTCCCGGCGTTGTACTTTCTGATTATCCCTATCCAAATAAAACTTTTGCTGAAGCTATGGGAGCGAAGTTTGGGATGATGTCTTTCGACCCGCTTAATCAAAACCCGTGGTGGACACCAGTTAGTCATACACGTGGCGGGGGGGCTTGGCTTGAAAAATTCGGGACGGTTTTATTTTCAGGATTTCGCGGGATGGGAGTACCGTACTACGGTTCAGGCAACGCGGCCCCAAGTTGGGCTGTAAATGACCCGACAAATTCAAATGGCGCACCACATGCATATCCTTACCAACATGTATTGCTTTTGATTGATCAAACCGAGTTAATCAAGTCGTTCAAGGGCGAACAGGGTGTCCATGAAGTGAAGGCCTATTCTTCGGTGGTATTGGACGATCCATTTTGGCCTGCCTCCCAAACCTATCAGATTTGTGGGTCTGCGCTTGATCGAAGTGCAAACCGCCTGTACATCCGCAAATGTCGTTCGTTTGCCGACGGACAATCGTTAATAGAAGTTTTTCAAATCAACTAGAGGAGGGCTTTCGCAAATTTAATCTCCGCCAGAGTTGTATATCGTGATGATTTATGCGGAGAGTTCTCCGATAGTCGGATAAACTCCGACGTTAAGGCCGGTTAGGGGACGTCATTTTTGGATTTAGCTCCAAAATTGCTATCGTCCTACAACTCTGCGAATCCAATTCGGGTCGTCAGACTTAATAGGCTACTGCCAACACAATAAATTATGTCATCACGTTTAGAACTTTTAACAGTTGCGCGAGCGCTTTTCGCTTGGTGGGTAGTTTCGTTTCACTTTAAAGAGTGGGTATTTGATCCTTCAACAGGTAAAACACCGACTGACATTTTTATTGGTTATGGCTATCTAGGTGTCGATTTTTTCTTTGTTCTTTCTGGATTTGTATTAGATCGTCGCTACAGCAGCTCCTTCCGCGAATTAAATTTTCGGGTTGTCAATAAGTTTGCCTTGTTGAGATTGGCGCGCCTATACCCACTCCATATTTTTTTACTGACACTAATGCTAGTAAACCCGATTGCTTTATTGTTGTTTTCGAAGGCAAAAATGTTATCGGATCAGTACTCGGTTATTTACTTTTTGCAAAGTGTCTTTTTAATTCAAAACTGGGGGTTTGCCCAAACACTAGCTTGGAACGTTCCTGCTTGGTCCATAAGCGCGGAAATGTTTGCTTACCTTTTCTATCCACTTATCGGGTTTGTTCTTTGTAAAGAAACCTCAAAACAACCAATTATTGCCGGTGTGGTTGCCGCGTTTTGCTTGTCAGGAATTGTTTTGTATTTCACGCAGATTTCGTTAAACAGTATCGGTGAACAGGTAACAAAAAGTGGAACAATTCGATGTTTATTTGAATTTACACTTGGCTGTGCTTGCTCAAGATTTTCCATCTGGATGTGCTCTTTTAAGCAGCCAGGAAAATTCATCGTTCCGCTCACCTTGGCTTTGGTCGTCGTAATTTTGTCGACCGTATTTTTAAAGGTTAAAGACTTCGTGACCGTTCCGAGCATCGTTTTTATTTCGATCTTGACTTTAAGCATTGTGGATACAGTATTTAAAATAAAAGTTCCCCAATGGATGATACTTCTAGGAAATATTTCTTATGCAACATATTTGTGTCATTGGATCATAAAAAGTTGGTTCATACATTCTGATTTGTATGTTCGATTGGATACGGCAATCCTTGTTCCGACCTATTGCTTCACGGTTCTAGTTTGTTCGTACCTTTTGTACCGATATGTAGAAACTCCCGCGCAAAAGTATTTTTCCAGATTGATTAAACCTCCACGACAATTAGCGGTTGGTAGTTAATGGTCGAGGAGGGGAAGTTCTTGACCTACAGACTCAAGCAATACTTTTCATTGACGTTCCTCGGTCTAACCGCAGTTCTCTCCCTAACAATAATTAAACACTTCAAATCATGACGCTGGCGAAATTTGTAATCAAAGAATCATTTGGCGTAGCACGTCGCGGAAGTTTTGTGCAATGTGGTTTTCCCCTGAATCGAGTTTCCGACCAAAGAGAATTCGATGCTTCCGAGCTAGAGCTCAGGGATAGCACTGCAAAGGCAATTCCCGCTGAATTTGTGTTCCTTAATCGTTCCAAGTCTGACCAAACGCAATGGGTCAAAGTTTCGTTTTTGTGCAACTCAACAGGAAATTCCGAAAATGAATATTCAGTTCATTTTGCAAAAAATGAGGTGCCCAAAAAGCGAATAGTTCCAGCGGCGGATTCAGAAAAAAAATTGAAGTTGTCGAGAAATCCACTGGATTCAGAAGTGCTAAGTTTGAGTTTTGGAACACAAAAAATTCAGTTAAAACTTAGCGTCATTAATTTAAAAAATGTAAAGTCATACATTCGCTGGCGCGATATCGGTCAATCTTTAACTCATAGTTTGCACGGTACAGAAACAGTAGTGTCGTTGGCAAAATTTGAGTCTAAACTTGAATTTAGACTCGAATTTTTATTGATTCCTTCTAACGCTAGCGTACGTATTCGAGTCACCGTCCATAATAAAAACCGAGCTACGCATCCGAACGGCTTTTGGGATCTTGGCGATACAAATAGTGAGAATATACGGGCAATTAATTTTGAGTGCGAATCGTTAGTTAACGCAAATCAACCTAGTACACTTTGGAATTCTGCGGACCAAAACAGCCATAAAGTATTCGACGGTTTCTCATTACTTCAATTGGGAAGTGGTTCTGTAAGAAATATTTCGCGAGCACACTTAAACAGCGCCGGAGTAATCGCTTGTGATTCACATGGTTTTGAACTTAAGTCAAAAACCAACGTGGATCTTGGTAAGAAGTTTTCTCCGACATTGATCAAGCAGTCTGGTGATGAGAGCGTATCGTTTTCTTTCCCGGAGTTTTGGCAACGGTTCCCCAGTGGATTAAGTAGTGAAGGTTCTAAGACGAATTGGCATTTCTTACCTCAGTGGCAGTTTGATCACGAAATTCAAGCTGGAGAGAAATGCAGTAAAGAAATGTGGATTTCTTTTGCGGGGGAGAATTTACCCGCAACATCACATTTTCCCCTCGTAGCGCTGCCAATTCTAAATAGAGCGAATCGTGGCGTTGATTGGGGCGTTGAAAGATACGAAGAAATTACCCCCACGCTAGATAAATATTTGACCGAAATGGTCGATGGAGCTTCAGATTTTTTCAAAAAACGTGAACAGATTGATGAATATGGTTGGCGCAATTTTGGGGATGTTTGGGCCGATCATGAAGAGCCATTTGCCAACGGTGAGAAGCCAGTTATTTCGCATTACAACAATCAGTACGATCTGCTTCACAGCCTTTTGTTAGCTTTTTTACGTAGCGGTGACAAACGATGGTGGGATTTGGCAGAACCCCTGGCCGTTCACGTGATTAATATTGATCTTTACGATACTTACTTAGACAAGGCTGGTTTTAATCAAGGGCTATTTTGGCATACCGCCCATTACCAAGATGCAGGTACTGCATCGCATCGTAGTTACTCGCTGGCTATGTCGAAAACCGAACGGCACCGAGTCAATGGTGGAGGCCCTGGCAGCAATGAGCAAGCCTATTCATCGGGTTTGAGACTGTACTTTCAAATGACCGGTGACCAACGAGCGCAACGAGCTGTTATCAACCTGGCTGATTGGATTATCGCCATGGACGACGGGTCTCGTTCAATTTTAGCTCCACTTAGCGGGTTACCAACCGGTAAAGCAAGTTCTACAGCACTAGCCAACTACCACGGCCCCGGCCGAGGCGCAGGTAACGCCATTAATTGTCTTTTGGATGCCTGGCTATTAACTAATGCCGATAAATACCTCGACAAAGCGCACGAAATTATTCAGCGTGTTATTCACCCCGATGACGATGTTGAAAGCCTAGACCTACTAAACGCTGAACTTCGCTGGTCTTATACCGTTTTTTTACAGTCGCTCTTTAAGTATCTTGAAGCAACTGTTTCAGTTGAACTTAGTTTAAAAAGTTATGTAGAGGCTTCACTGTGTACTTATGGCGAATGGATGCTAAAAAATGAAGGTCTGTACTTTGATCGAGTTAAGGAGTTGGAATTCCCAACAGAGACTTGGCACGCACAAGACCTTCGCAAAGCTAATATGCTAGTTGGAATCGGCCGCTACCATCCCGAAGCTGAAGTTGCGCGAAAAATGAAAGAGCGCGGCACGATAATTAGAGATGAGGCTTGGCTGCTTCTGCTTGCTTCGGAAACTAGGGTCTTCTCTCGACCGTTTGCGCTAGCGTTACAACAATTGCCAATTCAGTTGTATGTAGACGCGCCATATCAACGCCCATCGAACGAAGGGTTTGATCAAATTAAACCTGAGTGGCCTATCAAAGCTCGCTTTGTCGATCAAAAAAGTTATGTAAAGTCGGGCTTAAAACGCCCATCTTCACTGGCAGGCATGGCTTTACGCAGTGCATGGCTCCCGCACTGGATTCCGACTTTTTCTGAAATTGGCTTTCTGCGACGACTTAAATCGAAGATAGGAATTTGATAAGTCACGCAATTACGATTTCGTTGGCTGATCCGTAAAGATTAAATTTTTAAGTGTAAGGTTTTTTAATTCATTTTCCTCGACAGGCTTATAAAATGAGCGCTTGACAAGTTGACTTGAGGATTTATATGAACGAACAAGTCCTGCTGAGTGAAGCCCAAAATGCGACATTTGATTCTGAGTATCATTCTCCGCCTGAACTCGCGAACAAGTTTGAAACTTTGTCAGCACATTTTGGTGAAAAGCCTATTAGTGCGTTAGACGTCGGTGGTGGAAACGGCGTTTTCAGCGATAGTTTTTTAAAGCATTTTCCAAACAGTGATTCGCTGGTTGTGGATATTTCCGACCACTTACTTTCCAAAAATACGCAACACTCCCGCAAACGCATTTTACGAGCTAGCATTTTAGAGCTGGAGAAAATTGAGCCCGATAAAAAATATGACGTGATATTTTTAAACTGGATTTTGCACCATCTAGTAGGTACAGATTATCAAAGTTCAATTAATAATATCAACGAATGTTTACGGTTAGTTACTGGCCGTTTAGCCCACGGTGGGGTCATTTGCATTGGAGAAAATGATTACAGCGGTTACTTTGATTCAAATATTCCGTCGCGATTAATTTTCTTGGTAACAGCGGTGCGCAACCCTTATGTTTCAAAGTTAGTTAAGCGACATGCAAATACTGCCGGTACAGGGGTCTGCTTTCTGTCGCGTTCTAGCTGGAAAATCCAATTTGCTAAGCACGGTCTGGTATTTGCTCACAAGACCTACGAAGGTCCCGAATTTGGCTTACAAAGCTGGAAAAGAGCAGGGTTATTTATAAAAGATGCGCGAAAAATACATTTCTATCTACGCCAAACTGTGTAATCCCCGAATTAAGTAAAAATGCGCCATTCGTTTTTGAATACCTTTACTACTCTACCTTTTGCGTTGTGAGAAAGTAGGAAAGGTTTTCGCGTCTTTGCTAGCGAACCTTACGCGCTCTAAAGCATGCGAAAAGACCTAGTCCTAATAATCCAATAGTAGAAGGTACGGGTATGTTTACAGCATTAGAAACTACGTTCCAGTAACCGCGCGGGGAACTCCCACTAAATCCGCCCGCGCCAGAGAAATTGTTGGTAATAACGAAGCCGCCGCTTGCGCCCGTTACAAACGTAACTGCCAAGTCGCGCGGTGCGAAAGGGGCTCTCGAACAATCGACAATAGGTGCTGCAAACAGGGAACCAACAAAAGCATTTGCACCTATCGTGGTGTCACGTCTAAGGTCGACAATGAAGCTAGGAGTTCGAACTCCGCCTGGCAATGCTTCGCTTCCGTCCGGATTAAGTAGAGGAGGGCAAGTTCTAGTTTCACTTAGCAAAAGCGAGCCATCCCACCCACTAGCTCCGAGAGTATTCCAACTGAGTAAGCCAACAGCTGCACTGATTGTCGGAGATGTTCCAAGCTCTGTACTGTTTTGGAACAGTCGCCCAGAGGTCATAAACGAGTTATCGAGCACTGTTAGTCGCGCGTTTACCGCTGTGAAGATATTGATCTCAAAAGTGCCTGCCGGTGGTGCTGCCGGTGCGGTCGTAATCCATTCCAATACAACAGGAGCTCCGAATACCGTTGTTGGTGCCGACAAAGCAGCAACAACTGCAAGGGTTAACTTAGAAAATTTAAGGAATTGAGTTGAATTTTTCATGTCGGAGTCTCACTTTTTCTGCTTCGTGACGTTTTTGCTTTTGCACTTAATGTTTTCATTGATGCGTTTATTTCAACGGGCTCCATGCAATAAGCGTGCCGACATGCAAGTTATTGATTTATCGCACAAAAATTACAAGTATTTATTGCTTCGTAAAATATTTCGACAGCGAACTTTGCGAGCATACAAGTTATTTCGGTTAAGCATGGGTAGGATCGGCGAAAATTGACCACTTTTGGCGATTTCGGGAATTTTGCCAAAAGTCACGATAGCCGTTTTGCCGTTTTACAAAAGCGAAGTTTGCTTAGTTGCAAAGGCTGTATCGAGCTCGCCACTGTTTTAACATTGTTGTTTTTGAGAAGTTTTTTACCGCACGCTCTCGGTTGGCCTTGCCAATAAATTCGCGCAAAGGCCCGTCGTTGCAAAGCAGCAGCAGTTTTTCTGCAAGCTGGGTTGCATCTTTTGGAGTAATAAGATTTTGGTTTTCTTCGGATGCTATTTTCTTCACATCCCCTACGTCTGTACAAACACAGGGTAACCCGCATGCCATTGCTTCGATTAATGCAATCGGCATTTGTTCGGTATCCGAACTCAAGCAAAAAATATCGATGTTTGGCAAAACAGAAAATAAGTCATCGCGGAAGCCAAGAAATTCAACTTTTTCGGCAAGGCCTAAGGCATGTGATAACTTCAAAAGAGAATTTCGCTCAGGGCCGTCTCCCGCAACAACAAGTCTAATTGCCTTGTTTTTTAAATCTGGGTGATCAATTAACAGTGCAAAAGCTTCCAACAAACGATCTAGGCGTTTTTCGGGGCGAAGACGCGCCGCTGTACCAATTACTACTTCATTTGCGCAATCCTTATAAAGCGAAGCTTTCCCTTCAAGTCGTGGCAAAAAAACGCTCGCATCGACCCCATTGGGAATTAGTTTAATTTGCTTACTACCTAGGAACCATTCTTTAAGTGCAATAGTGCGAATAGTTTCGGAAACGACTACCAGCGTTGACCCGAAACTATTAAGGCAAACAGCTCTTGTTATATTTCTACTGGTTTTTCGTTTTGTTGCTTCGTCAGAGGTAAATCCTTCCTCAACGTGTGTGTGCGGAATCTTTAAACCGATCGAACTAATCACCCATTCCAAGGCACCAAAGTTATAGGTCACTAGGTGGCTAGGTTGTTCCGACTTAAGCGCATCGCGAAACCGCCTAAAGTTTGGAGCGCCGCGACCTTTCTTGGAGTCCATTTTTAAATAAGTCACATTGCTCGCGGTGATTTGTTCCGCTGCACCGTAGCGGCCGTCCATTGCCATAACGACATGGACCAGATCCGAGCCCAAGTCCGCAACCATTTTTGCAAACCGTGACTCTTGACCGCCTGGATCAAATGAAGAAAAGGCGTGGAGTATTTTCAAGATTAACCGAGGCCATGAATAATTTTAGGACCCAACCAATTGGTAAACCTAGACGGGAGTTTAGGCCAAATCTTAATTGCCAGAGAAAATTTTGGATTGTTTGGATTATTGTTCGGAAGTTGTTTTCCTGAAATCAATATTCTGTGATGCACAACTGGAAAACAATTCAACCCCCAAAGTTTTTTGAATTCGAACGAACCGGTGCCAATTTTAGAGCGACCGAGATCGAACTCGACGCAGTTACGTGAAACAGCATGTTGCAACAACGACCAATACTTGAAGTCGTTAGCCGCGAATTGGCGGGCTTCTGGTAATTCTCCCGCGAATCCAGCGTGAACCGATCCATTATGATAAAAACTCATAATGCAGCTAATGGCTATACCTTCTTTGTTTTTAACAAAGAGAATGTCAACATTTTCTCCCAACGAATTAATTAGGCTTTTGAAGAATCTAATAGGCAGTGCAGGGGTTCCATGGGCTTTTGCATTTGCGCTATACAGTTCAAAAAAAGTGTTTACATCGAGATTAACTTCGTAGGTAAGGCCTGCAGCCGAGGCTTTTCGAACCATGTTTCGCCTTTTACTTGGCATAAACGTCATTTCGGCTGGCCCAGGGGGAATTCCCTTTCTAAAACTAAAGTAAGTTCCCTCCAGTTCAGCAATTACTTGTTCTGTACCTCGTTCACGATGCTCTAAATACGAAACGTTATGTTCGAGAGCGATTTTTTTTGCGGCATCGGAAAGCGCAATAAGAGCCTCATCGTGAGTCGTTAGCGGGCCACCGTAGGTACAAAAAGGTAGGCTAACAGCGGAATTGCCAAAAAGCCTACTTTTTACGATTGCAAGCGGAAACACGCCGACGCACTTTTCGCCCTCAAATGCGCCAAGATATTGCACTGTGTAGCCCAAAGCCTCCGCAAGTGTCTTTTTCCAACCGTAGTTGTGAAAGCATGTGCCCTTCGGGTGCGCAATCACATAATCTTGCCAAACTTGAGCTGAATTTATTTCAATAATCGTAAGTGCATTGTTGGTTAATTCTTTAACTTCGCTAGGCTGTTGGTTCATAGGTTCAAGCAATTGCGTAATTTGTTTACAGTTGATTTTCTCGCAATGAAAAATACGATGGCAACAATGATTGCGACCAGTCCGCTGTTAATAGCTAAGGCAAAAACTGAATTCAAATTGAACCAGTGCTTGATTCCGTGATGCACACCGTAAACAATACAAACACAAATCAACGAATCAATTATGGTTGGTACAACAAAACGCCCCCATGCCAATTTGTTTCGGTTCACATAAGCGTACGCAACGAAGAACAAGATTTCAGCAATTACGACTCCATAGGCTAACGTCAATATTGGCCCATTCGCTAGAATGAGTACTAATCCAATTACGATAAGACGTGTGACGAAGGCCAACCTTAAAACAATTGAGTGCATCGATTGAAGATACATAACCTTCGTTAAAAATGCAGTCATGCAAACAAACGGTGTTGCAAAGGCTAGGACTTTTAATGTGCTTTGCGCTCCGACCCATTGCGCACCGAATAATGTGTTGAGAAAATCAAACGCGTTTACGGCCAGCAAACTCGAACCTAGGACCGCTAAAACGGCTAGACAAGACAGCGTATCGGAAGCCAGCGATGGGAAAACATTACTGTCCTTTTCCGATCGTATACGTAACGAACTCACGAGGACGGATCCTACTAGTTCAACGACTGCTAGTTTTACCAATTCGAGGCAGTTCACGCCTTTTTCGTAAATTGAGGCTTCTGCGAAACCTTGCGTTTTCGGGAGCGCGAAATCGGGAGATTTATCAGCAGCGTGTTGGATTAAACTAACTGACAATGCTGTTCCGCTTAGTTTCGCGACATGAGTAACATTTTTGAATGAATATCCAAGAGGATATTGCCGATTGCGGTAGTGAAAGCACAAAATAACAACCAAAATTTGTGCAATTACAACGGATATCGGTGCGGACAAATGCGATGCCCCAAAAAACGCAAAGGCTACTGTGCCTGCATACATCAACATTTGAGCTACAAAATCGATGCCTGATTTCAATGCAAACCGGCCATCGCGAATAAACAAATTAAAGGACGTAGAAGACAGCGGCATGATAAGAAACCCGAGGGCCAATACATATACAACTTGCGAAACTCTAGGTTCTTTGTAAAAAGCAGCTATCGGTTCGGCTGCCAATGTAAAAACAACAAAAAACAATAATCCGACTATCAATTGCAAACCGTTACAAACCTTAATTTGCTCATTGGTCAGTTCTTTGTTTGTTTGTATAAAAGTCGCAGTCCCAAAATCCCGCATAATTTGGAACAAACCAATTAGAGCGAAACCTAAAGTCCAAATACCCATCTCAAGCGGTGTAATCAATCGAGCGACGATTGCCGTGGAAAACAAACGCGCAACCGTTTGAATTGCAAACGCTGCATTGCCCACTAGTAGGCCCTTTACGACGCTCACACTAACACCTCAGCTTTTTTATGTTTTTCAGGGCCGGGGTGAACCAAGCGAGATAGGATTGAATCTAGTTTTTTCATCGATTCTGGCCAAGAATGATTGTGTAAAACTCTTTCGCGACCAGCTTTCGCAAGTTGCGATCGCAACTGGGGTGAGTTCATTACGGCTAAAATTTGATTGGCTAGCTCCCGGTGGTTGGTTCCAACTAAGAGATGTTCGCCCGCTATTGCGTCGACGCCTTTCGCTGCGGCAGGGCTCGCCACAACTGGTACGCCCATGGCCATCGATTCCAGAATTTTGTTTTGCGTTCCACGCGCAATTTCAAGGTTTGCTACGTTGACTACCGAATTTGTAACGTAAGAGCGAACGTCCGCTACAGTGCCGGTAACTGTTACTCCATTAACTTTCGCAAGATCGCGTATTTTTTGAGGTGGTTCCGCGCCGACAACGACAAATTTTGCTTCGGGTCTTGTTGATCGAATTATTGGGAAGACGTTCGTAACGAAATCAAGAACAGACTGTTGATTTGGATAATAATCCATACGCCCAATGAAACTTATAAGCTCAGGATCGAAGCGATCATTTGGTACAAAATGATTTGCATCAACTCCGTTTGGAAACCAATCAGAGGGCGTTTTCCGAGTTAACGATTGCAGTGTTTCGAGTTCGCCATAAGTTGTTGTTGTACAAATACTGAATTTACTGGCAAGTTTTTTTTCTGCCGCCATTAATTTGCGGCCCTCGATTAAGTAACCGATTGAAAGTGGAAAGGGCTTATGAACAGAGTACTCCAACCATTTTTGAGAATCCATGTCACCATAATCTAAAACTTTTGGAATTCCAGTCACATTTTCAACGTACTGCGCAACTGAGGAGCAGTGCACTATTATCAAGTCAATGTTCCCATTGCTGATAATGGAATCAATCCGAGCTTTAAGTGCTGGAGAAAAGAAATAGCCCATTGAAGAAGGTGTCGAAGTGGGCAGACGTAGAATCATTCTTACAAGTTGGCGTTTTGGCGTTACCATTGCGCTAAACGCGCTGGAGCAAAATGCTTCTAGCCCGTTTCCTTCGATTGCCTCGGTTTCTGATCGCGACAGCGAGCACACGTGAACTTGATGACCTTGCTCGTGCAGGTGCTTGATAATATTAAATGGTCGGATTTTCCCTCCCCGCTTGGGCGGAAACGGGAAGCGATGGCAAACAAATAAGATATTCATGAACAGGAAGAAAGCGACGAAAGAATAAGTTTAAGCGCTCGTGCCGCTAAGAAGAAAGGTCAAAACTCACTAAGTGTTGGTTTAAACGCCGATTCAAAAGCTCACAGTGCGAAGTTTGTTTCAACTTTTCTTTAAGCGCGTTTGTGGGGCATACGCCACCGCTCGTGTGTTGACAGTTTGCCTAAGATGCAGGCTGGAGTACCATCATTGAGTGAAAATTTAGGAAAGTTTGTGGATTTTACCTTTAACAAACTCGGGCAGATCAGTAAGCGCATCATTGATGGTAACAACGGCTCTTTAACGATCTTGTCGTTCCATAGGGTTGGGCGCAAAGCTGGAGACTCGTTCGAGCAATGGCCCGATGCAGATCATTTTCGACGCCAAATACGATGGCTGAAAGAATTTTGTCAAGTGGTTGACTTGGCAGAGGGAATTCGGCGCGTCTGTATTCAAGGAATGTCCGAGAACTACGGAGCTATTAGTTTTGATGACGGTTATCAAGACAATTATGACGTAGCTGTGCCAGTACTAAAAAGCGAAGGAATTAATGCCACTTTTTTTATTGCGACCTCGTACTTGTCGGGTAGCTGCATGTTTAACGATATCGTTTACTCTGCGCTCATGCAGTCCAAGCTGGTGAAGTTTGGTTGGCCTCAGCTAGGCGTTGAAGTGGAGTATTTAGGGGATTCAGTTAAGCGAAAAACGATGGCAATAGTGTTAATTGAAAAATTAAAATATTTACCGCCAATAGTTCGTGACGATACCGCGCAAGAAATCGCTCGACAGTTAGGGGGGCATACCGACAACAACCTTATGATGTCGAAGAGTTGTGTGCGAGATATGTTTAAACAAGGAATGGGAGTCGGTTCGCATACCCATAGGCATCTAGTTGCAACCACAGTAACGCCCGCTGAATTTACATTAGATATACAGACCAGCATCGATGAGCTTACCGAAATTACTGGCCAAAAGCCCAAACTATTTGCATTCCCCAACGGAAAATCCAAACTCGATCAAACAGAAGAACATATAAAGCTGGTTCAGAGATTTGGGTTTAGCGCGGCTTTAACAACGGATTTAGGCAGTAATTTTAATAACAGCGATATGTTCTCCCTAAAACGGTTTACGCCTTGGGCAGTTGACCGGTTTAGATTCAAGCAGCAATTAAGACTTAGCTCTTGGGGTGTCTACAACTGACATTGCTTTATTTCTTTTTCTTAATGAACGGTTGTTCTACGAAATGATAGGAACAGGCGGCAATTGCGAAAGTCAGTATTAAGTTTTGAGGAAATGAAGTAAACCAAGAATTCGCTTCGTGATGAAGCGTCAATTGTTGCCATAGGTATAAAGAGTAGCTTATTGAACCGATGTAAACGAGAACCTTGTTGCTAAGTAATTGTGCAGTGAAGTGGTTTGGGCGACGAGTTATCGATATAAGGCAACAAGCTATTCCAAAATTGGTGAAAGATTGGCCAATAGTGTAGTAAAAATCTTTATTTACAAAAAAAGTACCAATTGAGGCGACCACCAAGAGAATACCCGCCGGAAGAAGTAGCAGTTCCGATTTCCGTGCTGCCGTTTTAATTTCGTCTATATTTCTCGAATGTTCGCGAAACGCAATTAACGCGCCTAGTGCCATTGAATCAAAGATTGCTTGGATTTCACGAGTCAGGGCGCTACCACTGGCATTCAACATAGCCCACATATAACAGCGAACTATAATCACAACAAAAATTATGAAGACGCACAAATTTTTACCGCGAACCGGGGTTAGCTTTAGAAGTAAAAGAGGCCAAACCAAATAAAATTGTTCTTCCGCTGATAATGACCATAAATGGTTAAGAGTCCAGGCCCTATCCGCGCTGTGCTCGTAGTTCATTGTGAATGTTAGAGACCGAAGATAATCGATTTGGGGTACTTTAATAAAGCCGTTATAGTCCAAGATCCCTACAGTAAAAAGAAATACGAAATACGCCGGCAATATTCGGCGAACACGTCGAACATAAAACATCTTTAAAGAAATTTTTCCTGTCGCCTGCCATTCCTTAATTAGGAGCGATGTGATGAGCATCCCTGAAATGAGAAAAAATACCCTTACACCGAAATTTCCCGCGTGGCGGAGCGGGCCTAAAAATGTAGGTCCTCCAAATGTATCGATCACGTGCCCTATTAGTACTAGGCAAATTGCTATTGCTCGAACGCCGTCTACGGCGGTAATTCTTGTTACATGAGTTTGATTCATTAATTTAGAAAACGAGGCGCTTTAGATTTTATTTTGTGAATTTGCTTGGAGGTTTTTTGATTTTACTTTTTGACTTTTCGTGCGTAACAAACGACTTAACAACAACAACAAGCAGCACAAGCGAAAGTAAAATTACTAGAGGATCAATCACTTTGGATCCCTTGCCATGGAAAAAGACCTCGTTTTTTGATTTTTATCACTGGCAGTGATTGCTGATTCCACACTGGCGATCTTCGTGGCGCTTACTGATAAAACTAGAAAGAAAAACAGATAGGGCATAAAGGCAATTCCGACAAATGCTGCCCCAATCAAAAATCCTAACCAAGATACCAAGCTAGCGAACATAAAGTTGGATAACCAAGGATCGCCATTGTTCGCAATCAATGCCTTACGCTCTCTGTACAATCGAATCAACGCATAAATTACTAAGCCGTAGTACAAAATTAAACCAGGGAACCCTTGTTCTCCGAGAACTTCAAAATATATCGAGTGAAATGCACGACCCACAACTGTTACAAAACCAGTATCGGTGTCGGCTTCTACAGTCATTGAATTTGTTTGATCAATGTTAAAGCCCCCTCCAAGTGGATGTTTTTTTACATAATCAATCGTCCACGTCCAAACAGCAATTCTTTCCATCGCCGAATTGTCTTTCTTGACGTCAGATAGTGTATTCATGCGCTGGAACCAGGTGCTTGATGCGATCAACGGGATCGCTAGCACCGAAAAGCTAAGACCAACTATTAGTATGCCGATTCCTTTTTTTGTTCTTGCTAATAGGATGAATCCAACCACGGCAAGAGAGAGCAAACCTGCTCGTGCATGTGTTGCCATGATGGTGGATAACGTTACAGCGATTGCGGACCAGCATAGAAAACGCCGTGCTTTCGTTGCATGAATCAAAATCGAGTGCTGCAAGAAAAACCAGTAAAAAGGGATTAGCGATGCGGAAAATACACTTAGAGTGCTGGACTCGGCTAGACCGGCATTTCCAAGCACGACACCGAGTTGGGCTTCATATCCACCACCTGTAACCAAGCCCTTTAATCCAAAGCTCCATATCTGCGCTGCGCTGCCAGCAATTATTGTCAATAAAACCGCCTCGAGCTGTGCTTTGGTAGAAATGAACTGAATTAGTAGTGCACTAAATACAATTGTTTTAAAAGCGGTGTCCCACTTTATCCAGGCAACAGGGACAATTGCCCAAGTAGTTGTAGCCGTAATCCAGGCTGCTAAGAGGAGAAGCCATATCACTTCGAATGTTGGCTTAAAAGTTCGGTTAGGGCTGGCGATGATCAAGCCGATAAGTGCAAATACGCCAGCGGTTAAAGAGATTGGGATCCAAGAAAAATAGGCTGCTGTGACTTCTTGTGGCCGAAAGTATTCAATCCAAATATAAATTAGAGCTAATGCAAACGGGGCGCGAACAGCGGTAACTAATGCTGTAATTATTGCAAGCCAGATTGCTATCCCTGTCATGTTGAGAGGCCTTTTCTGGGAGCGATTTTCCTACTGAACAAAATATTGGTCATATAAATGCAATTAGTGTTTGGCGGGATACTAGGTTCTTTAGGCGTCCAAAAGTAACCATCTAGCTCGCGGCTGCTGATTTTTGGCGTTAGCGCGATAAGTCTGTTTTGCATAAAGCAGCTTTTTAAGTTGAAAACTTCGAGTGCGCCAAAGAAGGCTTGCTCTTGATGAGTCGGTTTTGTCTACATTAAATAAAAGAACTTGTGCCAACGTTATGTAGATAGGTTACCGTATTCCAAAACAATCTGTGCAACTCCTATGACCAATATCAATTTGTGTCTGATGAGTGGATAATCAATTTCAAATGGCGTCTATGGGCAAAGTGCCGTTGCTATCTACATATCGAAGGATCTATTCCATGTTGATAATGTCATAGTTTGATTGTTCGCCTCGCGTCCGCCAGTGTACGAGAGGTATTTGTTTCTACCGAGCTGTCCCCCAAAGAGCGGCTACCCGTTTTGCAGTGCCGTGCCAACTAGCTCCCTGTGCCCATGCGAGTCTTTTCTCGCGATTGGGTTGTTCATCTAACCAATTAATTACAGCATTTGCAAATGCCTGCGGATCCCAATAGGGAACCACGGTACCCATAGCATCCGAATGCACTATTTCGGCGTTGCCGCCGACGTTAGTCGTAATGACCGGCAAACCACAAGCAAGTGCCTCCATAATTGCATTTGGCCACCCTTCATTTTGTGTTGCTAATCCAAAGACATCGGCGGCACTCAAATGCCAACGTAACTCTTCAGGGACTACTCTGCCGCACAACTTCACATGATTATGCAGATTGAGTTCTTCGATTCTCTGGCGAATTTGTGAACTGCTATCTTCGTAACGAGTGGGCGCACCCACTATTAAAAATAAAGTATCAGGATATACTTTTAAAACATCTGGCATTATTTCAACGATTCGCTCGTGTCCTTTCAAAGGGATTAAACTGCCTACGGACACAATGATTTTACTATTTAGCGAAAGACCCAGTTTTTCGCGAGCTGCGGGTTTGTCCTCGGGGAAAAACAATGAAGCGTTGACCCCATTAGAGATCGTGGTGGCACGTTCGCTAGCGCCCCCCATTTTTATTGCAAACTTACGTAGAGCGTCTGAAACTCCAATAATATACTGAGCATTTTGAATTGCCGATTTGAGCATTGGTTCGCAACTCGTTCCAACAGTGTCGGTATCGCGAGCGCCGCGCAGAGTTATTCCGTACGGCACTTTCAGCTTTTTAGCAATAATTTGGGCTGCATAACCTTCGGGGTATGCGAAATGCGAATCTACCAAGCCAACTTTATGCGAAAAACCTTCACGCTTAACAACTGCTAATGTAGAAAGGGCCATCGATAGAGCGTCAAATTTTCGCCCAAAGCCGGGTAGGCTTAGGAACCGTGGCCGAAACACCATGAACCCATCTTCATTCGTAGTCTGCTTGTTTGGTAAAAGGCGATACTTAGGATTCTTAAATAGCCTTATGAGCATATCGAAAGGTGACCAGGGTTGGGGCGAAATTACAACTATAGGGTGTAGCTCATTTACCCGTAACATGCGCTCGCGAATAAAGACGCCTGCGCCCGGTTGAATGTCCGAAGGGTACAAGAATGAAAGTACAAGAGTTGGGCGTTTAGTTTGCATAGCGAGTTCCATAAACTAATCCATTAACCAAATAATCGGCTAATCCATGACCTAGGTTTTTGCCCGGGATATTTTTTCAAAAAGTCTTTTCGGCGCTCTTCGCTGATCATAGACGGTGCTTCATTATCGTGATTAACAGCATTGCCAGCATACGAACCAAACGATAGCCCCTTGGCCGCCGCGTGCGAGACGACGTCAGCTAACCCACCCTTTTCTAAAAATTCGTGATAGCGAAGAGCGTACTGACGCGAGCAAAGGTAAGCAAACGCTCCATACTTCGGAAGTTTCCCAATTCTTATAGTGTCGTCTTGGGGGAGGTGGACTCGATTGTGAGCAAATGGGATGAAAAAATCGAATTGAGTAAAGCTTAACCAATCACGCACCGGCATTATGATCGCATCGTCTTCGAGTACAACGCAAAAAGGCGTGTTGGAGGCTAAAAAAATGCCCATTACTTTTTTGTGAACTGCTGTTGCACCGTTCTCACGCTTGGATTGATCAAGCTCTTCGACCTTTACTGGGTCGACATCAATAATTTTTAGTCCGCTATGACTTTGCAATGCGATTGGCGATCGTGCCCAGTCGGCCTTTATTCGATAGATAGGATGGTGGTTCATCAGTGGTTTGCTAAAGTTAAGGTACGGACGATTTACATATTTGATGGTACTTAGGCCAGTCTGAAGCTGGAAGTTGATATCCGGTTAGGTTTGTAGAAAACTGATCACCATTTAAATTTGGCTTAAGTATTAACGACAAAAGTTCCGTTCCAAGCTCTGATTTAAAGTGTTCGGCGTCCCAATAGAATTGCATTGGTGTGCTTTTGTCATTCCGTTCTGGAACGCTTTCACGGAGTGCTTTGCCAACGCAACTAAAGTCATACAGCTTTACTTTATTCTTTAAGTGAGAGTAGTTATTCGAAATGCTTGATATTTCTTGCTTCCAAGCCTCGTAGCGAGAACCCAAACCGTGTTTATACACATTAACTTTGTAGTCGTGGTGTAGCGGGCTAAGAACTAAGATAACAGTAATGTTTTCTTTCATCAGACGGTCAATTAGCGCCCTCAGCTCCGCGTAGTTTTTCGAATTGTTAAATGAGGGCGTGCCGTTCCCGTTAGCAAATTGTTTCCACATTCGCTCAATTCGAAAGTTTGCAGTTTCGAATAAAACGTGGTAACCCGAGGCCTTGGCACTTCCGTCGAAATTACGCATTGGGTTATGCCCTTTTGCCGTAAGGGTTTCTGGGTACTTTCGGTACGGAATTAGCAAGCTGTTTATTGAAGCGAGAGTCGTGTCAACACTAAACAACGTTGGAAAGAAAAGATTTGGTTTAGTGGCAGAAAGTACTGGCATATCGTTAGCTTTTCCGCCAATTAACAGATCAGCAAAAGCAACGTTAACAATTACAGTTTTTGGCGTCCAAATTTTTAGAATATCTGGTAATCCGTCACTTGCCTCTTGTATTGAATGTCCAGCTATGGCGTGATTGAAAATAGACTGATTGAGACCCACCAAAGCTTTGTCGTCTGGATTTATTCCGATTTCGAATGTTGAATTTCCGAGGATCAAAACGTCAGATGGCGTACGAATAGCTAGTTGGGTTCTAATTTGTTGTTGATATTGTTCAGGCCTTGGTTTTTCGACTGCGAGGGTGGATCTCTGGTTAGGAAAATAGAGCCGGAATGGATTTACCACCAAATTAAACAATGCGATTATTCCAGCAGTTAACATGGCAACAGTCAGTAATGTCACCAGAAAATTTGTTGATACATGCGTGGGCTTCATTCCGTTTTTTTGCATTTAAAATTGAAAGTATAAAAATTCGGAAGGGCGCCCTAAAAAAAGAAGGCAAATAACAAATAAAATTCCAAGTAGCGCTGCACTTGTTTTACTCATTCGAAGCGATAAATTTGACGAGCCGGCAATATTCTCGACGATCGATTTATCAATGATTGCGATTCGGAAACGACGATATATCTGATAGGAATTGGGACAGTTGAACGCGATCAACGCTGCAAATATAATCCATAGAAATCCATAAACGAAAGTCTTCCCGCCGCCAATGCTTGAACTAATTCCAAGACTGCTTAACCAATTACCGAGCATTGGAATCGAGTCAAGAAAAATCGCAGGCAGGTTAATCCCTGTGTTACCAGTCATTGCCCCCCAAATGTACAACGTCATTTGTAAATCGCTTGAGCGAAAAGGAACCCAAGCGAACATAACGGCTAGAAAAGTCACGGTGGCTGCTAGAAAGGCATATAGCTTGCTTTTACCGAAAAATTTGCCAAAGGTAGCTCTCCAAGCTTCATGAACGCACAAATACAATCCATGCATCAATCCCCAAATTGCGAAATTCCAACCAGCACCGTGCCAGAGACCACCAAGAAACATCGTCATCAGTAGGTTGAAGTATCGGCGGCCTTTACCATGGCGGTTCCCGCCCATGCGTATATATAAATAGTCCCGCAGAAATCTTGACAACGTCATGTGCCATCTGCGCCAAAATTCGCTAATGTTAACTGCTCTATAAGGGGAGTAAAAGTTTATCGGTAGCTTTATTCCAAGCATCAAAGATAGGCCAACGGCCATATCTGAGTATCCTGAAAAATCAAAATAAAGCTGGAATGTATAAGCTAAAACACCCTGCCAAGCTTGCAACATTCCCGCATCTACTGGGTTAGCGAAGTACGCATTGGCATAACTCGCTAAGTTGTCGGCAACTAATACTTTTTTAGCCAAACCAATGATGAATACGCCAAATCCTAAAGCGACTAGACGCCATTGAATTGTGTAAGTCGCAGGATTGTTAAACTGCGGCATCATTTCCTTATGATGCAACACCGGCCCGGCAATTAGGTGAGGAAAGTACGTCACAAACAGTCCAAAGTGAACTGGGCGCGTTTCATTCACCTTGCCCTCGTATGTATCGACTAAGTAGGCTATCTGAGTGAAGGTAAAGAAAGAAATACCCAGAGGCAAGACTACTTTCAGTAGGGCAATATTGTCGGCGGAAAGGTGGTTCCACGACCCAATAAACATATCGGCGTACTTGAAATAGATTAATAAACCAATGTCAATTACGATTGCGCTGATTAGAAGGGCTTTCTTTTGACCGCCTACGAGTTTTAAAAGCGCTTGTCCAACCAGAAAATGAAACGTAATCGAGCCTAAAAGCAGCCAAAGATACTTCCACTCCCACCAGCTGTAAAAAAATAATGAACAAAGAAATAGCCAACCTGCCGCCGCATTTTTATTAAATTTAGCTATCGTAAAAAATCCTGCCATGCAAACCGGCAAAAACAAAAATATAAATTCAAATGAATTGAACAGCATTGGCTATTTACTTTGTACGGTCTTTTTACCAACAAATTCCATCGTAGTTTGGTAACGATCGAAGCGAGTCAACCCGTGCTAGATCGTAGACCAAACGATTGCCTGCAAAACTGTGAATGGCAGGTGCATAGGTTGGATCTTTTTTACACACAATGACTACGTCACCATGCCCAATCGTTTCTTCTAATGAATCGGACATTAAATTGGAAATATGTGGAATTTCATTTTCGATGTAGGCTTTGTTCGCGCCTAAAACCTTGGCTAGCGAAACCTCTTTGTCGTAAACACGTAAGTCCAAACCCTTGCCGATTAAGCGTTCTGCAAGCGTAACCATGGGGCTTTCGCGCATGTCGTCAGTGCCCGGCTTAAAGCTTAGGCCCAGCATGGAGACTTTTCGCTTCCCTGTGGCGACAATACGATCAAATGCAATGTTAATTTGGCGTTCGTTACTTTCTAATGATGAACGCAGCACAGGCGTTTCAACATCCATCACGCGCGCTTTGTAATTTATAGCGCGTAAGTCTTTTGGCAAACAGCTTCCGCCAAATGCAAAGCCTGGTTTGAGGTAGTAGGGCGACAGATTAAGCTTGTCGTCTTTACAAAATACTTCCATAACTCGATGGCTGTCGATACCGACCGCTTTGCAAATATTTCCAATTTCATTCGCGAAACTAACTTTTAAAGCATGGAAACAATTGCACGAGTACTTCACCATTTCGGCCTCGCGCACGGTGGTTTCGTATATCTCGGCTTTGATGCCAGTATAAATTTCTTTTAATGCCGCTGTTGCTTGTTGGTGATCAGTGCCGATGAGTGTAAAGGGCGGTTCGTAGAAGTCCTTGACTGCCGTACCCTCGCGCAAAAACTCGGGGTTAATTGCAACTGCAAAGTCGACGCCGTTTTTCTTACCAGACGATTCCTCTAGGGTAGGAATGACTGTTTCATGCACGGTGCCCGGAAGCATGGTGCTTCGCATGACGATCACGTGAAACTCTTTTTTGGATTTTAAGGCCTCACCGATTTGCTTGCATGATCCACGAATATAGCTCAGGTCTAGGCTGCCATTTGCTTGGCCGGGAGTACCCACGCAAACAAGGGATATGTCGCTCTGATGTACTGCCTGAATTGCGTCGCTTGTTGCCGTTAAACTACCGGCCTTGGCATAGCGGCTAATCATCTCGTCAATACCAGGCTCGACGATTGGGCATTGCCCCGATTTAATCGAATTCACTTTGACTTCATTCACGTCAACACCAATGACGTGATGTCCTAATTCAGCGAAACATGCCGCGCTAACACAACCAACATAGCCAAGACCAAGAACACTTATTTTCACGATATTACTTTCAAAATGGTTAAAACAAATTATTGCGAAACTTAGGTTCGATCATCAAGATCGAAGCGTGGTTTCGAGACTGCTAAATTTTTTACAAACGCGTTAAACATAAAGATCGTCCAAAGCGGGGTTGCCCAGTCCTGACCGTTTTGATGCTGCTCAAGCATTTTCCGAGCGGCACTATTCGAGACGTAACCCGCGCAAAAACTGTCCCCCGCTTCTAAATCCATCGCAAATTTTGTACCTAATTCATTGCGAAACCAATCGGCCAGAGGCACCGAGAACCCCATTTTTGGCCGATATAAAAGCTCGTGCGAAAGATGACCTTCGAATGCTTTCTTGAATAGGAATTTCGTCTCGCCGTTACGTATTTTTGTAGAGCTGGGTAACGATGCCACCCACTCGACAAGGGTGTGGTCCATTAACGGCTCGCGTGATTCTAGCGAAGCGGCCATGCTTGCACGATCAACCTTTACATTAATATCGCCGGGTAGGTAGTAATGGTAGTCGAGATTTTGAATCATCGCTAAAGGGTCTTTAGGACCATTGGCGGCGATGACTCTCATCTGTTCATTAATATCGTAAGAACCCAATTTATTCTTAAATTCATTCGAGAACAAACGATTGCGTTCTGGGGAACGTACGCACGCCACTGTTTGCATGTACGCAGCTACAGAGTCCTGTGCCAATTCGCTAAAAGTTGTTTTCGCTCGAAAAGCTTTTGGTGCCCAATCGGCTTTGGGATAAATTTTAGCTAGACCACCGAACACGGTTTTACGTAACGACTCCGGAAGTTTTGATCTAACCGACTCTGCGGCTAGGTGTAATTTGTAGCGCCGATAACCGCCGAATGTTTCGTCACCACCGTCACCAGAGAGTGCAACAGTAACGCGTTGCCGAGCGAGCTGCGAAACACGCAAAGTTGGGATAGCAGAGCTATCCGCAAACGGCTCGTCGTACATGCCCGCCAATTTGTCTAATAAATCAAAGTCGTCGGCTGAAACGATGCGCGAAAAATGGTCGGTTTTGTAGCGCTTAGCCACTTCGTTAGCATAAGTTGTTTCATCAAACTGAGCTTGATCGAAGCCGATAGAGCAGGTCGTTACCGCTGAGTCTTGTACTTGCGCCATTGTTGCTACAACTGCGCTTGAATCAACACCACCTGATAAGAATGCGCCCAAGGGGACCTCGGAAATCATTCTACTTTTTACTGATTGTTTTAGCCGTGCTCTTAATTCGTCGCAAAGTGCGTCATCCGACCCAGTTGTGCTGTTGCTAAATTGTGCTGACCAATAACACTGGATAACTGGTTTTGCGTTCTCAGCTTTCCAAATTAACCAGTGTGCTGGAGCCAACTTGAATGAGTTGGCAAAGATCGCTTTTGGATCTGGCACGTAGCCGAGCGCAAAATAGTCAGCAACGGCCTCGTCTTGTATTGTGCGGTCAAACTGAGGATGAATCATTAATGACTTCAGCTCAGAACCAAAAACAATTTGATTGTTTTTTGTAGTGGCGTAGTAAAGCGGTTTTACGCCAAGCCGGTCGCGCGCCATAAAAAGAGTTTTGCTGCGTTGGTCCCACAAAGCAAACGCGAACATTCCGTTAAATCTTTTAACCGATTCGGGTCCCCATTGTTCCCAAGCATGAACGATGACTTCGGTATCACTCATCGTTTTAAAAGTATGGCCTAGGCCTTTTAGTTCATTGGCTAATTCAACGTAGTTGTAAATTTCACCGTTGTACACGACAACAACACTGCCGTCTTCGTTAAATAATGGTTGTTGGCCGGTAGCGACGTCGATAATGGAAAGCCGGCGATGTCCTAGACTCACTTTTGGATCATGCCAATGGCCACTACCGTCTGGGCCGCGATGCGCAATCGCATCTGTCATTGCTTCAAGCAACGGCTGACGGTTAGCTTTTAGCTCAGTGCTGTTTGGTATAAAAATGCCAGCGAATCCGCACATAGTTTACCTACCGTGCGTTTACAGAAAGTTGAGCATGATTTGCGACATACCACGGCACAGCAAGTTTTAGACCTTCTTCAAACGAGTACTTAGGGGTGTAACTAATCAAACTAGTTGCCAAGGAAGTATTTGCTAAAGAATGTAAAACATCACCGTTTCTAAACGGGCCATGTTGAATCTGCGGAGTTACTTGAAGTAATTGACCGAGCTGGCCAATTAAATCGAGCAGCGACGTTTGCTGTCCAAAGGCGACATTTAAGGCAACATGCGTGTTAGGGAGGTTGGGCGATAGTGCTGACGCAACATTGGCTTGCACAACATTTTCAATGTAGCAAAAATCTCGGCTTGTTGTTCCGTCGCCGTTTACTGTGATTGCTTTATTATCTAACAGGGCCGCTGTCCAACGCGGGATGACCGCAGCGTATTGACCATTCGGGTCTTGACGGGGGCCAAACACATTGAAGTAGCGCAGTCCAACGCACGAGAGTCCGTAGGTTTTTTGAAACACAGATGCGTAAAGCTCATTAATTGCTTTTGTAGCTGCGTACGGCGATAAAACGTTTCCGGTACGTGCTTCAACTTTTGGAAGTTCAGGGCTGTCGCCGTAAACCGAACTAGATGAAGCGTAAACAAATCGTTTTACTTTTGAATCAACAGCTGCCTTCAACATATTGATGAAACCATCAACGTTTACTGCATGTGAGGTGAGGGGATCTGCTATCGAACGCGGTACTGAACCCAACGCGGCTTGATGCAATACAAAGTCGACGCCGGAACACGCTTTAGTGCAAGATTCAAGATTACGAATATCACCATGAACAAACTCGAAATTTTTGGAAAACGAAGATGCCCGCAAATCTTTAATATTGTGTTCCAAGCCCGTTGCAAAGTTATCAAAACCAATAACGCGTTGATTGTTTTCTAATAAAAAGAAACAAAGATTGGAGCCAATAAAACCCGCTGCACCTGTTACGAGCCAAGTGTATTGTGTGTCTTTCAACACATTTAAAATTGGATTAGAAGTTGTTTGATTCAAAGGCGCCATGAGCTGATGCCTTTAGATTTCACGATAGCTGGATCAATAGCGCTTTTTACATCGACTAACAAGCCATTAGCTTTAACTAGCGCCAGAATCTCCGCTGCATCGTTTTGCAGAAATTCTTTATGGTTTACTGCTAACACAACGCAATCGGTCGGTTTTAGTTTGGATAAAGGGGTGAGAGTAATTCCGTATTCATGTATTGCATCCTCTGCTTCAGCAATTGGATCGCAGACATTTACTTTGATACCAAAACTTTGAAATTCTCGAATAACGTCAATGACTTTTGAATTGCGCAAGTCGGGCACATTCTCTTTAAATGTAAGTCCCAAAACAGTCACTTCAGCGTTTTGTACTGAGTGTCCCAGCTTGATCATTTGTTTGACGGATTGCCGTGCCACGTAGGGCCCCATCGCATCATTGATACGGCGACCGGCTAAAATGACTTGAGGAATGTAACCGACTTGCTCGGCCTTATGTGTTAGGTAATACGGATCGACACCAATACAATGCCCGCCGACCAAGCCTGGCCTAAATGGTAAGAAGTTCCACTTGGTGCCGGCTGCTTTAAGTACGTCGAGCGTATCGATGCCAACGCGGTTAAAAATCATTGATAACTCATTCATCAATGCAATGTTTAAGTCCCGCTGAGTGTTCTCAATAACTTTGGCAGCTTCAGCCACTTTAATGCTTGCAGCTTTATACACGCCAGCAGTAATTACGGCACCGTAAACATCGGCAACTTTATCTAAGGTCTCTTGGCAATCGCCAGATACAACTTTAACAATGGTTGTGAGTGTGTGTAACTTATCGCCGGGGTTAATTCGCTCTGGTGAGTAACCAATAAAGAAGTCTTTCATCCATTTTAGACCGCTTTGTTTTTCTAAAATGGGGATGCAAATTTCTTCTGTCGCTCCCGGGTAAACCGTCGACTCGTAGACGACTATCGCACCTTTTTTAAGGTATTTGCCAACGGTCGTACTTGAGCCTTCTAACGGAGAAAAATCCGGGCGATGCGCGTCATCAACAGGCGTTGGTACTGCCACAATAATGACGTCTGCTGTGCTGATTAATGATGGATCGTTTGTGACGGTCAGCAAGGTTGACTTTTCGAATTGTTCCTTACTAACTTCGCCAGTTGGGTCAACAAAATTTTTGAAATTTTCGATCTTTTGGTTCGATAGATCGTAACCAATCGTTTTGAAAACTCGACCGAACTCTACCGCTAATGGCAGACCGACGTAACCGAGGCCGATGATGGCAATTGTTTGCATGTGTTTAAGCTTATGAAGTTGATTGAATGGTACATCCCCAAGTGCCGAACGAAATCGGTGGGGTTACTAATGGCTAAGTTCGATGCTTTAAAGGTCGAATATTACGCAACGGCCGTTGCAGGTTTGATAACACTACTAAAAACCTGTTGCATTGGTGCCCACTTAAAAGCGCGCAGTAGCTTTCCAAATTTTTCGGTATTGCTGTTTAGATTGAGATAGTGGCGAAATTTTGACTTTAGGGGTGCGTCGGCAATTCTTGGTTGTTCAGGGTCGAACTCCCAAGGGTGGCAATAAAAAACCGCCGCCTGTTGATCTACCGAATTTATACGTTGAATAATGCGTTTGCTTAAGGGAAGCGGGAATAGGCGAAAAAAACCACCCCCAGAAGCTGGGAAATTCGTTCCATTAAGGCGAACTGATGTTGCTGGAATTTCTAATAAACCGTTGGGGCGCAAGTGATGAAAGCGCGGCGCATCGGGCATTCCATATAGGTCGTGCTTAATTGGATACACGCTTGAGCTGTAAACGTGCCCAGTGTCTTGCAGAATATCGTGAGCCCAGAGGGTCGATGGCCCGATCGAAAAACTCGGCGCTCGATAGCCTATGATTTTCACCCCGCCAATATCCTCAAGAATGTTCTTTGCATAGACCACGTCCTCACGGAATGATTCGTGGTTCATATCTGTGATCATTGCGTGCCCGTAGCCGTGGCTTGCAAGCTCATGCCCGCCGTCAACAATTTTACGGACCACATTGGGATAACGTTTTGCAATCCATCCAAGTGTAAAAAATGTTGCTTTTACATTTGTTTGATCCAAGGTGCCCAACACAACGTCCATGCTGCGCTCGATGCGGCACTGCATCCGATCCCAATTGTTTGGGTCGATGCAGTTTTTAAAAGCTGCAACTTGAAAGTAATCTTCAACGTCGATAGACATTGCGTTGGTCGTTTGAGACAAATGCATAGTGAGCTAAAGTTAGGAGGGAACGATGCAGATTTTGCATTGTTCTCAAAATTTGCCAATCTAAAAAGTCAAAAGTTAAACAACTTTTACAAACTTAAATACTTGAATTGTGCTCTTTGTCCTGAAGTAATCGAACAACCCGTTTGAGCATGCCATAGATCATCGTGTTTGAAGCTTCTAGCATTGCAATTCGTTCTTCTAAAGACTCTGATCTGCTAGAGCCGAGCATCTGGTTCATATTATTGTTGTCGTCAAGTGCGTCTAGTAGATTGCCATCCGGATTCATTGTTGAATTTTGGTTGGAACTGGCAAAAGATGCATTGCCTTGGCGCGGACCCAATTCGATGTTGATTTCTGCTGCAACTTCGTCAATGCTATTTACCGTAATATGATGTTGCTCTGTCAGATAACCAGCAAGCAAAATCCGGTCTGCGAGTGTGTTGATTCGGCGTGGAATGCCCTCAGTAACTTCATAGATACGGTCAAAGGCCCCGTCGTCGAAATCGGGATCTCTACGCCAACCTACATGGGTTAATCGATGCTCGATATAGGCTTGCGTTTCGTGCCGGTCTAGGGGGCCTAGATGATATGCCGCGATAATGCGTTGCTTTAACTGACGCATCTCTTGTCGTTGCATCAAATCGCGAAGTTCGGGCTGACCAATTAAAAAGCTTTGGAGTACAGCTTTGGTGTCGATTTGAAAGTTCGAAAGCATTCTTAGCTCTTCTATCGCGCGGGCACCTAGATTTTGTGCTTCGTCGACGATAAGTAACGCGCGACGTCCATCTGCGTGAAGTTGCTTTAGAAAATTCTCGAGCCGAATCAGAAGAGTCGATTTATCTGAGTTTTCTGTTTCTAACCCGAATGAGCCAGCAATGAGCCGCAATAAATCATCTGCATTCAACTGCGTTGAAACAATCTGAACTGGCAAAATGATGTCGCCAGGCAGTTTTTTTAACAATTGCTTTACAAGTGTAGTTTTTCCGGCCCCGACTTCACCTGTAACGACGATGAAGCCTTCGCCCTGATGTAGGCCGTATTCAAGGTACGCCATTGCGCGCCTATGGCCCTTACTGCCGAAGAAAAAAGCCGGGTCAGGGTTTAGCTGAAACGGTTTTTCGTTAAGGTTATAAAATGATTCGTACATAGTTCCTATTCGGGTCTTTAAAACCTTAAATCAACTGTTCCAAAAACTGCATTATCTTCAAATTTTGTTTTCGAAAACCCTGTGCCCGAACCGTCCGTTCGGCGAATTCCCGCTCCAAGCTGAGTATCTGGAGTAACCCGAGTTGCAACACCAGCTGAAAAAGTTGTCGACTTTGAACTGAACCCGGCCGTTTGTGCGTTGACGTTTAAATGAGAGAGAGACAAATTCAGTGTTGATCTTGAATCAAACTTATAAACGTAATCAAGATTTGCAGAAAGTATCTCAATCAGTCCGTTAAAGCGCCCACTAAATCCGACTCCACCGCCCCTTGGACCTGATTGCCCCGCAGGAATGGTTGAAATAAACAAGCTGGTGTCTCGTTTTGTAGCGTAAACATTGGCTGTCAATGAATTACGAATGCCAATGAGTCCTAAAGAACCACCTACCCTCGTTTCTAGAATATAAGTGTCTTCAATGAGGCCCGAACCGTAAGGGATTCCGTAACCGAGCCGTAGGTTTTGAGCTAACAGTGCCCTGTAAAGTGGGTTGCTAGTTACCGCGCTACTTCCAAAAACACTACCTGGGTCGATAGATAGAATTGTTGAGTCGACGGAGCCGCTTGCCCCTTTATTTAGGTAAAGCGCGCCAACTAAAAAATTTCCACTGTGTGAAATCGACGCGTTGTAAGAGTTTCCATAATAGCGATTAATTGCGTTAATTTTAATCTGGGCTTGATCGTAAGGATTCCAGTCAATTCCGATGCCTGGCCCCAGACCCTTTCGCGCGCCATTGCGGGCAACGAGGCCGTCAATTTGATCGTAAACTGCAGACGCGGTTAGACGGAGCGAAGGAGTTGGAACCCAGTAAGCAGACCCCATTGAAAAATTTCGAACAATGTTAGCGGAGCCAAGTTTTCTAATAGTGTGCTCACCGCCCCAACTCCAGTTCCAATTTCGTCCATCAACTTCGCTTCCTCGAAAATCGGCTGACAGCACGTGAATTAATTTACTTTGTTCGGGGACGTTCCGTGTGCTGCCATTCCATTGCAAACCATATCTGAAGGTCGCGTCGGCCACACCAAGAATTCGTGAACGAACATAAGGCGATAAGCTTGCGGTCCTGACTTGAGCAACGTTTGTAAAACTCACATTGGGGTCAACGGAAAGCGGGCCAAAGAGGTCTGCGTATGTATTTGCAATTAATCCTGACGCATCTAGCCACAGCCAATCTCCCGCTACGGATGCAGTGGTATTTCCTTGAAAGCGATGGCGTGCAATTATTTTTTCGCCCGACTTTAAACGAAACAGATTCGAAACACTGTAGTCGAATTTATACTTTAGTCTTTGTGACTCTGACTCGCCACGGAAATAAGGTGAAATTTCAAGAACGAAATCACCCGACCTGTTAGGATTTCCGACAATGTTGCCGTTTGCATCAACGCTGTCTGACTCTAAGTTTATATTCGAAGAATAACTTAACGCGGTGCGAACTCCAGGGAGTAAAACACCTGCTTTTCTCTTTTGTTCTAGGTCCGCACTCGACCCAACTGTTGGAGATTGTGGCAAATTTTGGCTTTCGGACTGAGCCATGACGTTTGTCAGGTGACAAACAAAAAGCGCTGCGGTTGCAACTCTTACTCCTTGATGAGCGTCATAAAGTCGAGCTTTACGCTGCCCCATACCCGTAACCGTAATATCCACTGGTTTCAATTTTCTTCGCCTTGTTCAGTACGAGCCCAATGATCTCATTAGATTCGATAGTGGATAACGCTTCCATTACGATATCTCTTGGAGTTCTTCCGGCCTCAACAACCATTACAATTTGCCCCATGTAAGACGCGAGCACACGTGCTTCCGTCGTGACTAAGAGTGGCGGTGAGTCAAAAATACAAATTCGGTCTGGATAACGCGAACTGATTTGTTCTAACAATCGACTCATCGAAGTGCTGGCCAAAAGCTCGGTCGCGCTTTGATGCCTCCGTCCGGCTGGAAGTATCGAAAGTTTATCTACATTCGTCGGTAGTACCAAGTCGGCAACATCTAGTTTGCCGTCGATTAGCCAATCCATTAGGCCTGCTTCAGCAGAAATGCCTAATTCACGAGGAATAGAGGGGCGCGCGACGTCTGCATCGATTAGCAAAACCTTTTGATCTCGCTCTGCGGCGATACTCATCGCAAGATTGATTGCACAAAAGCTCTTGCCCTCACCGGGGAAGGCGCTGGTAACCATAATCCGTTTGCCATTACGTACCGGCGCAGTGCCTTTGCCAAACGCGTTCGCAATAAGCGGGCGCTTGATGACACGAAATTCTTCACCAGTCGTACTTTGTTTTGCATCCGGCGTTAAAAGCCCTTTAAGGCGCATACTTTCGAGGTGAAGCCGAACAGGTTCTTTAATGCGCGCCTCAGTCTGCTTTGGCGCAGCAGACCTAATTGTTTCAGCCGACCCGTGCGATTGAAGGCCGGCCATTGAAACTTGATTGACAGTGCTCGCCGCGAGCTTGCTGATCGTAATTTCTTTCGTTTCCTTACTATTGTCTGGCCTCGGTCGGGTTTCCGAATTAATCTCAGTCTCTGCCGCTTTTGATGGCGGATTTGAGCCGCCTCCCAGCCTGTCGATTGCTCGTTCGATCAAACTCATCTATCTGCTCCTAGCTGGAAAATTGGCGGATGCCGAAAAAGACAATAGCCGCGGTAAAGGTTAGTAATAAAGCGAGGAAACCGGCACCAAACAGAAGGTAATCCTTGCGCAAGGTATTTCTTCCTGCTTGGCTCATTACAAATGAAACGCCGCCTAGCAACGGCATCCCTGTAAAAGCTCGGAGTGAGCGAACGTCGAAAAACGTAGGTTTTGATTGATCTTTGAAAAGAGCCGCGGCTAGGCCTGCACCTAGTGAAGCTATCAATGCGCCAGTCATCAGTAGAAGTCGATTCGGAGAAACAGGTTTCTGGCTAACTCGCGGAGGATCTACGATTCGGATTTCACCTACGCCTGCAGCTCCAGTTCGCTTATTTGAAATCTGAACTGATTCGCGGCTTTCAATTAGTTTTTGATGCTTGATTCGGTTAGTTTCATATTCACGCGTTAATTGAGTTAGTGCGGCTTCAACTTGGGGCACTTGGGTTGCAGAGTCCCGTATTTGGACCAATCGCGCCTCATAGTCTGCAAGCTTCGAAGCCTGTGATACATATTGCGCTTCAGCATCAGCTAACTGAACGCGGAGTTCTTTGTAAACCGGATTTGGTACTGGGCTACGCGTTGTTGTAGTCGTGCCCGGTGCGCGAGTTTCTGTGCGTTCCTTTTCACGTTGCGATCGCAAGCCCTCAGCTACGCGTTTTGCTGCAGTTACATCTGGATGCTCGTCTGTAAGACGGGAACGCAACTCATCCAAGCGCTTTTCAGCAGTATCAAGTCGGTCCTCTAAATCGGTACGCGAACGCGCTCCTACAGTTGGGACCGTTGTAGTTGTTTCGTCCGAGTTCCCCATAGTCGGGGATTCACCGCTGACTTGGCGGCGTAGTGAGTCGCGAACGTTCGAGGCTTGCCGCACTTCTACCCGTGCCTGGCGAATTTGGTTATCGATGTCTTGAATTCGAGAAACGAAATCGCGGCCGCCTTCTCCGGGTATCATCCCCATGTTCTTAATCTTAAATTCTTTCAAAGAATTTTCGGACTGTACTAAACGTTGTTCGTACTCTTTAATTTGTTCGTTTAGGAACCGCTCGGATTGATCGGCGTCTTTACGAGCATCACCAAGGCTTCTTTCAACGAAAATACCCACTAAGGACTGGACGATGGTCCGAGCAGTTTCTGGGCGGCCGTGTTTGTAAGCGATTGTGAATAGATTATTGCTTGCAGCGCCGACGGCTCTAAATTCAATTTCCTTCATGAGTTGGTCAACAATTGCGTCACGGCCCCTTTGATCTGTTGCCTCTAAGTTCATTTGCGCAGCCAGCATAACGCGTTCGACGATTGGACGACTAATCAACGTTTTGGCAACCATCGACATCTGTTCGGCTCCATTCGGCTGGACCGCCACGCCTTTAAGTGCTTCATTTAAGATTGATTGTGTATCTACATAAACACGCGCCGTAGCCTCGTACTTGCTGGGCCAAAGTGCAGCACCAAGCCCAGTAACCAACCCAACAATCAATGCCGTAATCAGTCCGGTCCAACGATAGTTCCAGATGCCGCGTAATAGCGATTTTAGGTGGATGATGGCTTCAAGCATGGCTTAACCTAAGAAGAAAAGTATTGAATGCAAATACGAACAGCGCGCGTTTAAAGTGGTTTATTTAGAACCAGCTCTCAGGAATAATAATTACATCACCTGGTAGCAACTGCACGTTGGCTGTTACGTCCCCGCGCTTCATCAAATCACGCAAGCGAATGTTGTACGATTTGTTGCCTTCAGACGCACGAATTAATACGGCACGGTTGCCGCTGGCAAATTCAGTTAATCCGCCTACAGAAATCATTACGTCCAATAAACTCATGCCTTGGCGGTACGGCAAAGCAGCAGGGCGTGCTGCTTGGCCAATTACGCGTACTTGCTCGCTGGTAACACTACCAAAGTTTTGAACAACCACTGTAACAACTGGGTCTTGAATGTACTTTTTCAAGGCCGTTTCAATTTCGCGCGCTAATTGGGTTGGGTTCTTACCCAAGGCAACCATATCTTCAACTAACGGAGTGGTAATCCGCCCATCTGGACGCACTGGAATGTTGCCCGATAGCTCGGGGTTGCGCCAAACAATAATATTAAGGTTATCGCCTGGACCAATAATGTATTTATAGTCTGGGCTTGATGCCTGCGAAGGGGCATTGGGCAAGTTGCCAGCACAGCCTGCTAAAAACGTTACGCAAGCTGCTAAAACTAACGAAAATTTAAGAGAGATCAATTTCATTACAGTCTCCGTGGAAGTTGGATACTCAAACTGCTAAGAGTTTTTTATTGGTTGAAGAAAGGGTATTCGGTTTTAAATCAAGCCCGAAGCATAAACAGCCAAACGGTTGCGCAGCCCACTCTAAGTGACGCAAATTGTCTTGTAAGTGGTAACTCATGGCTAGGAACTTTCGCACTCTAACGAACAAAGCTGACGCGGCCAACGCTAGCTTTGGCATCGAAGGGATGTCGATCGAACGGGTATAGCGCACGAATTCTCTGAACATAGGCTAAGGTTTCGGCAAACGGTGGTACGCCTTTGTATTTGTCGATGGTGCCTTCACCCGCGTTGTAGGCCGCCAACACTAGGCTTACGTCGCCTTTAAAGTACGATAGGAGCCAGCGTAAATAAGCCATTCCACCGCGAACATTTTCAAGCGGATCAAAAGCGTTCTTTACGCCGAATCGCTCTGCCGTTTCGGGGATAAGTTGCATCAGGCCTTGAGCATTTTTGGGCGATTGCGCGTTAGGGTCGAAGGACGACTCTTGTTGAATAACGGCCAGTACAAGGCGCGGGTCTAATTTAAATTGCCCAGCCATTTTTAAGATATTCAATGTGAGTAATTTTTGGTCATTAGTAGACATTGGTTTGCGAAATAGAGCTGGTTCGCCCAACTTGATCGCGGGTAGGTTTGCAACTAATGGATTGGGCCCCAAGCGGGAGACAACAGTGCCAGCGGTTGCGCCTTTGGTGCTTCGGCTAATAAAATTGGCACAAGGATTTGTTTTGACGGCCTCAATGTTCACTTTGACCATCGCCGCTAGGCGTTCGCCCATCGGATTGCCCGAGTCGGCTGCACGTTTAAATAACGCGCCCGCAGTTGCATCATCGCGCGCTACGCCACGGCCATTAGCATACATCCAACCCAAACGAATCATCGCGTCGGTTGATCCAAGCTCAATTGCGGCGCAGTAGGCTCGTTGTGCAGAATTGCTGTCGCGAGTGACTCCCTCGCCATGCTCGAAGCGGGCGCCTTCTTCCAGATAACTAGCAATCTGGCGATCACCTAAGCTCATGGTGAGGTCTTCGCTCAGTCCTGCGCTTGGTTTGTCTTCAAGCGAAAGATTGGGGCTCAGACGTGTTTCCATAGCCGATTGCGCGTGTACTGTAGAGCTTGCATACAGCGTCGATACCAACCCGGTTAGCACGACGAGCAATCGCCCCGCAAACACGCGCCCCGCCAAAGCACGCACGGACGCGGGTGAAGGGTTGGGATAATGTTGTGCTGTCAAGGTTAGCTTCGGTTTGAAGTAAAGGACTAGAGACTCGCTGCAGCTTGCTTTGCAAGCTCGTTAGCGGGCCCTGTCGGAAAATCTTTTAATACCGAATCAACTTCGCGTTTAGCACCGTCTTTATCCCCCGTCTTGTTCATTGCTTCAGCCAAGTGCAATCGAATTTCTGGTGATTTTGGTGCTAGAGCAGCCGCTTGCCTAAGAAGTTCTAGACCACGTGCAGGATTACCAGTTTTCACATAGATAAAGCCCAAAGTGTCCATAACGGCTGGAGTTTGCGGTAATGCAGCGTAAGCCAATTCTGCAATTTGAACCGCCTTTGGATCATTCATTTGATACATGGCCCAAGCCATATTATTAAGGGCCACGCCGTTGCTGGTATCGCGTTTTAACGCGACTTTATAATGTTCAATTGCGTCTGGCCACTTTTTAGAAGTAATAGCATTTTCACCCGCAAAAAGTCTAATCCCTAAGTCTTCTGGAAAGTCCTTAATTGCCCCGGCCATTACTGTGTCAGCTTCGGCCTGAGCGTTGTTGCGTACCAAAGCGGAGTGCAATTTTGTGGTGACTTGTGGAGACTTTTGCAGCGCAATCGCTTTTTTAAAGTTGCTGGCAGCATCAGAAAAATTTGATTCTGCCATTGCAAGATCGCCGCTCAAAATTAAACCAGCTGGATTGTTTGGTAAATCTTTTTGCAGTGTTGTTGCTACTTGGCGGGCTTCTGCCTTTTTACCCAACTTTAACAGTACCGAAGCAATCGCAATTTGTGGCTCGAGTGCTTTTGGTTGTAATTCGGCTGCGCTCCGAAAGCTCGAAAGTGCTCCGGTGTCGTCGCGTAAAGCACTTTTCAATTCACCCATTCGAAAATGCAAAACGGCCGATTTTGGATCGAGCTTTAACATTTTGTCGTAAGTTTCGAGGGCTTGGGTCCGTTCGTTGGCGCGCAAAAAGGCCATTCCTAACAAATCTAAAACCTCTGATTTATCGGGATTTTGTTGCAATGCCTCTTGTAGCAACGGAATTGCTTCTTTTGGGGTATTGTTGTCGATGTAATAGGCGCTTAGAGCCAGTACAGGTGCAACAATACCGGGGTTGTTATTTTTCGATTTTTGCAAATAACCCAATATTTCCTCTTTAGTACCGCCATAGCGCGATGCGTGTTTTGCGAGGGCGATATAGGCTTGGTAATTTTTTGGGTCTTTCGCTAAAATTCCTTCGTAGCGTTTTTTTGCTTCGGCAGGTTTGTTGGCGCGAAGGTCGAGCGACGCTAAGTTTGCAGCCGCAGGAAAAAACGCCGATTCAATTTTTAAGGCGTTTTCGAAACTAGTTGTTGCACCTTCAAAATCGCCTTTGGCGGTCAAGATCATTCCGCGCAAATTTAATGGCACTGCACTCTTGGTTTGCTTCTTTTCTAAATTTGCAACGGCCTCTAAGGCTTTGTCATATTGCTTGTCGCGCATGCGCGCCATGATTAAGGCAAAATCGGCTTGATAGCTTTGCGAGTCGAGCGTTACAGCTGTTTCTAGCTCGTTGTATCCGGCGTCTTTATTGCCAGTGGCCATTTTTGACAATGCTAGACCAGTGCGCTTCCCCGCATCTTTGGGATCGAGTTTAGACGCACGCTCAAAGTACTGGGCTGCTTTGGCCGGGTCGTTTGATTTTAAGGTTGCTTCGCCGGCAATCGCTAATAAAGTTGCATCATCAACACCGCGATCGATCATGGGCTGCACGGTGCTTAACGCACGCTCGGGCTGGCCCATTTTTAAATAAGTTGCCGCCAATAACCGATAGCCTTGTAATGCATTGGGTTGACGTTCAATTAATGTGCGTCCAGCGCGCTCGGCTTGTTCTAAAGAATTATTTGCAAGGTATACATTGCCAGCCAAACTGACTGCGGGTAAATACTCTGGGGAAACTCGTAAAGCCGCTTGAACAAATTCTTGAGCAGCAACTAAATTATTATTGCGAAATTCGTAGAGCGCTTTTAAATGCAATGTTCCGGGACTATTTGGCGACAGTTTTCCTAATTCAGTTAACTCTAGTTTTGCACTTGGATAGTCTTGCAAGTCGATTAAAATAGCGGCTAATTTTGCGCGGCTCATCGCGTCCGCAGGTCGTGTTTTAACGACCTTGGCGTACATGTCTTTCGCTTCGGCTAGTTTACCTTCGGTGAGTGTTAAATCACCCTTCATTGCCAAAGCTTCTGGCGAATCTGGATATTGCTTTAGCACATTGTCGATTGCTAACAAGGCACCTGCTTTGTCGCCATTTGCGGCCCGCATTTGAACCAAACTGACGTAGCCTGGAATGAAATCGTTTTTAACCTTAACGGCTTCTTCAAAACGAGCTTTGGCCTCGTCCTTTTTTCCAAGCGCGTATAAAGCGCGTCCAACAACATTAAGAATTTCGGCTTTTCCTTGTGGTTGATCTGCCGCTAGATTGGCCGACTCATCAACGATTTTTTGCATTTCGCCTAATTGAAACATCGACTCTAACAATTTCGGGGCTGATAAATTTCTGTCGAACCCGGCCTCAACTGAGCGCCGTAATTCTTTTTCAGCGGCGCGAAAATCGCCTGCGTCTGCGTAGAGTTTGCCCAGCAAGTAACGACCTTCAGGACTTTGCTGATTTACCTGTAACAAGTTCTTTAAATGAATCTCTGCCGCACGTGGATCTTTTGCTTCGATAGCCGATTTCGCTGAGTTAATCAACGCTTCGGGCGTATCCGCTTTTTTGCATCCCACCAAGGTTAATGCACTGGAAATGGCTAGGGCTACGGCAGTTAGTTTGAAAGAATTCATTGTGTTCTCGATCGAAAATTTTTTAACGTAAACCGAAGCGATTTAATAGGTCATAGAGGGTAGGGCGGCTAATACCTAGCAATTCGGACGCTTTGGCAATATTGCTATCAACGCGCGCCATTACTTTAAGCACGGCTTGTTTTTCAGCTTGATCCCGTACTTCGCGCAAGTTAAAGGCCATCGGATCTTCCGACGTTTGAAGCCCTAGATCAGTAGCGGCAATTTGATTGCCATCCGCCATGATAACGGCACGTTTGATGGCGTTCTCTAATTCACGTACATTGCCGGGCCAGTCGTGTTGTTCTATCGCGTCAAGGGCGTCGTCACGAAGCGACAGTTTTTCTCGTCCATTGTCATTGCCAAATTTTTGAACAAAGGCATGTGCGAGTAAAAGGGCATCACCCGGCCGCTCTCGCAGCGGGGGAATTGTTAAGACAATTTCGGATAAGCGATAAAACAAGTCTTCACGAAACCCACCTTGTTTGATTAGGTCTCGAAGATTACGGTGTGTTGCACAAATAACACGTACATCGACCGGAATTTCTTCTCGGCCGCCAACACGTTCGATCACGCGTTCTTGTAAAAAGCGTAATAATTTTGCTTGTAGCGACAACGGCAAGTCGCCGACTTCATCTAAAAATAAAGTACCGCCATCGGCTAACTCGACTTTACCTTGGGTTTGTTTATTTGCCCCGGTAAATGCGCCACGCTCATAGCCGAATAACTCCGACTCTAACAATGCTTCAGGAATAGCCGCGCAGTTAATCGCAACGAATCGTTTGTCTTTACGTGGTGAAAGTTGATGCAATCCTTTTGACAGCACCTCTTTGCCCGTGCCCGAGTCGCCAAGTAATAAGACGCTGGCCGAGGTAGGCGCTAATTTTTCGATTTGGCGACATATTTTTAAAAGACCGGGGTCGCGCGTGATCAGTCCGTTAAGAGCGGGGGACGCTAAACTTTCGGCCATTCGACGGTTTTCGCGTTCTAAACCAGCAACATGGAAAGCGCGATCTAAAATGAGGCCTAAAACATCGGGGTCGAATGGCTTTGCCAGAAAATCGTAAGCACCCATTCCAATCGCTTTTACTGCGTTGGATCGATCATTTTGTCCGGTTAAAGCAATGACCTTTGTCATCGGCGCCAAAGACATTACTTCTTGCAAAGTTGCAAACCCTTCGCTGGTGTGATCGGGGTCTGGAGGCAGGCCAAGATCAAGCGTCATTACAGCCGGCTCATAGCGCCTAAGTGCAACAATAGCGGCTTCGCGATCACCGGCAATAACGACTTCGTAGCGCTCAAAACTCCAGCGCATTTGCTTTTGCAAGCCAGGGTCATCTTCAACCATTAATAAAATCGGGCGCTCTTCGGCCATTAACACACCTTCGTTAAAACTACTTGCTTTGTGAACACTAAACCCCTGACGGGCCTAAATGCATTTAAAAAATATGATTCTTAGTACTTTAACTGACTAGTTGGTCGGATCGAACCAAGGGTAGGCTGATCGTAAACACTGATCCGACACTTGGTTCACTTTCGACTTTTAAACTACCGCCAACTTCTTTAATGTATTCGGCACTTTCGAAGGTGCCGATTCCCATGCCCATGCCTTTCGTTGTGTTGAACGGTCGAAACAGCTTTTCTCGAACAAAAGCGGCATCCATTCCGATTCCTGTATCTTTAACGCTAATCAACACCTTTTGGTCGACCACGGTGACCAGTATTTCGACCCCGCAATTTGTAGTTTTAGTGTCATCTTGCGTATTACGTTTTTGGCGACAAGACTCATCGGCGTTTTGGATTAAGTGACCTATAACTCGGCTAAGCCGGTCGGTGTGACCTCTGACCAACAAAGACTTTGCCGCTTCGATTTTCAATTCCAGAACAGATGTTAAGGTTCCTTTGCTTTCAACGGCTAACCGGATCACTTTTTCGACGTCGATTGCAATTGCAGGTTCTGAAGGCTTGGTTCCAAGGCGCAATTGAAGCAACAAACCTTGCATACGACCAAGGACATTTTCTACAGTTGACAGCATATCGGCTTGAAACTCGGGGTTATCTTTGTGTCGAGCAGCGTTCGCCATCAACAAGTTTAACTGCGCAACTAAGTTTTTAAGATCATGCACTACAAATGCGGACATTTTGTTAAAACTTTCGAACTGTTGAAGTTCGACCACTTTTCGCGTGGCTTGTTGTTGCGCCAAATAGCTTGCGGTTTGCCGCCCAAGCGTTTTAACTAAGTCGCGCACTTCCCAATTCAAGTTGATAGTGGCTCTTGGCTCGGCCAATAAGACAAAGCCTACCAACTCGCCGTGAAGTTGTAGGGGGGCGATTAAAATCGCCGAGCTGTCACTAACCCAAGCGGGGAAGATCACATCACCGTAAATTTTGGGGTTTTCAATGGTTTCCGAGCTGCTTATTACCCAATCACGCTCTTGAAGAAAAACCACAAGTGGGTCGGTGTTTGATACGAGTTCTGGTGTTTTAAACGCAATATTGTCGTTAACTATTTGAGCGTACTGATTCTCTGCGTCGCGAATCCAAACAGCGGCGGTTTTGGCTTCCATCAATCGGCAAAGTGCTTCAGCTGCACGTTTTGCAATAACTGTGGAATCAACAACTTGTCCCGAATTTTGCGACATTGCATCGGTAAACTTAA
This sequence comes from Betaproteobacteria bacterium, assembly GCA_031429355.1. Classification (GTDB taxonomy): domain Bacteria; phylum Pseudomonadota; class Gammaproteobacteria; order Burkholderiales; family Burkholderiaceae_E; genus JANOZM01. The sequence goes on along the minus strand of JANOZM010000021.1, from coordinate 96,728 downwards.
GCCACTCTTGCCGATAATCGTACTGGTAAGTAAAAAAATTCTTGGCAATGAAAACCCGAATTTTTGACCGAACATTTGAAGCAAATAGTAAGACCCCAAGCGCGATAAAAGCACAAAAAGCTAAAAATGCTTGAAGCGCTCCGCCCATCGAACCGCCAGCTAGGTTTACTAAATAACCAGCCAACGAAACCAACATTAAATAGGTGCCCGCTAGCGCTAACGTAGCGGTATGAAAAGCTAGGTTGTGCGAAAGTCCAAACTCAAACTTCATATTACGAATTCGCGCGGAGGCGATTGCAATTAAAGGGACTAAAGCGGCATTTGCAAAGCCACGTGCTGCCCACCAATTCGCATTTAATGCTTCGAACAAAAGCGCGTCGCTTAGCATGACTAAATCAAAGCCAAACAAACCAATCATTGATAGAGCAAGAAATTTAACGCTCCACCGTTGCTGACTTGGCGTGTTGCGATAAATTTGTTCGACGCAGAACAAGCCTAAGATCGCCAGCAAAACTTTCCAGCCAAACGACCATCGTTCGCCTAGGGCCAAATAGTCCGTAAAGACCGAAGCGAAGGTTAGTGCTAGTGCTAAAGCAAGCACCCAATGTCGTCTGGTTGCTTTGCCGCTGCTGTTACGCCAGATAGTGTCCATCGAGCCTGGCAAGTACAATAAAAACACAATCCATGCAAAACTTCGGATGGCCTCGCTCAGGGTGGCAGTGCCAGCTGGTAATGATACAAATGTGAGCAGTGTTGCCATAACCAGCGCCCAAAGCACCTGGATGACCGACATTGCTGCAAGGCGTTGATTAAAGCTATTTTTACGGTTGCCAATTAAGACAATCGAAATTAGCACGATGAAGGCAATCGCGCATAGTAGGTAGCCTACAAAGCCGATTTTCAAAGCTTAACGAGCGCCTTTGCCCAATACGACTACTTGGACTGTTTCCATCATGATTAATAAATCTAGAAACAGCGAGTGGTTCTTGACGTAGTAAAGGTCGTATTGAAGTTTTGCCATCGCATCTTCGACTGATGCGCCGTAAGGGTAACGAACTTGCGACCATCCTGTAATGCCAGGTTTCACGCTATGACGAACATCGTAATAGGGAATGTCTTCGAGCAATTTTTCTACAAAAAACGGGCGTTCGGGACGTGGGCCAACAAAGCTCATGTCACCTTTAAGTACATTAAATAACTGCGGTAATTCATCAATTCGGGTTTTACGAATGAACTTACCAACGCGTGTTACCCGAGTGTCTCCGGCACCAGCCCAAATTGGTTTGCCGTCTTTCTCTGCGTCGGTGCGCATTGATCGCATTTTGTAAATAGTAAACGGACGATTACCTTGTCCAGTACGTATTTGTTTGTATAAAAGTGGCCGACCGGTCTCAAAAAACACTGCCAAAAGTCCCACGATCCACAGAGGTGACGACAATACTAAAATGGCTAGGCTGACGATGACGTCAAAAATTCGCTTTATTACTGAACGGAAAATTCCGCTGTCAAAACCATCGCTAAAAATAAGCCAGCTAGCACGTAAGTTATCTATTCGTAGTTGACCCAATTCACGCTCGTAAAACGACGTTAAATCCATCACGCGAACGCCACGCAACTTGCAATCCAATAGTTGGCGCAGTGGTAAAACACCCCCACGGCGCTCTTTTACAGCAACGACAATTTCGGAAACGCGTAAATCGCGCACTGTGCGGCGTAGTTGTTCGTGATCAATAATTTGATCTACATCGGCCTTGTCAGAAAGCACGGGATACAGACCCGCATACTGCACAGCGCGACCTCGATGACCTTCGTGAAGGAATCGAATAATCGTATCGGCTTCGGCACCGTTACCCATCACTAAAACACGGCGTTTGGGTAGGCCAACATCAGTTAAGCTTAAACTGAAAAAACGTACTGTGAGCACGCCGCCAATTGCAAATAAAGATATAAACACAAATGCGCCACGGCCAATGTAAGTGTCAGGGAAAACATAAAAAACAGCGGCCATCAGCACTAACGAAAGGCCGTAAGCAATTAAAACGCGTTGAACGGTGGTGCGAAATGGCTCAGCTTGTGATTGGTATAGACCCAAAGCACTCATCATGATCATCATAATTAACGTGAAAACGCCTGCCTCAACGAACGGTAACTTGCTTGACCAATCGAGGGTTCGTAGTTGATAACCGAGTAGTACCGACTGAAATACGACAGCGGCTTCAGCTAAAGTTAAAAAAAGCAGGCGAATCGACAAATAGTGATTAAAGAGACGAATCATGAGGTTTTTTAATAATATTCAGAATAATCAGGATATCGGGCGTTGACCAAAGCCGCGAGGAACAAACTCACTTGTGCCGTGAGTAACAAACTGTCTTGTGCCGTAAGGAACAAACTGTCTTGTACCAGCTCGCATTTCAATTACTTCCGCTTTATGATTTCGGATGTAGAGGATAACTTGTCGACCGCTAAGAGTGGAAAGATTTCCGACGAAATCCACAAACTTAATGAGGCAAAATACGGTTAATAAACTACATTTCGAAATGTCCGAACACTATAGCGCCATCCTGAACGAGCTTAAAGGTCATGCGGCCGCACTTGATTGCCATGGACAGCGCTTGGTCGAACATTCTAAAAAAGTGTGTGAAAGGCTTGAATTTTTACACCTAGATCCGTCGACTTTGCGAGTCGCGTTATTGGTTAGCTCTGAACCATTTGAGGCTTTTGAGGTTCTTGCGAACAAATTACTCGATCCTTCCGAGCTCAATTTGTTCAAAAGCATTCAACGAGTGCGTAGCCTAGGGCCGTTCCGTGCCCAAATGGGTGGCGTTGCGACTAGACAGTCATTGGAATCATTGCGTCGGTTGTTTATGGCTTTGGCGGCTGATACCCGCGCGGTTTTGGTCTTGTTAGCTTCGAGGCTCGAAACTTTGTCGTTTTATGCAGCAGCAAAACTGACCCCCAGCATTCAATTTGCTCAAGAAACCTTAGACGTAATGGCTCCGCTAGCAAATCGCCTAGGTCTTTGGCAAATGAAGTGGCAGCTGGAAGATTATGGCCTGCGTTACTCAAACGCTGCACGCTACAAACAAATTGCGAGCTTGCTTGAAGAAAAGCGAATCGAGCGGGAAGCGTTTATTTCTGATGCCTTAGTCCAGCTTGAAAACGCATTAAAAAAAGCCGGAATTAAAGCCGAGGTAAGTGGGCGTGCCAAACACATTTATAGCATCCACCACAAGATGTTGAGCAAAAATTTGCGCTTCGATCAGGTGATGGATTTGCGTGCAGCGCGCGTTATTGTTGACTCGATTCCCGATTGTTATAGCGTTCTTAGTTTGGTGCAATCTATCTGGGAACCATTAGACCGTGAGTTTGACGATTACATCGCTAAGCCAAAACCAAATGGTTATCAATCACTGCACACGGTGGTTAAAGTTAACGCAGTACAAACCCTAGAAATACAAATTCGCACGAGCGAAATGCATGAACTTGCAGAATTTGGTGTGGCGGCGCACTGGCGTTACAAAGAGCGCACTGTTGAGACAACACGCATTAAAAATACAGCGGGTTCTAAGTCTAATAAAAAGGCTAACAAGTCGTCGACTGTAGTACCCGATACTTTGGCTCCGTCGGCTGAGCAAAGCGCAACCCGTCAGTTGGCGTGGATGCGCCAATTACTGAATTGGCAACAAGAGTTAGGTCACGCTATTTCAGCCGATGCTTCTTCGGTTTTAATGGAAGAGCATATTTTTGTATTTACACCGGATGCAACTGTAGTTGAACTGCCGCGCGGGGCAACCGCAGTAGATTTTGCGTATCACGTGCATACCAATTTGGGCCATCGGTGCCGCGGCGCAAAAATTGATGGGCATATGATTAGTTTGTTGACGCCTTTGCAAACGGGGCAAACTGTCGAAATTGTTACCGCTAAATCCAACGAAAAAATTGGCCCGTCGCGTGATTGGTTAAACCAAGAGTTGGGCTATATCGTTAGTAATCGAGCGCGTAGCAAAGTGCGCAGCTGGTTTAACGCGCAGGCGCTCGAGGAAATGATTGCGCAAGGTCGGGTTATTGTCGAAAAAACTTTGCAGCGCGAGTCAGCAACTAGCTTGCAGCTTGACGATCTCGCCAAGCGATTAAATTTCGATCGTCCAGAGCTGCTGTTTGCAGCGCTTGCGCGGGAGGAAATTGGGCCGCGCTTACTGGAAGAAACGATTCGTGAAGCCCTTGGTAAACAACCTGCAAAATCTGCAACTCAAACACAATTGGAGGATGATCAACCGCGCCTGTCAAAAGCCAGTCAAAGCCGTCAACGTTCTGATGTGTTAGTGGTTGGTGTTGATTTGTTACTGACGCAAATGGCACGCTGCTGCAGGCCTGTGCCGCCCGATCTTATCGCGGGGTACGTGACCAAAGGCAAGGGCATTTCAATTCATCGGCAAAAGTGCCCAAGTTTTCGCGCGATTGCCGAACGGCAACCCGACCGTGTATTGGAAACAGCCTGGGACGCTCGGCAAGTGGCCGGGCGAGAAAATAGTCGCTATCCGGCCGAGTTAGCAATTGATGCGGTGGATCGCCAAGGGTTATTGCGCGATATTACCGATGTACTGGCGCGCCAAAAAATTAATGTGACGGCAGTGCAATCATTAACGAAAGGAAGCTTTGCTTCGATTCGCATGACCATCGAGGTAAAAAGTCTGGATGAAGTGGCTAGCGCAATTGCGATCTTGCGCGGGCTTACTGGTATTACGGATGTACGACGGCGCTAACATGTTCTATGGCGCTAGCTGGTACTCGGTTTTGGACGAAATGCTTTGCAAACTTCAGCTCGGGTTTCAATAAAAGGTGCGCCAATCAAATCGAGGCAATACGGCACCGCTGAAAAAATGCCGGGAACCAATACCTTACCGTCCGCATCTTTAAGCCCTTCTAAAGTTTCTTTGATCGCTTTTGGTTGCCCTGGCAAATTAATAATTAATGCTTGCCCGCGAATGACGGCAACTTGCCTAGACAAAATTGCGGTGGGAACAAAACGTAAACTAATTTGGCGCATTTGTTCGCCAAACCCAGGCATTTCGCGGTTGCCCGCAGCCAATGTAGCCTCTGGCGTTACGTCACGAATAGCGGGGCCTGTACCGCCTGTAGTCAGCACTAAATGGCAACCTTGATGGTCTACTAGATCAACCAAGGTTTGCGTAATTAACTCGGCTTCGTCTGGAATTAAACGCTCTACGATGGTGAAGGGGCTTAAAAGCGCTGCCGAAAGCCAATCACGCAGAGCCGGAATTCCTTTGTCTTGATAAACGCCCGAGGAAGCACGATCACTAATTGAGACCAAGCCGATGGTTACTGAAGCATTTACCATGAGACGTTATTTTCCAAAGTTACGCGCTTGCAATAGTTGTTCAATTGCGGGGACGTCTGCGTTCTTCATCAACTTGCCAATGAGTTGCCGCTGACGGCGCAATGCTTCGTGGCTTTTAAGGCGCTTTGCCTCCATCAATGCATCAAATAAACTTTCGGGCAAATTAAGCTCGATTAAATGCGCTTCTTTTAAAGTTATTAAATGTTCGCCTAAGTTTTGCATCGATTGCATTTGCGCTTTGCGCTGCGTTTTACTGGGCCCTGCATCAGATTGTTCTAACTCGGCTTTTTTTATTCCCCAAGCGTGAGTAACGCGTGGCTTAGCTGGCGCAGTCGTATCAACATCCTCAATCTCGGCAATACGCCTAGCGGCTTGTTTTCGGTCGGATTCAACGTAAATAACTTCGACCGAATGGTTGTCGTCGGATTTGGATGTTTTATGTGAAAAGCTACGGCGGTTCGATGTCACGGCGGTCAAGTAGGTCGGCAATAGGTTGGAAAGGTAAGCCCAGTGGTGGGCCAGCCCTTGTATGATAGCGCTTGAACCCCATATTCACCGAATCCAATTTCAAGATCATCTATGAGTCAATTTAGCTATTCTTCCGAGCAACTGAACGAAGTCGCCGACCGCGCCCTCGGAATTGCTAAACGTTTGGGTGCCACCGCATCTGTTGTCAGTGTATCGGAAGGCTATGGAGTATCCGTTAATGTACGAAACTTACAGCCCGAAACCGTCGAGTTAATGCGCGATAAAGGTTTGGGCGTTACGGTTCATTTAGGACTGCGCCGAGGCAACGCCAGCACTAGTGATTTTTCGGCAGGCTCGGTTGAAGCCACTGTAAAAGCTGCACTTGATATCGCGCGCTACACCGCCGAAGACGATTGCGCTGGTTTGCCCGATCCCGATCGCGTGGCCAATATCGAACAACGCAACCGTAATTTAGATTTATTTCACCCGTGGGATTTAGCAACTGATAGGGCTATCGAATTGGCCTGCACAATGGAATCGGCAGCGCTAGAAACCGATAAGGCAATTGCTAATAGTGACGGTGCTAGCGTGTCGACCTATCAAGGCCAATTTGCAACCGCCAATTCTGATGGATTCTTAGGAGGCTATCCTTATTCTCGGCATTCGTTAAGCGTCGCGCCGATTGCGAAAATAAAAACCAAGCGGGGCGAATCAATGCAACGCGAAGGATGGTACAGCTCGCAACGCGCCGAACACTTGTTGGCCGACCCAAAAGCCCTTGGACTATATGCAGCACAGCGGGCACTCTCGCGCTTAGGTGCTCGTAAAGTACCCACTTGCAAAGTACCGGTTTTATTCGAAGCGCCGTTGGCCTGTGGTTTGTTAGGTAGTTTCGTTCAAGCTGTTAGTGGCGGAGCTTTGTATCGTAAAAGCTCATTCTTGCTTGATTCTTTGGGCAAGCAAGTGTTTTCTAAGCACATTGATATTGATGAAGATCCGTTTACGATCGGCGCTTTTGGGAGCTCGGCATTCGATGACGAAGGCGTAGCAACACAAGCGCGCCAAGTGGTGGATGCGGGTGCAGTACAAGGGTATTTTTTAGGCAGTTATTCGGCTCGCAAACTAAACATGCAAACAACGGGTAACGCGGGCGGAGCTCACAATTTGCGCTTATCTAGCCGCAAAACCAAGCTAGGCGATAACCTAGCCGAAATGCTTAAAAAATTAGATACCGGTTTGTTTTTAACCGACGTAATGGGCCAAGGCGTGAACTATGTGAATGGAGATTATTCACGCGGTGCTTCGGGCTACTGGGTTGAAAAAGGCATCATCCAATTTCCGGTCGAAGAAATTACGATCGCTGGAAATTTGAAAACCATGTTCAAAGGGATTGTGGCCGTCGGATCAGATGAAATAATTCGCGGCACTAAAACCAGTGGTTCGATACTAATTAATCAGATGGCAGTAGCGGGCGATTGAGCACCAAATTGCAAGTCAAATTGCCTTGCTAACAGTTGCACCCGTTGAAATTGCTTGCGAGCGTGACTGCTAGACGGGTGACGACGATTGTGCTTTAAAAAGCTTTGCAATTCGATTAAAAGAGCTTGGCGCTGTGCAACAGACAAATGGGCTGTACCAGAAATTTCTAGCTGACCCAACGCCTGCTCTAGTTCAAAATAAGTTTCAAATTGAGCCAATGGATCTTGGGCGGACAACAAAGTAGGTGGCGTAGCGGTATCGTTCATACTCGTAGTGTCTGATTAAATGGGTCTACGCTTCCATTGGTGGCGTTTAAACGGAATCAGTTAAATGACGAACGGCATGGTTTGACGCAATAAAACACTGGCCCAGTCGCAATGGAAAGAAAAGTAAATGAATAAAGCATTTGTAAAAGAGCCCAACGGGGATGATGAAGAGGATGATCTTGCCCAAGCTGGGGCCATTATTCCCAACTTCAAAAACTACATTCGTCCTAGCGGTTTACAGAAGCTTAAAGACGAAATGTTGCGGTTGTTAGATGTAGATCGACCCGAAGTTGTGCGTATCGTTTCTTGGGCTGCTTCTAACGGTGATCGTAGCGAAAACGGCGATTATTTGTACGGCAAAAAAAGACTACGCGAAATTGATCGCAGAATTCGATTTTTAACAAAACGTATTGATTCAGCTGTACCCGTTGACCCAAGTGGTCGAGAAGGTGTGGAGCAAGTTTTCTTTGGTGCAACAGTCTCGTATGAAGAACCCGACGGCACCGAGCGTGTGGTTACTGTTGTGGGTATTGACGAAGTTGCTGCGGATCAAGGCTTAGTCAGCTGGATTTCGCCGGTTTCAACCGCGCTATTAAAAGCACGGGTTGGGGATACCGTGCAAATAAGAACGCCCCAGGGTTTGTTAGCGGTAGAAATTAACGATGTAAATTACGATCACAATGCTTAAGTAAATTACATTGCTGAAATTCACTTAAATTTGGGCCGCAGGACATAAGGACGGGTTAGATTTAATTACAGCCGTTCAATTCGTTTCACACCGGGAATGCGACGTAAAATCCGCATAATCCGAGCTAGATGATCCCGATCTTTCACTTCGACACCCAAGCGTAATGTGCTTGCTATTTCGGCATCATGTTCCATATGTACATCGACAATATTAGAGTCAGCTGCTGCAATTTCACCGGTTACGCGGCTTAGTAAGCCGGGTTCATTGGCAACATAAATTTCAATTTTGCTATGAAACGAACCAGTAATTTCTTTTGACCAAGCAACATCAATCCAACGATCCGAATCGCGTTCGCGATGGCGGTTTGCTTGCTCGCAAGTGTTGCGGTGTAACGCAAGCCCATGGCCACCCAACATATGCCCCAGAATTTCATCGCCCGGCAAAGGATTGCAACATTTAGAAAATTGTACGGTCATGCCTTCGGTGCCGCGAATAATTACCGGAAGTCGAGCCACTGTTCGCGTTAGCCAATCGCCATCGGGGTTTAAATGTTTGGCTAAACTACGCGCAACAATAGGGGCTAAAATTTTGCCTAATCCAATCTCAGCATACAAATCTTCGGTCGAAGTTGCACCAGCGTCCTGCACAGTTTTTTCGTAATGTTGCGCGGTAATGTGTGATGAGTCGATGCGAATTGCAGCTAGTGCTTGTTCGAGCAACTGTTTGCCCAATTGCACCGATTGCGACAGCTGCGTAGTGCGTAGAAAATGACGAATTTCACTGCGTGCTTTACCTGTTCGCACGAACGACAACCAACTAGAATTTGGGTTAACTTTTGGGTCGGTCGTAATGGCAACAACATCGCCATGATTTAACTCGGTTCGTAACGGGACATCAACCCCGTTAACGGTAGCCGATAGCGCCTGATTACCGACGCCAGTATGGATACCATAGGCAAAATCGAGGGCCGTCGCATGTTTTGGTAAAGCGCGAATCATGCCTTTGGGCGTAAACACGTAAATTGCATCGGGAAACAAATCGACCTTGACGTGTTCCAAAAATTCTAGCGAATCGTGGGTACTGCTTTGAATGTCTAACAGACCTTGTAGCCAACGATGCGTGCGCGATTGCAAATCGCTAAACGTCTCGTCTTTTGCTTTGTAAAGCCAGTGCGCAGCGACGCCTGCCTCGGCTGATCGGTGCATTGCGCGGGTGCGAATTTGAAACTCTACGGCCGTGCCGTGTGGGCCAATAACCGTTGTGTGCATCGATTGATAGCCATTGGTTTTTGGACTGGCTATGTAGTCTTTAAATCGATCTGTAATAGGGCGGTAGGCGGCATGAATCGCACCGAGCGCTAAGTAACAATCTGATAGATCAGCCACTACTAATCGAAAACCGTAAACATCCATTACCGCTGAAAACGGTGCATGTTTTGTACGCATTTTGCTATAAATACCAAACAGCGTTTTTTCGCGACTTTCGATGGCCGCCTCAACCGAAAAGTCGTTAAGCTTTAGCTCAAGATCTTCAAGGATGCGTTTGTACAAATGACGATTTTGGCGGCGCTCTGATTGCACCGCTTTGTCCAAAACCGCAAACCGATGGGGGCTTTGGAAACGAAACGAAAGATCGATCAGTTCGCGATACAACTCGTTTAAGCCCAGGCGGTCTGCAATTGGTGCGTAAATTTCCATCGTTTCACCGGCAACGCGGCGCTGCTTATCTAAAGGTACCGCGCTTAAGGTTTGCATGTTGTGCAAGCGATCGGCTAGCTTTATCAAAATGACCCGTACGTCCCGTGACATGGCCAACAGCATTTTTCGAAAATTTTCGGCCTGAGCTACTTCTTTGGACGCAAATTCGGCACGATCAAGTTTAGAAAGACCGTCGACCATTGCCGCGACCCCGGGCCCAAATTTTTCAATAATCTCGCTTAACGGAATTTCGCAATCTTCAACCACGTCATGCAATAACGCCGCCATGATGGCTTCGACATCAAGCCGCCACCGGGCGCAAATTTCGGCTACTGCAATCGGGTGGGAAATGTAAGGCTCGCCGCTGCTGCGGACTTGGCCTAGGTGTGCTTCGTCGCTAAGACGGTAGGCTACTTTGAGACGCTTTTTATCATCGGCGTCGAGGTAGTCGCAAAGCGATAACAACGTGTTGATTGAGGCGACGCGCCGTGGATCGGGGCGAGTCGCCATGGGCAAGAAACCTTCATCGCCCATACGCTAAAAGGTGCCTACACTGGCACGCGTTTGAGCATTTCAATGCCCACTTTGCTGCTTGCGATTTCACGCAGGGCGATAACCGTTGGCTTGTCCTTCGAGTCAATTTTGGGTGCATGACCTTGTGCCAACATCCGCGCGCGATAAGTTGCGGCGAGGGCTAGTTCGAAGCGGTTAGGGATGTGCTTTAAGCAATCTTCAACAGTGATACGTGCCATGGAGGTAGTTCTCTCGCATTAAATATGAACCTCTATGATACCGCGTTCACTCTAAATTTTGAATCTGTTCTCGTAGCTGCTCGATCACTTGTTTCAGTCCAAGCGACGCATGGGTACTGATTAGGCTGAGCGATTTCGAACCAACCGTGTTCGCTTCGCGGTTCAATTCTTGTACCAAAAAGTCTAGTCGTTTGCCGTGTGGGCCTGCGGCATCTAGGCTGCGATCAAACTCGGCGATGTGCGCGTTCAAACGTGCGAGTTCTTCGGCAACGTCTGCTTTTAGCCCTAAAGCGCTAATTTCTTGGCGAATGCGCAACATGATTTCGTCATGGCTGATTTCCACTGCGTTAGTTTCGGCTTTTTTATCACTAGTACCGGTACTGTTTGCGCCGCTCGAAGTCAGCACGGTTTGCAATCGGTCGGTTAGTTTTTGCTGCTGCGCTGCGATCAATACAGGCATTTGTTCGGCTAGCGGATCAACAATGCCCCGCAACTGCGTTAAGCCTTGCTTCAGCGTTTGCGCCAACGCTGCACCTTCGCGTTGACGACTTTCGATCAAACCGGTCAGCGCTTTTTGTGCGGTAGTGAGCAAGGCTTGTGTTTGTTCTGCATTGAGTTGTCCACCAGCCAGCAGCGTTTCGCTTTGAATTGCGTTGTTTGAGCTGTAGCTGGCACCAGCATTGTTGGATTGCGCTAAATTAAGAATTTCATAGACGGACAAGGGCTGGGCCGCTGCAAATGTGGAGTGAATTTGCTTTTGCCAATCAGCAATTTTTTGCAATTGCGCAGGTATTAGAGTTGCGTCATCGTTTTGGTCTTGTACGATTTTGCTACTTAAACGACATTCAACTTTGCCGCGTTTTAGTTGTTGCTGCAGCAGCTCGCGCAAAATCGGTTCTGCACCGCGCCATTGGTCGGGCATTTTGAAATGCAATTCGAGAAATCGCGAGTTCACGGAGCGTAGTTCGATAACTAAAGATCCCCAAGCAAAGTGCTCGGAGGCCAAGCCGAAGCCGGTCATGCTGTGGGTTTTATTGTTAAACATGTTGAAATTCAATCTTGCTGTTGCGTTAGATGGGCGTCAGAAATGCAATTCATCAGAGCGGATCTTAGATTACTAACGTAAATCTATTAGAATCAAAGCATGGGGACTCAAAACAACGCCTCTTTGCCCGAGGGCTTAGAAATTGGCGGCTATCGCATTTTACGTAAGATTGCCAGTGGCGGGTTTTCTATCGTCTATTTGGCCGAAGACGAGCGCGGTATGCAGTTTGCAATTAAAGAATATTTGCCCGCTTCGTTGGTAAAACGCGGGTCGGGCGAGTTGGTGCCGCATATCCCTGCCGAGAATATCGGTACGTATCGCAATGGCTTGCGCTGCTTCTTTGAAGAAGGCAGAGCACTTGCGCGTATTCAACATCCTAATGTGGTTCGAGTACAAAATTTTTTCCGCGCTAATGAAACTGTGTACATGGTGATGAATTACGAGCGCGGTCGTAGTCTGCAAGATATTGTATTGAAGTACCGTCGTAATGCCGTAAAAGGCTCGAGGATGGTGCTTCCAGAAAAGCACTTGAGGCGTATTTTTTTGCAAGTAATGAATGGTCTGCGCGAAGTGCACACCAATCGGTTGCTGCATTTGGATGTGAAGCCGTCCAACATTTACTTGCGCATGGATGGTTCGCCCATCATGTTAGATTTTGGTGCGGCTCGCCAAACACTAGAAGACAACGGGCAGCGTTTATTTCCAATGTACACGCCAGGTTTTGCCGCGCCCGAGTTGTACCGCAAGCAACACGAGTTTGGTCCTTGGACAGATGTGTACGGAATTGGTGCCAGTATGTTTGCTAGCATTGTGGGTTCTCCCCCACAACCAGCCGATCAGCGGTATAAGGGCGATAAAACCTACGAAATTTTGCATAACTACAAACGTAGTTATTCGGTCGCAATGGTGGAAATTATTGGTTGGTGTTTACGTTTGAATCCGATGGAGCGCCCGCAAAGTATTTTTGCAGTGCAACGTATTATTCGAGATACAGCTGACGGCGATAAATTAGAAGAAAGCCGAACAACTGTGATGAAGTGGTTTAATACCGTTTCCGTCAAAACAATTATGGAACAACCCGATAGCTTGATGGCCCTCACCACGGGCAAGGGTAAAACAAGGCAAGGTTAAGTCAGACAGTATGCGTTTCTCAATCTTCCAAGACAGCGCCGTTGGTGGGCGCGCCAATAACCAAGATCGTATGGGTTACGCGTTTACGCGTGACTGCATCATGATGGTTGTAGCCGATGGCTTAGGCGGTCATTTTGGCGGGGAAATTGCGGCACAAATTACGACCAAAATTGTCGCCGAACAATTTGAAATGTTCGCAAAACCCAATTTGCGTGATCCGGGTTTTTTCCTATCTGCTGCTTTAAAAACCGCACATCGTGAAATTTTAAGCGAAACAATCGAAAAGCAGTACCAGGATACGCCCCGTACCACGGTCGCGGCTTGCGTTATTCAAGACGGATTTGCCTGGTGGGCGCATGCAGGGGATTCCCGTTGTTATTTGTATCGCGATGGGCTGTTAAAGACTCGCACCCGCGATCATTCCAAGCTAGAAACTTTAGTAAGTTTAGGTCTGCTTGATCCAAGCCAAACGGATCGACATCCTGATCGCAATAAAGTACTTAATTGTTTGGGTATCGAGATTGAACCAATTATTGAGGTCTCGCAACCCATCGCGTTGCAGCCCGGCGATTTAATTTTACTGTGCAGCGACGGTGTTTGGAGCGCGGGCGGCGACGAGCAATTTGCGGTTGGCTTAAAGCAAAGTAATTTAAGTGAATCGTTGCCTCAACTAGTGCGAGATTGTGTCGAAAAAAATGGCCGAACTGCTGATAACGCGACTGCAGTTACCCTAATTTGGGAGCAACCCGACGGGCTAACAATACCAACCGATATTTCATCGGATTGGTTGCCCAAAGGTGCCGTAACCTCCACCATTTTGGCATCCGCGCCAGAATCTGCTGCCGATGTTAGTCACTTATCGGACGATGAAATTCAAAAAACAATAGACGAAATTCGCACCGCAATCGCGGCGGTTGATAGCAAAGTACGTCGATAAAACATCGCGCTAAAGTAACTGCGGGAAATGTACTGCGTGGCAGGTGCTAACCCCGATAATCATCAATTAGTATCAAACACGCAATCAAAAACAATTAATCAAAAACAATCAATCTAAAAAAGTAATCAAGGGATGTTTTCATGACCGATCAACAACAAAGCGCTTCCATTCAATCAACCACTCAACCATTAATAGTGCGTGCTGATGGGCGCTTAAATAATCAATTGCGTCCAGTGAAATTTGAAGTGGGTGCAACCCGTTATGCCGAAGGGTCGGTTTTAATTAGTTTTGGGCACACACGCGTTTTATGTAATGCCTCGGTTGAAGAAAAAGTACCTGGTTTCTTGCGTGGTCAAGGGCAGGGCTGGGTAACCGCTGAATACGGAATGCTGCCACGATCCACCCACACCCGTACCGACCGCGAAGCCGCCCGAGGTAAACAATCGGGCCGCACTCAAGAAATACAGCGCCTAATTGGTCGGTCGTTGCGTGGCGTTGTCAATTTAAAGGCCTTAGGGGAACGAACCATTCACCTCGATTGTGACGTGTTGCAAGCGGATGGTGGGACTCGTACAGCAGCAATATCGGGGGCTTGGGTCGCCTTAGCTTTAGCGGTCCGTGGTTTACAAGAAAAAGGTCTAATTGGCACTTCGCCCGAAGCGAATCCGTTGCTAGATTCAGTAGCCGCTATTTCTGTTGGGATTGTGCAAGATCAAACCCGCCTAGATTTGGAATACACCGAAGATTCGAATTGCGAAACGGATATGAATGTTGTCATGACAGGCCGCGGCGGGATGATTGAAGTGCAGGGTACAGCCGAAGGCGCACCCTTTACCCGCGCCCAACTGAATGACCTGTTGGACTACGCTAGTGCAGGCATCGCAGATTTAACGCGCATGCAACAACAAGCGCTAAATCGCTTGGCCAAGTAAATGCAGCGACGTTGTGTTTTGGCTAGCGGTAACCAAGGTAAATTACGCGAGTTTGCGCAATTGCTGTTGCCGTTAAATATGCAGGTGATTGACCAAACTAGTTTAGGAATTGCTTCTTGCCCAGAACCGCATTTAACATTTTTAGAAAATGCGCTTGAAAAAGCCCGGCATGCTTCACGCCAATCAGGGCTGCCAGCACTGGCTGATGATTCGGGCATTTGCCTGCCAATTTTAAATGGCTCGCCCGGCGTTTTGTCCGCACGTTTCGCACAGAGTATTGAATTTAAAGGCAACGATAATTTAAGCGTCGATCAACGAAACAATTTAGCCTTAGCCAATAGCGTTGCGAAAAAAATAGCATTGCTGCGAACCGACAAAGGAGCAAACATCTCGGCGGGACACACCAATCAGCTACGTAAAGCCTATTACGTTTGTGTATTGGTCTATTTGCGTAGCGCCACCGATCCGCAGCCTTTGGTTGCGCAAGCCAATTGGTGGGGACTATTTGCAGACCAACCAAATGGCGCCGGTGGTTTTGGTTACGATGCGCATTTTTATTTGCCAGACCATCAGTGCACAGTCGCACAATTGCCGCCCGAGCAAAAAAATCAAATTAGCCATCGAGCACAAGCAATGCAACAACTGTTAGAGCAAATGCAATATGCAATCGATTAAGCTCCATCCGGTGGGTGCAATTAGTGTAAAAACAGAGGGTTCGGGGCTGAAGTTATTGCCGCCACTTAGCTTGTATATTCATTTGCCTTGGTGCTTAAAAAAGTGCCCGTATTGCGATTTTAATTCGCATGAGCATCCCAAAGATATTCCCGAAGCCCAGTATTTAAGCGCGCTTGAACGTGATTTAGAATCTGCATTGCCGGGCATTTGGGGGCGGCCCATTCAAACTATTTTTATTGGTGGCGGGACACCTAGTTTGTTTAGCAGCCAAGCGATTGATCAATTGCTTACTATGGTGCGGGCTCGACTAAAGGTTGCTCCCGATGCCGAAGTTACGATGGAGGCTAATCCCGGAACGTTCGAGGCCGAAAAATTTGCGGCTTATCGAGACGCGGGCGTAAATCGCCTTTCAATCGGTGTGCAGAGCTTTAACAACGAGCACTTAAAAGCGCTCGGACGGATTCATGACGCTTCACAGGCGACGGCGGCGGCCGCTTTGGTGGCCGAGGTTTATGCCACTTGGAATATCGATTTAATGTACGGTTTGCCCAATCAAAACATCGAGCAAGCATTGGCCGATTTAAAGCAAGCCATAGCCTGCGATGCTCCGCATATTTCTCTATATAACTTGACGCTCGAACCAAACACTTATTTTGCTTCGCACCCGCCGACTTTGCCAGACGATGACACGATTGCCACGATGCAAGAGCAATTGCAAACAGTGTTAGTTGCTGCGGGTTATCAGCGTTACGAAGTGTCGGCGTGGTCTAAGCCGGGTCACCAATCTAGGCACAATAAAAACTATTGGGAGTTTGGAGACTACTTGGGTATCGGGGCTGGGGCGCATTCTAAAATTAGTTCAGCAGCCGATATTCGACGCCAAATTCGTTTTCGAACACCGCAGCAATATATGGAACAGGCACTGTCTGGCGCGCCAATGAGCCAAGACCTAGCAGTCGCTGCCGTAGAGTTGCCTTTTGAGTTCATGTTAAACGCGTTGCGGTTAGTTGATGGAGTCGATAACAGTCTGTTTGAAGATCGTACTGGCCTGAGTATTTTGGCCGTTCAATCGTCACTAAACCAAGCCTTGGGTAAAAAGCTATTGGAGACGTCGCCTAATCGCCTGCGCGCAACGCCGCAGGGCATGTTGTTTTTAAATGAGCTGCAGTCTTTGTTCTTGTAACGTGCGGTTATTGTCGGTGCCTTTGGTGTGCTTAGAAACGATCTAAGTGATAAAAATTAAGGCACCAAAAAGGTGGTACGCCCCAAAAACAAGCGTCCGGACCTTCTGTAGTCAGTTTTCTGCACCAACATAGTGCTATTTAACCCTTCATTAGCTGGCGCGTAATTTGCATGAAGTGCGACAGTAGTTAAAGACTCAGGGTTTGAAACTGTCTGAGAAAACAACGACAATACGAAACTGTAGTCAGCAAACTCTTCCGACTGTTCAATTTGTACAAAAAGATAGTGCGCACAAAACCGATCAGAACAGCATTAAATTAACTTTGGAGCTTCAAGCGATGTCCATGACCGTCAAAGACGTGATGAAAAAATTTAAAGACAACGAAGGTAAATTCGTTGACTTTCGCTTTACCGATACAAAAGGCAAAGAGCAGCATGTAACCGTGCCCGCTAGCCATTTTGATGAAGAAAAATTTTCTGGCGGCCACGCGTTTGACGGTTCGTCAATTGCCGGCTGGAAGGGCATTGAAGCCTCCGACATGTTGTTGATGCCTGATCCAACAACAGCGCAAATGGACCCGTTCCGTGAAGAGCCAACAATGATCATCACTTGTGATGTTCTAGAGCCTTCAACCGGTAAAGGGTACGATCGCGATCCACGTTCTTTAGCTAAGCGTGCTGAAGCCTACTTAAAGTCCACTGGTTTAGGCGATACCGTTTATTTTGGCCCAGAACCCGAATTCTTCATTTTTGATTCGATCACCTGGAACGTTGATATGTCCGGTTGTGGCGTAAAAATCAATTCCGAAGAAGCCCCATGGTCGACCGGTTTGCATTTTGAAGGCGGCAACTTGGGTCATCGCCCAACACTGAAGGGCGGTTATTTCCCAGTTCCTCCAGTAGATTCGTTCCAAGATATGCGCTCGGAAATGTGTTTAATTCTCGAGCAAATGGGCGTTCCAGTCGAAGTGCACCATCACGAAGTTGCTGGTCCTGGCCAGTGCGAAATCGGCACCCGTTTTTCAACTTTAACGCAGCGTGCTGACTGGACTCAAATCCTCAAGTATGTGGTGTTTAACGTTGCGCATTCGTATGGCAAAACCGCAACCTTCATGCCTAAGCCGGTAGTTGGCGACAATGGCTCTGGTATGCATTGCCACCAGTCAGTCTGGAAAGACGGCAACAATTTGTTTGCAGGTGACAAATACGCTGGCCTGTCAGAGTTTGCGTTGTATTACATTGGCGGCATTATTAAGCACGCTCGTGCATTAAACGCGATTACTAATCCTGGTACCAACTCGTACAAGCGTTTGGTTCCTGGGTACGAGGCACCGGTGAAGTTAGCTTATTCAGCGCGTAATCGTTCTGCTTCAATCCGTATTCCTCACGTGCCAAACCCAAAGGGTCGCCGTATCGAAGTTCGTTTCCCAGATCCTTCAGCCAACCCATACTTGGCGTTTTCAGCCATGATGATGGCCGGTTTAGATGGCGTTCAAAACAAAATCCATCCGGGCGAAGCTGCTGACAAGAACTTGTACGACTTGCCACCAGAAGAAGACGCAAAGATCCCAACCGTTTGCCATTCGTTGGATCAAGCATTGGAAGCTTTGGACAAAGACCGCGAGTTCTTGACCCGTGGCGGCGTGTTCAGCAATGAGTCAATTGACGCTTATATTGAGTTGAAAATGCAAGAAGTGACCCGCTTCCGCATGACGACTCACCCTGTAGAGTTCGATATGTACTACTCGTTGTAAAAAACCACTTATAACGGGGCACTGAACAATGTGCACCGTTACTAGTTGTTATGCACGAAGTAACGTTGCGTGATAAAAAAGGCCTCTCGGGGCCTTTTTTTCCGTCTAAATGCTGCGTGCGCAAATGGAAAATACCATTGGTCTAATCCGATTGGCCAATTGCTTTACAAAGGTCAGCCAGATAGTCTCTAATTGCGTTGTTCTAAGGCAGGGCCTATGCAAACTGCGATTTGTCCTGCAAATTCGGCTGCAGTTTTTTGTTTGGGTTTTAGCCGTTTTCGACTAAACTCGACTTAACAAGTTACCTTAACTTTCACTCGCAAGTTTTCCTGTGGTTGAAACTCATACTATTTATCGGAGCTCACCAATGCTCAAACCAGTTACACATTCGAAATTCCAAGCGCTTTCTACCCTCGGGCTATCAGTGGCCGTCGCGCCTTTAGTGATGCTGATTGGATCTTTGCTCCCTACTGCAGCGTTTGCCCAAGCTGAAATTTACCGTTGCGAAGGTGAAACTGGGGTACCTTTGTATCAAAACACCCCAGGTAAAAATTGTAAAAAATTAGACCTGCAGCCGCTTACGGCAATTCCGGCACCAAAGTTGCCAGCGGGGGCTGCAGTTAAGCCAGGAACTAGTTCAAGCAACGGCGTTGTTGCGGGTAAAGCCAGCGATTTTCCAAAAGTGGATACTAGCGCGCAAAATCAACGCGATTCTGACCGCCGAAAAATTCTGGATGACGAAGTTAAAAAAGAAGAAACTCGCTTAGCCGATTTGAAAAAAGAGTTTAATAACGGTGAACCCGAGCGTCGTGGCGACGAGCGTAACTATGAAAAGTATCAATCGCGGGTACAAAAATTGCGCGAAGACATTGCCCGCACTGAAGGCAATATTGGCTCTTTGCGCCGCGAAATCGGCATGATTAAGGGCTAGAGTCCTATTCAATTGCAAGAATCAAACGAGCGGCGAAAGGCAACCTCGTCGCTATTTGCAGGCTTAGACTGGCTCTCAACGTCGGTGGTCTTGCTAAACGCAACGGGTCACGTAGTTTTTTTGAACCAAGCGGCCGAACAAATGTTTGGCCTTTCGGCACGCACAAGCGTTGGGCAATCATTCTCGAGGCAGTTTGCTAATACCGCCACGGTCGAAAATCTGCTGAATGATGCATCGCAAAACACATTCGAGCAGCGCAGGCAAGAAATCGTTTTAGAGCGCCTTAATATGGATGCTCTATCGCTTATTTGCACCGCTAGTGTGGTGCATTCACAAGTCGGTTTTTTGATGCTCGAATTTTCCGAGATCGAACAGCGTGCAAAACTTGCCCATGACGAGCATATGACCGAGCTGGCCAACGCCAATCGCGAGTTAGTCCGTAATTTGGCCCATGAAATTAAAAATCCCTTGGGTGGTATTCGTGGCGCTGCCCAACTATTAGAAGAAGAATTACCATCGGCTGGCCAGCGCGAATATACCCAAGTCATTATTAAAGAAGCCGCGCGGCTGCAAGCTTTGGTTGATCGATTATTGGCACCGCACCGTCGAGCACCACAGCGCAACTTAGTTAACATTCACGAAGTGTGCGAGCGGGTCCGCTCTGTAAGCTTAGCGCAACATCCCGCAGGTATTCTTTTTATTCGAGATTACGACGCTAGCATCCCAGAGTTCTTGGGTGACCGCGAACAATTAATTCAAGTGCTCCTCAATTTGGTGCAAAACGCGATACAGGCAATGCACGCTTCTGGTGAAATTCGCTTAAAAACGCGCGTAGGGCGGCAATTAACGATTGCACGCAAGCGTTGCAAGCTGGCATTAGAATTGCATGTGATTGATAGCGGTCCGGGTGTACCTGAAGAAATTAGATCTAGAATCTTCTTTCCATTGGTGTCGGGCCGAGAGGGTGGCAGTGGATTAGGTTTGTCGTTGGCGCAAAGTTTTGTTCAACAAAGTGGTGGAACCATTGAGTTTGAAAGTGCGCCGGGTCGAACCGATTTCAAAGTATTGTTGCCGATGGAATTCAATTAGTTTTTCGAGGTTTCAATGAGCGAAGTCTGGGTAGTAGATGATGATCAATCCATGCGCTGGGTGCTGGAACGCTCACTGACTAAAGACGGCTTTGCTGTCGAGAGCTTTGCTTCGCCGCGTGAAGCCCTAGCGCGTTTGCAAACAGTTCGGCCACGCGTTGTCTTGTCCGATATTCGAATGCCCGGTATGACAGGCCTCGAATTTCTAGAACAAATGCGCCTTGAAGGTGTTACTGCGCCAGTCATTATCATGACGGCTTATTCGGACCTAGAAAGCGCCGTGTCGGCTTTTCAAGGCGGTGCCTATGAATACTTAGCGAAACCTTTCGATTTGCCTGCTGCGACTGCATTAGTACGTCGTGCGCTTAGCGAGAGCCAAGTGAACGGTCTTGTCGAATCGGGCCCCGAAACTATGCCCGAGTTAATGGGTCAAGCACCGGCCATGCAAGAACTGTTTCGCGCTATTGGCAGGCTTTCTACATCGAATGCAACGGTGCTTGTGACGGGCGAATCCGGAACCGGTAAAGAGCTAGTCGCACGTGCATTGCATCGTCATAGTGGACGAAAAAACGAAGCCTTTGTCGCCTTAAATACCGCTGCAATTCCGCGTGATTTACTAGAGTCCGAATTGTTTGGTCACGAGCGTGGTTCGTTTACTGGCGCTCAACAACAACGCCGTGGCCGATTTGAGCAAGCCGAAGGTGGCACCTTATTTTTAGATGAAATTGGCGATATGCCAGCAGAACTACAAACTCGTCTTTTGCGGGTTTTATCTGACGGGCATTTTTATCGTGTCGGTGGACACCAACCCATTCGCTCAAATGTGCGAGTGATTGCTGCAACCCATCAACACTTAGAACAACGTGTAGCGCAAGGGCTTTTCCGCGAGGATTTATTCCATCGCTTAAATGTAATTCGTTTGCGCATTCCGGCATTGCGTGAGCGCCGCGAAGATATTGCTTTATTAGTTAATCATTTTATGCGCCAAAGCGCTCAACAACTCGCGGTTGAGCCCAAGCGTTTAAGCTTGGCCGCTATCGACGCGTTAACTGGTTTTTCGTGGCCGGGCAATGTTCGGCAACTTGAAAACTTGTGTCACTGGATTAATGTAATGACGCCAGGGCAAGTTGCGGACGTGGTTGATTTGCCGGTGGAAATAAGAGCTGCGCCGAGCTTAAAAGCTGACGTGATTTCAAGTCATACCTATCCGGTAGCTGAGCCAACCCTGCGCGCAAGCGAATTCACGCCGGTGGTTGTTGGGGAACAAAGTCAATTGTCGGATTCGAATGGGCAATTGGGAAATGGTCCACCGGTTTCATTGCCATACGAACGTGCCTTAGCCGATTTAGGCTACGCGATTAATAATGTTCCATTGGAATTGCAAGCGGGCTCACAAGCTTGGGTTGAACCGCTACGAATTTTAGCCAAGCAAATGTTGTTGCAACAACCAAAGCAATTAGATTTGTTGCCCGAGGGGCAAGAGCACAGCCAAATGATGGCCGAGCTTACTCGTTGTTTTGAGGCCGCTTTAATTCAAAGTGCGTTGCAGCACACACGTGGACGGCGCATCGAAGCCGCGCAACGATTAGGCATTGGCCGCAATACGATCACTCGAAAAATTCAAGAACTGGGGCTTAAGGAGTAAACGTTAAAACGAGTAAGTATTAAAACGTAAAGTCGAGCTCACAAATTACTGGCGTGTGATCAGAAGGCTTTTCTAATTTTCGTGGTGCTTTGTCGATCGTGACTGCCTTCACTTTATCTTTCAGTGCTTCGCTAACTAGTACGTGATCGATACGTAATCCCGCGTTCCGGCGAAAACCCATCATTCGATAGTCCCACCAGCTATATAGTTTTGGGGCTTGTTCAAACATGCGAAAACTGTCGATCAAACCTAAGCTGATTAGTCGTTGAAATTGGGCTCGCTCTTGATCGCTGCAGTGCAATTTGCCCGCCCACAACGTTGGGTCGTGAACATCGGCATCAGTAGGGGCAATATTAAAATCGCCAGTTAAAACCATTGGCAGCGATTTAGTTAAAGCTAACTCAGACTGCACCCAATCGTGCAAGGCATTTAGCCAAGCCATTTTGTATTGAAATTTATCGCTCTCCAACGACTCGCCATTGGGAAAATAACCGCAAATAACGCGTAGATTGCCAAAGCGTGCAGCAACAATACGTTTTTGTTCATCGACAAAATTTGGCATGCTAAGCACGATGTCGGTTGGTGTTGGCATGGTTGCCTTACGGACCAACAAAGCGACGCCGTTATACGTTTTTTGCCCAATAAAATAACTGTCGTAACCCGCCTGCAATAGAATTTCTTGGGGGAATTTATCGTCGGTTAATTTTGTTTCTTGTAGGCACAGTAAATCGCATTGGGTGTCTTTCAACCAATCGAGTACGTGACTTAGTCTTACGTTTAAGGAATTAACATTCCAAGTAGCGAGCTTCATGAACGGCCTGTTATTACAAACATGCCGCTATGATAACTGAGGCAAAACGATACCGCTAAAATTTGGTTTTTAAATCGTCAGCGGATAAAACCTTAAGAGATAACTGGCTTTGGTTAAAACCGTATGCTTGGTTCTTGTTTAACCGGTGGGGGCGTAACCCGCTTTGGTTTTGTTTCTACCCGTGGCTCACCGTTTGCAGTGTTTGTTGCATCGGCAACTCGAACCGTAGTTTTTGCAGTTGGCTCGGCCGTTAAAGGCTCGCTTTTAGCTTGATAACTCGCAGGCAATTTGGCTGTCTTTGGATAACCAGCTGCATCCAACAACGTGTCAAGTGCCCCTGCTTCAAATCCATTTTGTTTTTGAGCGCCAATACTAATTGCAGGAAAACTCATTTCTGAGAACCCTAGGGCCTTGAATGCAGTTGCATCGGCCGCATTACGAATCTGTTTTTCCGAAAATGGCACACCGCGTTTAGCCAAATGAACCTTAGCACTCGCGCAAGGACCACAATCGGGCGCTGAATACAAAACAACCGGGTATTTGCTTGCCACTTGCTTAGTTGCAAAGGGTAATTCATCTAAACCCTGCGCAACGCCTGCGCCGGCAACACCGACCTTTACTGCGCTACCAACTCGCGCATCGCTCGGAGGCGGGCGATCTGAGTAAGTGACCGAACCATCAGCGGCCACAAACTTGTATTGCGCAAACGCGGCTCCGCTGCTTAAAAGCAGCGCGGCAATAAGAATTAATTTCGATTTAGGCATGGCTGGCTTGAACTAAAGGATTTTCCTGCAATCCATTGTGCCGAAGTAGGGCGTCGATCTGCGGGTCTCTACCCCTAAACGCGCGGAATGAGTCGATAGCCGGTCGGCTACCACCTGCAGATAAAATTTCTTGCAGGAATTTTTTGCCAATAGCAGCCGACTCGCTCGGCTTTTCTTCAAACGCCGCATAGCAGTCGGCCGACAAGACTTCGGCCCACTTATAGCTGTAATAGCCCGCTGCGTAACCGCCCGCAAAGATATGGCTAAAGCTATTTTGAAAACGATTGTATGCCGGTGGCGTAATAACGGCTAATTCGCGGCGAACCGCATCGAGCGTTGCTTGCACATTGGGCACTTTCGCGCTGGAGTGCAATTGCATATCAAACAATGAAAATTCAAGTTGGCGCATCGTTTGCATAGCGGCTTGAAAGTTCTTAGCAGCGGTCATTTTATCAAACAGAGCCCTCGGTAAAGGCGCTGCCGTATCGACGTGGCTTGACATCGCTTGCACGCACGGCCATTCCCAACAAAAATTCTCCATAAATTGACTTGGGAGCTCTACTGCGTCCCATTCAACGCCATTGATACCAGAGACGGCTAAGTCATCAACCCGTGTTAACAAATGATGCAAGCCATGCCCCATTTCATGAAACAAAGTGGTCACCTCATCATGGGTTAGCAGCGCGGGTTTTCCATCGATTGGCGGCATGAAGTTACACACCAGATAAGCCACTGGGGTTTGCAGCTGTGCGTTTGTATGGTTACGTCCGCGTACATCGTCCATCCACGCGCCACTACGCTTGCTTTCGCGGGCATACAAATCGATATAAAACTGGCCTACTAATTCTTTGCCCGTAGCGGTAGTTTTTTCAATCCGATAAAACTCAACAGACTCATGCCAAACCGATGTCTGATCTTTTACAACAGAAACAGAAAACAGCTCTTCGATTTTTGAAAACAAGCCTTTTAAAACTTTTGGGGCTTGGAAATACTGACGTACTTCTTGTTCCGAAAACGAATAACGTTCTTCTTTTAATTTTTCGCTAACGTAGGCAACGTCCCAGGCTTGTAAATCAGCAATGCCCAATTTTTCTGCTGCAAAATTGCGTAACTCTTGTACTTCTTTTAAAGCGTATGGTTTTGCTTTTTTTCCAAGATCGCGCAAGAAAAGATCGACTTGTGCAGGCGTGTCCGCCATCTTTGTTGCCAACGAAAGCTCTGCAAAATTACCAAAGCCGAGAAGCTCCGATTCCTCAGCACGCAATGCCAATGTTTGCTCAATAATTTTGCTATTGTTTAAATCAGCGGGACCGCTCTCGGAGGCGCGCGTGCAATAGGCTTTGTAGATTGTTTCTCGCACGAAACGATCATCTGCGTATTGCATCACTGGCAAATACGAGGGCATACGTAAACTAAAGTACCAACCATCCTTGTTTTTGCTTTGAGCTTCAGCTTTTGCTGCAGCAATCACATCGCTGGGTAATCCTGCAATTTGCTCGGTTGTTTCAAGGTGCAGCGTGTAGGCGTTGGTGGCATCAAGAGCACGTTTCGAAAAATCTTGTGATAGCTGTGCCGCTTCGTCTTGAATCGCCGCGTAGCGTTCGCGGGCGGGCGAAACTAATGCCGCGCCGCTTAATTCAAACGCTTGCAACGCTTTATCAATAATGCGTTTGCGGGTTGCGCTGGCATTTGCGTATTCGCTAGAAGCTTTGAGCTTTTTATACTGAGCGAACAAGGCTTTGTTCTGGCCAATCTCGGTCCACGCTTGCGTTATGTCTTGTAGTTTTTCTTCGTAAGCGGCGCGTAGCGCAGGGCTATCTGCAACACCGTTTAAATGAGAGACTACCCCCCATGCCCGTTGCAGTTGCTCGCTTGTCTCTTCTAACGGTAAATAAAATTCTTGCCACGTCGCTGGGGCGGCTTCAGCTACGGTTACGCTAGCCTGCAATTGGCTGATTAATTGATCAATTTGTGCGCCAACCTTTGCGGGGTTAAAGGCAGCGAAGTCGGGAAGTGTGTTGTTAGCCATAGTGTCGGAATTGAAGTTTTTAATTTACTAAAAGCGTTATTGTAAACGCCGCGCGCTTATGTCGTGCAAGCCAACTTTACAAGCGGCGTGAGGATTGCTAACATAGGAGTCTTGGGTTTGGGGGTATAGCTCAGCTGGGAGAGCGCTTGCATGGCATGCAAGAGGTCAGCGGTTCGATCCCGCTTACCTCCACCAAAGCGGTTTAGTAAAAAAGCAGTAAAGCTTGAGTAACATCGTTTGAGTAACATCTGTCCCGTTCGTCTAGAGGCCTAGGACATCGCCCTTTCACGGCGGTAACACGAGTTCGAATCTCGTACGGGACGCCAAAACAAAAAGGTAGCCACGCGAATGCGTGGCTTTTTGTTTTGGTGCCACGTAGCACGCGAAAGCGTGCGTGCAGTGGAGTAGGGACTTGTTGGCCAATGCGCCAACCCTATGGAACGGTGAGCGCTTGCAAGCGCGAGCATTGTTTGTGACCAGCGTTTTCGGGGTCGAGGAGCGGGACGAAAGGCGAAGCCTTTCGCCAGCGAGGTGACCTAATCTCGTACTGAACGAAGGCCAATAAAAAAAGCCCCCAACTTTAAAACTTCTAAAGTCAGAGGCTTCTCATTCTCAAAAACAACTCAGCCAACCCGCACTAAGCAATCTTTAAAAACAACAAATTAACCCAAACGCTGCGCTTGCATAAAGTCATCAAAACCGGCTTCAGCAAAACGGAACCACGAAGTCATGTCGTTACGGGCTTTCATGTAATCGTCATGCACTTTTTTGAAGTTCGGGTTTTTAGCAGAAATTTCAGCGTACAACTCATTGGCTGCTTTAAAAGCTGCGTCCATTACCGGCTTCGGGAAACGATGCAGTTTTGTACCGGAACCAATTAAACGACGTAACGCTGCTGGATTCTTGTAGTCGTACTTAGCTTGCATATCAACGTGTGCGTAAGCAGACGCCATCTCGATCGCAGCTTTATAATCAGCGGGCAAAGCCTCAAACGCTTTTGTGTTGCAGTACAGCGTGAGTTGCGGGCCACCTTCCCACCAACCTGGGTAGTAGTAGTTATTAGCCACTTTGTTAAAACCAAGCTTTTCGTCGTCGTAGGGACCAACCCACTCAGCTGCATCAATCGTGCCCTTTTCCAAGGCCGAGTAAATTTCGCCACCTGGAATGTTTTGCGAAACAACGCCAATACGCTCGGCAACACGACCCGCGAAGCCGCCAATACGCATTTTCAAGCCTTTAAGATCTTCCAGACCTTTAATTTCTTTACGATACCAACCGCCCATTTGCGCGCCGGTATTACCCATTGCGAAATGAATGATGTTGTATTGCTTGTAGAAATCACGCATTAGCTTTTGGCCATTGCCTTCAAAATACCAAGCTGTCATTTGGCGTGAATTCATGCCGAAAGGAACGGCGCAATCCAATGCAAAAGTGTCGTCTTTACCGAAAAAGTAGTAAGGGGCTGTTGAAGCGCACTCAATCGAGCCTTGCTGAACCGCATCTACAACGCCGAAGGCCGGCGTGATTTCGCCGGCAGCGTGGGTCGAAATAACAAACTTGCCGTTCGTTAATTCTTGAACTTTTTTCGAGAAAACCTCTGAAACGCCATACAAAGTGTCCAAGCTTTTTGGGAAGCTTGAGCTTAAACGCCAACGAACGGCGGGTTGTGCACCAACGATGGCTGGTGCTGCAACGGCGGCAACTGCTGCGCCGCCGACGGCTGATTTTTTAAGGAAGGAACGGCGTTCCATAGTGTCTCCGGTTGTATTTAATTGAAGCGATAATAAAACTGAACTAAAGCATTGCGTTTTTGAAGTGCGCGCGTGAGTGTAGATTCAAAGCGATCATTGCGCAAACTTGGGACTTACCCTAAGAGCGATATTTTTTGTCCAAGGCTTTACATTGCGGCACAAAACCGCGCATGGGAAAATCCCTAGGTGGCATTGGCTGTTGGTTTGTCTATACTAGGCAGAAGGGCAGGGTCGGCGCTCGAAGGTTTGGGTTACGCAGTTCTCAGACCAAACAAATAAAAATATCACCGGAGTGAGACAAACCCATGAAAGCTCTAATAAAGTTAGCCGAAGGTATCGATTGGCTAACCCACAAGTTCTATTTGCTCGCCGCAGTGGCTACTTTAGGCGCATCCCTAATTAGCGCTGGCAACGCTTTTGTCCGATGGGGATTTAAAAACAGTTCCAACGGCATGTTAGAAATCCAATGGTACCTCTTCGCTTTGTGTGTCATGTTTTGCGCGGCGCACGTTTTGAAAGTGAACGAACACGTGCGAGTAGATGTGTTTTACGGGCGCTTGAAGCGCAACGCACCGGTCTGGGTAGACATATTTGGAATACTGGTCTTTTTATTGCCGGTTTGTATTCTGATGATTTATCTATCTTGGCCACTTGCCTATAACTCTTTCGTGACCAAAGAGATGTCCAGCCAAGCAGGCGGCTTGATTAGATGGCCATTCTTTTTCCTAGTGCCCATAGGTTTTGGGCTACTTGCGCTCCAAGGATTATCCGAGTTGATTAAACGTATTGCGTTTATGACAGGGAACTATTCAATGAATCTCAGTTACGAAAAGCCGCTTCAATAAAAGGCCTTAATTATGCAAATGCAAGACTTCGCTCCGCTAATGTTTGGCGGACTCATCCTGATCATGTTGATCGGCTTCCCTGTTGCTTTTTCTCTAGCAGCACTTGGCCTAGGTAGTGGTTTGTTTGCAATCAGCCAGGGTTGGTTTCCTGCAAATTTTTTAGCTAACTTGCCATTGAACATATACGGAATCTTGGGGCAAGACTTACTGCTTGCCATACCGTTTTTTACCCTTATGGGGGCTATTCTCGAAAAATGTGGTCTGGCCGAAGATATGCTCGATTCAATGGGGCAATTATTTGGCCCCTTAAAGGGCGGCTTGGGTTACTCAGTTATTATCGTTGGCTTCATTTTGGGCGCAATCACTGGAACGGTAGCGGGCCAGGTTATTGCAATGGCCTTAATTTCGTTGCCGGTCATGATGCGTTACAACTACAACATGCGCTACACAACTGGCGTGTTGGCGGCATCGGGAACCATCACGCAGTTGGTACCACCCTCATTGGTACTGGTTGTTTTGGCCGATCAACTCGGTCGCTCGGTCGGTGACATGTACAAAGGTGCTTGGGGCCCTTCGATTATCCAAGTGCTGCTATTCGCCATTTACACTTTTATCTTGACTGTGGTCAGGCCGCAGTGGGTTCCCGGTATCCCCAAAAGTGAACGCACTTTGCAAGGGTGGGCTTTGTGGGGCAAGTGCCTTCGCGGCATCATCCCATCGTTTATTCTAATTTTTGCGGTGCTAGGTAGTATGGGCGGCTTGCCATTTATAAACACCGCCGTAGCAACGCCTACAGAGGCTGGCGCAATGGGCGTTGTTGGTGCCATCGTATTAGCACTTATTCAAGGACGGTTTTCTTTTGCGCTTTTATGGGACGCCATGCTGGCGACGGCGCGACTGACAGCAATGGTCGTGATGATTCTGATCGGTTCACGCGTGTTCTCGATGGTTTTTCAAGGCGTTGATGGTGCTATTTGGGTCGAACATCTTCTGTCGAATCTACCAGGTGGACAAGTTGGCTTTTTGATTGTAGTCAATATTTTCGTTTTCTTTTTGGCGTTCTTTTTAGATTTTTTCGAAATCGCCTTTATCGTCGTGCCAATGCTTGGCCCAGTTGCAAACAAAATGGGTATCGATTTAATTTGGTTTGGTGTGTTGCTGTGCGCCAACATGCAAACTAGTTTTATGCATCCGCCATTCGGATTTGCCTTGTTCTACTTGCGCGGTATTTCCGATACATTGTTTAAAGAGGGTCGAATTCCAAAACCTGTTTTATCAAGTGATATTTATATGGGTTCTATACCTTGGGTTATTTTGCAACTGATTTTAGTGGCCATCATTATTTTCTTCCCACAAACCGTAACCGTATTTCTAGACAAAGCGGTGATTGTTGATGAAAGCAAAGTGAGGCTTGAAACCTCAGAGCCTGCGGAGAATAAGTCCGATATCGATCCAATGGAATTCATGAAAAAAGGCGAGGGCGAAACTAAGGCCCCTGATGCGAAGCCTGCCGAGGCTGTTAAGTAGAACGACCGAAGTTTAAACTTGGGGCAAACAAAAAACCGAGAGAACAAAACTCTCGGTTTTTTTATACCTATAATTCTAGAATTTCCCAATGTGACGTTATTGATGACTGACGCTGTTAATCATTTAGTCGATGTAAGCCCAATGCCACCCTTGCTCAAAACTCCGAAAGGGTTCTACCAGCATTACAAAGGTATGTTGTACGAAGTAATAGATACGGTGAGACATAGCGAATCCCTAGAGCCTATGACCTTGTATCGGGCTTTGTATGGCGACTTTGGGTTGTGGGTAAGACCAGCTGCGATGTTTAACGAAACCGTTGTCATTGATGACATTGAACAACAGCGCTTTACGGCACTTCCGGCGCGCCCTCAATTGCACTTTACACCGCCGTCTGGCTGGATGAACGACCCAAACGGTCTAGTGTTTTACGCGGGTGAATATCACTTGTTTTATCAGTGCTACGCCGGTGGTTATGCCATTGGTGAGCGGTTTAAAGATTCCTTAAAGTGGTGCCCAATGCATTGGGGGCATGCAGTAAGCCTAGATTTGGTTCACTGGGAACATTTGCCGATAGCACTAGAACCCTTAGAGCGATTAGCAAATGGCGAAGTGGTTGGGATGGCGTTCTCGGGCTGTGCAGTGATCGATTGGAACAACACGGCAGGGTTTAATTCAGGCAACGAACCCGCAATGATTGCGCTTTACACGCACTGCGACACGATTCCAATGGGTAACCAACGGCAAGGTTTAGCGTACAGCCTAGATAGGGGCCGAACTTGGCAGCAGTATGTCGGCAACCCAGTTTTACCAAATCCCAATAAAGTTGATTTTCGCGATCCTAAAGTGTTTTGGCACGAGCCTAGCCAAGCATGGGTTATGGCCTTAGCGGCTAAAGACCAAATACTGTTTTACCGATCTGCAAACCTAAAGAAATGGGACTATTTAAGTAGTTTTGGCAATACGGATGGGGTAGGGCAAGGCGCTCGTGGCGAACCTTGGGAATGCCCAGATTTGTTTGAGTTAAACAGTTCGCTTGCATCGCGTTGGGTCCTCTTGGTTAGCGTTGCTAAAAATGCTGCAAATGGCGGTTCTGGGACGCAATACTTTGTTGGACATTTTGATGGCGTCCACTTCATCAATGACAACCCAAGTGATTGCATTTTATGGCTTGATTATGGCCGCGATTTTTACGCGGCAGTCACTTGGGCTGAACACCCAAATAATGCCAAAGAACGTATTGCTTTAGGATGGATGAGCAACTGGGATTATGCGCAAGACGTTCCGGCGGTGGACTATCGTAGCGCAATGACAATAGCTCGCCAATTGAGCCTTGTGGCTACAAAACATGGCTTTCGTTTAAAAAATTCGCCAGTCGCACAGTTAAACAAAAAGCGAAAATCGATAGTGGATTTGGCATTGCTAAATCAAGTCATTTCTAGCGAACAATTAAACCACTTGTTTGTAGGTTTTAAATTACGTGTTTATGAAATTGAAATTCATTTTGAAGTAAACGATCAATTGCATTTGGGCTTTAAAATTTGCAAAAACGATAACTACCAAACTATTGTTGGGTTTGACGCAACGTTAAATAGTGTTTACGTTGATCGTTTAAAATCTGGAGCGTTTAAATTTTCTGGCGATTCAAACGCAAGACATAATGCGCCGTTACAATCAATTAATAATAGTATTTCGTTGCGACTATTGGTTGACTTAACGAGTGTTGAAGTTTTCGCAAATGACGGTGAAATTTGCTTAACTGAATTGCACTTGGCGCCCGAAGGCGCAAATGGAATTGAGTTTTTTTGTAACGCTCAGTCAATAAATATCAAGGTGCTGCAGGTTAGTTCGATGGTTGGCTAATACATTCACCAAAACACTCGCTAAAAACCATTGTTACATCATTTAAAAAAACTACAAAAGCTACGTTTTAAAGCAAGCGACTTTTCAAAGTAAGCTACGCGCATCAAAACTTGAGTGTTGACCAATGGCAGCGCCGTGCTTCTCCCACCAGAGCGCTGCGTGGTCTCTGCCACGATTTTTTAAATCGATTAAAAATGCTCTATCAGTTTTCATTTTGCTGTTGGCAGGTAGATCGCCTAATGCAGAGTCGGCAAGTAAGGCGTGCAGCCTTGGGTTTCTTAATTGCTTAGCAAACTCAGGTTTTAGCCAGCCTTGTTCGTGCATGCGTTGGACGAACGAAACAGCGCGCAACTCACCTTGTAACGAAGCGTTAAAACTAATTTCGTTTAAGCGGTCAATAATGTCTTCGCTAGTTTTAGGCAGTGCCTCGCGATGCAGCGGGTTAACCATGATTAACAAGGTGTCTTGGCACTGGCTCTCGTAAAAAAATGGCCAAATCGCTGGGTCTGCTGTGTAGCCACCGTCCCAGTAAAATTCGTCACCAACTTTGACCGCCTGAAATAGTGTTGGCAAACACGCCGAAGCCAGAATAACTTCGCTCGTTAGTTCGGGGCCGCGAAACACTTTTAACTTGCCATCTCTAACTCGCGTAGCAGCAATAAACAAATTAAAAGGGCAGGTTTTTTGAATTTTTTCGAAATCAATTTGCGCTTCTAATATGGGCCGCAACGGATGAAAATTGCTAGGGTTTAACTGGTAGGGCGAAAAGTTGTGGGTTAGGTTTTCGAACCAAAACGTACTTAATCCCTTGGTCATCGCATTGTTAGAAACCGCACCACCGAGTTTGTCGCCGACATCCGACCAAAACTTTAAAACCGGATTGCTGGCAATCCAATTTTTTCCTAAGTCGCTGACCCAAACAGGGGGCTTCACTTTGCCTGATTCGGAGACCGCCATCCAAAACTTTTCGAGAGCAGCTCGGGCTTGTTCGGCACGGTCTGCGTCGCTGGTATTAGCGTTGCCTTCAGTCCAACCTTGCGCGAGTGCGATAGCATTCATTGAGCCCGCACTGGCACCCGAAACACTATCAATTGCAACCCTGCTATGCTCTAAGATCCAATCTAAGACACCCCAAGTAAATGCGCCGTGAGCACCGCCGCCTTGTAGGGCCAAGTTAATGGAGGGTTTAATAGACTGCTTAGTGGATTGCTTAGTGGATTGCTTAGTGGACTGTTTGGGGGTGTTTTGCGTAACTTTTGTCGATTTATATTTCACCAATAAAGCCTTTGCGTCGATAAGTAATTACTAAGGTATCGCGATAGGCGTTTGGACCAATCGGTTGTATTGGGGTTGTCTCGTGAATCATTCGAGCGTCATCTAGCAACAATAGGCTCCATGGCTCGGTTAAGGTAAAGCGTTGCCCACTGGCACCTTGGGATTCGAAGATCCGTGTTTCACCGCCTTTAATTTCATTGCGGGCGATTAAAAATACCGCAACAAAATCAACCCCGTCACGATGCGCGCCCTCAGGTGTTGGTCGTCCAATACCACCTTCGGTATCGATGCGAAACTGATGGGCCTCGACAAACCAAGGATCGCCATTTGCTGACGCTTCACTACCAGCGCCAAACAGCGTCGGTATTTGTTGAATTAGTTTGTGCCAAGCACTTTGGGTTAAAACAGCTTCACTAATAGGCTCAAACCAACGGTGCATTCCGCCATGCAGTGCGTTGTACTCGACTGGTTGCCAATGCGCTCGGTGTGGCGAAACTGTTAGTTGCTGTCGGCTGCAAACAATCGAGGTGTGGCGGCGTTTACGATAACGACCACCATCTTTTAAATAAGCATCAATTGCCAAGTGGTTCCAACTACTGACTAATTCGTTTAACGCTTCGCCTTGCTCGCCAATTAAATTGAAAACGTCGGCTGCGGCCAAAATGGCGTAACCGCGTTGTTGCATCATTGAGCTAACGTTGGGTAGCGGTGAATAAGGCGGAAGAAAACTAGGGGTAGCGCTCATGGTCATAAGCGGCGCTAAGCAAATAGCGCCGAGGATTAAACTTAATCTAGACGAGTTTAGTCGTTATAAAGTTGATCGCCCGTTGACTTGACCGATTCAGCTCAAGATGACTCAGTGCAACCGCAGGAATTGCAAAGCGAGCGGTTGTGCCCGTGGTTGCGTTATGCAAACTGGCGGTACCCAACAAACCGGCTTGATAGTCTTGCGTCTCGCTCCACAAAGGGCGATTGCCGCTTTGTTTGCTAATGCCGTCAATTAGGCCAATCCGCAAACTATCGACGCTTGTACCAGCCGAATCGCTGTATTGCAGGTGTAATGGCAAAGCGCTAGGGCCAGCCTGTTTGGCTAAGCTCTCACCTAAAGAAAGGCCAAGTTGATAACAATCGCTTTGCTTGAAAGAAGGTGAAAAGGCTTCCGTAGCAAGCGCGGAGTTTGCCGAAAGCCCTGCGGCACTAACGAGGGCCCCGGTTTTTAAAAAACCACGACGCGAATGAAGTTGTTCAATTTGGTTTGGATTCATGCTGTATTTCTTTCTATGGGTTTCAAGTAAAGTGAAACCAGTCAGCGTACAAGCTGCCGAGGCTCTTGTTTAACGAAAACCCCGCAATCAGGTTGACCGCGCTTTAGGTGATCCCGTTACAATGACATTACTCCAATTTTTGCACTGTTTCCAATAATGAAATCTGCCTCGCACATTGCCCCTAATATTGTTTTTCGAACTGTTTCAAACTTAGGTTTTAAACGGCCAAAGGCCAGCTTATTGGGCCTCAGTCTGGTCGCTGTAGCTGTGGCTGGTTTGTTTGGTACGCAATTAGTACACGCGCAAGCAAAAGCTAAGCCCACTGCAGTTAAGGCGCCAGCTGCAATTGCAAGCAACGCAAAGTCAATGAAGCCAGGCCCTGTTGTTGAAGGTGTCAGTGAGTTCAAATTAGCCAATGGTCTGCAAGTGCTGTTAGTGCCTGACGACTCGAAGCCGTCCGTTACAGTTAACTTAACCTATCTGGTAGGTTCACGACACGAGAACTATGGCGAAACCGGTATGGCTCATTTATTAGAGCACATGCTGTTTAAAGGTACGCCCAAATTTCCAATGGTTTGGGCCGAATTTAGTAAGCGTGGGATGCGCGCCAACGGTACCACTTGGACTGATCGCACCAATTATTTTGCGAGTTTTGCTTCTAGCCCTGAAAGTATCGATTGGTATATGCGCTGGTTGGCAGACTCGATGACCAACAGCAATATTGCAAAGTCTGATTTAGATAGCGAAATGACCGTTGTTCGTAATGAAATGGAATCGGGTGAAAACAATAGTTTTCGGGTAGTTATAGAAGCGATGATGGGATCGGCCTATCAATGGCATAACTACGGAAAAAGTACGATTGGCGCGCGCGCTGACGTTGAAAATGTCGACCTTGGTCGCTTAAAAGCGTTTTATAAAACTTACTACCAACCAGACAATGCAGTGTTAATTGTGTCCGGTAAATTCGATAACGCCCAAGTAACAAAGTTAGTGGCCAATTATTTTGCAACAATTGCCAAACCCAATCGTTTGCTGCCAAAGTTGCCAACGATAGACCCGGTACAAGACGGTGAACGCTCTGTAACGGTACGCCGCCCAGCAGGTGCGCCATTGGTGTTGGCTGGATTTCATATGCCAGCCAACTCGCACCCCGATATGGCAGCAGTTGATGTGTTAGAAGAAATATTGGGCGATGCACCTTCGGGCCGTCTCCACAAAGCCTTGGTCGATAGCAAATTGGCCGCGTCGGCATTTGGTTTTGGTTTTAAATTTCGTGAGCCAGGTTTTAGTTTTTTTGGCGCTCAGTTGCCACCCACGGCAGATATTACTGCGGTTAGAACGGCATTGGTGGCGGCGCTCGATGGCGTTAAAACTAATCCGATTACGGCCGATGAATTGGACCGTGCGCGGACTAAAAAACTAAAAAATTGGGAGCTTGCTTTTACCGACCCTGAACAAGTAGGTGTCGAGTTATCCGAGGCGATTGCTTCAGGCGATTGGCGGTTGTTCTTTTTACGCCGTGATCAAATTAAAGCGGTTAAGTTAGAGGATGTTCAAAGGGTTGCTAACGAGCGTTTGCTAACAGATAACCGCACTATCGGTTTGTTTATTCCAACCGAAAAACCGGTTCGTGCTCCAAAACCTGCGTTGCATGACATTACAGCCTCTGTTAAAGATTACAAGGGCGGCGTTGCCGTTGCTGCTGGAGAAGCCTTTGTAACTACACCAGCAAATATCGATGCCCGTACCGAGCGTGTGCAATTAGCACCCGGCGTTAAACTGGCTTTGCTTCCGAAAAAAACGCGAGGTGCAGTAGTAACCGCTCAGTTGCGGATGGGTTTAGGTAGTCTTGAAAGTTTAAAAGGACAAGCCGTTATTGGTTCTGCCGCTATGAACTTGTTAGACCGAGGCACTGCTACTTTAAAGCGCGCGCAGATTTCAGATGAGTTTAACAAGTTAAAAGCCGAAGTTAGTATTGGAGGTTCGGCCGATTCGTTGGGACTTAGTATCACGACAACACGGGAAAGCTTGCCCAAAGCGCTGGCCCTTGCAATGGACGTTATTCGTAACGCGAGCTTTCCTGATGATCAAGTTCAAGAATACAAAACACAAGCGATTACAGGGTTAAAAGAAGCCGAAAAAGAACCCAATAGCATTGCACGCAATGCGCTAGCCCGACATTTAAGTCCTTACGCAAAAGACGATGTTCGTTACTCGGGCACTTTTGCTGAACAAATGGCGGCGATAGAAGCTCTAAGCGCAACAGAGCTACGGGCGTTTCATAAACGCTTTTTAGGAGCGGCGGATGTCACTGTTTCTGTAGTCGGTGATTTTGATGCAGCGGCACTCAAAACGCAGTTGGCCCCAGTATTTGCAAACTGGCAATCTGATGACAAAGTTACGAGGGTTCCATACCCAGCGGTGGCACCCAAAGCGGGCGAGCTAAAGTTTCAAACGCCGGATAAGCAAAATGCCTATTTTGGGATGCGCAGCCCAATTGTTGTCGAAGAAAGCAGTGCAGAACATGCCGCATTAGTCGTGGCCGATCAAATTTTTAGTGCGAGCCAAAATTCACGGTTATGGACGCGAGTGCGCGAAAAGGATGGCATTAGCTACGGCGTTGGTTCAACGCTTAATGTTAGCCCTTGGGAATTGTCGGGCCTATGGTCAGTTGGTGCTATTTATGCGCCGCAAAACCTTGGCAAAATTCGCGCTGCAATAAGTGAAGAAATGGTTCGTGCTTTAAAAGACGGATTTACAGCAGCAGAAGTAAAAGATGCAATCGCTGCAATCGTTCGCGATCGTGAATTAAACCGTGCGCAAGATGGTTCCGTTGCCGCTTCTTGGCAGACGCGTCTGCGTCGTAATAAAACATTTGCAGATTCAGCCCAATATGAGGCCTTAATTAAAGCGGTTAGTGTTGACACAGTTAACGCTGCGTTTCGTAAACATATTAAGCCGGACAATATGGTTTACGCGTTTGCGGGCGACTTTGCTAAGGCTGGGCAATAAGTTTGGCTTGGTTGCGTAAAGAAGATGCGCGCCTTGTTGCGGGGCGCGGCTACTTTGTCGGCGATATAGTTTTATCCGGGCAGATGCATTGTGCATTTGTGCGTAGTGCCTATCCGCACGCTAACTATAGTTTTGATGCGGGCTTTAAAGCTGCAGCAATGCAATGCCCTGGCGTTGTTGCAGTAGTTACTGCTGAAGAAATCGGTTCGTTAGCTTACCCAAGCGTAAACCCTTTAATTGCGAACGCGCGATTGCCATCGCACAGACTGTTAGACGGCGTTGCTCGTTTTGTTGGCGAGCCAGTCGCGCTAGTCGTGGCAGCCACAGATGCGCAAGCACGTCACGCTGCCGATTTAGTTGAGATTAGTTGGCAACCGATTGAGGCGATTGATTCATCATTTCAACAAGCGGTTTACGATTGGCAGTTCGAGTCGTCCGATGAAAACAAAGCACAAGGCTTTTTAAATCATTCGCCTTCTAGCCATTCGATTAGTATCCACCATCAGCAATGTCGAGTCAGTGCAGCGCCGCTCGAGCCGCGTGCAGCTGTAGCTGCTTGGCAAGATAATAAACTGCAATTGTGGATCCCAACGCAAACCACATCGCGCGCAAGAATTGATCTAGCAAAAATTCTTGCCCTGCCGCTTGAAGACATTCGCGTGGTGGCACCAGATGTTGGTGGCGCATTTGGCGCGCGTGCTTCAATTTATATTGAAGATATTTTAGTGGCCGCTACGGCGCGGCATTTAAAAACAGCGGTAAAGTGGATTGGCACGCGTAGCGAAGAGTTTGTCTCGGCAATGCAAGGCCGAGGAGGGGATTTAAAGTTGGCTATGCAGACCGATTCTGTTGGGCAAATCCTTCAAA
Organism: Betaproteobacteria bacterium; assembly: GCA_031429355.1. Lineage (GTDB taxonomy): Bacteria > Pseudomonadota > Gammaproteobacteria > Burkholderiales > Burkholderiaceae_E > JANOZM01. Next base: position 58,693 of record JANOZM010000021.1, on the reverse strand, counting down.
TTAGTGCGCACTTAAAGTTTGATTTAGGCGCTTGGTGCCCGTTTAGCGCGTTTGCAACGGGTCGCAATGCGGCACGGATTTTGCCTGGTCCTTATCGGGTTGCAAAGGTTAGCGTTAGTGCTAAGGGTTTTATGAGCCATACCGCTCCGATGAATATTTATCGTGGTGCAGGACGACCCGAAGCCGCATTGTTAATGGAGCGCGCTATTGAGGCTGCGGCCCGTCAATTAAAAATTGATCCAATGCAATTACGTCGCCAAAATATTGTTGCGCGGCAAGATTTTCCTATTACTTTGCCCAGCGGTGCAAAACCGGATTCTGCCGATTTATTGCTGTGCTTAGAAAGAGCGGAATCGCTGTTTGGATATCAATCGGCAAGAGCATTGCAAGCCCAACAAATAGCTAGCAATAAATTAGCCACCGGCGGTAACAAAGCAATAGAGGAACTGATTGGTATCGGTGCTGCGCTATATATCGAACCGTGCGGCGAAGGTTGGGAAAGTGCAAGATTAACTTTAGACGAGCAGGGTCGCTATATTTTGCACTCGGGCTCTAGTGCGCAAGGGCAGGGGCGTGAAACAGCTTTTACCCAAATTGTCGTTAATTCGATGCGTAGTTTTGGTATTGAAGTTGTCCCCGAAATGGTGACGGTACTGCATAGTGATACCGCTATTTGTCCAGAAGGTATTGGGGCTTTGGCCAGCAGAGGCACGGCCATTGGAGGTAGTGCAGTTGTTGCTGCTTGCGAACAATTGCATAGCCAAATGCAATTGCAAATTAAAGCTAATGCCCCTTTAGAAGGTGGGGGCAGTGTAAGGCAAGCAATTACGGTAGAAGTTAAGTATCACGCAGACGGTGAAGCTTGGGCGAGCGGTTGCGTCATTAGCCAAGTACGCATTAATGTGCAAACCGGCGAGTTAAGTATTGATAAATTAGTTTGGGTCGATGATGCCGGTCAGGTTATTAATCCCACGCTAGTTAAGGGCCAAATGATGGGAGGCCTTGCGCAAGGCTTAGGACAGGCATTGATGGAACGACTAAGCTACGACAGTTGGGGGCAATTGGTAACGGGTTCGTTTATGGATTATGCGATGCCTCGTGCCAGCGATATTCCTGAGGTGTTGCTTGAATCAATTTGTACACCAAGCCCAATGAATAAGTTAGGTGCAAAGGGCGTGGGTGAAGCTGGCTGTATTGGTGTGCCAGCGGCCTTGCTAAATGCAGTACTTGATGCCTTGGCTCCCTTAGGCATCGAGACTATGGATTTTCCATTAAGCTCGGCGCGTATTTGGTCGGCGATTCACGAGCCGGAAACAAACAAATCTTAACTTAGAAAAATGCAAAAATATAAAAAAACCGATGCCAAAGCCTACGCCCGTGAACACATGCGCGGGGTTTACGCGGCGAGTATTACGCCGTTTAAAGACGATTTAACTTTTGACGAAGCGGGTTACATAAAAAATTTGCGCCACTGGTTTGACGACTTAAAAGTGGCTGGCCTTTTTACTTGTGGCAAACAAGGCGAGTACTTTGCATTGTCTTTAGCCGAGCGCAAACGCTGTATGGAAATTACGGTGCAAGAAGCGCGCGGCAAACAAGCGGTAGTGATGTCTTGTTCGGACACCCACCTCGAAGTCGTAATGGAACTGGCCTTACATGCGCAAGCCGTTGGGGCCGATTACGTTATTGTGCATAGCCCCACCATGCATTTTGGTGCCCATACTGATGACACGTTGTATGAGTATTATCGTTATTTGTGCGAGCATTTAACGATTGGCATAGCAATGTGGAATCACCCGATTTGTGGCTACACCATGAGCCCACAATTGTGCGCACGTATTGCCCAGCTACCCAATATTGTGGCAATTAAATACAGTGCGCCGCGCAATGATTATGTCGAGCTTACCCGGCTCGCAGGTGATCAAATTATTGTTAGCAATCCGTCGGAAGAAGAGTGGCTGCAAAACATCGAAGAATTAAACTGGCAGTTATATTTATGTTCAACGCCGCCGCTATTGTTGCAAACCAAGGGCGATACGCGCCTGCATGACTACACGCAGCTCGCGTTTGCCGGGGATTTTAAAGCAGCCCGTAAAATACATGAAAGCTTAAAGCCAGCGCGCACCGCGTTTGCGGCGGCTAAGGTTGGGTCAGGCCCAACCCCGATGAGTAAGTTGTGGCAAGAGTGTTTAGGACAAGTCGGTGGGCTAGTACGTCGTCCTTTACTTAATTTAACCCAAGAACAAAACGCTTTTATTCGTCAGCAATTTAAATTAAGTGGCATTGGCAACAAATAATCATTATGAGTACGCATTTAATCCAGCTCAGTGTTAATGGCCGTATTCGACAACTTGAAATCGACAGTACCGAGTTGTTAGTCGAGGTCTTGCGCAATCGTTGCGGTTTAACGGGTACTCATGTGGGTTGCGATACTTCGCAGTGTGGAGCCTGCACGGTTTTGGTTGATGGATTAGCCATTAAAAGCTGCAACACGCTTGCTTTACAACAGGCGCAACGCAGTGTGGTTACTATCGAGACTGATCCATTGGTATTGCAAGAAAGTTTTAGCCGACACCATGCACTGCAATGTGGGTATTGCACACCTGGCATGATCATGCGAGCGTTGGCTTTGGTCGATGAGCCGGTTGCTTTAACAGCAAAAGCTGTCGCCGACGCGCTTGAAGGCAATATGTGCCGGTGTACGGGCTACACCAGCATCATTGCGGCTGTAATAGATGGCGTTGGGCAACTGCGAACGCGCAAAGCGACGTTAGCTGCTGAGCAAGCGCGGCACGCGGCAATCGCCTAAAAAAGCAAAGAATAAAATACCAGTGCTCAATAAAAAAACACTCAACTTTGCAATTATTGGCCAAGGCGCGATTGCCTTAACTTTGCTTGAGCAAATTGATCGTGTCAGCATGCCAAACCAAAATAAACCCGTATGCATCGGTTTTGTTAATCGTACTGCTGATAGCCTAGCCAATATTATTAACCAACGACCCGATCTAATCGTTGAAGCCGCTGGACATCAAGCGTTGACAATTTATGGGCCACAAATTTTAGAGGCCGGTATCGATTTGTTGTTGGCTTCAGTGGGTGCGTTAGCCAACGAACCTCTCGAACTTGCTTTAAAGCAAAAAGCGGAAGTTTCAGGGGCGGCTGTGTTAATTCCTGCTGGTGCTTTGGGGGGGCTCGATGCGCTACGTTCAGCGCGCTGGGCCGGTATTGATACGGTGTCTTATACCTCAGAAAAATCGCCAAAAGCGTGGCGCGGAACGGCCGCCGAGTCGATGCTTGATCTGGCTGCAGTTACCACCAAACAAGTGTTTTTTACTGGCACAGCACGCCAAGCGGCTTTACAATTTCCACAAAATGCCAATGTTGCTGCTGCCGTTGCTTTAGCGGGGATTGGGTTTGATCAAACGCAAGTGCAACTGTGTGCAGATCCCGATGCCGCGTTTAATCGACATCGCGTTTTTGCTGAAGGGCCGTTTGGAAATATAAATGTGGTGATCGAGGGGAGGGTTTTATCCAGCAATCCTAAAACATCCATGTTAGCGCCGATGAGTTTGGTCGATGCTTTAATGAATCGTCATGCTACTTTTCGCGTTTTATAATTAAACAGAACAGTAACAACACTAATGGCAGCAAACGAGTTGCCCAATTTGCAAAAAGGTTTTAGCGTTTATGGCCAGTAGTTTATTAGCTTTGCTTGATGATATTGCAACCATTCTCGACGATGTGTCGGTAATGACCAAAGTTGCAGCCAAAAAAACCGCCGGCGTTCTTGGCGATGATTTGGCCTTAAATGCTCAACAAGTTTCGGGCGTCAGGGCCGACCGCGAATTACCAGTGGTTTGGGCCGTAGCAAAAGGATCGATGTGGAACAAAGCGATTTTGGTACCAGCTGCTTTAGCCATCAATATCTTTTTGCCACCTTGGGTAACCATTGGGTTGTTAATGATTGGTGGCGCGTTTTTGTGCTTTGAAGGTTTCGAAAAAGTGGCTCATAAGTATTTACATTCTGCTTCGGAAGATGAAGCACATCACAAAGAAATTGTAGAAACCAATACCAACGAGACTGTTGATATTGTTCAAATGGAAAAAGAAAAAATTAAAGGCGCCGTGCGCACCGACTTTATTTTGTCTGCCGAAATCATTGTGATCTCTCTAGGGACATTAATGACAGCAACGGTTACTCAAAAAATAACTGTTTTGGTCGGCATTAGTATTTTAATGACTGTAGGCGTGTATGGCTTGGTTGCTGGCATCGTTAAGCTAGACGATTTTGGCTTGTGGTTAACGCAAAAAGCCGGCAATGCAAGCCAGGCTATCGGCCGTGGAATTTTATGGTTTGCACCGTGGCTGATGAAAACGCTTTCGGTCGTTGGCACTATCGCGATGTTTTTGGTCGGTGGCAGCATTATTTCGCACGGTATTCCAGTCTTGCATCACGCAGCCGAAGCCTTAACAAAATGGGCAACACCAATGTTAGGGCAAGGGTTCGCGGGGTTTTTAATCCCAACGTTAACCGATGGCATTATTGGTCTTGTTGTCGGGGCAATTATTGTTGGCTTGGTGACGATCGTCGGTAAGTTGCGTCGATAACTTTTATAAGTTGGGACCCTTAGCAATTAAGGCGTCCCCAATCCAATCCAATGTAGCAGAACTAACCGACCAACGATGCCAGTACAGCTGTACGTCGATTGCTGTACTAGGCTCGATTGCAACTAATTGCCCTTTTGCAATTAAAGGCGCAATTAATAATTCTGGCGCTACGCCAATTCCCCAGCCTAACAACATCGCTCGTACCGAGGCTTCGGTCGAAGGAACAAAGCTCTCTAGTAACCTAACGCGCCTTAAGCCAAGCGCCTTGGCAGCCCATTGGCGCTGCATATCATCTTTGCGGTTAAACACCACGAAAGGATGTTCTGCAAGGGTTTGCGCTGAGAAGCCTTTTGCGTGGATCATTTTGGCTACTTTTGGCGATGCGGCCGCCACGTAGCGCATAGAGCCTAGCGGCGTTGCGCTACAACCTTGCAATGCATGGGCCACTGTACTAACGCAACCTAGTACCGAGCCTTGCTTTAACCAGTCATGCGTAAAGTCCTGGTCATCAACTAAAATTTCTAAACGAATGCCCCTTTGTACAACGGGGTTTAAGGCGCGCGGTATCCACGTGGCTAAACTATCGGCGTTAACAGCAATTGGAATACGTTCATCTAACACGCGTTCGTTGTGCGATAAATCACGCGCTAAATCGACTTGCATGGCATTAATTTGGCGTGCGTAGCGCAGCAGTAATTTGCCAGTTTGGGTTAGTACCAACGGCCGGCTGCGGACCAGCATAGGCTGCCCCACAGCACTTTCCAGCGCTTTTAGGCGATGTGAAACGGCCGATTGGGTGATTGCTAAGGCTTGCGCCGCACCTTCAAAGCTGCCTTCGTCAATGATGGCAGCTAGGCAAGCTAAAGCGGCAGGATCTAAATTATGCATACATGAACGAATTTAATACAACATGAATAATATTACAAACACTAGGAGCCCAGCGGTGTTTTAGTAGACACTTTGCAAAATCATTTAAATTCAGGTTTCAACATGAAAGTAACGGTTCTTGGCGCAGGCATCATTGGGGTAACTACTGCTTGGTACTTGACCCGTCAGGGCCACGAAGTTACGGTTGTTGACCGCCAGCCCGATGCAGCCTTAGAAACTAGCTTTGCCAATGGTGCGCAAATATCGGTTTGTTTTTGCGAACCTTGGGCCAGCAAAGATGCTCCGTTAAAAATGTTGAAGTGGATGACGCAACCCGATGCACCACTACTCTATCGCTTTAAGTTAGACCCGCATCAGTGGCGTTGGGGTTTGCAGTTTTTAGCCAATTGTAATGACGCCGCCTTTGCGCGTAATGTAAAACAATTGGTTTCCTTAGGGCGCTACAGCCAAACCGCATTGCATGAAATTGTCGCCGATACAGGTATCGAATATCAGCGAATTCAAAAAGGTATTTTGCATTATTTTTCTAGCCAAGCTGGGCTTGAGGGTGGAGCCGCCGGGGCAGCGCTGATGCAGCACTACGGGGTCGACCGTCGAATTTTAGATCGCGCTGGCGTGCTTGCGATCGAACCAGCGCTTGCGTCGTTTGGCGATCAAATTACTGGCGGCACGTATACCCCAAGCGATGAGTCGGGTGATGCAAAAGTTTTTACACAAGAATTGGTAAAACGCGCTCGTGCGTTGGGTGCTCAATTTTTATTCAACCACGATATTCAATCGCTTAATGCCGGCCTAAGCGCAATTCGTAGCGTTACTATTAAAGATCGTGTTACGGGTTTGGCTGGGAATCTTAACGCAGATGCAGTTGTTGTCGCGATGGGGTCGTACTCGCGCCAGTTGGTAAAACCGTTAGGTGAAAACTTAATGATTTACCCAGCCAAGGGGTACAGCGCGACCTTAAAATTACGCGACCCAAGTAAAGCCAGCCAAGTTAGTTTGTTAGACGACGAACGTAAAATTGCGATTTCTCGTTTGGGTAATTCAGTTCGTATCGCTGGCACCGCCGAGCTGAATGGTTTTGACACTAGCTTAGACAGTCCAACCGCAAAACTACGCTGCGCCTCTTTGGTAAAACGGTTTGAAGAAATTTTCCCAGGGGTCGCAGATACTAGTGCCCCACAGTATTGGACAGGTTTACGCCCAAGTACGCCGACAAACATTCCTTACATTGGCCGCGGTAAAGTTAAAGGACTGTGGATTAATGCGGGTCACGGTACTTTAGGTTGGACGCACGGTGCTGGGTCAGGCAAAGCGTTGGCCGAGCTTATCGATGGGCGCATTCCAGAATTCGATTTCGGTTTTTACGGCGCACTGCCCGAAGGCCGTGCGACTAGTGTGCCGCGCAAGTCTTCAAAAGTAGCCTCAGTGCTTGGGTCGAGCTCTGGCTAAAATTAAATCTGGGTTGTCTACCGCGCGTAAGCCAAAGCTAGCCGGTGGTTGCACCAATCCGTTTTCGCAAATGCGCGAATTGCAAAAGGCTTCAAACACAAATCTTGGGCTAATCTGAGCCATTAAATGGGCTTGCAAAATAATCGCTATTTCGGTCGCTAGCTGGCGCGCATTGGTTTCTTGTAAAGGGGAGTCTTGTCCAAGTGCAAGGTTATCGAATTGCATAAACCAACGTTGGGCTAAAAGATCGAAGCGCTTGTGTTGGCCAATGCTGGGCGCAATTTCTTGTTTAATTGCAGCAAGCGCTGAAACTGGGTTGATTGCAACATTTGAACTAGCGCTAACTTGAGCGCTGCCCAAATCTTCAGTGGCTGCTTTTTTTAAGCTGCGCAAAATATCGAGCCCCATGATATTACCGGCACCCTCCCAAATTGAGTTCAATGGCATTTCCCGATAAATTCGCGCCATAACGCCTTCTTCAACGTAGCCGTTGCCACCTAAACACTCCATTGCTTCTTGGGCTAAAAGCGCGCCACGCTTGCAGATCCAAAATTTTGCAGCTGGGGTCGCAATACGGCGTAACGCAATTTCAAATGCGTTAGTGGGTGAATTTTCATCGCCATTGTTGGTGCGATCAAGGCTAGCTGCAATGCGCATTGCAAGCAAAGTCGCCGCTTCGCTTTCCAAAGCCATATCGGCTAGTACTTGTTGCATCATTGGCTGTTCAATTAAGGGACGGCCAAATGCCAAGCGTTGCCTGCAATGGTCAATCGCTAAGCTAAGTGCTTGGCGCATTAATCCCGAGGTCCCCAAAGCACAATCAATTCGCGTCATCGTGCCCATTTCTAAAATGGTATTAATTCCTTTGCCTATTGGCCCGACAAGCCAAGCCGTAGCACTTTGAAATTCAACCTCAGAGCTTGCATTCGAGCGGTTACCCAATTTGTCTTTTAGACGCTGAATATGAATTGCATTGCGTTGACCCGATTCGCTGCCGTTTTCTAAGTAGCTCGGAATGAAAAAACAACTAAGCCCTGCTTGCTTTTCATGGCCAACGCGATTTGTTTCTACTTGAGCCAGCACTAAAAACGCATCGCACATTGGGGCTGAAAAAAACCACTTGTGACCAGTGATTTGCCATTGCTCGGCATTTGTTGCCGATGGCGTCGCTTTCGTTGTGTTGGCGCGTACGTCCGAGCCGCCTTGTTTTTCGGTCATCCCCATACCCATCGTCATTGATGTTTTTCTTTGCCAAGGAATTGGCCGCGGATCGTAGGCTAGGGCGGTCAGTTTCGGTAATGTTTGCGCCAATAACTCCGGCTGCGCTTGCAAGGCGGGAACGACGGCATAACTCATCGAGATCGGACAAAGGACACCGGCTTCAATTCCGGAGTGCATGGCAAATTTAGCGGCGCGCAATAAGTGCGCGTTATCGGGCGCAGTTTCGCTCCAAGGTGCAGCGGCCAAACCTTGTTCGGCTGCGTACTGCATTAACTGGTGATAAGCCGGATGAAATTCAACAACATCGAGTCTTCGTCCGCGTGAATCGAAATTGTGAACAATCGGGCCATTGTGATTGGCTTGATTGGCAGCCTGTGCATAACGAGCCGAACCAATATGTTTGCCAAATGCAGTAAGCGGAACGTCTAGCGGACTATTTAATGAACCATTCTTATTGCCGACCTCAGTGCTTAAAAAGCCAACAGCATCGGCAAGTGCCGCATCGCCCAAATACACATTCCAGTCGCTTAGTGGTTCGCTTTGATTGGTTACTTCATGGGTCGTCGTTAGCATATATCGTGCGCCTGCAAAAAAAGTAATTGACGTAATTTATCCTAAACCCAGCCCTTAAACTCGGTAAGATGCCAGATCGACCATTTATCCTTGCGCGACGCCATCACTGCGCTACACTTTTAACCCTATGACCGATTTATCCAAAATTCAAACGCAAACTGCACTAAGTGGCTTCGGTAGCTACCTGACGTCCGAAGCGCTGCCCGGTGCATTGCCGGTAGGTAAAAACAGCCCCCAACGGCCTGCATATGGCTTGTACGCAGAAACGCTGTCGGGTTCGGCATTTACCGCTCCACGTGCCACCAATATGCGCACATGGACCTACCGCATTTGGCCTTCGGCGCGGCATGAGCCGTTTCAACCATACACGCAAGCAACTTGGTTAACTGCACCCTTAGATCATCGGTGCAGCCCTCAGCAGTATCGATGGGACCCGTTGCCAATGCTAGACAAGCTAAGCGCCAAGCCGACCGATTTTGTAGATAGTTTGGTGACGTGGGCGGCTAATGGTGATGCCCGAGCGCAAACAGGGATGGCGGTGCTGTTGTATAGCTGCAATCGATCCATGCAAGATCGTGCTTTTTACAATGCCGATGGCGAGATGTTAATCGTGCCGCAAGTTGGGCGTTTGCAAATCATGACCGAATTAGGTGAGCACACGATTGGGCCCGGAGAAATTTTACTACTTCCGCGCGGTTTACGGTTTCGGGTGGTTTTGCTCGATGCGCAAGCGCGGGGTTATGTATGCGAAAACTACGGCGCACATTTTCGTTTACCCGAATTAGGCCCAATTGGTAGTAATGGCTTGGCTAACCCACGTGACTTTAGTGCCCCCCATGCAGCTTACGAAGACAACAATAAATCAACCCAATTGGTTGCAAAATTTGATGGTGGGTTATGGCAAACACAACTCGATCATAGTCCTTTTGATGTAGTCGCTTGGCACGGCAATTTATTGCCTTTTAAATATAATCTAGAACACTTTAATACGATCGGCAGCGTTAGTTTTGATCATCCCGATCCGTCTATTTTTACAGTATTAACTTCACCGAGCGATTTGCCGGGAACAGCAAACGTCGATTTTGTTATTTTCCCGCCGCGCTGGCTAGTCAACGAAGATACGTTTCGCCCGCCTTGGTATCACCGCAATGTCATGAGTGAATTTATGGGCCTTATTAAAGGCGTGTACGATGCAAAGCCCGAAGGGTTTGTTCCCGGTGGATCGAGCCTACACAACAGCTGGAGTGGTCACGGGCCTGATGCACCCACTCATAACAAAGCCAGCACGGCCCAACTTATTCCGCATAAACTAACGGACACAATGGCATTTATGTTTGAAAGCCGTTACGTTATTGTGCCCACTGTCGCTGCTTTAAAAGTTGCCGCCAATGGCGGGCAATTGCAAGCCGACTATCATCGTTGTTGGTCCGATCTTAAAAGTAATTTCAGTGCAACAACGCGCTAAACAAAGCAGTCCGATTCAATTTTATTAACCGAATAGTTTTAATCATTTATGTCCTCTGATATACCTTCTGATTTGTCGTCCGAATTGTCGTCCGATAGCAACCAACAATTGCCTACCAGCGCGCCTGTGGTGCACGCGCAGTTAAATGAAACGCACGATCCATCGTTAAAAAGTTGGGTTCAATCGGCGAACGACGAAACGAGTGATTTTCCGATTCAAAATTTGCCTTTTGGTGTGTTCCGCTTAATCGATAGCAAGGCGCACGACTACAGTGGTGGTGTGGCGATTGGCGATCAAATTTTAGATCTAACTGCGGCTTGCAAATCGGGTTTGTTTTCTGGCGTTGCAGCTAGCGCAGCGCAGGCCGCCGCCTTGGGGCAAATGAATACCTTTATGGCCTTAGGGCGTCCCGCTTGGGCTGCTTTGCGCCTGGCCCTATCGCAGTTACTACGCGAAGACAATACAAAACGTGATAAGGCTAGAGCCTGTTTAGTACCGATGAAAAAAGTGGAAATGGGGGTGCCTGCAAGGGTTGGTAACTACACCGATTTTTTTGCGTCAGTTCACCATGCGATGAACGTCGGTAAGTTGTTTCGTCCCGATGCACCTTTGCTTCCCAATTACAAATATGTTCCTATTGGTTACCACGGGCGGGCCTCGTCGGTACGGGCTAGCGGCCATACCGTTAAACGCCCCAACGGGCAGCTCATGCCTGCCGGTGCAGCGGCGCCGCACGTAGGACAGTCGCAGCGCCTCGATTACGAGCTTGAAATGGGTGTTTGGATTGGCCCTGGCAATGTGTTGGGAGAACCAATTGCAATTGCTGATGCCGAAGATCATATTTTTGGTCTGTGTTTGCTAAACGATTGGTCGGCGCGTGATGTTCAAGGTTGGGAGTACCAGCCACTAGGCCCATTTTTAGCCAAGAGCTTTTTAACCTCGGTGTCACCTTGGATTGTTACCCTAGAAGCCTTGGCTCCTTTTAGATCACCATTAGCAACCCGTCCAGAGTCCGATCCACAACCGTTGCCTTATTTAAGCAACGACTATCAGGCAAACGGCGGTGGTTTTGATATTGCGTTAGAAGCGTTTATTGAAACCGAAACAATGCAAACTGCAAAAACCGCTGCGCATCAATTAAGCCATGCAAGCCTAAAACATTTGTATTGGACTGTTGGGCAAATGGTTACGCATCACTCAATGGGTGGGTGCAATTTAGAAAGCGGCGATTTGCTGGGTACCGGCACGACTTCTGGACCCGAGGCAGATAGCCTGGGTTGTTTGTTAGAAATTACCGAGGGTGGTAAGAAACCAATTGCATTGCCAAGTGGCGAGAGCCGAACATTTTTGCAAAATGGCGATCGTCTAACGATAAAGGCTTACTGCCAAAAAGAAGGCACCCGACGGATTGGATTCGGCGAGTGCTCTGGAACAATTATTTAAGCTCTACAAACTACGCGGTGGACCCATACCAATCTTGGAGGCCACTTCTAGTTGTGTTTTTTGCCATTCAACTACATGAAAAGCGAATACTTCTTTGCGAAGCGCTTCGTACTCTTCAAAGTCGGCAAACTCGCTAACAACATCGGGCATCGAATCGACTGACTCTAGCATTTCGTCATTGGCCGGCATAAATGGCACACGGCCTCGTTCGACTAACATATTCATCGCTTATTTCCTCTTTGTAGAGCTTTTTAAAAACGCTTTACTGTCTGCGTTTGGTCTAGTTAATGCCGCGCTATTTTTTGTGTAGCGCTGCGTTAAGAGACATGCTCAAAGAGGGCGATTAACTTAGATAGGCAGGCGGGATGAGTGTCCCTCCTGCCCCGATCAGCGGTTAAAAACTGTGGTTAATTTAGGAGCCTTCCCAAACCACTGGGGCACGCGAGAGTGACCATTTTTCGAAGTTTGAACCATAAGCTTCTTCGATTTTATTGCGCTTGATTTTGAAGGTTGGCGTAATAAAGCCGCTATCAACAGTCCACGCATCTTTAACAATAATGAAAGAACTCATTTGCTCGTGTGGGTCGAGACCAGCGTTAACCGACTTTAAAAAAGTACTAAAGTTTGCATCAATTTCTGCCTTTTTGCCCTCTTGTGCAGTTTTAAGGCCCAAGGGGGACAGCATTAACAAGCCAAGCGGTTGGCCTAAATTAGCGCCGACAACCGCACAAGCCTCAATGAAGTTGTTCATTACCAGCCGGTCTTCAATTTTGGCTGGGGCAATATATTTGCCCTTAGACGTTTTAAACAGGTCTTTAACACGACCGGTAATCTTTAGGTTGTTATCACTATCAAAGGCACCTTTGTCGCCGGTTTTAAGCCAACCGTCAGCCGTAAAGGCTTGCTGAGTTTGTTCTGGCTCTTTGTAATAACCTTGCATTAACCAAGCGCAACGAATTTGAATTTCGCTGGTATCCGGATCTAACCTAGTTTCTACACCTTCATATTGCTGCCCTACGGTGCCTGGACTTGGTTTTCCCGATAAAGTTGCGTGAGACACCGCGCCATTTTCGGTCATGCCATAAGCTTCCAAAATATTAAGCCCAAGACGGTCGTACCAGCGCAAAAGCTCTGGTGGCATTGGTGCGGCACCACCCACTGCAACGCGGCAATGATTAAGTCCAAGCGTTGTTAAAATTTTCTTTTTAACGATGCCACGGATGATTGGAATTTTAAGTAATCGGGCTAGTTTTTCAGCGGGCATTTTGGCTTCGACCGCTTGCTGAAATTTCACCCACAAACGCGGGACCGAGAAAAATATCGTAGGGGTAGCGCGCTGCAAATCGGCTGCAAAGGTATCGAGTGACTCGGCAAAATACAAACTCATACCCGTAATAAACGAGCCTTGCTCAACCAAAATACGTTCGGCAACGTGCGCTAGCGGCAAATAAGACAACATGCGATCGGAACCATTCAGACCGACCCGGGCTGCACCGCTTTCGATGGCGGCTGCAAAGTTTGCAAAGCTATGCATCACGCCTTTTGGCATACCGGTAGTACCCGAGGTATAAATTAAGGTACTTAGATCGTCCGCAGCGCGTGTTGGACGGCCTTCGAGTGCTTTTGTCTTGGCAATAATATCTTCCCAAGTAGGGTAATTATTGGGCGGGGACAAAGGATAGCTAATTCGCTCGATACCTTCTGGAACTCCGGGTGACATCAGTTCCCAGTCGTCTAGCTTGCCAATAAAAATTGCTTTAGATTCACTGTGCGCAATAATTTGACCAACTGTTTCGGCGGCTAACGTTGGATACAAAGGCACTGATACATAGCCAGCCATCCAAATGGCCAAATCGGACATGATCCACCATGCGCAGTTTTTCGACATGATGGCAATTTTGGTCCCTGCAGGCCAACCAAAGGACTTGAGGTAAGCCGCCATGCGCAGGCTCTCGTCCATTGTTTGCTGCCAAGAGTAGGTACGTATTTCACCCATTCCCATTGGTTGAGTCATGTAGGTTTTGGTGGGCTGTTGATCAACCCAAGAGTAAAAAGCCTCTAAAGGTAAACGTTGGTTGGGTTTGTGTTTGATGGGGTTTTGAAATGTTGCGTTCGCCACGGTGTCTCCATTTGCGATATTGTTAATGGTCAGTTTTCTTATGTTTTTTAGTTCTATCGCGATAGTAGCTGAACTGTACATTTGACGCAGCATTTTGCTAAAGAAACTTTTGGGCAAACGTCCAGCTTGGAAACAAAAAAGCCCCGTTTTATTTAAACGAGGCCTTTAATTTGCATTGCTTCTTTGAGCTTTTATTATTTTAATAAAATTGGTGCGGCTGGCAGGAATTGAACCCACGACCCCCTGGTTCGTAGCCAGGTACTCTATCCAACTGAGCTACAGCCGCATCTCTGTAGAGCCGCAAAGTATATCAGGATTCATTTAAGAGGGCTAATCTTGTGTGACTCAGTTAGTGCAAAGCGACACTTTAGCAAGTCGTTAGACCCTAGCTGTACCTTGCTTAAAGGTGGGCCACATTTAGCTTCCTAAGGCAATTCGCATTAAATCGGCCATGGTTCGTGCGTTCAATTTATCCATAATATTCGAGCGGTGTGCTTCCACAGTTTTTATACTGATCGATAAATCATCGGCTATTTGCTTGTTTAAACGACCCGCCACGATGCGTTCTAGCACTTGCGATTCGCGAGCCGTTAGTTTGGCAAGACGCTCTTGTGAGGCCGTTAGTTTTTTTGCCGAAGCGCGCTTTAGCTGTTCGCGTTCAATTGCATCGCGCGCTAAATTGCAAAGCTCATCTTGATCAAATGGTTTTTGTAAGAAATCGACAGCGCCTTTCTTCATACGGGATACCGCCATTGGCACATCGCCATGGCCAGTAATAAAAATAACACTGGTCTCATGGCCTTGGCGCACCAGTTCATCATGCAGCTCGACGCCTGTCATGCCCGGCATACGAATATCAAGAATTAGGCAAGCGGTTTTGTTGGGCTCCCACGTGCTTAAGAATTCGTCGGCGCTCGCGTACGACAATACTTGGAAGTTTCTACTTTCCATCAGCCATTGCAACGAATCGCGTACTGCTTCGTCGTCGTCAACAATGGCAACGGCCAACAAACTGTCTTTGGCATTGGCCGTAAATGCCAGCGTTGACTCTAAAGGGGTCGGTTCGGAATTGGTCATTTGGCAAATGTTTCTGATTGTTCTGTTGCGGTTTGGTTGGTTAATTGTTGGTTGATGTTGTTGGTGCTTGCATTAGGTTTTGTCAGCTCATCTAGGGGGCTGGCTCGTTTGCTATGAACAGGCAGGCTAATTACAGGAAGGCTAATAACAAATTCGGTGCCGCCTCCGACTCGATCATTTAGCGTTAACCGTCCTTGATGAAACTCTACTATCGTTCTGCAAATATTTAGCCCCATTCCCATACCATCAGCTTTGGTGGTAAAAAATGGTTCAAACAACTTTTCGCGGTCACTCGCACTAACGCCACTACCCCGATCAGCGACGCAAATTTCGATAGTTTGGTCGGCAGCTTTAGCGCTGACTTCTAAAACGCGGTTTTGTCCGTTTAACATCGACTCCATGCCGTTTTTCATCAGGTTCAATAGCACTTGTTCAATCAAAATGGGGTCGGCCATTAACATTGGCAAATCCTCTTGCAAGCTTACTTGAATGTGCATTTGCATGCGCTTTGCATCGATCTCTGCAAGTCCTAATGCGTCTTCAACAATTGTTTGTGCGCTACAGGCTTGTTTGTCTGGCTCACTTCGCTTAACGAAATCGCGAATCCGCCGTACGACTTTTCCCGCGCGCTCCGCTTGCCGCGCAGTTTTTTCTAGCATCAAGCTTAAGTCTTTAGTTGGGACGGGTTCGTTGCGATCGAGCGCCTGTTGCAATCGCGCCGCTCCGCCCATGGTGTAGTTGCTAATTGCCGTAAGCGGTTGATTCAGCTCGTGCGCTAACGACGACGCCATTTCACCCATCGAAATCAGGCGTGAAGTTCGCTCGACGCGCTCTTGTTGTTCGCGTAATAAAGCCTGCGCGCCGTGGCGCAAAGTAATGTCCGACACTAAAACTAAAATAGCTTCGGACTGATCAACCCAACGAATCGGTCGCCACCGTAGTTCGAACCATTGGCTCGATTGGGTGCTTTGGCTAAAGTGCTCGAATGCAATATCCACTTCGGGCCCGCGTTGTTCGTCTTTGAGTAAATCGATAATTGTGTGCTGCAGCTGATCTCCGAAAAAATTTCGGTAACGCTGGTTAGTAAACAGCAGTCGGTTTGAAGGCAACGATTCAAATCCAGCTAAGACACAAACAGCAGCGTCTAACTGCTCCATAACAGTGGTGAATTGTTCGTGAGCCGCGCGCAATTGTTCTCGAATGCGTTCTGGCTCGGTAATATCGGTCATCGAGGTCATCCAGCCCGTTTGCGCGCCTTGTTTGTTTTTTAGCGGTGAGACGTACATTCGTGCAAAAAATCGACTGCCGTCTTTGCGTTGAACTTCAGTACGCAAACCGGCTGGAGGGATTTTTCCCATCAGGAGCGACGATAAATTGTCTTGATGCAGTTGACGTTGTTCAATTGGCCAATAAGGATAGGGTGAATCCAGCCCTACCAACTCATTTTCGGCAAACCCCAACATGTTGCAAAAGGCCGGATTGACGTAAGTAATTTTGCCCTTTAAATCCATCACGCGCATGCCGGTAGAAATCGAATCTTCCATGGCTCGCCGAAAGTGAGTTTCTTCCACTAAACGTGACTCAGCTTTAATTCGTTGCCGGGCAAAATACCAAAGCAACCCTAGGCCCACTAAAACGACGGAAGACAGGCCAAAGACGCTGGTGACTAAAATTCGATCCAGGAGCAACGGACGAGTTTCGAACGCAAAAGCGCGTAATCGAATACCGTGTCCTGGTGGGTTTAAAGGAAGCTCGTAACTTAAGTTGGCATCGTGAATGGTTCGGCTAGAAGTGCTCACCAAAACATTACCGCCCGAGTCGGCTAAATCAATTTTATAACGGGCAAGCATTTGCTCCGAAGCAGTCACTTGTATTGAACGCAGCAAGTTGTAACCGATAGCGACCGTGCCAATAAATGCGCGATCGTTAAAAATAGGTACATGTAGTTCAACAAATGGCGCGTTTGCGTCACCAAGAAAAGGCGGGCTGTAGGTCGGGGCGCTGCTTTCACGCGCTTCGGTAAACGCATTAAAGACAGCAGAATCTTCAATCACTTGCCCTATCGGGCGCGACTGGGGCGCAACGGACCCCAAGCCCGGCATGATCCACCGAATACTGCGACGCGAATCCATCCAAAAAATGTACTGGATGTCGGAATTGTTTTTTAACAGTTCTTGCAATTGTGGGCGCACCGCGTTGCCAGCATCAGACAACTGCGTCCATCCTGGGCTGTTGGCTACGACAAAGTCTTGATTGGTCCGCCAGCGCAAGCTTAGGCTTTGTTGCGCCCACTCAACATCGCGATATAACAGCTGGTTTTGCTGGTCAGCCTCAGTGCGGTGCAAGTAAAGAAAAAACGCGGCCATGACCCCGACGAAAGCCAGCATTCCGGCAACGGGTAGGGTGGCGTACCAATTTAAGGCGCGTAATTTCGAGGTCGACATAGCGATGTAGTTTAGGAGAGACCGCGAAATGTCTCAAGCGCGCACATTCCCTAGGTTAAAATTTCATAATATGAAATGTATTCCCGTAAAATGAAAAAAGTGTTTGTGTTTTTAGAGGTCTTTTCCTAAAATACCGCCATTAATTGCAGTTCGACCAATATTCGGCAAAAGCCGAGGAGACAAAATGGCTTCTGTTGTACCCGACCCAGCGCCCAACACTGGGCTAAGCGACGCTTTATCTATCGACAACTTATCACCTGCAAACGATACCGACTCTGTTGAAACCCGTGAGTGGCTTGACGCTTTAACGGCTGTAATTGAGCGAGAGGGCCCCGAACGTGCGCATTGGTTGCTTGAAAAGCTGATCGATAAAACCCGACGCTCGGGTGGTTTCGTGCCGTTTTCGGCAAATACCGCCTACGTCAACACTATCCCGGCTCATTTGGGGGAACACTCTCCCGGTAACTTAGAAATCGAAGAGCGTTTACGTTCTTGGATGCGTTGGAATGCAATGGCAATGGTAGTCAAAGCCAATCGCGCCGATGGTGATTTGGGCGGACATATTTCTAGTTTTGCATCGTTAGCCAATATGTTGGGTATTGGATTTAACCATTTTTGGCATGCGCCGCATGAAGGTCATGGTGGCGATTTACTTTACATTCAAGGCCATTCATCGCCAGGTGTCTATGCGCGTGCTTATTTAGAAGGCCGATTAACTGACGATCAAATGCTGAACTTTCGTCGCGAGGTCGATGGCAAGGGATTATCGAGTTACCCGCATCCAAAATTAATGCCCGACTTTTGGCAATTTCCTACGGTATCAATGGGCCTTGGTCCATTGATGGCTATTTATCAAGCGCGCTTTTTAAAATACTTGCAGGCGCGTTCGATCGCACAAACCGATAACCGAAAAGTATGGGCGTTTTGCGGTGACGGAGAAATGGACGAGCCAGAATCCCTAGGTGCAATTGGCTTGGCTTCCCGCGAAAAATTAGATAACTTAGTGTTTGTTGTGAACTGTAATTTGCAGCGCCTAGATGGTCCTGTACGCGGTAACGGCAAGATTATTCAAGAGCTCGAAGCCGATTTTCGTGGCGCTGGTTGGAATGTTATTAAAGTGGTTTGGGGCAGTTATTGGGACGATTTGTTGGCGCGCGATAAAGACGGCGTCTTGCAACAAATTATGATGGACTCGGTTGATGGCGAATACCAAAACTACAAGGCCCAAGATGGCGCTTATGTGCGTAAGCATTTCTTTGGTAAACATCCCAAGGCCTTAGAGCTAGTTTCTAATATGTCCGATGACGATATTTGGCGTTTAAATCGCGGCGGACACGACCCACACAAAATTTATGCTGCATTCTCAGCGGCTAGCAAAACCAAGGGACAGCCAACGGTTATTTTAGCCAAGACTATTAAAGGTTTTGGGATGGGTAAAATCGCGGAAGGGCGTAACACGGCTCATCAAACCAAAAAACTTGACGATCAAACAATTCGTGAAATGCGCGATCGCTTTGGAATCCCTATTTCAGATGAACAATTAGCCGATGTGCCGTTGTTTAAACCGAGCGAAGATTCGCCGGAAATAAAATACTTGCACGAACGTCGTAAAGCACTGGGTGGTTACTTGCCACAACGCCGTGAAAAAGCAGATGAGTACTTTGAAATTGCGCCCTTAGCGGAGTTGTTTGCGCCAGTATTAGAAGCAACCGCTCAAGGTCGTGAAATATCAACAACGCAAGCCTACGTACGCTGTTTGACGCAATTGTTGCGCGATAAGGCGATTGGCTCACGGATCGTACCTATATTGGTTGATGAAGGGCGTACTTTTGGTATGGAAGGTTTGTTCCGCCAAATTGGTATTTATTCCGTAATGCCGCAAAAATATGAACCGGTTGATCGCGATCAAGTGATGTACTACCGCGAAGATGTTAAGGGTCAAATTTTGCAAGAAGGTATTAACGAAGCCGGTGCGATGAGTTCGTGGATCGCTGCTTCTACTTCCTATTCGACTAACAACCGCATCATGGTGCCGTTTTATATTTTCTACTCGATGTTTGGCATGCAGCGAGTCGGTGATTTGGCGTGGGCAGCTGGTGATATGCGTGCGCGTGGTTTCTTGTTGGGCGGCACTGCTGGCCGTACGACCTTAAACGGCGAAGGGTTGCAACACGAAGACGGACACAGCCATATCTTGGCCTCGACGATTCCGAACTGCGTTTCTTATGACCCAAGTTTTGGTCATGAAGTAGCCGTGATTATTCATTCGGGCCTCAAGCGCATGGTTCAAAACCAAGAAGACGTGTATTTCTACATTACTTTAATGAACGAAAATTACGCGCACCCAGGTTTACGTGCGGGCACCGAAGAAGAAATTTTAAAGGGCATGTACTTGTTATCCGCTGGCAAAAAAGCGGCTAAGTTACGAGTTCAATTATTAGGTAGCGGCACAATTTTGCGCGAAGTAATGGCCGCAGCTGAATTGCTGGAAAAAGACTGGGGTGTAACTGCTGATGTTTGGAGTTGCCCAAGCTTTAACGAATTACGCCGTAATGGTTTAGATTGCGAGCGTCACAATTTGTTAAATCCAGAAGCCAAAAAAATGGTGCCGTTTGTAGCCCAGCAGTTAGCAAAACATGATGGCCCAGTAATTGCTGCAACGGATTACATGAAGACTTTTGTTGATCAAATTCGTGGCTTTGTGCCGGAAGGTCGACGTTTTGTTGCCCTAGGCACCGACGGCTTTGGTCGCTCTGATTCTCGCGCTAAACTGCGCGAACATTTTGAAGTTGATCGCCGGTTCGTGACTATTGCAGCGCTGCGTTCGTTGGCAGAGCAGGGGGATATACCGATGGGTCGTGTTAGTGATGCTATAAAAAAATATGGTATCAACCCAGACAAATTGAATCCTCAGTATGCGTAAGATGTTGCTTTAGCGCGCCTGATAGACCTGTAAATACACCAGTAAAACAGACCAGTAAATCGACCAGTAAAAATCGACAAGAATAAATTCGGTAAAAAAATTATGAGTCAAATTATAGAAGTGCAAGTACCCGACATCGGTGACTTTAAAGAAGTTGAAATTATTGAGTTGTTGGTAAAAGCCGGAGACACCGTTGCGGTCGAGCAAAGTTTAATTACGGTTGAGTCTGACAAAGCCAGCATGGAGATTCCATCCTCAGCCGCCGGCGTCGTGCAATCAATCGTAGTTAAGTTAGGCGACAAAGTTAAAAAAGGTTCAGTAGTTTTAACTTTACTCGCTCAAGCGGATGGTGCTGCTGTTTCGGCGACGACTAGTCAGCCAGCCGAAAAAGCAGTTGCACCAGCTGTACCCGCGTCACCGGTTGCTGTTGCAGCCTCTGTATCTTCTGCAGCCGCAGCTTCAGCGGCTGCATCTTTACCTACTATTTCTCCCGCTTCTGTTACCCCGGCGGCGGCGGCGGCAACTTTAAGCGTGGTGGCCGCGGGTTCCCAAGCTTCTACAAGTGCGCCAAGCATGGCTACGGTCGCTAGCGAAAACGGTGCATCAGGCTTGCCACATGCAAGCCCCTCGGTTCGCAAGTTTGCGCGCGAACTGGGCGTTCAGTTGCAGCTAATTGTAGGTAGTGGCCCGAAGGGTCGCGTGACGCCAGACGATGTACGTAACTTTGTTAAGCAAGCGCTGGCAACGCCAGTAGCGGCGCAAGCAGGCGCTAGTGCCGGCTCGATGAGCAATTTAGGCATAGCGGCGTGGCCCGTAGTCGATTTTGCCAAATACGGCCCTGTTACTTTGCAAGCAATGTCGCGTATCAAGCGTATTTCTGGCCCCGTACTGCATCGCAATTGGGTGATGATTCCGCATGTTACTAACAACGAGGATGCGGACATTACAGAACTAGAGGCGTTTCGCGTAAAGTTAAATCATGAGAATGAAAAGTCTGGTAACAAGTTGACGATGTTGGCGTTTTTAATTAAAGCCAGCGTTTCAGCGCTAAAGAAATTTCCCGAATTTAATTCCTCGCTTGACGGTGATAATTTGGTCCTTAAACAGTACTACCACATTGGTTTTGCTGCCGATACGCCCAATGGTTTAGTTGTTCCAGTGATTAAAGATGCCGACAAAAAAGGCCTGTTTGAAATTGCTGCCGAAATGGGCGAGTTAGCGAAAAAGGCCCGGGACGGTAAGTTGGGTCCAGCTGATATGCAAGGCGGAACATTTTCTATTTCGTCCTTGGGTGGTATTGGCGGTACTTCGTTTACGCCCATTATTAACGCGCCTGAGGTGGCTATTTTAGGTGTTTCCAAGTCGGCGATGAAGCCCGTTTGGGATGGCGCTGCCTTTGTGCCGCGTTTAATCTTGCCATTGTCCTTATCTTGGGATCACCGAGTAGTTGATGGTGCGTCCGCCGCGCGTTTTAATGCTTATTTATCCGCTATTCTTGCTGATTTCCGCCGAGTTCTGTTATGACCACATTAGTTGTAGTTCAAAAGGGCAAGCAAGTTGCCATGGCTTCCGATTCACTGGTTACTTTTGGTGATACACGCCTTTCAAACCAATACGAACAAAACGAAAAGTTTTTTAAAATTGGTGATTCATTAATCGGGTTGGCCGGTAGTACAGCGCATTTTCCCGTAATGAAAAAATTGTTAGCGGCGATGCCAGAGTGCAAATTGTCCTCGCGTGAAGATGTTTTCGAGACGTTTTTGCATGTGCATGCGCAGCTAAAAGAGCGCTTCTTTCTTAATACCAAAGAGGATGATTCAGACCCGTACGAAAGTTCGCAAATTACAACCTTAATTGCCAATGCTAGCGGCATTTACGGCGTGTATTCCTACCGTGAAGTGTTTAAGTTCGAACGCTTTTGGGGCATCGGATCGGGTCGAAATTTTGCACTTGGTGCTATGGGTGCTGTTTATGATCAGCTCGATACTGCAAAATCAATTGCGCGGGTTGGCATTGAAGCTGGTATTGAATTTGATAAAAATACCGCCGGCCCAGTGCGCGTAATGACATTGAATTTATCGACAAGTCTTTAAAACATCGTCCGCTTTAAAACATCGCGTTCTTTGGGACGCAAAGTTGCAGTTCGAACAAGAAAGCATTGAGTGCATGTAATGGATATTCAAGTCCCTGATATTGGTGATTTTAAAGAAGTCGAAGTAATTGAAATTTTGGTAAAGGTTGGGGATGTTATTACCGCCGATCAAAGCCTCATTACGGTTGAGTCTGACAAAGCGAGTATGGAGATTCCAAGCTCGCATGGCGGCAAGGTTACTGCGCTTAAAGTAAAAGTCGGCGATAAAGTCGCTAAAGGCTCGGTTGTTTTACAAGTGCAAGAAGAGGTTGCTGCAGCGCCTGGCGCTGTACCGGCGAATGCTGCAAATTCGCAAGCTTCAGCACCGACGCTGGCTGCAACACCTTCGACAAATTCAGCAGCATCGCCATCTTCAGCACCATCTTCAGCTTCACCACCACCGACAGCACAACAAGCGGTCGCTCCCGTATCAGCACAAGCGACAGTACTAGGATCGACCGCCAATGCAAATTACACCGGCCCGGTGGATCATCAATGCGAAATGTTGGTTATTGGTGCCGGTCCCGGCGGTTACTCGGCTGCTTTTCGCGCGGCCGATTTAGGGTTAAACACAATAATCGTTGAACGCTACAGCACTTTAGGCGGCGTCTGTTTAAACGTTGGTTGTATTCCATCCAAAGCGCTGCTCCATGTGGCGGCCGTAATGGACGAGGCAAAAGCAATTAGTGCCCACGGTATTAGTTTTGGTGCGCCGACTATCGATTTAGAACAATTACGCGGATGGCGCAATCAGGTTGTGGGCAAGCTAACCGGCGGTTTAGCGGGGATGGCTAAAGCGCGTAAGGTGAGTGTTGTGCGCGGTAACGGCACCTTTATTGATGCGCATCATTTGAAGGTGCAAATTACCGAGGGCGATGGCAAAGGCGAATCGGGCAAAAGCCAAGTGATTCGTTTCGAAAAGGCCATTATTGCGGCGGGTTCACAAGCGGTGCATTTGCCTTTTGTGCCCAAAGATCCGCGTATCGTGGACTCAACAGGCGCGCTGCAATTACCTAGCATTCCAAAGCGCATGTTGGTGATGGGTGGTGGCATTATTGGGCTTGAAATGGGCACTGTTTATTCTACTTTAGGTACGCGCCTTGACGTAGTTGAAATGCTTGATGGTTTAATGCAAGGAGCGGATCGCGACGTCGTAAAAGTTTGGCAAAAATTTAACGAAAAGCGGTTTGACAACATTATGTTGAAAACGCGCGCAGTAAAACTAGAGGCTACAAAAGCGGGCATTAAAGTTTGGTTTGAAGGCGAAAAAGCCCCAGCCGAGCCGCAAGTTTACGACATGGTGTTGCAGTCTGTTGGCAGAAAACCGAATGGCTTGGCTATTGGCGCGCAAGCGGCAGGAGTGCAAGTCGATGAGCGTGGTTTTATTGCCGTTGATAACCAACAGCGCACTAACGTTGCGCATATTTTTGCAATTGGCGATTTGGTAGGACAGCCGATGTTGGCTCACAAAGCTGTGCACGAAGGCCATGTAGCGGCCGAAGTTGCAGCCGGCAAAAAGTCTTACCTCGATGCACGGGTTATTCCAAGTGTTGCCTACACCGACCCCGAAGTGGCTTGGGTTGGGTTGACCGAAGAAGAAGCCACCAAGCAAGGCATTAAAGTGACCAAAGCTGTGTTCCCTTGGGCTGCATCTGGGCGCGCAATTGCAAACGGCCGTGATGAAGGTTTCACCAAATTATTATTCGATCCTGAAACGCATCGGGTTGTTGGTGGCGCCATTGTCGGAACCCACGCAGGTGATTTAATTAGTGAAGTTTGCCTAGCTATCGAAATGGGCGCTGACGCTGTAGATATTGGTAAAACGATTCATCCACACCCCACACTAGGCGAGTCGATTGGTATGGCTGCTGAAGTATTTGAGGGAAGTTGTACCGACTTGCCGCCGGTAAAAAAACGCGCGTTGTCACTATAAGAAAACTATTTGAATGACGGCCACGCTTAAAGTGCTTTTAGCGGGTGATCTACCAGAACATGAATGGGAGAATTACGCTGCAATTTTGCGCAACGAGTTAGCGTCGCTTGGACTAAACGCTAGGTACGACGTTTTTACCGAGCGCCAACTCAATCGACAAGCGAATACCCAAAATGCCTACGCACAAATAGACATTTGTGTTGTAGCAAAACCCTCCGAACAATTGTGGCTCCAATTGAGTCATGTGCAATGGGTTCAATCGCTTTGGGCCGGGGTCGAAAAGTTATTGGCAAATTCGGCAATCCCTAAGAACATTCAGTTAACGCGCATGGTCGATCCGTTTATGACCCGAACAATGGCCGAAGCCGCTTGTACTCATGTACTTTGGTTGCATCGTCAAATGCATCGTTATGCTTCGCAGCAGCGGCAAGGGCGCTGGGAGCAATTAATTCAGGGCCCGGCCGAGCAATGCCAAGTGGGTATCGTAGGGTTTGGTGAATTAGGACAAGCCTGCGGACTAGCTTTAACGCATTTAGGTTTTAAAGTAGCGGGCTACCGTCGTACTCAAGCGGTCGACAATGTATTTACAGATGAGCTCGGTTTGTCGCAACTGCTAAAACAGAGCGATATCATTATTAATTTGCTTCCGTTAACGCCCAGTACAAGAGGTTTTTTTAACGCTGAACGTTTTGCGCAGTTTAAGTCTAGTGCTTGCTTTATCAATTTGGCCCGTGGCGATCATATCGACGAGGCTGCCTTGCACGCTGCACTAAATAGCCAGCTTGATCATGCAATTTTGGATGTGTTTTCTATCGAGCCGTTACCCCAAGATTCTTGGTTTTGGAAACATCCAAAAGTAACCATTACTCCGCATGTAGCAGCGGATTCGCGTCCCGAAACAGTGTTTAAAGTGGTAGCTGAAAATATGCGCCGATACGCATTGGGCCAGCCATTACAATATATCGTTGAGCGCGCTCGCGGCTATTAAAGCTACCACTCGTTTTACCCGGCGTTAGACATTTGCTGGCTGAGTACTTCGCTAAAACGCTCTGCACTTACGGGGGCGGCTAAGAAATAGCCTTGCCCTTCGCCGCAACCAGAATCGAACAAAATTTCGGTCTGCTCGGGCTTTTCAATACCTTTTGCAGTAGTGGCAATGTTCAAGGTTAAACAAGTTTGAATTAATCCTTCTAGCAAAAGCCCGTGCTTAGTGTTTGATCCCAATGCAGAAACGAGAGATGGATTTAATTTAACACGATCAGGTTCGAAGTCGATTAAATCCGAAAGATAAGAACCATTACTGCCAAAATCGTCCAAAGCTAAGCTCACACCTAAGCTACGCAAAGCTTCCAAATTAATGTTTGATTGCGAAAGGTTTTGCCGGATTGCGGCCGGCTTTAAATCTAATTCTAAATTGGAGGCAGGTAGTCCAGATTCATCTAAGCCATTGCGCACAACGTCCACAAAGCCAGGCAAACTAATTTGATTGGCTGACACATTG
This sequence comes from Betaproteobacteria bacterium, assembly GCA_031429355.1. GTDB lineage: Bacteria > Pseudomonadota > Gammaproteobacteria > Burkholderiales > Burkholderiaceae_E > JANOZM01. Next base: position 32,918 of record JANOZM010000021.1, on the reverse strand, counting down.
ACGGCTAAACGAAACTCGTCACCCAAATGATCGGACCACGCTTTTGCTTGGCGGCAAGCGTTACTTAAAATCCATTCGCCTAATTCCAACATCGTGCCGTTTTCTTCTGCGAGTTGAATAAATTCTGACGCATGAATTAAGCCCAACGAAGGATGATTCCAACGGGCTAATGCTTCCGCCCCAACGATTCGGCGGTCTCGTAAAGACCAAATGGGTTGGTAATACAATTCAATCTCACCACGGTCGGTAGCGCGAACAATAGCCTTGGCAAGTAAGTCTCGAGTTTCCATCGAGGTTGATAAGGCATCATTAAAAATTGAATATCCGTTAGAGCCTTGTGAGCGCGCTTCTAACACAGCGTGCTCCGCCGAACGTAACAAAGCAGATGCTGAATTGATAAATTTTGAAGTGATGGCGACGCCAATATTGGCGTTGGCACGTAGTCGGTTTCCGTCAATGACGAAGGCGTGTTCAAAGCAAGCCTTAATTTGAGCCACTAGGGCGTCGCTCCAGTCACGCGTTTGTTGCGCTTCAAACATCAAAGCAAATCGACAACCGGGTAGGCGAGCCAGCATTTTAGAGCCGCGTAGGCTAGATTCAAGTGCAGCGGCGATGGCCACTAGTAATTTGTCGCCAACACTGGATCCAAAATTAAAATTAATTCGATCAAATTGCGGAATGTCGACAAACACAACAGAAATTGGATTGGCAATATAGTCACGTAAAGTTAGTTTGCTAACTAAACGATCATGAAACACAGCGTTATTAGGTAACCCAGTAAGCTCGTCCCGGCCGCGCGCTCGGTGCGCCTCAATAGCGTTAGACAGTTTGGTTTCTTTGGCTTTCGCAACAACTAGCGCAATGCCTTTAGAGTTAATAATTTGAAGATCAAAGGTTTTGCTACGCAGATCACTTGGCGCAACCCAAGTGCACTCAAACTGCACTGTAGAACCGCTGCGAAAAACTAAGTCTAGTTGCTTAACCGAGGTTCCCAAATCGTCAGGATGGACAATCGAATACCAAGAGTTCAAAGGGTCAGAGCTGGGCAATCCGTGCCATGTGCGAAATGACTGATTAGAAAATACAATATGCCCCTCGCGGTTAACACCACAAATAGGCGTATCCACCAAGGCGCTTAAGCGCTCTAGCGGATCAACTTGCTCTTGGGATACGGATAGGTAAACAGCGTTCATATCCGTATTGTGCAGCCGGCAGGCACGCAAACTCTAAACCTTGTCCCTATACGGCACGAGTTTCAAGATAAGCGGTTGCCTAGGGGAAAACTAACCAGTCGTTATTTCGCGACGACCAGTCGTTTTTCTACACGATGTATCGCTGCTTGAACCGCTTCGGGTGCTGTACCACCCCGATGGTTGCGCGCCGCTAACGAACCTTCTAATTTTAAAACTTCAAACACTTGTTCATCAATTAGAGGGGAAAAGGCCTTAAGCTCAACTAGCGATAACTCAGACAAATCTTTACCTTGCCCCGCGGCTTGTTTAACCGCTAAAGCTACTGCCTCGTGCGCGTCTCGAAATGCCAAGCCTTTTTTTACCAAGTAATCGGCAAGGTCAGTCGCGGTTGAAAAGCCTTCAGCTGCTGCAGCACGCATACGATCAGCCTTTACTTGGATACCCAAAACCATATCGGCAAACAAAGTTAGCGTGTCGAATACGGTGTCTACGGTGTCAAATAATGGCTCTTTATCTTCTTGATTGTCTTTGTTATAGGCAAGGGGTTGGCCCTTCATCAAGGTGAGCAAAGCCACCAAATGCCCGGTAACGCGGCCCGTTTTTCCGCGGGCCAACTCTGGAACGTCGGGGTTCTTTTTTTGCGGCATGATCGAAGAGCCGGTGCAATAACGGTCTGGCAAATCGATAAATCCAACTCTTGGACTCATCCAAAGTACCAGTTCTTCGGAGAACCGCGAGATGTGGGTCATGATGAGCGAGGCGCATGCAGTAAATTCGATTGCAAAATCGCGATCCGACACTGCATCTAAAGAGTTTTCGCAAATACCTTCGAAATCTAATAGTTTGGCAACCATTAAACGATCAATTGGGTAACTGGTTCCAGCTAAAGCCGCGGCACCAAGGGGCAATTGATTCACACGCCGACGGCAATCGATCAAACGCAATCGATCGCGTTCAAACATTTCCACATAGGCCATTAAGTGGTGAGCAAAACTAACCGGTTGGGCTACTTGCAAATGCGTAAAGCCCGGCATAATCGTGTGAACATGTTGTTTTGCAACCGATACCAAAGAGCCTTGCAGCTGCAACAGTAACGTGCAAATCGCGTCAATGCTGTGTCGGACATATAAGCGAATATCCGTTGCGACTTGGTCGTTGCGTGAGCGGCCAGTATGCAAACGCTTGCCCGGCAGGCCAACTAAACTTGTTAACCGATGCTCGATGTTTAAGTGCACATCTTCTAAATCTAGCTGCCAGTTAAACTGCCCATTAGCGATTTCTTGGCTAATTTGGGTCAATCCGCGCTGTATATCTAGCCAATCTTGGTTAGAGATAATGCCTTGTGCTTGCAACATTTGCGCGTGGGCAAGGGAGCCTTGAATATCGAAAGGCGCCAATTTATAGTCGAACCCCACCGAAGCAGTGTAGCGTTTCACCAACTCTGAAACGGGTTCATCGAAGCGTCCGGACCAGCCGGAGGCTTTTTGTGCAAGTTGATCTGTCATAATGGGTATTATAGAGATTGCCACTAAGGCAACATGACAACTACAGACAACCATAATAATTCAGCGACAACGTCGCCACCCGATTTACCGCCAAGTACTGGTGGGACCGAGGCATCCCGGAGTGAGTTAATCCCCAATAGCGCTAATTCCGACCGACGTGAGGCCCACAAACCCGGTGCTGGAACTGCGGCTGCGGTTGCAGCAGTCGTTGCTAAGTCGGCCAGTGGTGGTATAGACGCAACAGTGCAGGCCGCTTCGAGCCCTAGTAACGAGACCGCAAGTGGCGGCGCTGGCGCAAAACCAATGGAACCAATGTTTGGCGGTCAAAGCAAGCCGATGGCGCTCAATGCGCAGGCCGTAGGTCGTCGTCAAGTCAGTGACGGTGCCGCCGCCCCCGTTGTCCCCGATACTTTGAACGTAGGCATTGCGTTACGTATTGTTGGGATTGCCGCGGTGTCCATCGTTTTGTTTGTTCTTTTAACGAGCCCCGCTAGCCGTTTCGTGGCGGCGTTAGCCGAAATTAGTTTTTTCGTTGCCCCAGTTTTATTTGGCAGTATGTTGGCCATAGGGCTAGCTCGCCCATTTGTTAACGGCTGGGCGCGCAATCGTCAATGGCTGTTTAGCTTAATTGTTCCGGCTGTAATTGCGTTAGTCGTAGCAGTGTTTTACCGTCGTTTTGTTGAAGAAGAAAATGCCGCCGGTCCAATATGGATATTTGCGCGAGTTTTAGCGACGGTGGCTGTTACAGGGGCGCTTGTCGAGTATTTGAGTTTACGTGCCCGAGCTTTTTCACCTTCTCTTTCCGAAGCACGGTTGCAAGCTTTGCAAGCTCGGATCCGTCCGCACTTTTTGTTTAATAGTTTGAACACGGTTTTGGGCCTAATGCGCTCCGAGCCTCGGGTGGCTGAAACAACCCTCGAAAATTTAAGTGAACTGTTTCGGGTCTTTATGAAAGACACCCGCGAACTAATTCCGTTGCAAGATGAAATGGAAACTTGTCGCCAATACTTAGCCATCGAACAAATTCGCTTAGGTGGTCGCCTAGAAATTGATTGGCAAATAGAAGGTGGACCCGCTGATGCGTTGGTGCCTTCGTTGTTGCTACAGCCACTAGTTGAGAATGCAGTGCATCACGGTGTCGAGCCTAGTGGTGAAAAAGGCGTCATTTCTGTTTTTGCTGCCCGCACTGGTGATAAAGTCGAGATTCGTGTAATAAACCCGTTGTTAACCGAAATGCCCAATCGCCCTGGTAACCAGATGGCCTTGGGCAATGTTCGTGAGCGTCTTATGTTGCTGTATGACATGGAAGCCGAATTAACAACGGAAGCCGTACAAGAGCAATTTCGTTTGACCCTGACATTTCCTTACCGCAAAGAAAGACGACGCCGCGATGTCCGAAGCTATCTCAACAATCCTGATCGTTGACGACGAGGGCCCTGCCCGAAATCGACTCCGTGAAGTCATGGCTGATATTGCAGCCTCATTCCCACACCGTGTGGTGGGCGAGGCCGCAAATGCCCCAGAAGCCTTAGCGCTTATAGAATCACAAAGGCCACACATTGTGTTGCTCGATGTTCAAATGCCTGGCATGAATGGTATTGAATTGGCACGTCATATAGCGGCTCGCGCCGCTGACGCCGATGTCGATAACCCACGCCCAATGCCCAAGGTTATTTTTGTTACGGCCTTTGACGAATTTGCGGTTAATGCCTTCGAAGTCAATGCTGTCGACTACTTGCTAAAGCCGGTACGCAGCCAACGGTTACTCGAATCATTGCAAAAAGCTTACAAGCTGATCCCGAGCGAACAGTTGCAATCGATCGATGCGTTGGCTCGAGCCACAAATACCCGTCGTCGCCACCTCAGTGTTCACGAGCGTGGCCGCGTAATTTTGGTGCCGATTGATCAGGTTATCTACCTTAAAGCCGAATTGAAGTACATCACCGTGCGCACCCGTGAGCGTGAACATCTCATCGAAGAGTCGCTTACTTCACTTGAAGAAGAGTTTGGCGACCGCTTTGTACGTATCCATCGCAACGCCTTAATTGCGCGTAACAGTTTGGCTGGTTTCGAGCGTGTAACGCCCGGCACAGATGGCGAACCTGGCGATCCGTATTGGCAAGTAGTGTTACGAGATTTGCCAGAACGTTTGCCAGTTAGCCGTCGTCAATGGTCCATCGTGAAGGGATTGGTTAGCTAAGTTGAGTACGTTGATTATTGCCAGCCGCGAAAGTCGTTTGGCCATGTGGCAGGCCGAGCATGTGCAAGCGCTATTGCGCCAATTGCATCCCGGTACTAGCGTCGATATTTTAGGTATGACGACGGTTGGCGATCAACGGCTGGATCGGCCCTTGTCCGAAATTGGCGGGAAAGGCTTGTTTACTAAAGAGCTTGAAGTGGCATTGCTTGAGGGGCGGGCGCATCTTGCGGTTCACTCCCTTAAAGATGTGCCAATGGAACTCGGTCCCGAGTTCAGCTTAGCCGCAGTGATGGTCCGTGAAGATCCCCGCGATGCCTTCGTTAGTAATAATTTCGAAAGCCTTGCGCAGTTGCCTAAAGGCGCTAAAGTAGGCACTAGTAGCCTACGACGGGCTGCGCAGCTAAAAGCCTTGTATCCCTCAATCCAAATTATGGCCTTGCGTGGTAATTTAGATACGCGCATGGGTAAGCTTGATCGTGGTGAATACGATGCCATTATCTTAGCGGCGGCAGGTCTAAAGCGCCTCGGATTACCCCAGCGTATTCGTGAGGTGATCGATCCTTTGGTAATGGTTCCTTCCCCTGGGCAAGGTGCGTTAGGCATAGAAATTCTAGCCAATGATCCGGCTACTTTAAAAGCGGTTACGCCCTTAATTGATTTGCCGACTACGGCAGCAGTTACTGCCGAACGCGCTTTGTCTCAAGGCTTAGGTGGTAACTGTAAGTTGCCTTTGGCCGCACATTGTTTTGCTAAAAATGGCGGTCTGCATTTAATTGCTTTAGTCGCGAGTGCCGATGGCAGTAAAACGCTGCGGGTCGAACGAAGCATTGCAAGCAACGACGTAAGCAGCGCCAAAGCCCTGGGCGACGAGTTAGCGTCCGAATTGATTGCTAAGGGCGCACATCAAGTATTGGCGGCGTAAATTATTGGTTCAGTTACTAATATGGCTGGCGAACTAAATGGGCCGCTTGTTGTACTGACACACGCATTACCGCGCGTTGATAAGTTGGTCTCCGAATTAAATCAATTAGGGATTGATGCAGTTGCAATTGGTCTGCAAAAAATAGTGGTGAGCGACACGCTGCGCGCCCAAACTTTGGCAGTTAAAGCTAAGTTGCCGTCATTCGATACGATTGTATTTGTTAGCCCTAATGCGGTAGAAGTGTTTTTTGATTCGCCTCTTTTGGGGGTAGTCCCGGCAAATCTGCAGTGGCTGTGTGTAGGTCAGGCAACCGCACAAGCAGTTCGTCAACATTTGCCCGTTGCAAACCACAAGTCCGTTGTTTGTGGAATTAGCAATGATGCCGATTCTGTATTGCTTCTTTTGAATAGTTTGCGAAAAGAAAAACTCGTAAAAATTAATTTGCAAAAAATCGTAAAAATTAATTTGCAAAGCGATAAAGGTGCAACTTCTGACGCTTTAAGAGTACTGGTAGTACGAGGCAGCTCTGGTCGAGAAGACTGGATTGCAGCTTGCCAACAAGCGGGGGACTCTGTTGCAATTCTGGCGGCCTATACTTCAGTCGAGCAATCGCCATCGTTCGCCTTTACGCAACAACTAAAAGCCCGCCAACAAGTACAAAACCAAGGACTCGCAACGCCGGTCTGTTTCGTTGTAGCGTCTACTCAACTAGCGAGGCAACTGCATCAATGGTTAGCGGCGACATCGCCAGAACTGGTTCAGTGGGCAATGCAGCAATCTACCTTAGCAATTCACCCGAAAATCGTTGAGCAACTAGAGTCGTTCGGTTTTGTCGCGCCTAAATTGATTAGTCCTGGTGTGCAGGGAATCGTGCAAGGGCTAAAATAAGGAATGAGTACGCCCGATCCGCATTCCGACCAAGCACCTGATAACCGCATTTTAGGCGAGGCGTCTGCGCCGCTAGCTGCAGTCTCGAATGCCTCGATGCCCAATGCTTCAATGCCCAATGCATCCGTGCCTAACTCGTCCGTACCTAAGGCGTCCGTACCTAATACATCGATCAGCTCAACTTTAGCTTCGTGGAGTTTGTTTGTTGCAATTGCCGCTTTGGTTTTAAGTTTGCTAGCCAGCTGGTGGAGCATCGAGCGTTCACGTAAAATCGAGCGCGGTGCGGGCGAGAAAATGTTATCTATTGAGGCCGAAAATAAAGAGCTGCGGGCTCAGGTAAAACAGGCGTCCGACTTACAACGCGAGCTTGGTGCTCGCCAAGCGCTAACCGAAACAAAGTTAAGCGAATCGCTAACGCAACAAAGCCAATTAGAAAAGCAGTACCAAGAGTTAGCGCGTTCGCGTAGCGATTTGCAGTTAGCCGATATTGAATCGAGCGTTCAAGCCGCTTCCCAACAATTGCAGTGGGGTGGCAATGTACGGACCGCGTTGTTGGCTTTGCAAGACGCCGACGGTCGACTTGAGCGTTTAAACCAACCGCCGTTGATGGGCGTTCGTCGTCTTGTAACCCGCGATATTGAAAAGTTAAGGCAATTGCAATCCGCCGATCCAGTTCTGCTGGCCAGCAAAATCGATAGCATGAGCGAGTCCTTAATGAACTGGCGTTTGTTGGCCGAACCAGGCGGCCGTTCGCGTACAGACCCAAGACCAAACAATAATAGCGAGGGGCCATTTTTAGAACGCATGACCCGTGCTAGCGAAATTGGTTGGAGCGCTTTAAAAGAAGAGCTGCTGCAATTGTTTCGTGTTCAAAAGTTGGATCAACCCGAAGCCTTATTAGTGTCGCCCGACCAAGCGTTTTTTGTCCGCGAAAACTTAAAATTGCGTTTAAATTCGATGCGTTTAGCGGTCTTAACGCGTAATGAACAAACCATGAAAACGGATGCCAAAGCGGCGCTTCAAGCGCTGACAGTTTACTTTGATGCTAACCAATCGAGCGTTGCTTCAGCCATCGAAACTTTAAAAGAAGTTTCAAATTCAAAAGTGTCTGTCGAACTGCCTAGCCTTGCTGAAACTTTAAACCAAGTACGCTCTTTACGCAGCAAAGAAACGCGACCATAACGTGCGCTGGCTTGTATGGTCATTATTGTTGTTGTGCGCCGCAGTTGCGACAGCTTTGGTCGCGCGCTTTAGCAATGGCAACGTAGCTATTTTATGGCCGCCGTACCGAGTTGATTTATCGGTTAATTTAGCGTTAACAATAATTGCCCTGAGCTTTTTGTTTTTGCACTTGTTTTTGGTAGGATTATCCAAGGCTTTTGCACTGTCCCAAAAAGTTCGCGATTACCGCGAAAGTCGCGCCCGAGAAAAGGCTCACGAAGCCTTAAGTGCCTCCTTGCTGGCTTGGTTTGAGGGCCGTTATGGCCGCTCAGAACGGCTTGCTAAAGAAGCGCAGTCAGACCCGCAGACCAGTAATATCGCAGCGCTGGTTGGCGCTCGCGCGGCGCATCGGATGCGCGAGTATCAACGACGTGATCAATGGCTCTCCCAAGCCAACGACCCCGCTGCAAAAGCCGCAAAATTGCTCACGCAAGCCGAGTTGTTGGTTGAAGAGCAAAAAGGTACCGAGGCCTTGGCTGCAATTGCCGAGGCGCAAAAAACCGGTGCTCGGCATATTCAATCATTGCGCATTGCGTTGCGCGCTAACGAACAAGTAGGTGATTGGGTTCAAGTTATAAAGTTAACGAATACGCTAGATAAACGCGACGCTTTGCACCCGGCAATATCGCAGCAACATCGCGTTAGTGCGTATCGGAAATTGTTAGTTTTAGCCGAAGGCGTCGCTCTTAGTAAATTGTGGGCTGATATTAAAAACCAGTCCGATATTCGTGCGCGATTAGCGGGCGTTGTGGCGCTGCGATTGGAAGAACAAGGCGCTTCGAGTGCCGCAAAAACAATTTATTTAGATGAGTTAAACGAGAGGTTTAACGCTAGTTTTTTGCGACGTTATTTGGCCTTGAAAGAATTGAGTCTTACCGAACGTTTACAACAAGTAGAACTACTGCGTAAAAAATATGGTGATGAGCCCGAATTGTTAGCTGCGATGGGTGACTTATGTACTCGCGAGAAACTTTGGGGCAAAGCACAAAGCTTTTTGGAGCAATCTATTTCTAAACGCCCTAGTGTTGCGGCTCACCATAGTTTAGCGATGTTGTTTGAAGCTACGGACCGAACCGATTTAGCGCAACAGCACTTTCGTAGCGCAGCCGATTTAGCACTTGCTGAAAGTGGCTTGAATCGTATCGAATAAACCATAAAACGAAACGCTTCGCCAATTTTTTGAAGCGTAGTTGTTTAGTAGGAAAGGTAAGGTTTGGTCTGTTTAGCCGTGCTTAATTGCAATTGTTTTTAAGCTCGTAAATGCGTACAAAGCTTCAAAGCCTTTTTCGCGTCCATAGCCACTATGTTTTACGCCACCAAACGGTAGCTCAACGCCACCAGCCGCCCCATAGTTATTAACAAAAACTTGACCACTTTGTATCTTGTGAGCCATACGCATTTGCCGTGCGCCATCACGTGTCCAAATACCGGCTACCAACCCGTAAGGCGTATCGTTAGCCAAATGAGCCGCCTGCTCTTCGTCTTCGAAACTACTAACGCACAATACGGGGCCAAAAATTTCTTGCTGCATTAAACGGTGGTTGCCCGGTACATCAGCTAACAAAACTGGTGCTTGATAAAAACCGTTTTGCGGTGCTTCATCCACCACTTTGCCTTCAGCAGCAAAATTTAATTGGCTAGTTTGTGCGTCCGACAGAAAGTCCCAAACGCGTTGCTGTTGGTTACGAGAAATTAAAGGGCCTAACTCGAGATCCATTAAACTAGGACCGGCGCGTAAATTGCTAAAGCGTTGGGCCAATTGCTCAAGGACTAAGGGGTAAATATTCGATTGCACCAGCACGCGGCTACCTGCCGAACACGTTTGCCCAGCATTTTGAATAATGGCATTGACCAAGGCGGGTAGGGCAGCTTCTAAATCGGCATCGTCAAAGACAATTTGAGGCGATTTCCCACCGAGTTCTAACGTAACGGGAACATGGTTAACGGCGGCAGCTTTGGCAACAGCCGTGCCCGTTGCGGCCGAGCCGGTAAACGAAATGTGGTTAATTCCAGCCTGCGCGCTGAGTGCCGCACCAGCCTCAGTGCCTAGTCCGCAAACAATGTTTAATACACCTGCTGGTAGTCCTGCTTCTAGCGCGATTTGCGCGACCCTAAGAAGGCTTAAACAAGCATCTTCAGCGGGTTTTACGACCGAGCAATTGCCCGCCGCGAGCGCCGCAGCAACGCTACGGCCAAAAATTTGCATGGGGTAGTTCCATGGAATAATGTGACCGGTTACACCATGCGCTTCGCGTACCGTCATTACGGTGTAACCATCTAAGTACGGTATGGTTTGACCATGTAATTTATCGGCAGCCCCAGCGTAAAATTCGAAGTAGCGGGCTAGTGCAGAAGCGTCTGCTCTGGCTTGAGAAATCGGCTTGCCCGTGTCACGTGCCTCTAGGCTCGCAAGTTCGTCTTTATTGCGCGCAACCGCTTGGCTAATAGCCATTAAAATCCGACCGCGTTCTACTGCCGGTGTTTTTTGCCAAACTTTTTCGTAAGCGGTTCGTGCCGATTGCACTGCATGATCAATATCCACCGCTTGGCTACGCGGTATTTGCATAAATACCTCGCCATTCGAAGGGTCAATACAATTGAGCCAAGCGTTACCAATTGCTGGCGTGGCGTGTCCATTAATGAAATTTAAGCTGTGATCGTTCATAGGTGCTTTTGCAGTGACGACGAAAGCCCGCATTATGCCCCGTTCGTCGGGCCTGCGGGGGGAGTTAGCATGGCCTGCAAGGTATCATTAGGACATTACAAAATTTAGAAGTCTCTTTCCCATGAATCTTGATCGAGTTGGTCCCGGGCGCGATGTGCCCGAAGAGTTTAATGTCATTATCGAAATTCCTATGAATTCCGATCCGGTGAAATACGAAGTTAATAAAGAAACCGGTGCCCTATTTGTGGACCGTTTTATGATGACCGCCATGCACTATCCGTGCAACTACGGTTATGTTCCGCATACTATTGCTGATGATGGCGATCCGGTCGACGTATTGGTACTGACCCCGTTTCCGGTTACGGTTGGTGCGGTAGTTCGTTGCCGTGCATTAGGCGTTTTAAATATGGAAGACGAGGCCGGTGGCGATTCGAAATTGTTAGCCGTGCCAATCGAAAAGGTGTTGCCGATTTATCGTCATATGCAATCACCCGATGATTTGGCTCCCGAGCGCAAAGCTTCGATACAACATTTTTTTGAGCATTACAAAGACCTAGAGCCAGGCAAATGGGTCAAGGTTTTAGGCTGGGCTGATGCCAATGACGCAAAGCGCCAAATCCTTGAGGGCATTGAAGCGTTTAATGCGCTTAAAGAAAAACCAATGTTCTAAAGAACTTTAATTTTAATTAAAGTTTTTATGACTAAGAAGCTACTCGTTTTGTGAGCAAGAAATTACTCATCACCGGTGCTAGTGGCTTTCTTGGTCGATATCTTTGCGATCATGGGATTCGTCAAGGGTTTGAGGTGCATGCGGTTGGGCATAGCCGCGAAGTGCTTAATTGTCGTACTAAAGTCAAAAGCTACCGTATCGATTTATGCAACCCGTTAGCGGTTAGCCAACTTTTTGCCCAAGTAAAACCCGATGCTGTTATTCACGCGGCGGCAATGGCGCATCCGGCTGTCTGCGAACAAAACGCCGAAGGTTCGTATCAAGCCAATGTATTGGCGACTCAGTACGTTATCAAATGGGCGGCAAAGCGGCAGGCGCACTTTGTATTTGTTTCTTCGGAACAAGTGTTTTCTGGCACCGCTTTGGTCTACCGAGCAGGCGACGCAACCAACCCAATTAATGTTTATGGTCGGCACAAAGCCCAAGCAGAGCGATGCGTACAAGCCTTGCATCCGCAGGCGGTCGTTGCAAGGCTACCGCTTTTGTATAGCTTTGATACAGCCGATACGGGCTTTGCACAAGCAATGATCCAAGCGTTTAAACAAGGCAAAGCAGTGCAAGCTTTTACTGATGAAATAAGGCCGCCCGCGCACGTCGACGATGTAGCAAATGCCTTAGTTAAATTGGTGGCCTTAAACAAATTGATGGCATTTAAATCGATCGTCCATTTGGGCGGGCCAGAGGCTTTAACCCGTTATGAAATGGCGCTGCAATTAGCCCAGCGATGTGCCGTCATTCAATCGGTTTCTAGTGCTTCGTTGACCGGTTTAATAAAACCGCTGTTGCAATCGGCATTCACTATAGGTGGAAGAAGGCCTGCACGACTATGGTTAGACAGTACCGCTACATGGGCGCAACTTGGCATTCAGCCGCGCACTTGGGGGCAGTCATTGGCAAAGTTAAATCAAGCAGATGACAGTGCTAAAGCAGATGTACAACAAGGTTAAAAATTTGGTTCCTGCTTTGCCGTTGCAGTAAACGGATTACGTTCGTTTAATTCATCCATATAGCCTTCGATCGATTGGCCTTCACGCTCTAAAAACTTCGCAATCGCATCTTTAAATTGCGGGTGGGCAAGCCAGTGCATTGAATTGGTAGCTACTGGAGTAAAGCCACGGGCCATTTTATGTTCGCCCTGTGCGCCGCCCTCAAAGGTTTGAATTTGCTGTTCAATAGCAAACTCAATGGGCTGGTAGTAACTCGCTTCAAAATGAACAAAAGGTAAGCTCTCGACGCAGCCCCAATAGCGGCCATACAAGGTTGATTCACTGTAAATGCAAAGGCTAGCAGCGATAGGTTCTGTGCCGCGCATCACTTTAACTAGCAAGCAATCAGCAGCCTCGGTAATGCCACGAAAAAAAGCCTCTTTTAAATACGGAGTGGAGCGATGCGCTTCGTAAGTCGCGCAATAACAGCGATAGAAAAAATCCCAATCAGCTTGCGTTATTGTGGCGTTAGTTAAACGTTCGCAGTGCAAGCCTAGCTCGGCAAATTTGCGCCGCTCGGCGCGGATTTTTTTACGCTTCGGTTGCGTTAGGCTGGCGAGGTAATGCTCAAAATCTTGCCACTGTTTATTTTGCCAATGAAATTGCACATTGCTACGTTCTAGCCAACCCCGTTCGCGTAGCAGGGCTTGCTCGAATGGGCGTGAAAAGAGCACGTGAATCGAACTAATCTTATTCGCTTTGGCCAGTTTTTCAAGCGCTAGCAAAGTAGCGCGCGCTGCCTCATCCGAATCGGCCATTAAGCGCGGACCGGGTACCGGGGTAAACGGTATTGCGCTTAGTAATTTTGGGTAGTACTCAAGCCCAGAGCGCGCGTAAGCATCGGCCCATGCCCAATCAAATACATATTCGCCGTACGAGTGCTGCTTGGCATACAGCGGCAAGACCGCGGCAACAACACTATTTTTGACTTTGCCATCCGGCTCTACAGTATCGGCCCAAGTGACCAAATGGGCTGGGCTCCAACCGGTACCTGCTCCAACACTGCCGCTGGTCTCTAACAAACGCAGCCATGCGTGGCTCAAAAAGGGGTTGGGTACGTGACCCTGCCGCGCAGCATCGCGCTTTTGTAGCGTCTGCCATTGGGTTTGCAAATCGAGCACTAACGTATCGACCACCTGCGTGCGATAATTTACCAAGGGTTGTGGTTCGTTGTGATTTGGCGTGCTCGATTCGTTCAAAATTCTTCGATCAATTTTTGTTAGTGCACCCAATATGCCAGAGTCGTTAAACCCCCGCGTTGCAATTGCCCAATTAAACCTTGTCGTTGGTGATATTGACGGCAACTTGAAGCAGATCATTGCAGCGGCTGAGCGGGCTGTAGCAGAGGGCGCGGATGTTTTGCTAACGACCGAGCTTGCCTTAACCAGTTATCCACCCGAAGATTTGTTGTTGCGACCGGCTTTTTTCCATCGTTGTGCAGCGGCCGTAAACCGTCTATTGGCCGCCAGCCAAGCGTGGCCTTCGTTGCACATTGTTTTGGGATTGCCTACCCAATCGATTTCCGATGGCAGTTTTGCACAACGCGATAGTGCCAGCGACAATCGTCGTTACAACAGCGCGCTATTAATTCGTAACGGATCAATTGAAGGTCAGTACAGTAAACGCGATTTACCCAACTACACGGTGTTTGACGAAAAACGTTACTTTAGTTCTAAAGATCAAGCCTTGGTTTTTGAAGTTAAAGGCACTAAATTTGGCGTCGTCATTTGCGAGGATATGTGGTTTCCTAATGCCCCGGCGGCAAGCAAAGCTGCGGGCGCACAGGTTCTCTTAGTACTAAACGCTTCGCCCTATCATGTCGGCAAAGAAGAGCGCCGTTTTGAAGAAATGCGTGAGCGCATTGCCGAAACTAGTTTGCCAATGGTCTACGCACATTTAGTGGGTGGGCAAGACGAATTGGTGTTTGACGGAGCCTCGTTTGTAATGAACAGTGCAGGGCAAGTCACCAATCAGTTAGCGCAATTTGCTGTTGATTTTGAAACGGTTAATTTTGCAAAGGGTCAACCCTTGCCGGGCAAGTGCATCCCGTTTAAATCGATGGAAGGGCAAGTCTACGATGCACTCGTTTTAGGGGTGCGTGATTACCTCGGAAAAAACGGTTTTCCTTCGGCCGTTATTGGGTTGTCGGGCGGAATCGACTCGGCCTTAACGCTTGCCATTGCAGTCGATGCACTAGGAGCCGACAAAGTGCGCACCGTCATGATGCCGTCGCCTTACACCGCAGATATCTCTTGGATTGATGCCCGCGATATGGCCGAGCGCGTCGGTGTACGTTACGACGAAATTTCGATTAAAGCCTTATTTGAACAATATCTAACGACGCTGTCCGACGAGTTTAAAGGGTTGGCTCCGGACACCGCCGAAGAGAATATTCAGGCCCGTATTCGTGGCACCTTGTTAATGGCTTTATCAAACAAATTTGGTTCTATCGTTTTAACCACCGGTAACAAAAGCGAAATGGCTACCGGTTATTGCACTTTGTACGGCGATATGGCGGGTGGTTTTGCAGTGATCAAAGACATCGCAAAAACCTTGGTTGTAAAACTGTGCAACTACCGTAACACCATCAGTGATGTTATCCCAGAGCGCATCATTACCCGACCACCCTCAGCCGAGTTGCGCCCCGATCAAAAAGATCAGGATTCCTTACCGCCGTATGAAGTGCTCGATGCAATTATCGAAATGTATATGGAAGACAATTGCACGGTCGAGGACGTTATTGCAGCGGGCTACGACGAAGCAACAGTACGGCGTGTGGTGCGTTTAATAAAAATAAACGAGTACAAACGCCGCCAAGCGCCAGTGGGTATACGGGTAACCCATAGAGCGTTTGGGCGTGATTGGCGCTACCCCATTACTTCACGCTTTACCGAGTAAATGACGGTTTTTGGTGCCATCTAGCGTTCGCGCGTTTTAAATTTTGCCAAGGGCAGGTACACTTTGGCTATTCGCTACAAGCAAGCCTAAAAAATCAGATTTAAGAAAGTTAATCCATGAAGCAAATTACTGCCATCATTAAACCCTTCAAACTCGACGAAGTGCGCGAAGCCTTAGCGGGGGTCGGCATTAGTGGCTTAACGGTCACCGAAGTTAAAGGTTTTGGCCGTCAAAAAGGTCATACCGAGCTGTATCGGGGAGCCGAGTACGTGGTTGACTTTTTGCCCAAGGTAAAAGTTGAAATGGTGGTCAGCGAAGAAATGGTCGATGGCGCTATCGACGCCATCATTAAAGCCGCCCGAACAGGGCGTATTGGTGATGGCAAGATTTTTGTAACTGCGGTAGAGCAGGTCATTCGGATTCGTACAGGCGAGATCGGAGCTGAGGCTGTCTAAGGGTCAAACCTTTGCCCCAAACTCAAGAGACAAACGGATTGATGATGGTTAGCGAGTCAATTCGCTGCTCATGTTGCAAGTCCTCGCTGTAAAGAGTTTTCGCTCCGCAAGCCAATGCGCCAGCAATGATTAGCGAATCGTAAAACGAGTATTTTAACTTTTGCTTCACTTTCATTGCGGACTCAATTAAGTCGGCGGTCGTGTCGACACGATAAAGCGGGCGCAGTACATTGGCGATGTATCGATCTAGAATTGCCGGAGCTATTGCTACTTTACCGCTCAAAACGTTAATACACTCTTGCATAACCTGAGCGCTAATTGCAGCGTTTCGTTGCTCGATTGCGCGTTCAATCAATACGCTGGCAGTTGTTTGTTTGGGCTTGTCTAAATCTGAGCTGAAATAAATAATAATGTTTGTATCGAAAAATACTTCAACGCCTTTCATTCATTTCTTCCCTTGTAAAACGCCTTGTAATTTTTCCTGCTGTAGCCTTGCGCATATCTTTAACTGCGCTTTGAAATGCAGTTTTATCGAACTGAGCGCGCCCGTAGTCGCGTAACCATCTTCGAAAGGTTTCGTTCAGGGTTGTGCCTTCGCTTTTGGCCTTTTTTCGCGCAAGCTCGATTTCATCAGTTTCAGCCGAGAGAGTTATGTTTTTTAGCATAGTTAAGACAATTAAGGTTGTGCGCACTATTTAAAGTGTACACTGGAAATAGTGTAAATGGTTCAAATCTAATCTTTACTATAGAGCAAATTCTATGATTATCGTTCACCACCTCAATGACTCACGTTCGCAGCGCATTCTTTGGCTCCTCGAAGAGCTTAATGTGCCTTACGAATTAAACGCTTACCAACGTGACCCGCAAACGCGACTAGCGCCGCCAGAACTGAAGTTGGTGCATCCGTTGGGCAAGTCGCCCGTGATAACCGATGATGGACGGGTGATTATCGAATCTGGTGCGATCGTTGATTACATCATTCGCAGGTATGGCGCGCAACTACAACCCGACGTAACATCAAGTCATTTTGATGATTACCAACAGTGGTTGCATTATGCCGAGGGTTCGGCAATGTTGCCGTTACTGTTAAAGCTCTATGTCTCGCGTTTAGGTGAAGCTGGGGCACCATTATCGCCTCGCATTGAAAGTGAAATTGCCAACCATATCGGTTTTGTTGATGCTTCTCTTGAAGGAAAGCAGTGGCTAGTGGGCGATCAATTTAGCGGAGCGGATATTCAAATGAGTTTTGTTGGCGAGGCCGCTAGCGCACGTACAAATCGAGCGGCTTATCCTAATATTGAAACTTGGGTAAAACGTTTTCAAGCTAGGCCCGCTTACCAACGTGCGTTGGTTCGCGGCGGGCCTTACGTGTATGCGAAGCCGCTTTGACGAATTAAATAGTTTGCATGGTCTTCTTTGGAAAAACTCGACGAAAGCCCTTCCACAAGACCCGCAACAGTAGCAAAACTAAAATCAAAAACACCGCTAAGCATGCTAAAAACACGCCTGGATAGCTGGTTGCCAACCAAGTGCCACCAACAACCATAACATCTTCGGTTAACGAAACAGCAACGTTAGAAAAGGGTTCGGGGCTAGTGTTAACAGCGGCTCTGGTCCCTGATTTTGCAAAATGCGTTGTAGCCGTTAGCGATCCACCTAGTAAGGCCGCCGCAACCGCTATCGCGGTACCAGAATCGCCAAATACAGCTGCCGCCAATGCAGCGCCAGCAGGAATGCGAATAAAGGTGTGTACCGCATCCCAGGCGCTATCAAGCCACGGAAGTTTGTCGGCAAACAATTCTACTGTAGACATAAAGCCAGCAGCACCTAACACGGCAGGATGGGCGAGCATTTGTAAATGCGAGGGTAGGGACCAAAGGCCAAAAAAGCTCGCTAGTCCAAAGCCAAACACGACTAAATACAAACGTAAGCCAGCGCCCCATGCCAAAGCGCCCGCTAAAGCGAGGTCGGGCAGATGATTCATTAGTGCATCCATGTGGGCTTTCAAATTTAAATTTGATGGGAAAACTGAGCGTAACACCGCTTTTAACAACTACCATCAACGGGTAACATCCAAAAATGATGACACAAGCGGCGAAAAAAGGTTAAAACTTGGGCGAAAGTAGTCAAATTGACAAAAAAGCATTGCAGCAGCCGTCTGGCAGTAAGCGGCGGCAGCGGGATCGTCGTCGTCCGGCGCTTTCGGGGTTAGGGCGTGGCCCTTGGCTTGCCGTCGCTGCGCTGGCATTGTTTGCAGCTTGCTTTGCGGCTTTCGCCGTATTGGTTTGGCGTTACGAACTTAGTGAAACGCAGCGAAAATTAGATCGCGATTTACAGCGTTACGTGAGCGGCATGCGCACGAGCTTGTTGGGCGACTTTAGGGCGCTGCAAATGTCGGGCAATGCGGAAGAGTTGCCTGGAAATCTGTCGCCGGTTGCGCAAAAAATTGGGCAAGAACGCAGCAGCGTTGTCTTAATCGAATTACATCGACCCGATTTGCCGGTGCGCCGTTTGTATGTAAAACCGGGACCCGATTCTTTAGAGATTTTAAAGCGTCCCTTGTTACCCGAAAGTCTTGCCGCCTCGGAAGCCGCAGTACGTCGTGCCGAAGTTGTCTTTGCATCCACATATTTTTTGGCTTTAGGGCAGACCGATCGAATTGGACAAGAAGTGGCCGAAGCGTGGCTGCCTATCCAAGGAACCGAATCAGACAAAGTCGCGACAGCCCGTGTGCGATTTGTGTATTCGCTTAGCGATTTTTTAGTCGACTTTATTCCCAGCGAATTTGCCAGTCGTACTGAACTGACCTTGCGTGAAGCTGATGGCACTGTATTGGCTTGGGGCCCCGGTTTATCGCGAGGTGCTGGCTTATTTAAATCGACCGCTATTTTTGATTTACCTGGGAATCCCTTAGTGGTCTACGCTAATAGCGAAGATGATGGGCCGCGTTTAATTCCGAGCTTGTTGTACGCCTTATTGTTTCTATTAGGCATGGCTTTGGCGGGTACATTGTTTTTGCTAGTGCGCGACATGCGTAGACGTGTGTTGGCACAAGAGCAATTGCGCGAAGCTTTTAAGTTTCGTAAAGCGATGGAGGACTCGTTAATTACCGGTTTGCGCGCGCGTGATATGGAAGGCAAAGTCACTTACGTAAACCCGGCTTTTTGCGAGATGGTTGGTTTTCGACCCAACGAAATTGTTGGTAAAGAGCCGCCCATGCCGTATTGGGCCCCCGAAGTGCGCCATGAATACGAAGAACGCTTTGCTCAAGTGCTAGCGGGCACTATTACGCCCGAGGGTTTTGAAACCACTTTCATGCGCCGCAACGGCGAGCGTTTTCCGGTGCTAGTGTACGAAGCGCCATTAATTGACGAGCAAGGTAAACAAACCGGTTGGATGGGCTCGTTGGTAGATTTAACTGAGCGTCGTGAAATCGAAGAATTAAATCGGGTACAGCAAGAAAAACTAGAACGTGCCTCGCGCTTAGCGACGATGGGTGAACTAGCCTCAGTACTTTCGCATGAATTAAATCAACCGTTGTCGGCTATTGCTAGTTACGCCACTGGCGCGCGCAATTTGTTGGACAGCAGGCATGCTGATGGTTTGGATGAAGCCTTGGGCACCATTCAATCGCAGGCGCAACGTGCGGGCGCAATTGTTCATCGCATGGGTGACTTTGTAAAGCAACGCGAAGAGCGGCGCGATGCTGTCGATCTTAAGCTAGTTATTTCTGCTTTAGAGCCGCTGATTGCTTTGCAAGCTCGCCCTACTAATACGCAAATTGTATTTACATTACCCGACGAGTCAATCATTGTTGAGGCCGACCGTGTGCTAATAGAGCAAGTGTTGTTAAACTTAACGCGCAACGCGATTGAAGCGGTTGCCGAGATGCCCAGCGAGCGTAACTGTGTGCAAATTGAGTTAAGCGCTGTCGACTCGAATGCGCGAGTTCAAGTGAGTGATCGTGGAGCCGGTGTTGCACCCGAATTGATCGGACGACTTTTTTCTATGTATGCCACTACTAAAGCCGACGGTATGGGCATTGGTTTAAATATTTGCCGTAGCGTGGTCGAGCGCTTTGGTGGCCGTTTGTGGCATGAACCTGTAACTGAAGGGGGGGCCAGCTTTGTCTTTACAATGCCAAGCATCCCCGAACCGAAAGACATCGTTGAATGACCACTAACGGAACAACTAATCCAATGCAAGGCTTAACCCAAGGTGCAACATTGAACTCACTGAATAACGCGCAAACCAGTAACCCTATAAAGCCTAATTCTGCTATTGCAGTTTTGGTCGATGATGAAGACGTTACACGTGATGCATTGGCTTGGTTGCTTAAATCGCGCGGCGTGCAAAGCCAGGGTTTTCGCGACGGGCAAAGCTTTTTGTCTTGGCTCGAAGTGCAACCAGCCGGCCTTGCCGCTTGCATTGTGCTGGATGTTCGCATGCCAGGCTTAAGCGGAATCGAAGTGTTTAATCAAATGCTAGAGCGCCAACTGCACAGCTCGTTGCCAGTGATCTTTTTGACTGCTCACGGTGATGTGCCGATGGCAGTGGATGCTTTAAAACTAGGTGCGTTCGATTTTTTCTTAAAACCGTTTACCGATAATTCATTAGCCGACCGTATTTTGGAAGCCTTAAATACTTCGCAAAAACGCTTAAGCGAGGGCCGCAGCGCTGCCCAAACGCAATCTCGATTAGAGACTTTAACTGATCGTGAAAAAGCCGTTATGGACTTAATTGTAGCCGGTCGGTTAAATAAAATTATTGCTGACGATTTGGGTATTAGTATGCGAACTGTAGAAGTACATCGCGCGCGAATTTTTGCCAAAATGGGAGTTCGTAGCGCAGTCGAATTAACCAATCTTTTAAGCAAGAATTAATGCAAGGCCAATTGTCTTGGCCAGATGTGCCGTTTCCGGTTCAAGCACCTTACGAAGTGAAATCCGATCTAAGTAAAGTAAGCACCGATGCGTTTTCAAAACGATTAGTCGTTATCGATCAGCAGCGACCGCTGTATCGCGCCGAAAAATTACGCGTCCTTGGCATCCCCAATTTAGAAGCAGTGCAGGGCGTGCACAATGCGCCTGCCGAATGCTCTGCCGCTTTGAATAAAGTTAGCACTATTTTAAGGGCTGACGGTTTGGTGCTAGAGCCTTTTGTTAGAGATAATGTTGGTGCGCAGTTAAACCAGTTAGCCCTGCAATTGCAAGATGATGTGGTCATTATGCGGTTGGAGGGAGAGCGGTTTTATCCCGAGCTAATGCATGTTTGTTTTCCGACCGGATGGAACCCTGCCGATAAGTTTGCGCAAACCTTGGCCTCAATTCATGAGCACGTTGCCGATGGCAAACGCTTGGTCCAAGCCAGTGCTAATTTAACGGCCGCGATGATTAACAAAGGTCCCTTTGTGCGATATGTGTGGACTTTAGCTGCGGGTGCTTCTGCTGCTACTGCTGCCCAACTATCCCAGCATCCCTTAGAAAAAATTTACGCTACGCAATCGCAAACAATCGATCAAGTGTATTTTCGATGTGAGCGTCAAATTACAATACCGCTACCCGAACTGAATCGCTCATGCTTTTTAATTCGGGTGTTTGTTGTGCCCGTAGTACATGCTGCCAATACGCCCGAGCGCAGAAATACCCTAGCGGATGCTCTGGTAAGCATGTCCGAGGCGACAATACAGTACAAGGGGCTATCTTATTTAATTCCACCAACTTTGGCGTGGATAAAAAACAAAAACAAAGGCACCCATGACTGAGCCAACTAAAGATCAATCCGCTGCAACAAACCAAAGTGATGCGCAAAGCGATGAGCAAATCACCCAGCAGGTAAGCCACTGGCTAAGCAAAATTGTGATTGGATTAAATTTATGCCCGTTTGCTAAAGCACCTTTTAACAAGGGCCAAGTAAAGTTTATTGTTACCCGCGCCGATAACGATGATGCCTTGGTTCAAGCGTTAAGTGATGCCTTAAATCAACTGGCAGAAAGACCGGTATCCGAAACGGAAACCACGGTTTTAATCGTGCCCAATTGGTTGCAATCTTTTGATGATTACAATCAATTTTTAGATTTGGCCGACGATATTATTGTTGCTAACGAGCTAGAAGGTCTTTTGCAAGTTGCGAGTTTTCATCCCAACTATCAATTTGCCGAAACCGATGCCGATGCGGCCGAAAACTACAGTAACCGTTCACCATTTCCGCTGCTGCATTTGCTGCGTGAAGACAGTGTAGGAAAAGCGTTAGAAAGTGAGCAAGGGGCTGACGATATTGTGCAACGTAACATCGCAACCTTAAACGCATTGGGTGTTGAGAAAATTAAAGCGTTAATGAAATAAAACCAAAGCACTGAAATAAAACCAAAGAACTGTAATAAACCCAAAACAACAAAATAATTTTTAAAAGTTGAAATAATTGTTAAACAACGCGGCCAAGCAAAACAATGAGTGCGCCGGCGCCGCCATCGTTTGGTCGTGCTTGGCAAAACGCGATAATTTCATCGCGCTGCACTAACCAACGCAGCACTTTATCTTTTAGCACGGGGGTTTTGTTTATCGAGCCCAAACCCTTGCCGTGAATAACTCGCAAGCAACGCAATTCACGTTTGTGGGCATTGGAAAAAAACTCGCCTAAGGCTTCACGAGCCTCCTCGGTGCGTAGCCCATGCAAATCAATTTGGTCTTGTACTGCCCAATGGCCCTTGCGCAATTTACGGGTCACGTCCTCGCCAATCCCGGAGCGGCGAAACGATAAATTAGCGTCGGTATCCAACAAACGCTCGATGTCCATGTCGTCCGACAAGGTTTGCCAAAGCGCTGCCTGCTCATCGCGTTGAAACTGAAATGCGATTGGCTCAGGTTTAGGCGGCGCAACGTCTACTCGGGCTTTGGTGCGCAAAGGCTCCGTACCGGTCATAGCGTCACGAAACACAGACCCTTCACGCGCAAGACGTTCGGCTTTTTCTTTTGCAAGCGCGGCGGCTTTGGCTTTTTCTACCGCGTCTTGCGCAAATTGTTCTTTAAGCCCTTTTAGCTCAGCAAAACCCTTGGCTTTCACTCACCCTCGGCTTCTAAAAAGCGTTGCGCGTCTAAAGCAGCCATACAACCGGTTCCGGCACTTGTAATGGCTTGACGATAAATGTGGTCTTGCACATCACCTGCCGCAAATACACCGGGCACAGAGGTCATGGTGGCTAAACCATTAAGGCCGCTTTTAGTGACGATGTAGCCGTTTTTCATTTCGAGCTTGCCATCAAAAATTTGTGTATTGGGGCTATGGCCAATGGCAACAAAAAAGCCCTGTACAGCAATATCCGTTTTTGTTTGATCGCGCGTATCTGCAATACGTACGCCAGTAACGCCCGAGGCATCGCCTAATACTTCATCGACTTGGCTAAACCACTTTATTTCTGCTTTGCCTTCGGCTACTTTGCCCATTAACTTGTCGATTAAAATTGCCTCGGCGCGAAACTTATCGCGGCGATGCACAACCGTTACTTTGCTAGCAATGTTGGTTAGGTAGAGCGCTTCTTCTACAGCCGTGTTGCCGCCACCAATAACGGCCACTGGCTGGTTACGATAGAAAAAACCATCGCAAGTGGCACAAGCAGAAACGCCTTTGCCCATAAAGGCTTCTTCGGATGGGATGCCCAAGTATTTTGCAGAAGCGCCGGTTGAAATGATTAAAGCATCGCATGTGTATTCGGCCGAATCACCGATTAAACGAAACGGGCGCTTGTCAAAATGCACAGTATGAATATGGTCAAACACCACGTCGGTGTTGAAGCGTTCGGCATGCTTTAAAAATCGATCCATTAATTCGGGGCCTTGAACGCCCATGACGTCGGCGGGCCAATTATCAACTTCAGTTGTGGTCATTAACTGGCCACCTTGGGCCATGCCGGTGATCAACATCGGCTTTAAATTGGCGCGCGCGGCATAAACCGCTGCGGTATAGCCTGCAGGGCCAGAGCCGAGGATCAAAACGCGGGCGTGTTTGGTTGGAAGGGTCTTGCTTACGGGTGATGCGGTCATGGCTGGAGTCCTAAAAACTACAAATAATCAGTGGTTTGCGGGGTTTTTCTGATGTGCTGCTTTGAAATTTCCCCATTTTGGTGTCAAATGGTGTTGTTAAAAAGCAGATGGATTGAAAAGCGCAGATCGAATTATACGATTGGCGGCATATTTTTGCTGGTCGAATAGTGCGAATGGCGACGCTGTAATCAGTCTGTGCAACGATAATCTTGAAGTTAGCAATTTCGTTAATCAATATTATTTAAATTCATACAACTGAAAGGTGGGTATGGCTCACGAAGAAAACAAGGCCTTTTTGCGGCGCGTTCCGCTACTGGCTAGTTTGACCGAATTACAAATCGAAACTTTGGCCGGTGCTAGCGCCCGTCGCGCGTTCCCAAAAGGCCGCATGATCGTGGCTGAAGGCGAGCCGTCGCAATCACTTTACATTTTGTTATCGGGACGCGCCAAAGTGCAGCGTTCGGATTCTGAAGGCAAAGAAGTGATCTTGGCTGTTTTAGGGCCAGGCGAGTTCTTTGGCGAAATGAGCTTAATCGATGATGCGCCGCGCTCTGCCAGCGTAATCACGATCGAAAGCTGTGATTTCATGGCAATTCAAAAAGAGACTTTCAAACACATGTTGCAGCACAGCCCAGAAATGTGCCAACTGATCATGCGTTCGCTGGTTCGACGTTTGCGTGAAGCCGACAAGAAAATTGAAACCTTGGCGCTGCTTGATGTGTACGGTCGCGTTGCACGCGTGTTGCTCGATTTTTCCGAGCTGGTGGGCGAAGAGCGTGTTGTTAAAGGCAAGTTGCCACGTCAAGAGATTGCCAAGATGATTGGTGCTTCTCGCGAAATGGTGTCACGGGTTATGAAAGGCCTTGAAGTCGAGGGCTACATTGTTCCTAAGCCTGAAGGCAAATTGATCTTGCGTGAAAAATTAAGTTCTTACTTAAATTAAAACGTAAATTGATACGTGGTTTGTAAATAAGCGCGCGCACTAAAAAAGTAAATTGTTTTAAAGAATTAAGGTTTTATGGCAAAAGTAGCTGCAGGGGCATCCATTGGTGCCGTTCCCCGAAATCGTCGGCCCTCAGTTCTAACGCCTCGGGCGTTGGAATTGCTGGCTGAGTTACGTTTGCTGGTTTTGTTGGCCTTTGCTGCGATGCTGTTTTTGGTGTTGTTTACCTATACGCGCAGCGACCCAGGCTGGTCTAATGAAGCCATGGGTGTTGCGCGCAACATCGGTGGAAAGTTAGGCGCTTATGCTGCCGACTTTATTTTGTATTTGTTTGGCATCAGTAGTTACCTGTGGGTGGTTCTGTGTTTAGTGTTGGTCTACCAAGGCTATCAAGGTATTCGCGCATTGCGCGTTGCCAGCGCTAACGAAAAAAGCGGCGCACGAGGCCGTAAAGCGGCCGAAGAAGCCACCGAAACTGCAATTACTAATGCAGGTATGGCTAATTGGGAACGTTGGCTAGGGTTTGGCCTGTTGCTGTTGGGTTGCAGCGGCCTCGAAGCCACCCGTATGTATTCCCTTCAGGCGCAATTGCCCATGGCACCCGGTGGGGTTGTTGGCGATTTAATCGGCAGCGCGCTAGTATCGTTAACCGGTGCAGTGGGTTCTACATTGTCATTACTGGTTTTGGTAGCGGCCGGTGTCAGTTTGTTTTTTAGCGTTTCGTGGCTCACGATTTTTGAGCGCACCGGGGCTGCATTAGAGTGGTGTGTGCGCCGAGTTCGTTTATTGGTAGTGGCCCGTTCCGATCGCAAAATTGGCGTACAAGCCGCTACAGAACGTATAGAAACATTGGTCGAAAAACGCAAAATCTTGGCACCCCTTGCCGAAGAGCCAGTGTTTTTTGCTCAGCCAGTAATTATCGAGCCATCAAAACAAGCCTACAAAGAGCGTCAAGAAAATTTGTTTACTGATCGGGATCTTGCAGAGACCGATTTGCCCAGCATTTCATTACTCGACTTGCCGCCAGCAGCTATCGAGCGAATTCCGGTCGAAACATTGGAATACACATCGCGCTTAATCGAAAAGAAACTATCTGATTTTGGTGTGGTGGTTAACGTAGTTTCTGCTCAACCTGGACCGGTTATTACCCGCTACGAAATTGAACCTGCAATTGGTGTAAAGGGCTCACAAATCGTAAACTTAGCGCGTGATTTATCGCGTGCACTTTCGGTGCAATCGGTGCGTGTTGTGGAAACTATTCCTGGCAAGAGTTTTATGGGTTTAGAAATACCCAACCCAAAACGTCAAGCCGTAAAATTGTCTGAAATTATTGCCGCCAAAAATTTTGGTGATGCGTCATCGCCATTAACACTGGCTTTGGGTAAAGATATTGCGGGTCTTCCCGTCAGCGTCGATCTTGCAAAAATGCCCCACTTATTGGTTGCAGGTACGACCGGCTCTGGTAAATCGGTGGGTATTAACGCGATGTTGTTATCGCTGCTGTACAAGGCTGGTCCTAATCAAGTGCGCTTAATTTTGATCGACCCAAAAATGCTCGAAATGAGTGTTTACGAGGGCATCCCCCATTTGTTAGCGCCCGTTGTTACCGATATGAAGCAAGCAGCACACGCGCTTAATTGGTGTGTCGCCGAGATGGAACGTCGTTATAAATTGCTAAGCAAAGTAGGTGTGCGTAATTTGGCCGGCTACAACGCAAAAATTGCCGAAGCGGATAAACGCGGCGAAAAAATTCCCAACCCGTTTTCGTTAACACCTGATGCGCCAGAACCCATTGGCCACCTGCCGCAAATTGTGGTGTTTATCGATGAGTTAGCCGATTTAATGATGGTTGTCGGTAAAAAGATCGAAGAGCTTATTGCGCGGCTTGCACAAAAGGCTCGCGCCGCTGGTATTCATTTAGTGTTGGCTACCCAGCGTCCATCTGTTGACGTTATTACAGGTTTAATCAAAGCGAACATTCCCACCCGTTTAGCATTTCAAGTATCGAGCAAAATCGACTCGAGAACGATTTTGGATCAAATGGGTGCAGAAGCTTTGCTAGGGCAGGGCGACATGCTGTTTATGCCCCCTGGCACCGGTTTGCCACAACGGTTGCACGGTGCGTTTGTATCGGACGAAGAGGTCAATAAAGTAGTTGAGCATTGGCGTCAGTGGGGCGAGCCTGATTACATTGAGGGCATTCTCGAGGGCGGTGTAATGGAAGACGTTAACACCGGCAGTGCAGTCGGTTTTGGCGGCTTGTCAACGACCTTGGCAGAGGCCGGCGTTAATGGCGAATCCGATGAACTTTACGATCAGGCGGTCTCTGTGGTGTTGCAACACAAACGCGCTTCTATTTCTTTAGTACAACGCCACTTACGCATTGGTTACAACCGTGCCGCGCGCTTACTCGAGCAAATGGAAAAATCAGGCGTCGTTTCGACAATGGCCAGTAACGGTAATCGCGATATTTTGGTTCCGCATGTGCGGGATAACGCTTAAGCGATTGGTGCGCCTCAAATGGCTAGCAAATTAAATCAAATAGTTTTTTCAACCGCCTTGGTGGCGACTATCGCATGGTCAAGTGTTGCTAACGCAGGCGCTATAGAGCAGCTGCGTGAGTTTTCGACAGCAACAAAATCAGCTACTGGCGAATTTCAACAAAGCCAAGTCAAGCGTGGCGGCAAAACCGAAGTTACTACGGGTGCTTTTAGTTTTAGCCGCCCCGGAAAGTTTCGCTGGGATATTAAAAAACCCTATGAACAACTAATGGTTGCCGATGGCGAAAAAGCTTGGTTCTTTGATAAAGATTTAAATCAAGTTACGGTCCGCAAAACTGGCGCAGCAATCGGTGCAACACCTGCAGCCATTTTGTTTGGCTCGGCCCAATTAGACAAAGACTTTGAACTTACCGAGGCCGCTTCGCGCCAAGGTTTAGAGTGGCTTGATGCGATTCCAAAAAGCAAAGACGCTGGCTTCGAAAAGATATCAATTGGCTTTGCGGGCGGTATGCCTGCGGTGTTAGAAATTAAAGATAGTTTTGGCCAACTAGTGACGGTGACTTTGCGTAACGTGCAACGCAACCCTGCACTAAATGATGCAACGTTTAAATTTGTTCCGCCTAAAGGTGCGGATGTTGTCGAGCAATAATTTAACTGGCTTGACCCAACACAACGTCTAAATTGACGACCCGATCACTTTTATTGCTCCACATCCAGCAATAGTCTTGATCCAACCCAATATTTGTAACACCTTCAGCCGCGTCTACGTTCTTCTTATCGACTGGGGCAATCACTTCCTTGCCAACGTGATAGTGGATATTAAAATCAGTTGCACCCGACGCACTAAAGCGCCAATCGATCACTTGAAATTTTTTTAACGGTCCGCAGATTTCTACAAATTTTTTGGGGCCAATGGTGGCCTTGTACGAAAACTGCCCATCAGTCCATTTAATTGGAACTAATTCAGCGCTTGCTACCGGAATAAAGGCGAGATAGGTAGCAAAAACAGTGGTTTTTAAAATGTGTTTTTTCATAATTGCTTTTTCAGACTCGCTTGTTCAGACTTACTTATCCAGACTCGCTTAACCTTCCAGTTACTCTTCTTTTTTCTCTTCGGCTTTAAATAATTTGCGTCCGGGGCAACCACAAACGGCCCATGCATTCATACTTTTGCGGCCTTCAAATTCCGACAAGTTAATAGTGCTTTGCCAGCGAAATTGCGAACACTCGGGGCCAACCGTGCAATTGCGCTCTGCCGTGTTGGTCACGGAGGCGCTAAGCGTATCGGCTTGCAGCACCATAAGGACTTTATCGCCCGAGCCAATTTTGCCCTGTTGCGGCTTGCTATTAACAAATACTCGCTCCTCTTTGATGACTTTCATCGAACGCATTTTGCCGTCCAACTTCATTGTGGCTTCACCTTTGCCATTAATCCATAAATACATCGGGCCATCTTCGCGTTTGGAAGTAGGCGCATAGTAGGCACAGCCGCAAGCCGTTGTAACGTAGTCGTCCCGTTTTAAGCTATCAACCTTGACGGTTGGGGCTTTGGTTTTTTCAGTTTTGCTTTCTTGAGCATAACTAATGTTGGGGGTGATGCTTAAAATAGTTGCAAATGCGGCGAGTGCGGCAGCAAAATTGGCTTTTCGCGTCAGCAAGCCAGATATCATTGATGTTTTCATGCTGTATTTTACCGCTAGCCCGATCTGACCGAACAGCTTTATGCAAACAAATCTCGATCTAACCCAATCTGTGGCCAATACCACGGCGACAAGTCCTCACGGTCGGGCTTTTGGCGCAACGAATACCGAAGGAGGCGATTCGGTCGAACTGTTGACTAATAATTCACTCCCGCTTGCTGAACAACTTCGGCCGATAACGATTGATGAAGTAATTGGTCAGCAACATCTAATTGGTGCAGGCATGCCGCTGCGCATCGCCTTCGAATCTGGGCAACCCCATAGTATGGTGCTGTGGGGCCCGCCTGGGGTCGGTAAGACCACGATAGCTCGCTTAACTGCCCAAGCCTTTGATTATCATTTTATTGCCTTGTCGGCCGTTTTTGCCGGTGTTAAAGAAATTCGTTCGGCGATGGACGAAGCGCGCATTATGCAATCGCAAGGCAAGCGCACCATTTTGTTTATTGATGAAATTCATCGCTTTAATAAAAGCCAGCAAGATGGGTTGCTACCGTTTGTAGAGAACGGGCTGATCACGTTAATCGGAGCGACCACCGAGAACCCGTCATTCGAATTGAACTCGGCGTTGTTATCGCGTGCCCAAGTGCATGTGCTAAAAAGTTTAGAGTCGGCTGATTTACAAGAGATAGCGCAACGTGCCAATCGTATTGCCATGCCGCATTTGCAATTTTTACCTGAAGCAACTGCCAGCTTAGTCAATATGGCCGATGGTGATGGGCGACGTTTGCTGAACTTAATTGCGCAAATTCAAACCGCAGCACAGTTTGAAAAAACCACGGTTATTGATGCAGCGTTTATCGAGCAGGCCCTTAGCGCGCAAGGCCGACGGTTTGATAAAGGCGGCGATCAGTTTTACGATCAAATTTCAGCGTTACATAAAGCGGTTCGAGGTTCCGACCCCGATGCAGCGCTGTATTGGTTTTGTCGAATGCTCGATGGCGGTGCCGATCCGCGTTACTTAGCGCGACGTATTGTGCGAATGGCATGGGAAGACATTGGGTTAGCAGACCCGCGTGCAATGCAACTGACTAACGATGCAGCATCAACCTACGAAAGGTTGGGTTCGCCCGAAGGCGAGCTTGCCCTTGGCCAAGCCGTGTTGTATCTTGCTGTAGCAGCTAAAAGTAACGCAGGGTATGCAGCTTATAACGCAGCTCGCAGTTTAGTTGCCAAAGATCAATCTCGTTTGGTTCCTATGCACTTACGTAATGCCCCTACACAATTAATGAAGTCGCTTGGCGCGGGTGCCAACTATCGTTACGCCCATGATGAGGCAGGGGGCTACGCGGCCGCAGAAAACTATTGGCCCGACGGAATGGAGCCACAAGCGTTTTATCAACCGACCGACCGTGGCCTAGAAGCTAAAATCGCAGAAAAATTAGCCAGTTTAAAAAAACTAGACCAAGAAGCTGGTAACGAATCTGACCCGCGATCTCGTCGCTGAACCCTTTTTTTACTAGGCGATTCAGTATGTGGAGCGCATTCACTATAATGCGCGGGTTCATAGAAAGAAGTTATGCTTGATATTCAATTATTTCGTAAAGATATAGCCGCTGTTGCACAGCGTTTAGCCGCCCGTAAAGTTCAGCTCGATCAAGACGCATTTATAGCGCTTGAGGCAGAACGTAAAACGGTTCAAATGGAAACCGAGGCACTGCAAGCCAAGCGTAATACGCTAAGCAAGCAAGTTGGCCAATTAAAAGCCAAAGGTAAAGATGCATCGGCAGTGTTAGCCGAAGTGGCTGGCCTCGGCGATGCTTTAAAAATTGCGACTGATAAAAACGATGCAGTATTAGCGCGTGTAAACGATTTGCTAATGAGCATCCCCAACTTACCGCATGAGTCAGTGCCCGTTGGCAACGACGAATCGGGTAATGTCGAAGTTCGCCGCTGGGGTGACCCGGCCCAATTACCGTTTGTTGCAAAAGACCATTCTGACATTGGTGTGCCGTTAGGTATGGATTTCGAGACTGGCGTTAAATTAGCTGGTGCGCGATTTACGGTAATGCGTGGTGGCATTGCGCGCATGCATCGTGCACTTGCCCAATTTATGTTGGACACCCACACACGCGAACACGGTTACACCGAGTGCTACACCCCTTACATCGTAAATAGCGAATCGTTATTAGGCACTGGCCAATTGCCCAAGTTTGCTGACGACATGTTTTCGGTTCGCAAGGGTGGCGTAAAGGAAAATAGAAGCGAAAACGAAAACGAAAGCGATTTATGGTTAATTTCAACCTCGGAAATTAGCTTAACCAATCAAGTGCGTGGCGACTTATTGGATGGTGCAAAATTGCCCCTGCAATTTACAGCGCACTCGCCTTGCTTTCGTAGCGAGGCTGGGAGCTATGGCCGCGATACCAAAGGCATGATCCGTCAACATCAATTCGATAAAGTAGAAATGGTGTGGATTACCAAGCCCGAAGAATCATACGAAGCCTTAGAAAAAATGACTGGCCACGCCGAAGTAATCTTGCAGCGTTTGGGTTTGCCTTACCGCGTAATGGCACTGTGCACGGGCGATATGGGCTTTGGCGCAACTAAAACTTACGACCTAGAAGTGTGGCTGCCGGGGCAGGGTGCTTACCGCGAAATTTCAAGCTGCAGCAACTGCGAAGCTTTTCAAGCCCGGCGCATGCAAACCCGCTATAAAAACGCGCAAGGCAAGAACGAATTAGTGCATACCTTAAACGGGTCGGGCTTGGCGGTAGGTCGAACTTTGGTTGCAGTACTAGAAAACTACCAACAAGCCGATGGTTCGGTGCGGGTTCCCGACGCACTCAAACCCTATATGGGCGGCTTAGAGGTACTTAGCCCTGTTTAACTGAAAACTCTCTGCTAGAATCCAACCCAGTCGAAAACCACGACCCGCGGAGAGGTGGCAGAGTGGTCGAATGTACCTGACTCGAAATCAGGCGATGGGGCAACCTATCCGAGGGTTCGAATCCCTCCTTCTCCGCCAAAGATCGTTTTTTGCAGTTTATAACGATACAGTTTTAAGCTTAAAAGCCCCGCGAAACGGGGCTTTTTTGTTTTTGGTTTAGCGCGCTAAATTTTTAGCGGTTAGGCTTCGCATGTAAGCTAAAGAAGGCAACCCATCTAAACAACGCGCAAACGTAGAACTAGGCGAACAATTAGAAGTAGATCAGACAATGATTCGTTGAGTATTTTATTTATTGGTTTCGTTGTACAAACGAATGGTTAAGTGGTCGGTCAGTGCACAGCGGCCAAGGTAGCACACTGTTGATGTGTAGAAGTTCAGACGTGGTCTGACAGTGCCCGTTTTTTGTCAGCACCGTTGACAGATTAAGTCTCGGAGAAGAAATTTGGGATAAAGAGTTTTGTTCGTTCGCTAAATTTTGTCCGCAAGATCACGCTTGTCTAACAAAGCCAGCGCTTTTTTAGGATTACCCCGCCTTGCCCTTGTTTCGAACCTAACTTTCGCATCGAAATTGGCAAGCGCTACTGTTGCCAATTCGTCTATAAGTTTATTGACACTCATTGAATTCGAACTTGCTAGCGCCTTTAATCGTTGGTGCTTATCGTCGGGTAATCGTATTGTTAAGGTTGACATGGAAATATCTCCAAACATTGTTCAGGGGTTAGTATTTTAAGCGCTGGAAACTTTAATTCACCACGTTTTAGGTCGTTTAAATTACGGGTTACGATGGCTTCAGCTTGACCGGCTATGGCTAATTCAATTAAGTGATTGTCTGCTTCGTCAGGTAGGTTGGGTCGCCACGCATAAAAAACTTCCACCCAACGACAACAACTTAAAAAACCGTTAAACAATTGATCGCGCTCGAGGTTGCTAAGAACGGAATCTCGCATTACTTCATCGCGACCAAGAACATCTTCGTATTCAGCAATTTGGGAGCTACTAGCACCACTGGTTATTCGCAGTTTTACTACGACGCCAATGGCCGACTAAAAGCAGTGTACAACCCAACGGCCACAAAGCAGCAACTGCGCGAGTACGAGACCGATGCCAATGGTCAAATTGTGCAGCGCCGAGAAACCGAAGAGCTCAATGGCTGGAACATTGTAAAGACGGGCACCGATACGTTTG
>JANOZM010000020.1:0-89936 GCA_031429355.1 Betaproteobacteria bacterium | reverse complement strand
GCGAGCTAAAGTGCAAAAACTAACATGTGTTTGAACCAGACGCTAGCAGCAGTGGTTCGTGGCCACTTACGCGCGAATAAATTTTCGCGCTTCAGTACCCATGCGACCAGTTATCTTGGCGCTGCTTAAATCGTGCGTTAGGTTGCACTTGAACCAGCTCTGCGTACTCTGTGGAACGGCTAATGCCTCGACTAAGGAACATGTGCCTCCGTCAGGCATTTTCCCTTCCCCACAGCCAAATGATTTGATTACAGTACCAGCGTGCGATAAATGCAATAACGGTTCTTCTGGTACAGATGAAATTTTCCGAAATTACTTAAGTTTACATGTTGGGACTCCAGATGAATCCACACGTAAGCTGTCTGAAACAACCCTTCGCGCACTTAAAAGAAACTCAAGGCTTAGGAACGAAATGACATCGAAATTGGTGGAACGGTATTGCTTCACACCTGCAGGTATAAATTTGGGACCGCAGAGTTTCCTCAATTGGAATAGCGAAGCGCATACTGCGGTACTTGAAAAGATTGTTCGGGGTTTGTACTTCCATCACTTCAAAGAGCTTTTAAATCCAATGGCTAAAGTGAAAATACAATGGCATGCCAAGCCAATAGAACTTAGCGTAGAAGATAAAAGTCAGCTTTCGTTTTCATCAGTTGGTGGTGAAACTTTTGAGTATGGCTTTGGACGAGATCCAAACGATAAATCGCTATCAGTTTGGTTGTTCTCTTTCTACAGGCGACATTGGGCTGGTGGCCATAGTTCAATATAAAAGGAGTTAAGTTTGAGTTTCGACCTAAACGTTACGTTGGCATTTTGAGTGAGCTAAATATCCAAGTCGAGTCGTTACAAAATCTCCTAGTCTCCAAAGCAACGGGTGGATTGGAAAACGACGCCGAATTTATCAAATTGCGAAAGGTCGTAATTGAACAACCCCAACTTGACTCAGTAATTCCGGCATTCCTTAAGACTTGTAGAAATCTTGCCCAGTTCTGGCAATTTATTAAATACGAGTTTCCAAGTTATCACGAGCGACGAAACTTCATTTGGGGGCAGTTTCAACCGATGCTGGATGTACTTGAAGCTGGAGGGCCTGCTCCCGCCGATAAAAATGCATCGAAGGTTTTTGAGCGGTTTGATTCAAAGTATGTGCAAACCGCTTGGTCAAAAGCTCTTGATCGCAGAAATGACGATCCGGAGGGCGCAATCACGATGGCTAGAACGCTAGTTGAGGCAGTATGTAAGCATATTCTTGATGAATCTAAAATTGAGTATGGAGATTCCCCTGATCTAAACAAGCTATATCGACTAACTGCTGAGAGCTTGAATCTTGCCCCTTCTCAGCATACTGAATTGGTCTTTAAGCAGATATTAGGTGGGTGTACCACTGTGGTAGAGGGTTTGGGTGCGTTAAGAAACCGATTAAGTGACTCGCACGGCAGAGGGAAAGTGGCGGTTAAGCCAGCTGCACGGCACGCAGAATTGGCCGTAAACCTCGCCGGAGCGCTTTCGGTCTTTTTAATTTCAACCTCAGAAGCGGCAACTAAAAATTCAACCTAACTTTTAGATGAGGCGGTCGCGGGATATAGCTGTCAAAGTTGCAAAACATGCGCGGACAAGCCTCGCAAGTTTTGCACTCGGCGAGCAATGGTTACGCGCCGCCTATCTAGACCGTTAGACTCTTTCTAATGCGCGACTTAATCCTTTCAATCGTTGGAGCGCTTCTGCTCCACCACGGTGCCTATGGCCAAGTTCATGGACTCCCTGTCGTCGACTTCCAACGTTACTTCCCGCATCTTGTTGCGGTGTCAGAGGATATCCAAGATCAGAAGTCGCCGCAGGGCCGTCAATGGAAGTTCATTACTGTTCGAGATGAACAAGACAAGCTAGTTTGGGTCACTCTAACGCGTCGTGAGAGCCAGGACCGGATAGTCCGCGTATTCTTGGCAAAGGGCCCGCTTGAGGGTTCCGAAACCACATTTCGAGCTGTGGTCGCGAAGTTTTCTGAAACGGAAAAAATCAAGTTTGAAATCGTCGACCTTCGCGATGTACTTAGCCTCGAAACATTTACCCAGCGTTCAGCCAGTATCGGCTGGGGGCTACAGGCGCTTCCAAAATGAGGTGCTTAACATTCGCCTGTACACGGCCGCGCGCAAAATCTGCGCGCACCGGT
The DNA here is from genome assembly GCA_031429355.1 of Betaproteobacteria bacterium. Lineage (GTDB taxonomy): Bacteria > Pseudomonadota > Gammaproteobacteria > Burkholderiales > Burkholderiaceae_E > JANOZM01. Next base: position 87,766 of record JANOZM010000020.1, on the reverse strand, counting down.
AAGGCGCGACGTTAAACATTACTTTGTAGCATTGCAGCCCTATAACCTCAGCTAAACTCCTGTTGCTTAGTTGTATCCCATGTGATACATTGTGCAAATGATCGAAATTCGAGAAACCGAGCAATATACCGATTGGTTCGCCGGCATAAAAGATCGAGCCACTCGTGCAAGAATTGATGTGCGAATTAGGCGGCTCTCGCTCGGAAATCCAGGTGTAGTGAAATCCGTTGGTGCAGGGGTAAGCGAACTGAAAATTGATTTTGGTCCCGGTTATCGCGTTTATTTTGGCACCGAGGGCAACGAAATAGTAATCTTACTTGGCGGTGGGGATAAGGGTTCTCAACCCTACGATATCAAAGCCGCTCAGAAGTTGCTGAAAGAGTTAAAGGAAAGCGAATGAGTAGAATAAACATCAAGACCAAACTCTGGGATGCTGCTGAACATTTGAATAACGATCAAGACATGACCGCTTATTTAGAAGCAGCTTTTGAGGAGGGTGATGCTTCGCTTATCGCGGCTGTTCTTGGCGATATTGCGAGGGCAAAAGGCATGACACAAATTGCTAAAGAAACAGGCCTTGGTCGGGAAAGCCTGTATAAAGCTCTGTCACCGGAAGGCAACCCAGAATTTTCAACAATTCTTAAAGTTGTTGGGGCTCTAGGAATGAAGCTTCATGCAACGACGGTGGTTGGTAATGCTTAACTTGCCGCTGCAATGGACTAATTTTGTTGCCAACAAATTGTGTGCGCTTTCAGCTTTACACAATTCGCTGTCACCAAAATTCGCCAATGAGCTTTTTCGTTATCCTGTTCATCTGTAGCAAAATAATTCCAATAAGGGGACATCAATGGCTTACCTCGGAGAGCATCTTTACAGTTGTAGGGTAATTCCATTTGAATGGTCATCGGCTCACCTAATAATTGTTAGTGGAAGCGGCCCAAATATGTGTGGCCATGCTCTTGTAAATGCAGGTCTAAATTATTTTCACGTCGACGGTCTTAACGACTACCCATGGATGATGGATGAGGGCGGCTATAAACGCTACCTTCGCGAGAACAGAAAAAAAGAGTTACACAGGCGCTTCGTTCCCTTGAAAAACCATGACGGGGCTCAGCGCAAAATAGAACAACTCTCAGCGCAAAGATGGCGCTGGCTACTTATACCTAACAACTGCGCTGCATTTGTCGAGGAGGTTTTCTCGGCTGGTGGTTCCAAGGAGTCCATCCTAAGCAACTGCCCAGTGAGGTGGAAATGAAAATTATTTTTATTGTTTGTGGTGCAATAGTGGGCGCTTTAGTCGGTACTTTTACGTTGCTACTGATGCTGGGATACATTTTTCCAACGATGCGCTACGAGGACTCGTTAATCTATTTGTTTGTTGCGGCTCTCGCTGGACTCGGAGTCGGTTCACTCTTTGGGGGGTTCATTTTTACCAAACGACACCAAAGGATAACCAGTAAATGAGCAGGACGCGGGCAACAGAAGCTAAACGTACGAAACATTCAAGGTAAAGCCTTGCATGTTTCGTACTCGGCGGGTAACAGTTGCGCGCCTGTTATTTGCGTCGTTATGTTTCAATTCCAACCGAAAGAGCTTGACTCAAGTTACCATTTTTGGTAACATTAACAATGCGATTTGAGATCCGGTACTACCATCCAAGTGTGCTCAAGGCGATTGAAGAGTGGCCGAACGACCTATATGCTAGTTTCATCCGACTTTACGGTTTGCTTGAAGAGCATGGCCCTGAGTTGGGAATGCCTCATTCCAAAGCAATGGGCAACGGTCTATTCGAACTAAGACCTAAAAGTAGCGACGAAATTGGTCGAGCGTTTTACGGTTATTTGAAGGAACGACGCGTAGTGATCGTACATGCATTTATTAAAAAGACTCCACAAACCCCTGATAAAGAAATTCAATTAGCGCGTAAGCGTGTTAAAGAGGTGCAAGATGCCTGAACTGAAATACCAACCCGTTGTTCATTCCCATAAAGAAATGCTGGAACGCGCGATGAAACGGCCCGGGTTTAAAGAAGCCTATGAAGCCCTCGAACTTGAATATTCTGTAGCGAATCAAATGCTCAAAGCTCGTTCAAAGGCCGGTCTCACACAGGACGCAGTAGCGGAGTTGATGGGTACTTCAAAGAGCGCAGTTTCAAGACTCGAAGGGGTGGGCAAGCACGCTCCGTCATTGAATACATTAAAAAAATACGCAAAGGCCGTCGGTTGTGAATTACAGATTAAGTTTGTCACTCAACGCAGCGCGTGAAACATAACCTGTCAATCAACCAAACGCCGTTGGAGCAATATCTCATGCTCGGTTTGCGTTCGTTACACTCTACGCAAACCTGCGCGACTATCGATTGCGTCGCCGCTGGTTATTTAAGTCGTTAATTTGCATGAAGCGACTTTTTCACATTAGCGAAGATCCAACGATCGAGGTTTTTGAACCAAGATTGCCCAGTTCCGAAAATTCTAAAATTTCCGTTCCAGCTGTTTGGGCAACCGACAACGAGCATTTGTATAATTACCTAGTTCCTCGCGACTGCCCGAGAGTATCGTTTCATCGATTACCTAGCAGCACCGAGGATGACTTAACACAGTATTTCGGTGCAAGCACAGCGCAATCGGTGTTGGTCATCGAAGGTTCATGGTTGCAACATTCGATTGAATGTGAGCTTTGGGCTTACGAATTCTCTGACGAAGGGTTTGAGTGTATCGATCCTATCGCTGGTTATTATGTTTGCAAGACAGCGGTCACACCGAGGATTAAGGCTCAAGTTTCACGACCTCTTACTCGTTTGGTTCAATCGGGAACCGAACTACGGGTTGTGGACTCGCTTGAAACAATAGTGACTGAGGTAGTAAAGTCTAGCCTTGGTTACTCAATAATTCGGGCAAGGTAGGTTCGGTTAAATGCAAACTAACTTGCTGCTCAAGCAAACAATTTTCGCCGCCGTCAATTTGTGTGATCTTTCAGCTTCACAAAAATCGCCGTCCCCAAAATCGTTGCTAAGCTTTTACGTTGTACAAGAAAACCCTATAGTTTCCGCTAGTGTAAAGTTGCGTTTTTGAAGGGCATGCCTATGCCAGTTTCAGCTAAGTCGCTAGGCATTGACTCGTTGTCCGTTGCAGAACTGATGCCCTTGGTTCAGGAGATCTGGGCAAGCATCGCATCAGAGCCAGAAAAAATCCCGATGTCAGAAGCGCAGCGTACAGCATTGTTAATGCGTGATGCCGATGATGAAGCTAATCCGAATGACGTTGTCGCCGCAAAAGATGTCTTCGCGCAAGCGCGCGAAAGGTTGGCGAAACAGCGGCGATCCTAACATTTCGCAAAGCTGCACGATTCGAGAGTGATGAAGCCGCCGATTGGTATGATGGTTAGAGAATTGGTTTTGGGTAACATACGCCACGCAGTTGCTCCACATCTTCCATACTCGGTGTACCACAAGGCTCGAAAAGACGAAGTAATCATTCTTGCAGTTTTTGCGGGTTCACGCGATCCAACTACTTTTCCACCGTTTTAAAATTGACAATAAGCAACAATGCAATGACAAACAGCTTTATATCTGACGTTTTAACGAACCCGTCTAATCGAGCGATTCTTTCCACTTGGCAGCGCATCGAACTACCTAACGCTTGGCTCGTGGCGGGGTGCCTTTTTCAGACCATCTGGAACATTAAGTCATCTCAGCCACCGGATCAGAGTATCAAAGACTACGACATATTTTATTTCGATGCCGACGATCTAAGCGCTGAAAGCGAGCAACAGGCTCAGGGTCATATCGCTTCACTGTTTTCAGATCTCGACATTACAATTGAGGTGGCAAACCAAGCTCGCGTCCACTTGTGGTATCCAGAGTTCTTTGACCATCCATACTCTCCGCTCACTTCTGCAGTCGACGGAATTCGGCATTTCCTAGTCAAAGAAACTTGTGTCGGTGTGAGACCGGACGAATGGAACGCCCCTTACGGACTTGCGGGCATGTACGCAGGCACACTAACAGCTAATCCACTTGTTCCACACGCAAACCTTTTCGATCGCAAAGTAGCGAGCTACCGCCAGCGCTGGCCTTGGCTTAGTAGCATCGCGGCTGACGTTTAATCAAACTTTGTATACTTGTAAAAGTTTAACAATTGGGGGTAGTGAATATTTTGAATTAGTATTTTTCTGCCGGTTCGCGTAACTTGCCTTTGCAAAGGTCGCGGGAGACACCTCTTAGACATAAAATGTCGAAAAGAAATTTTGCACATCTTATGTATGCGTGGCTTGGGCAACGCGCCTTTGAAATGAAACGATATACCTGAGATTCAATCGCCCGAATACTTCGCACGAAGTAGCGGCTAAGCTGGTTTTGCTAGGCACCAGCGTCAGTTCGTTGATATACTTTCATTTATGATTGACTGGTCCAAATGTTCAGCCGTTGAATCCAAGCCTGGCCGCATGAGCGGGGCGTGGGTGTTTCGTGGTTCTCGCCTTCCAATTTCAACGCTTTTCGAGAATCTTGAAGGCGGTGCAAGTCCTGCAGAATTCGTAGAGTGGTTTGAAGGCGTCACCATTGAGCAAATTCAAGAAGTTTTGAGATTTGTGCGACAAGAGTCGTTATTGCAGCCTAGTTGAATGCTGATTCTCTTTGACCAAGGTACACCAAGACCCCTCAAAAAATATCTGCCTGTCCATCAGGTAAAAACCGCATGGGAAATGGGTTGGAGTGAGATTGAGAACGGACAATTGTTGGAGGTCGCAGAGAAGTCGGGTTTTGAGCTTCTACTCACTACTGATTCAAATCTGAAGTATCAGCAAAATTTATCAACCAGACGAATTGCTCTAATGATCCTCTTAAATACCGACTGGCGTATCATCGAAAAGCATGTCCAAGTTGTGGTTCACGCAATTGACCGAGCGACGCCGAGCAGTTATGAAGAAATTGCATTCGGCAACTGAAGCGCGATCAAATCATCGCGCTTCAGTTTCCCCGCAAACGTTGGCGTGGGCGCTGGCCAAATGAAACGTTAAAGCTCAAAATGCCATCCTCCGAAGCCCATATGCAATCCTATTACGCAGCCCGTGCACTCGAGTATGATCGCGTTTACGAGAAGCCGGAACGCCAAGCGGATATTCGTTCGCTTCAGATGTGGCTGCCGCAACTTTTCCACGCTTCGAAAGTGTTAGAAATTGCTTGCGGTACAGGTTTCTGGACTCAATACATCGCCCAATCCGCCAGCTCGATCGTTGCCCTCGACTCCGCACCAGAAACTATTGCCATCGCTGAGTCACGAGTCCCCGCTGATAAGGTCACCTTCGTAGTCGGCGACGCTTACAAACTCGCGCTACAAGAGGGTTCATTCAATGCGGCATTTGCAGGCTTCTGGCTCTCGCATGTGCCAAAGAAAAAACAACGTGAGTTTCTGCTTGGTCTATCGGCAGCGATCCAGCCCGGTTCAAATGTCGTTTTAATTGACAACCTTTATGTCGAGGGAAGTAACCACTCAATTACGGAACGCGACTCAGATGGAAATACATTCCAAACCCGAAAACTTCAAGATGACTCTGTTCATCGTGTGTTGAAGAATTTCCCGACAGAAACAGAATTGCTAGAACTCACACAGGGGCTGGGGCATAATTTTAAGTACACAAAATTCCAGTACTACTGGGCATTTCAATATGTTACCAATGGGCACTAACCTTCGCATGAAATTGACCGAGTTGTCGTATCGTAGTTCGTCGCGGGTGGATTTGCTAAAGCATACCCAACCGCACGTTAGTAACCAGTTGCATTCGGCAATTTAAGTCGGGCTTTAACCATCATTATTCGTGTCGAAATTTATAATCCGTAGTTCAGTTCTCGCTGATGCGCTAGTTATCAGTCGACTTCTTCCGGACCTAGGTTACAAAGCCACAGAAAGCGAAGTTGCTTCGCGTCTTTCGGTACTATGCAAGCGCGAGGAAAACGAAGTTTTTGTCGTCGAAATTTCTGGAAATGTTGTTGGGCTTTGTCATGTTCAAGGGGTTCCGCTTTTGGCAAGCGGTGGATACGCCGAGGTCCAAGCATTGGTTGTTGCACGGTCTCACCAAAGAACTGGCTTGGGCCGCGCTTTGCTTGAACAAGCTGTGTCTTGGTCACGAGAATTTGGTTACAAACGTGTCCGCCTTCGCTCTGGCCTACATCGCGATGAAGCCCACTTGTTTTATAAAGCTCGCGGTTTCACCAAGTCAAAACCAAGCTACGCATTTGAGTTAATGCTCGAGTGAAAAATTTTGCACGGTTTTCTTATTAATAATTTCATCGCATGGCCGGTTCATTAACTCAAGCAAGCTGCGATGGCCAAGACTTCGAAGTAACCGTTATCTTTGTTGCGACGCCTTTGGGTGACTTGCAGTTGGTGCAGAGCGGTTGTTTACCAGCCTTGAATTTGTATCATCGATTTGGATTCAACGAGTTTGAACGTTTTAAAATCCCTGCCGAATCAATTACGATTGTTAAACTCGAACGCTTTCCCCATTGATTAGTGGACAACTTAGACATGATGCCTCAACTTCCACGGTCGATGCGCGCTTTAGTACAATATCGCTTTTCCCTTCCTGAGTTGGATAAGAGGCTCTATGAAACTCGGTTACACCATTGTTTATGTCCCAAGCGTTGAAGCGTCCTTAAGTTTTTTCGTGAAGGCTTTTGGCATGAAACAAAAGTTTCTTCACGAATCTGGGGATTACGGTGAATTAGATACTGGTGAAACGACTTTGAGTTTTGCCTCTCACGCTTTGGGTGACATGAACTTCGCTGACGGATTTGTTCGGGCCAATGAATCTGCTAAACCGTTGGGCGTTGAGATAGCGTTGGTGACAAATAACGTGCATAAAGCCCACGCCGACGCATTATCAAATGGCGCTAAAGAACTATCTCCGCCCAAAGACAAACCTTGGGGGCAAACGGTTTCTTATGTACGTACTCCAGACGGAATGCTCGTTGAGCTTTGCACCCCAGTAAACGGATAAGGGAGTTTCAGAAGATGCCTAAAACCATAAAGTCAGTTGAAGCGCTTTTGGATGACATAAGGTTGCTCGCGTTAGAGGCCGCAAAACGGTGAAGCACAACTTTTAGAACTGACGCTACCAAAAATTAACTAACGAAAGGATGACCTTGAACATTGTTTCACCCAAACAAATCGCAGATGCCCTCACAGAGCATTGGTCGCCTCGTGTGGTCGGAGAAGTCGATGATGCCTATATCAAAGTAGCTAAAGTTCACGGTTCGTTAGCATGGCATAGTCACGAAAACGAAGATGAACTATTCTTCATCTTAAAAGGCAACTTGCGAATCGAAATGGAAGACGGCGCAGTTGAACTTTCCGAGGGCGAAATGTTCACGGTACCGAAAGGCGTGCGCCATAACCCTGTTGCTGAGCATGAATGTCATATTATGCTCATTGAACGTAAATCGACATTGCACACCGGCAATGTATCAACAGAAAAAACGCGTTCATTAACAGAGCAACTTCGACCGCTGAACTTTGAGCCTTCCACCGATGGGCTAACTGAGCGACGAAATTAACGCGGGTAATATCGGTGAATCAACATCACTATGTCCCTTGAACTCGCGCTGCTAACCGTTGCTTCTGTCTTAGCAGGTTCGATTGATTCAATCGTTGGAGGCGGCGGGCTTGTACTAGTTCCAGCGTTGTTTGCTACATTTCCATCGGCACCTCCGGCTACTCTGCTGGGAACAAATAAGTTCGCTGCAATTTGGGGAACATTCATTTCAGCTCGTCAATTTGCAACGCGAGTCGACTTGAATTGGCGGGTACTCTTACCCGCGGCAGCTTTTGTGCTGGCCGGAAGTCTTTGCGGAGCGTGGACGGTTACTGTTATTGACTCAACGTTCCTGCGGCGGCTCTTGCCCGTGGTGCTGGTCGGTGTGCTTTGTTACACGCTTTGGAATAAGGAGTTAGGCAGAAGTCATGTTCCACGATACTCAGGAGTGCAGGCGGTAGCAGTTACATCTGGAATCGGTGCATCAATCGGCTTTTACGATGGCTTTTTTGGTCCGGGTGCAGGCAGCTTTTACGTTTTTTTATTGGTACGCTTAATGGGATATGACTTTCTAAATGCCTCTGCTTCAGCAAAGGTTCTCAATGTGGCTACCAATTTTGCAGCACTAGTTTTGTTTTCTCTAAAGGGTCACGTCTGGTGGCAAGTTGGGCTAGTTTTAGCTGCAGCAAACATTCTCGGAAGTATTGTGGGTACCCACCTAGCATTGAAACATGGTGCATCGTTCGTGCGTAGCATTTTTGTTTTAGTAGTAAGTTTGCTAATCCTTAAGACCGCCTACGACGCCTTTTTGAAGTGATTTTGAGGTGTGTTTAATCCGCCCTTTGTTCGTTTTGCTCAGTGCGATGCTTTCGATAAAGAAACGAATTCACGTGTTAACCGACGAATGTCAGGTCGTTATTGTCGAGAAAACGGGTTCGCCTTTCCTCGGTACGTTGGCATTCGCGCAATGGACTTTTACTAAGCCGCGAACGCTTTTTTCAATCAACGATTTATCGTTTTTTCCTTCGCCTTATTTTAGTTGAGCAACGGCCGAATGGCGCCGCGCTGCGCTTTCAGAACTTCTAAACAGGCGCTTTCAACAACACTCGCATTACAAACTTTTTATTTGCAGTTTAATAAGCATTACATCAATTGTGCAATGTAAAGCCGCTGCGTAAAGTTACATCTGTCGCAAACAAAGCATCAATTTAAAAACTCACTCAAACATCGCAAATTAAAGGACTAAACATCATGGACAAAGCTACATCAACAATGATTGAAAATTTGAAAGAAAAAACCGGCCATTCGTTAGACGAGTGGAAAAAAATAATTGCCAAGAAAAATTTTGTTAAGCACGGTGAAATTGTTAAGTTTTTGAAAGAAGAACATCAGGTTACTCACGGCTATGCATCCGAAATCGCACTGAAAGTATTGGCGTCCGACGCAGCTTCGGCAACCGATACAGATGATTTAATTGAAAGTCAATATTCCGGCAAAGAGCATCTAAAACCCTACTACGAAAAACTCATCGCCGAAATTACGAAATTTGGTGGCGACTTCGAAATTGCGCCAAAAAAGACTTACGTCAGCTTGAAGCGGAAAAAGCAATTCGTTATCTTAAATCCCGCATCAAAAACACGTTTCGAAATTGGTTTTAATTTAAAAGGCGTCGAACCAAAAGGCAAGTTAGAAGCTGAAAAACCAAATGGTATTTGCTCACACAAAATCAATCTTTCTGCCATTACCGAAATTGATAAGGAAGTCATTGCTTGGATCAAAATGGCGTTTGATAACGCAGCGTAATTATGGTTCATTTAAGCAGTATTAGTTCTGACTTGTTCTGACAGGCCTTCGTTTGAAATTGAGGCCATTGTTAGATCAAGTTTGAGCATTCATCACAAACTACTGCACCCTAAATGCAATCATTTTATGCTTGCTTATGATTGCACTTTATGCTATCATCAAACAATCTTGAATTCAAAAAATAAAAAAGCCTTAATAGCAATCTTTACTAAGCCAACATCGGCTTCCTTCATCTTTTCTGAGTTTGAGGCGCTGGTCAAAGCCAATGGCGGCGATGTCACTGAACGCGAGGGATCTAGGGTGAAAATTACTTTGCAAGGTGAACAAATGCATTGCCACCGACCTCACCCCGGTAAGGAAGCGAAGCGGTATCAAGTTGAAGAAATGAGAGCTCTTTTTGAGCGCGTAGGAATAAAACCATGAATGCAATGAATTACAACGGATACACAGCAAAAATAGAGTTTGACGAACGAGACAACATTTTTGTTGGCCGTTTGCTTGGGATGCGCACCATGATTAGTTTTCATGGTGAAACCGTCGTCGAGTTGAGGCAAGCTTTTGTCGGTGCCGTAGATGAGTTTCTTGCTGATTGCAAAGAACAAGGCGTCAAACCCGAAAAGCCAGCATCGGGTAAGTTGATGCTGCGAGTATCGCCAGAAATTCACGGCGCTGCGTTGATAGCGGCACAAGCATCAGGAAAAAGTTTAAACCAGTGGGCCAGTGAAGTGCTTCAAGAGGCTGCTCACATTTAAATCGCTGATCCAATTAATTCAACAAGGTCTTAACCAGCTTCATGTACAGTAGCTAAAACTACGTCTTGAAACAAAGGATCTTGCTACATGGCCATTCGCGTCGCGCTTCATCATAAAACCGTTTACGAGTACGACCGGCCTGTCAATTTATCCCCTCACCAAGTTCGGTTACGTCCGGCACAACATTCGCGTACCCCTGTTAGTGCTTTTTCGCTCACTGTCGAACCAGCCGAGCATTTTGTAAACTGGCAGCAGGACCCTTACGGAAATTACATTGGGCGCTTGGTGTTTCCAAAGCCGACTCAACGCTTAAGCTTTACGGTCGATTTGTTGGCTGATCTTACCGTTATCAATCCATTCGATTTTTTTGTTGAAAAATATGCAGAGCATTATCCGTTTGCATACGATTCGCAAACCGCATACGAGCTTACTGCCTACTTGCAAACAGAGCCGGCTGGTCCGTTATTAAGCACTTGGCTAACTAAGGCACGTACGGACTTGGGCAAAGAGCCTAAACCTATCGCAGACTTTTTGGTTTTCTTAAACCAACGCGTGCAAAACGACATTAGTTATTTGTTACGCATGGAGCCCGGTGTGCAAACGCCCGAGGAAACTCTGGGCTTTGCGCGCGGTTCCTGTCGAGACAGCGGCTGGTTGTTGGTACATATTCTTCGTCACTTTGGACTGGCCGCTCGGTTTGTGTCGGGCTACTTAATTCAGCTGGTTGCCGATGTCAAAGCCTTGGACGGTCCATCAGGAACAACCGTCGACTTTACCGATTTACACGCTTGGGCCGAAGTGTATGTTCCGGGCGCAGGATGGTTAGGATTGGACCCTACTTCGGGGCTATTTGCCGGCGAAGGACACATCCCGTTAGCGTGTACTGCAATGCCCGGCTCGGCCGCGCCCGTATCCGGAATGGCAGACCCCGCAAAGGTCAATTTTTATCATGAAATGACCATCACTCGGGTCCACGAAGATCCCCGGGTTACCAAGCCCTATAGCGATACGCAATGGGCTGCGATTGATGCGCTGGGTCACAAAGTTGAGGCGCAATTGCAAGCCAACGACGTGCGCCTTACGCAAGGCGGTGAACCAACATTTGTATCGATTGACGATATGGAGTCGCCGCAATGGAACATTGAAGCCCACGGTGCGATGAAACGTGAATTAGCCGGTACGCTGGCAAACAAACTGAAGCAACAATATGCGCCCAACGGTTTGATGCATTACGGGCAAGGAAAATGGTATCCGGGTGAACCTTTGCCGCGCTGGGCTTTAAATATTTTTTGGCGACGTGATGGCGAACCTATTTGGCGCGATCAGCAGTGGCTCGATAGTGATGACGCTACACCCACCCTTGTTTCACCCATCCTTAAGCAGGCGTCTAATCACCAACATGCCGTGTTGTTTGCCAAGTGCTTGGTCCAACAATTAGGCCTACCAGAAGCTTGCATTATTGCAGCCTATGAAGACGTGCTGCAGCATGTCCTAACCGAAGAGCGTTTGCCCAACAATGTCGATCCAACAAAAGCGCAACTAAAAGACTCTGCCGAGCGCATGCGCCTAGCGCGTTTGTTACAGCAAGGCTTGGGCACTATAGTTGGTTACGTAATTCCGATAAAACCTACCGCAGAGGCAAGCCAACTTTGGCGAACCAGCAAATGGCCATTGCGACGTGAACATTTGTATTTGATTGCAGGTGACTCACCGATGGGTCTACGGCTTCCGCTGGCCTCGTTACCTTGGGTGTTGCCCAAGGACATTGAGCCTGAATTTACGATAGATCCGTTTGCACCTGTCCCCGAATTAGCCAAAGAGAAAAAGGCTACTCGGGACGAAAAAATTAATTCGAAAAAAAGCAAAGCACAAGTTTTAAAAGAACCAACTGAAGCGCGCGAAGTCATTCATACGGCCTGTGCTATCGAGGTCCGCGATGGTCGACTACATGTGTTCATGCCACCATTTACTCGCTTAGAAGACAGCTTGGCATTGATCGCTGCAATTGAGGAAACAGCTAGCCAATTAAAGCAGCGTGTTCGGCTAGAGGGCTACCCTCCCCCAAGCGATGTTCGATTGCGCTCGATGAGTGTTACACCTGATCCTGGTGTCATTGAAGTCAATATTCACCCCGCTGCCAATTGGCAAGAGATTAGTCAAAACACAACCAACTTGTATGAACTCGCACGCCTTAATAGGTTGGGGACCGAAAAGTTTATGCTCGATGGCCGACATACCGGAACTGGTGGCGGTAACCATGTCACTTTGGGTGGTAAAACGCCTACTGATAGTCCGATGTTGCGACGCCCCGATGTGTTGCGCAGCCTAATTACGTATTGGCAAAACCATCCCTCATTATCGTATTTGTTCTCTGGTGCTTTTATTGGACCGACTAGCCAAGCGCCGCGCGTGGATGAAGCCCGTGATGACAACTTATACGAACTAGAGATCGCGTTTCAACAAATGGATAGTGCTTTGCCCAAAGCAAAATTAAGCGAGCGCCCATGGATTGTTGATCGACTACTAAGAAATATTTTGGTCGATTTAACCGGCAACACACATCGCAGTGAATTTTCAATTGATAAATTGTATTCACCCGATGGACCAACCGGCCGCTTAGGTATTGTTGAGTTTCGCGCCTTCGAAATGCCGCCACACGCGCAAATGAGTTTGATGCAAACGCTATTGGTACGCACCTTAGTAGCGCGCTTTTGGCAAACGCCGTACCGCGCCCCCTTAATTCATTGGGGTACGCAACTGCATGATCAATGGATGTTGCCTTATTTTGTTGAAAAAGATATTCGCGATGTCGCTCGCGACCTTAACAACAGTGGCTATGAATTTTCTGAAGATTGGTTCGATCCGTTTTTAGAGTTTCGTTACCCTCGTTATGGCACTGTCGTTTACGATGGCATTGAAATTGAATTGCGCCAAGCCATCGAACCATGGCATGTGATGGGTGAAGAGGTCAGCCGTGGAGGGACTTCACGCTATGTAGACTCATCCGTAGAACGCATGCAAGTTCGTGTGCGCGGACTGACGGCGAGTCGACATGTAGTTACTTGTAATGGCAGGCCCCTACCTTTGCACTTTACAGGGGTCCCTGGCGAAGCCGTTGCAGGTGTGCGTTTTAGAGCATGGGCGCCGCCTACAGCATTGCACCCCACCATTGGTATTCAAGCACCTTTAGTGTTTGATGTTGTCGATACTTGGAACAACCGGGCCTTGGGTGGGTGCACTTATCACGTCAGTCATCCGGGCGGCAGAAATTACGAAGACTATCCTGTCAATGCAAACGCCGCCGAGGCACGACGCTTTACAAGATTTGTTGGGCACGGACACACGCCCGGCAAAATTGAATTAAAACCAGAAGCGCGCAATCCGCGGTTTCCGCACACCTTGGATTTGCGTTGGCATGTTTAAAACTCGTTTACTCGTCCAACAACCCCGCAACATTAGTCCCCGCCGGAATCGCACCAGACTTTTGGTACACACCTAGCTTTTCGCGTGAATCGAGAATGTCTAAATTACGCAATTGCAGTTGCCCAATGCGATCGACTGGCGAAAACGCTTCTTCTTCTACGCGTTCCATCGACAAACGCTCGGGATGGTAAGTTAAGTGCGGGCCAGAAGTTTCTAAAATCGTGTAGTCGTCACCGCGGCGCAATTCGATGGCGACTTCGCCGGTAACTGCCGAGCCCACCCATTTTTGCAGCATATCGCGCAACATTAAACTTTGCGGATCGAACCAACGGCCCTCGTACAACAAGCGGCCTAATTTGCGGCCCATGGTGCGATAGTTATCGATGGTGCCTTCGTTATGTATGCCCGCTACCAAACGCTCGTAAGCGATGTGTAGCAAGGCCATGCCGGGGCCTTCGTAAATGCCACGGCTCTTGGCTTCGATAATTCGGTTTTCGATTTGATCGGAAATACCCAAGCCATGACGGCCACCAATTTTATTGGCTTCTAACACGAGGTCGACTTTGCTGGCAAAGCTTTGCCCATTGAGCGCTACTGGAAAACCGTTTTCAAATTGCACGCGTACTTCTTCGGGCGCAATGACTACCGAACTATCCCAATGCTTGACGCTCATGATAGGTTCGACGATGCGTAAGCCCTTGGTTAGAAACTCAAGGTCTTTGGCTTCGTGGGTTGCGCCCCAAATATTAGAGTCGGTCGAGTAAGCTTTTTCTTTACTCATTTTGTATGGAAAACCGTTATCGGTTAACCACTGACTCATTTCTTTACGGCCACCTAATTCACCAACGAAATCGCGGTCTAGCCACGGCTTATAAATTTTTAAACCTGGGTTAGCCATTAAACCGTAACGATAAAAGCGTTCGATGTCATTGCCCTTATACGTCGAGCCATCGCCCCAAATATTAACCTTGTCTTCTTGCATCGCTTTAACCAGCATAGTGCCGGTTACAGCACGACCTAGGGGCGTGGTGTTGAAGTAGGTTTTACCCGCACTAGAGATATGAAATGCACCACACTGCAAGGCTACTAAACCTTCGTGAACCAACGCTTCGCGGCAATCGATTAGCCGTGCGTTTTCGGCACCATACACTTTTGCTTTGCGCGGAATGTCGTTGTAATCGGCTTCATCGGGTTGCGCTAAGTTTGCAGTGTAGGCGTAGGGAATTGCACCCTTGTTCCGCATCCACGCAATAGCTGCTGAAGTGTCTAAACCGCCAGAAAAAGCGATGCCAACGCGTTCACCGCGCGGAAGGGAAAGTAGTATTTTGCTCATTGCTCTATTTTAAAGCGGTAGGTGGGGCGACAACGGCCACCGAGGGCGCTGTGATTGACGCAGCTGGCGTTGCTTTTGGTGATAGCTTTTTCAGATCTTTAGCGCGTGGCTCGGGGTGCCAGCCCGAAAGCATCAACATCACACCAAACCCAAGCACGTAGGCAACCGCAATATGCCAGCCACCTTTAAGCCAAGCGCCAACTGAACGCGCCTCGGGAAAAGTATTAGCAAGGGCCACACCAGCTGACGAACCAAACCAAATCATCGATCCACCAAAGCCAACTGCAAAGGCCAACATACCCCAATCGTAACCACCTTGTTTTAAGGCCAATGCGGTTAGTGGAATGTTATCGAATACAGCCGAAACGAAACCCAGCCCTAAAGTTGTTGGCCAAGAGGCTGGTGGTAATTTTTCTACCGGCATTAACGAGGCGATGACCACTAAGGACAACAAAAATACGGAACCCTTAAACGCATCGGGCAATAGTTTCCAGTCGGGTTTACGGAACAAGGCCGTTAATAAAATGGCAACCCAAACGGCTGTACCAATAACCGGAAAGTGTTCGAGCACGGTTGGAAACTTTAAATTGCAAATAACGTTTGCGGCAACCGCCACCAACAGAATGAAGACACAGACGCCAATGCGCCCCCAATCGATAACAGCACCAGTAGGCGCGTCTTTCATGATTGGATTATGGCGATGTTGCTGACCCGCAGCGAAGTAGCCAAAAAACAATAAAGCGGTTACAGCAGCGATGTAAGCATCAAACACCTGACGCGGCGCAACGCCGTCGATCCACATCATCGTCGTCGTTGTATCACCAACTACCGAGCCAGAACCACCACCATTGGATGCGGCCACAATAGCTGCCAAATAACCAATGTGTAATTTGCTTTTGAAAACTACCTTAGCCATCGCACCGCCGATCAGTGCGGCTGCAATGTTGTCCAAAAAGGCCGACATCACAAACACAATCACCAACAATACAAACGCGCCGAGCCGACCGTCTGGCAAAACATCGGGTAATTTTTGCGGCAGGCCACTGTCTTCAAAGTGCTTAGACAACAATGCGAAACCTAACAACAATCCGAGCAGGTTAGCGATGATGATCCACTCATGCTTTAAGTGTGCCACTAGCCCAGCAATACCGGGGCCGTCTTTAAAGCCTGTGAAACCGAGCTTATAAAGTACAACAATAATTAAACCGACCACTGCAATTTGCAGTGTCTTGCCGTGAAACAAAGCGATGCCTAACAAGATGCAGGCAAACAAAATAAAGTCTAAGGGGATTGGACCCAGTGAGATGCCAGTTGCGTTCATTTAATTTTTACCCAAGGTATCCCATAAAAATGCCATTTCTAAAGCGGTTAAATTTGCGCGTTGTTCGTTGTTAGCAGCACCACCGTGGCCACCCTCAATATTTTCGTAGTACAACACCTGATCGGGTCCGCGGTTTTGGCTCATCATTAATGCGGCCATTTTACGAGCGTGCCCCGGATGTACTCGATCATCGCGGGTTGAAGTATTAAAAAATACGCGCGGGTATTTTGTACCACTCTTTACGTTTTGATAGGGCGAGTACTTGCTAATGTAAGCCCACTGTTCGGGCTTATCTGGATCGCCATACTCGGCCATCCAAGAATTACCGGCTAGTAATTTGTGATAGTTGCGCATGTCTAGTAACGGCACGCTACATACCACTGCACCAAATAAATCGGGACGTTGCATCATGACGGCACCTACTAGTAAGCCACCATTACTGCCGCCCATAATGCCCAATTTTTCTTTGCGCGAAATTCCATTTTTGGTTAAGTCTTCGGCCACTGCAATAAAGTCATCGTAGCTGCGTTGCTTTTTTTCCAAGATAGCCGATTGATGCCAAGTCGGGCCATATTCACCGCCGCCGCGAATGTTGGCAACAACTAAAATTCCACCGCGCTCATACCACGTACGACCCCAACCACCGCTATACCAAGGGGCCATTGATACTTGAAAGCCCCCATAGCCATACAACAGAGTCGGCGCAGATCCACCGGCTTTATAACCCTTTGGATACACCACAAAATACGGAACGCGCGTACCGTCTTTAGACACCGCAAAGCGTTGTTCGCTTCGCATGCCTTCGCTATTAAAAAATACTGGGTTGCTTTTTAGTAGTTCACGGTCATCCGAGCCAATCTTGCCTAAGTACACGCTATTGGGCGTTAAAAAATCGGTGTAGGTCATGGTGTAAGCATCGGCTAACGGATCGTTTTCCATAAACCGATCATGCAAAGCGGCAGCACCCAACGAACCTGGTGTTGGTGTTTTAATATTCCGTTTAGCCCATTGACCATTGGCAAAGCGCCACTCTTCCATGCGCGATGTTACGTTCTCGAGAATGGTTAAGAGCACTGCATTTTTGGTAACGTCTAAAGCGCCACTATCCGATAGTGAGCTCGTTGGCGTAGGTTCAAACACTGCTTGGTATTGTGGCTTGCCCGCTAAAAGCGCGTCGTACCGAGACACTAATAAACTGCCCGACTTAAATGTTTTGTCGCCGTGCTTTAAGTCACTTTTAATCTCAAGATAAACCCACTCGCCGCTTGGGCTAAATCGCGCGTCCTCGGGCACTTGAATTTTTGTGTATTTAAAGTCGGCAGCTCCTGCGGTTTCTGCGCTTTTTTGTACAACGGCCCAGTCAACTAAAAATTGCTCACTACGGTAAAAATCGATACTACGCCCAACATAAACCCGGGTGTACTTTGGATCGCGCTCTACATACGCAAACGCCGATACATCTTCGACTGTGCCTTCGTAAATAGTGCGCGCTTGTGCTAAGGGCGTACCACGTTTCCAGTGTTTAATGATTCGTGGATAACCGCTTTTGGTTAAGCTACCAGCGCCGAAATCGGTCGCTACTAGCAAATTATTGGCATCAACCCAATCGACTTGCGCTTTTGCTTCGGGTAAGGCAAAACCATCTTTTACAAATTGGCGAGTTTTTAAATCAAATTCACGGGTAACATTGGCATCCGCCCCGCCGCGTGACAGGCTAATTAGGCATTGATCATGATTGGATGCATTGCAATTGGCACCGGCCCAGACCCAGTTTTCTTTTTCTGTTTTGGCAAGTGCATCTAAATCGAGGATCGATTCCCACTGGGGTTTGGCTTTACGGTATTCGCCTAAAGTCGTTCTGCGCCACAAACCTACTTTGTACTGATCGTCGCGCAAAAGATTGTAAAAAAAGTTTCCGCGCCGTTTAACGTCTGGAATGCGATCACGGTTGTTTAAAACCGATAGCACCGCCACTTTGTCGGCGTTGTAGGTTGGCGTTGCGGTAAGCAATTGGTTTGATACAACATTTTGCGCCTTTACCCAATCTAAGGCACGGGTGCCCATGACTTCTTCCATATAGACAAACGGGTCGACAACGGCTGGGGATGTTTGAGCATCTGCGCCCGAATTCAATGTGGTCATTGTTAAGCAAACAAAAGTGGTGAGAAAAAACGACTTTAAACGCGATAGACGTGCCGCCAAAGGCAACCGAGCATTGGGCGGAGACATTAGAGTTAACATAGGAGTATTAAATTCGACTGAGTTTGCAATGATAACCGTAAGTTTCCAAGATATTCAGGACGCAGCACAGCGACTAAACGGACAGGTCTTAAATACCCCCTGCGTAGAAAGCAAGACCTTATCCGAAATTACGGGTGCAAAAGTCTATTTAAAATTCGAAAATTTGCAATTTACAGCCAGTTTTAAAGAACGAGGGGCATGCAATCGCTTAAGCAAACTAAGCGCGGCCGAACGGGCCCAAGGTGTCGTTGCGATGAGCGCCGGAAACCATGCACAAGGCGTCGCCTACCATGCTCAACAGTTGGGGATTCGGGCCGTAATTGTCATGCCTCGATTAACTTCGGTTGTAAAAGTTGAGCGAACCAAAGGCTTTGGCGCCGAAGTTGTTTTGCACGGCGATACGCTGGACGAAGCCCGCAGCCACGCGTTCGAGCTCTCGACCAAACAAGGCTTAAACTTTGTGCATCCTTATGATGATGCGAGTGTAATTGCCGGCCAAGGCACAATTGGTATCGAGATGCTGCAAGCCGTTCCGCAACTTGATACCTTGGTTATCGCGGTTGGCGGTGGCGGGCTTTTATCAGGCATTGCAATTGCCGCAAAAACTATCAAACCCAGTATCAAAATTATCGGCGTGCAAACCGAACGGTTTCCATCGATGATCAATGCGATTAAAGGCAGCACTTTGCCGATGGGTTCGGCCACTATTGCCGATGGGATTGCGGTTGGGCGAGCTGGCACTATTACGCAAGCAATTATCGGCAAACAAGTCGACGATTTACTCATGGTTGAAGAAGGCGACATTGAGCACGCAATATTGTTGCTACTCGAAGTAGAAAAAACCGTCGTTGAAGGCGCTGGCGCTGTAGGCCTAGCCGCATTAATTCGCGAACCCGAACGGTTTAAAGGCAAAACGGTGGGCTTGGTGCTGTGCGGCGGCAATATCGATCCGTTGTTGCTCGCGTCAATAATAGAACGCGGCATGGTGCGGGCCGGACGCTTAGCGCGTTTACGTATTTCTGCGCGCGACATACCGGGCACACTTGCAACGATAACTTCACTTATTGCGCAAACCGGCGCAAACGTCGACGAAGTACATCACCAACGCGCCTTTACTCATTTGGCGGCGCAAAACGTTGAAATTGAAGTCGTGATTCAGGCGCGCGGTATGGAACACGTCCATGAAGTGATTGCTAAGCTAGCTGAGGCTGGCTTTGTTGCCGAGCTTGATCAAGATTAAACGCCTATAGCTTTACAAACGCAGCTCGCATTTTACTTCTTCGTTTTTACTTCTTCGTTTTACTTCTTCTTAAACGCTGCGATTTTGCCCGCTAGGTCTTCGTATTCTTCACATTTTTTTGTGCAAAGTTGTTCGAGAATCGCCAAGTGCTTCTCGGCTTCTGCCAGTTGATTTGTTTTTAGATACAACTCGCCAATGTACTCGTGTGCGCCCAAATGCTTGGGGTTTAAGCGCAGCGCTTCGTCGTACTCGACCTTTGCGCGTTTGTAGTCGCCTTTATTGCGCAACGAAAACGCCAGCATATTATGCCCGTCGGCTTCTTTCGGTAGCGTTTTTACGGCCGCTTCGAACTCCCGAATGGCTCGACTCCAGTTGCTAGCTTTTACAGCGGCACGCCCCAAGGTCATGTACTCGCCATAGGCTTCGCTTGGCGAAACTACGGGTGCTGGCGTGTCGGCGGCGTAGCCGATCGTTGGGGTTGCCAAAATTAGCAATACTGAAGTGATCGCACTAAAAACAAACGCAAAATATTTAAAATTTGTAGTTTTCATTTTTCTAAGAACTTAAAACCGGTAAAGAATGTGCAATAGTAACGCTTGGAGACTTTTTTTGCCGACCAAACAATCGCAGATGGAACTAAATCGATGAACAGCAAGCCTGCTTTACAACCAAGCAAAGTGATCACCTTTGCCCTGACCACAACAACCGCAATCGCTGCTATGTTAACTGGCTGCTCTACAGTAAGCACCAGCGGTTCTGCCGCCATCCAAGCGCCAACCATTACCGCCATTTCGAAACAAACCTACGACGGGCAATCAAACGATTTATTAACCGCGGGCCTTGGTAAAACAGGTTTGCTGCAAGCGGCGCTTGCACCATTAGCCAACCCTGAAGCCCCAAGCACAATTGATTTACGGCAACGTGCCATACATGCCAACTATCGCGCCTTAATTGATGCAAGCCCCGCTGGTGGATTTACGCGCTTTTATGGTCCTAACATCGACTTAACCGGCAAAGATACTTTAGGCGAAGGCAAGATAGCCGGTGATGAATATTTAGCCAGCGTTTCAATTGGCGGCGCAACCGCAATGATTATGGTGCAAATACCACGCAGCCTTAATAAAGAAAACCCTTGTATCGTTACGGCCACGTCATCGGGTTCGCGCGGCGTATATGGCGCAATTGGTACGGCAGGCGAATGGGGATTAAAGCGTGGCTGTGTAGTAGCTTACACGGACAAAGGCACTGGTACCGGTTTTCATTTGCTTGGTTCAAACCGAGTGTATGACTGGTCGGGAAGTTTAGTTGATGCTGGCAGTGCGCCCAACAATTTTTCTGCCAATTTAGATGAAGCTGCTCGTAAAGCGTACATTGAAAAAAACCCGCATCGCATTGCAGTAAAGCAAGCGCACAATCAACAAAATAGCGAGCGTTTGTGGGGCCAATTTACGTTGACGGCAGTCCGCTACGCCTTCACGGTAATGAATGGATTAACCGATGACCGCAAGGCCGCTAGTGGATCGTACACGGCCGCCAATACGTTCGTTATTGCCTCCAGTGTTTCTAATGGTGCTTATGCTGCTTTGCAAGCCGCCGAGCAAGATACCGAAGGCTTAATCGATGCGGTGGTTGCCACTGAACCCAACGTATCAATCGCTAATGCCACTGGTTACTCGATTCGCCAAGGCGATAAAGTTGTGCCCGCTGCTGGACGTTCGTTACTTGATTACACGACGCTTTTAAACTTGTACGTGCCATGTGCCGCCAACGATTCACGGATGGAATCGGCACCGTTAAACTTAGTGCCCAAAGCATTGCGCGATAACCGTTGCGAAGCGTTAAAAGCAAATGGTTATTTAACAAGCGCTGGTGTAGCCGCGCAAGCGGCGGAATCAATCGACAAGCTGCTAGCCGCTGGCATTCAAGCAGAGGCGTTAACGCTTTTGCCTTCGCACTATGCTTTAAACGTTTACCAAGGTATTGCGGTTGCTTACGCTATGCAATATGGTCGCCTTAGCGTAACCGAAGAGCTATGTGGCTATAGTTACGCCGCTACGGCTGCCGCTAATGCAGCTAGCAATCCGTTGCAGCCCATTGGTATTGCGGGCGCGGCACTGGCCTTTGCTACCTCCAACGGTATTGTGCCAACCGCAGGCATTAGTTTAGTCAATCAAAAAAGCAAGGGTGGCCCGCGCGAAGACCGTAGCAGCGTAAGCGCAAATGATGCAAACGATATGAATATTGCTGGGGCTATTTGTTTGCGCGAAGTAGCTACAGGCAAAACAGTTACAGGCGCAATGTTAAAAGACGGCCAATCCGCAGAACAAAAACTGCGCGCCGACTGGGCTGCCCGTGTTGCTAAAGGAATTAGCGAAACACAAATGACGGGCAATTTGCGCGGCAAACCCACAATTATTGTTTCGCCACGCAGCGATGCTGTTTTACCCCTAAACCATGCGGGTCGCGCCTACTTTGCGCATAACCGAAATGTCGATAACGCCTCGCTAGTACGCTATTACGAAATTACCAACGCGCAACATTTAGATACGCTTAACGGCATTGCAGGCTTTAGCAATAGTTACGTGCCGATTCACGCTTACTTTAATCAAAGCATGAATTTGATGTGGACCCATCTCACACAAAAACGCGCCCTTCCCCCATCGCAATTAGTTCGCACTGTGCTACGTGCAACTAAAGACGGTAAATTAGATGACCTAACCGCCACTAACATTCCACCCATAAGTGCAACGTTAGACGCAAACACTTTAATTCGTATGCAAGACACACAATTGGTTATACCCGAATGATAAAAAAAACTTTTACTCACTTACTTGGCTTCGCATTTGTAGCGGGCTTAAATCTTTATGCGCCTTTATCGGCTGCGGCCACATTAACTTTGGAGGCCTCAGCCAAAGCACAAGTAAACAACGACGAAATGGTCGTAATGTTAGCGATCGAGCGTGACGGCAACGACTTGGCCGCGCTTAATCAAGCGGTATTGCAAGCGCTTAATTCGGGCTTAGAGGAGGCTAAAAAGGTAGCGCAGGTAAAGGCGCGGCTTGGTAATGTTTCGACCAACCCCAATTGGAATGCGCAAGGTCGGCCTTCGGGTTGGAAGGTGCGCGGCGAAATTGTTTTAACCTCGGGTAACCTTGCCGGGTTAGGTAAATTAGCGGGCGATCTTTCACAGCGCTTGCAGTTGGGCTCTATCCAATTTCGCTTGTCGGATGAAGCCCGCAACATGGCCGAAAAAAAATTATTGCTCGAAGCCGCTAACGCATTTAGAGCCCGCTCTAAAGAAGCTGCAACCGCGCTTGGGTTTAATGGCTACACCATCAAAGACCTGAACTTAAACAATGGTTACAACGTAACGGTTCGACCCATGGCGATGGCACGCGGTAAAATGGAAACAATGTCGAGCGCACCAGTACCAACCGAATCTGGCGACTCTGAAGTACAAGTAACTTTTAATGGATCTATCGATTTAAAATGAATGCACCAACTAACCCCAATAATTTACGGTCGTCCAATAACCCGCTCGATAACCCACTACTAAGTAGCTGGGATTTGCCTGGCCAATTTCCGCCCTTTACTGCAGTTTTAGCCGAACACTTTAAACCAGCATTTGAACAAGCGATGCTTGAAAAGCGCGCACAGTTAGAAGCTATCGCGAACAACACTAATTCGCCCACTTTTGAAAACACAGTAGCCAGCCTAGATTTGTGTGGGCCGACTTATGGCCGTGTTGGCATGTTGTTTAGCAACCTATTGGGTTCGGCCAGCAGTGATGAATTACGCGCAGTCGAGTTACAACTAGCACCAGTGCTTGCAGGTTTTGATACCGAGCTTTTTGGTAACGCCGCGCTATTTGCACGACTAGACGGGTTGATGAATCAAGATCGCTCGCAACTTAGCGAAGAACAAAATGAATTATTAAAGCGCTTTCACTTAGATTTTTTACGTTCGGGCGCAAAACTACAAGGCACACAAAAAGTACGCTTCGGTGAAATCGCCCAAAAACTAGCGCAGCTAACAGCTCAGTTTTCGCAAAATGTATTAGCTAACGAAACAGCCTACACACTAGAATTAACTGATAACGATGTAGACGGCCTACCCCAGTTCGTTTTAGATTCGGCAGCGCAAGCAGCTAAAGAACGTAATAGCAAATCAGCTTACGTTATTACACTCAGTCGTTCTTTAGTGGTGCCGTTTTTAATGTTTGCAAAACGCCGTGATTTGCGTAAGCAAGCTTTTTTGGCTTGGACGCAGCGTGGCCAAACAATGCCCGAGTTTGATAACACGCCCATCATTAAAGAAATTTTAGTGTTGCGCAAAGAAATGGCCCAAATTTTGGGTTACAAAAACTTTGCCGACTACGCCTTAGATGACCGCATGGCCGGCACACCAGCCGCTGCAAAAGACTTAGTGATGAAGGCTTGGGAGCCCGCTAAGAAAAAAGCCGCACGCGAGTTGGCCCAGCTAAGCGATGCAGCAAAAGCAGAAGGCATGCACGAAGCCTTAGAGCCGTGGGACTGGCGCTATTACTCTGAAAAAGTGCGCGCTGCACAATACGATTTATCAGATGACGAATGCAAACCATTTTTTGCTTTGGGTAACATTACGCATGCATTGTTTGATACCGCCACGCAACTATTTGGCTTGCAATTTAAACAACTGAACGATGCAAAAACATATCACGCCGATGTAAAAATGTACGAGGTGCACGAGCAATCGGGTGAGCTAGTTGGTTACTTTTTAGCCGATAACTTTGCACGACCCAATAAGCAAGGTGGCGCATGGATGAGCGCGTATCGTACCCAAGCAAAAAACGGTTTAACGCGCTTACCAATAATCTCTAACAACAACAATTTTTCGCGTGCCGCCAAACCAGACGAATCGCTACTTAGCCTAGATGATGTACGCACTTTGTTCCATGAATTTGGACATGGCCTACACGGCTTGCTGTCTAATGTTACTTACGATCGTATTGGCGGCACCAACGTCATGCAAGATTTTGTCGAGTTACCTTCGCAGTTGTTTGAACACTGGGGAACCGACCGTGCCTTGTTAAAAAAGCATGCCCGGCATGTCTCTACTGGTGAAGCGATTAGCGATGCACTTATCGACCGCATAGAAGCAGCAGCCACATTTAATTTGGGCTTCGAAACGGTTGAGTATTGCTCTTGTTGTTTAGTCGACCTAGCGTTGCACCAAATCGACAACCCCGAGCAACTGGATATTGCCGCGTTTGAAAAACAAACGCTCGATGCCATTGGTATGCCACGCGAAATCGTGATGCGCCATCGCCTACCGCACTTTGGTCATTTGTTTTCGGGTAACTATTACGCCGCCGGCTACTATGTGTATCTGTGGGCCGAAGTGCTAGATGCCGATGCTTTTGATGCATTCCGTGAAGCAGGTAATTTATTCGATCCTGCTACAGCGCAGCGATTGCGTAAGCATATCTACGGCGCTGGCGCATCAGTTGCACCCATGAAGACTTACTTGGCTTTTCGGGGTAAGCAACCAGCAGTGGAACCGATGTTGCGGGATCGCGGATTGTTGGGGTAAATCGACTTCGCCGATTGTATTATTTGTCTTGGTCTAGTCGCGCATTCATCCAGTTTTCTATTTTTAAGTTTGGATAGCGCGCAAAGTCTTGAACATTATTAGTCACTAGAATTGCATTTAAAGCTACTGCGTGTGCTGCAATTAGCTTATCCAGTGCGTCGTTCTTTTTCTCCCTCGTTGCTAATCGAATTGGCCCGTAAGCATTCGCAGCCGAGTTGTCAAATGCGAGCACAGGAATATCTTCGATTAGTTCGTTTAGATTTTTTTCTTCTAGCTGAGGATTCGCGCTAACGGCCATGCCCAAGCGCAATTCGGCATAAGTTATGGACGACATAACAACTTCCCCAACTATGCACTGGGCAAATCGTTCCGCAACGTGTTCCTGTTGATTTTTCATCAAGTATATGCACATGTTGGTATCCAACATGTATCGCACATTCAAAGTTTATCCAGCTCAGCCTGCTCGGGCTGCTCTCGCCCTTCAGACATAAAATCAGTTGAGAACTGCGCAAACTTCGAGAGGACGCCCGCAAGTGAACGACGGGCTGGACGAATTCGAATTTCTTCACCGTGCCGCTCAATTTCTAACTCGATATCTGATCGTTGATACGCCAAATCAGCTGGGATGCGCACAGCTTGCGAATTCCCGTTTTTAAAAATGCGTGTTGTTTGCATCTGGACGACCTTTGCAATGGATTCTCAATCTTACCCTCCAACGCTAAAGTTGTAAACACATGGATGTACATTTACAACTTTATTGTTCACCATCATCAAAATTTACCAATTGTTACGCAACTCCCGTAACTTCATAAACACGGCCTGCGCTTCAGGCTGTTCGGCCAAATCTGGAAACCGTTCGCGCAGTTTAGCGACCAAACTGGCGCGGTCGAGGCGCATAAAGGTGTTAATTTCCCGTTCTTGGGCAAGGGTTGTTACAAAACCCATACTCGGATCGTGCGCTTTAGAACTGCCATTGGTAAGCTGCCCCACTAAGTCTTTGGCCGCCTGGTTGTCGGGCTCTCGGTCCAAAGTAAATCGCAAATTGTTTTCAATATAGTCGTGCCCTGGATAGAGCAAAGTGTTGCCTGGCAACTTGGCAATTTGCTCAGTAAAAGTAGTGTAAAGCGCGTTGACATCACCGCCGTTATGCACGTTGCCGGCACCCGCATTAAACATGGTGTCACCCGAAAAAAGCGCCGGTTGCTCGGTATGCGAACGCAGGCAAATATGGCACATCGTGTGGCCAGGTGTGTCGAGGCACTCTAAATCGACGGTCTTGCCCACCTTAATAATGTCGCCCGCAGCCACGCCTCGGTCCATCCCAGTAATTTTGCCCCCCGCTTTGTGATGCGCGATTACTTTAGCACCAGTGGCAGCAACCACAGCAGCGTTGCCACCCGTATGGTCGTGATGCTCGTGAGTGTTTAAAATTTGCGTGATCTGCCATCCTTTTACACGCGCGGTGCGGATGGTTTTTTCGGCATCAAACGGATCGATGGCTAAAGCCTCACCGGTTTCTGGGCAAGCGATTAGATAATTAAAATTGCGTAAGGGGTTCGCGGTCCAAATTTGTTCTACGAGCATGGGGAGGCCTTTCTAAAGCATGGCCGTAGTCTATATGGGTTTTATTGAGGTTTGACCATTGGTCAACCGCGGTTCGCCCAAGCGCTCATCCCACCCATCACATAACTCGCATTGGTATATCCCGCCGCGCGCACTTACTCTAAAGAAACAAATGGCGTGGCCGCGTTCGCGCTGCACCCTGATAGCAGGAAAATCAACCCTGCTATCAGTAGGTAATGAATGGACGATAGAACATTGGCAAATGGTTTGTGTGTCATGTGGTGGGACTGAGTCTGAAAATTAAAAAGTAAATGAATTCAGCAATAAGTCATCGCAAAAACCTTGCTTGACCGGTAATAGTCTAAACGAATATACTCATATTAGTATTTCCTAATATTTACATATAACAATGGCACGAATCACTAAAGCCCCTGAAAATTTCCTCAACCGCGACGCAGTAGCCGCGGTGTTTTCTGAAGCAAAAGACGGACGACGCGACTTTATTCGCAAGGCGTTTGCGTCGGCGGTCGCTACCGGCGTCGCGACTGCATCTACAAACATTGCGGCTCAAGCCAACCCAGTACCTTCGGCCGGTGGCGACCCAGCAATTCTTAATTTGCCAGCTCACACCACGGGATTAGGTCAAGCCGTTGTTACCGATGGTTACGGCGGCCCTTCAAAGTTCGAAAAAAACGTTCAGCGTCGGCAAAGTCCTGGGTTAACGCAAACAACACAAGCTTCGGTTTCGTTTGCTCCGTTGCAGTCACTGTTTGGAATTATTACGCCTAGCGGCTTGCATTTCGAGCGCCATCACCAAGGTTGGTGGGATATTGATCCTTCGCAACATCGCTTAATGATTAACGGTTCCGACGCCAAAATGGTGAGCAAGCCAATGGTGTTTACGATGGACGAGTTAATGCGTTTGCCATCCGTTTCTCGCTTTCATTTTATCGAGTGCGGCGCAAACACCGGTATGGAATGGGGTAACGTTGCGGTGCCAACCGTGCAATACACGCACGGGATGATTTCGTGCAGTGAGTTCACCGGCGTTCCACTCATTGAAGTCTTGCAAATGTGTGGCGTCGATTGGAAGCGCGCCAAGTTTGTGTTGGCCGAAGGCGCAGACGGCTCTTCGATGACTCGCACAATTCCATTGTCGATGATTCAATCAGGCGAAGTGCTGTTAGCCTACGCTCAAAACGGCGAAATGTTGCGGCCTGAAAATGGCTACCCATTGCGATTAGTAGTGCCGGGCATTCAAGGAGTTAGTTGGGTGAAGTATTTACGCCGTATTGAAGTTGGCGACCAGCCCTGGGCAACCAAAGATGAAGCCATTCATTACCTCGACTTAATACCCAGTGGATTGCACCGGCAATACTCGGGTATTCAAGAGTGTAAAAGCGTTATCACCACCCCTTCGGGCGGGCAAATTTTGTTGGACAAAGGCTTTCACAATATTACTGGTTTGGCCTGGTCTGGCAAGGGCAAAATTAAAGGGGTAGATGTCTCGGTTGATGGGGGCCGCAATTGGCGTCCAGCTCGTTTGCAAACCCCAATATTGTCTAAGTGTTTAAGCCGCTTTTCAATCGATTGGCTTTGGGATGGAAAACCTACATTAATGCAAAGCCGCGCCTACGACGAAACTGGCTATGTTCAACCACAAATTCGGCAGCTGCGTGAGGTACGGGGTACGCGCTCGATTTATCACAACAATTCGATTCAAACTTGGTTAGTGCAAGAAAGTGGTGAGGTGAAAAATGTTCAAATTTAACGCCCACCAGTTATGCCAATTAAGCGCTAACTTAGGACAAACACAGTTAGTTAAATTGTTAAGATTTCTGTCTGCCTTATCTGCTGCATCGTTGTTAACCCTAACCCCGTCGTTTGCGCAAACACCTGCGAATAACGGTGCCAGCTTTGCCAACATTGGCCGCCCGGCCACGGCCTCAGAAATTAAGGCTTGGGATATTGATGTACGCCCCGACTTTTTAGGGCTACCAAAAGGAAGCGGTACAGCTGCAAAAGGCACGGATATTTGGGAAGCCAAGTGTGCTAGTTGCCACGGCAGTTTTGGTGAAGCCAACAATATTTTTAGCCCACTAATTGGTGGTACGACTAAAAACGATATTAAGACCGGGCGCGTCGCTAGTTTGACTGACAATTCATATCCGGGCCGAACCACGATGATGAAAGTGGCGACCTTATCAACACTGTGGGATTACATCAATCGGGCAATGCCATGGAATCAACCTAAATCGCTCAGCTCAGACGAAGTGTATGCCGTGCTTGCGTACATGCTCCATACCGCTGATGTCATTCCAGAAAACTATGTTTTAAGCCACGAAACAATGGCGCAAGTGCAGAAGTTACTACCAAACCGAAATGGCATGACAACCAATCACGCCCTATGGCCCGGCCCAGAATTTAAAGGGTCTGTAAAGCCCGATGTAATAGCCAAGCGATGTATGAGCAATTGTGCTGATACCACCACTGTTGCTTCTGCATTGCCCGACCACGCGCGCAATGCCCACGGTAACTTGGTGGAACAAAACCGCTTGGTTGGCCCACAACGCGGACAAAATACCGACCAACAGCCAAAATCACCGTCGGTAGCTTCGGCAAACTCAGATCCAATAAGAATCGCGACAGTAGCAGCTGAAAAACAAGGGACTGCGCCGACAGGAAGCCCAAACAATGAAATAAAGGCCGCGCCAACCGTAGCTTTATTGACTGCAAAAGACGTTTCAAAAATACTCAGTCAAAACAGCTGCTCTGCCTGTCATGGAATGGATACAAAGTTGGTTGGCCCATCGTTTAAAGAAATTGCGGCTAAATACGGCAAAAAAAATTCAGCCACCTATTTAGAGGACAAGATTAAAAAAGGTGGAGCAGGCGTTTGGGGTGCTATCCCAATGCCAGCACAAGGCATAAGTGATGACAACGCGAAACTGGTCGCACGTTGGCTTGCTCAATAGTCGCAAAATTCTACTAAAATGAATTAAACAAGCAGCTGTAGTCAACCAAAAGTGGATTGCTTACGCTAAAAGATTTGAGGCACTAGTTTTACATCTGCGTTATTTTGAAGTAATTCGTTCCAAGTTATTCGTTTGAAGTAATTCGTTCCAAGTAGTACGTTTTAAATACCAATTTTTATGTCAATAAAAGCATGATCAAGGAGAATCAATTGACCACACGTAGACAAATGCTCAAGCACAGCTCGGCAGTGCTTGGATTAATGGCCGCAAGCGGATTTATTCCTTCGCTTGCTCAGGCGCAAGCTGCCGCCACGCCCTTCGAAGCCAAATCGCTGGCGGACGTTGTAAAAGCCTACGGCGGCTCGACTCCAGTTGCTAACGCAGAAATTGTTTTAGTCGCTGCCGACATCGCAGAAAACGGTGCCGTTGTTCCATTAGGTGTTTCTACTAATTTGGCGGGCGTAAAGCGCTTGCTGCTGTTGGTTGAAAAAAACCCTAACGCATTAGCTGCTTCATTTGAAGTAAGCGACGCTGTCGATGCCAGCATTGCTACCCGCGTAAAAATGGGCCAAAGCTCCAATGTATACGGCGTTGCCATGATGAACGACGGTCGTGTTTTGTACGCGCAAAAAGAAGTCAAGGTTACCCTTGGCGGCTGCGGCGGCTAACTAAAAATCGAACTGAATAAGGATAAAAAATGTCAGATCCAATGAAAATCCGTGCCACTTTGGCCGGTAACAAAGCCAACGTTCGTATCTTAATGGCCCACGAAATGGAAACTGGTCAGCGTAAAGATAGCGCTGGCAAAGTTATTCCGGCCTGGCACATTACAAAAGTTACTGCGTCTTTAAATGGCAAGCAAGTCATGAGCGGCGATTTTGGGCCGGCTGTTTCAAAAAATCCAACGCTGCAATTTACTGTTAAAGGCGCAAAAGTCGGCGACAAAATTACCATTGCTTGGGTTGATAACAGGGGCGAAAAACGCACCGACGAAGTCGCTGTTGCTTAACGTGTTTGCTCCGCATCAGGTCGGATTAAAAATACAACTATTGCATTAACAGCAAAGCCAGATTGTTCGTGATCTGGCTTTTTTTTGGAGGAAAACACGATGATAAAAAATACTAAAAAATTGTTTTTGATTTCCGCTACGGCGGCAATGGTGGGACTTGGCTTATTCTCAACAACTGGCCAATTACAGGCCCAACAAACTCCGGAGAAATCTGCCAGTGATGGTATTGCCGCTTACCGGGCTTTGCTCGCGGATGACAATCCTGCCGAGTTGTTTGAAGAAAAAGGTAAAGATCTTTGGAAAACGGCGCGAGGCCCCAAAAAATCAAGCCTCGAGAAATGCGATTTAGGCAAAGGACCCGGCGTTATTAAAGGTGCTTTCGTTGAGTTGCCGCGTTACTTTGCCGACACCGGCAAAGTGCAAGATTTAGAATCGCGACTCTTAAGCTGTATGGAAAGTTTGCAAGGGATCAGCGCAGCAGAAACGATTAAGACGGCTTTTGGGCAGTCTGAGCAAAAAAACATGGAAGCCTATGTTGCTTGGATTGCCGCCGAATCGAAGGGTCTGAAATTTAATCTTCCGCAAAGTCATACGGAAGAGAAAAAAATGTTTGAGCTTGGTAAAAAAATGTTTTTCTATCGAGGCGGCACGCACGACTTTGCTTGTGCGTCATGCCACTCAGCCGATGGTCAGCGCATTCGTTTGCAAGACTTGCCTAACTTAACTAAAAACCCCGAGGCAGCAAAAGGCTTTGGCGCTTGGCCCGCTTATCGTGTTTCCAGTGGTGAGTTGTGGGGCATGCAGCGCCGAATTAACGACTGCTTTCGTCAGCAACGCTTCCCTTTCCCTGTATACGCATCCGATGCAACGGTAGCCTTAAGCGTTTATATGGGCGTGAATGCTAAAGACGGCGTTTCGACTGCACCCACCATCAAACGTTAATTTAATCAATTCATTAAAAGAAATAAACTAAAAGAAATAATCATGAAAAAAATTGTGATGAATAAACCTCGCGTAGCCGTGGTACTCGCCGCTATTTTGGCGGTTGGTTGCGCCAGTGTTCCGGCCCCAATCGACTACAACACTGCAATGGCCGAACTGTTAAAAGCATCGTTTCGCGACCAAGGCCAAGCAGATGTCGGTCGCTTAAAGCAAGACGCTGCAGCTGAGCAATGTTCCGCGGCCGAGGCTAACGGTAAAGACGTCGATGCTAAAGCAGGTAAGGCCCTGGAAGAAGCCAACATGAAAACAGTGAAGTGGCCAACTGAAGGTAAGTTTTTAGGCGACTGGAAGCTGGGCGAAACAATTGCACAAAGCGGTCGCGGTGCAACATGGACCGACGCAAAAGACAGCGTAAACGGTGGCAACTGCTACAACTGCCACCAAATTTCTAAGCAAGAATTGTCATTTGGCACCATTGGCCCCAGCCTTTATAACTACGGTAAATTACGCGGTGTCACTGATCCCGCTAGCGCAGCTGCAAAACCAATTGTTGAATACACGTGGGGCAAGATTCACAACGCTAAAGCATACAACGCTTGCTCTGGCATGCCACGTATGGGGCACTTGCTAACCGAGGCGCAAATTCAGCACATCATGGCATTGCTGCTCGATCCAAAATCACCTGTGAACCAATAGCATTATGAATCGTCGTGAATTTAGTCAAGTAATGGGTGCTGCTGCCTTAGTTGGCGGTAGCTCGCAATGGTTAAGTGGCTGTGTAACCGCTTCTCAAACAACTCAAAGTGACGGCTCAATGTACGACATTCCGGCTTTCGGCAATGTTTCGTTAATGCACATGACCGACTGCCATGCACAGCTTTGGCCTATTCGCTTTCGCGAACCCAGTATCAATCTTGGCATTGGTTCGATGTTGGGTAAGCAGCCACATTTAGTGGGCGAACATTTATTACGATCTGCAGGCATTGCACCCGGCTCACGCCAAGCCCACGCATTTACCTTTTTGGGTTTCGAAGAGGCATCGCGCCGCTTTGGAAAAGTAGGCGGCTTTGCACATTTGGCTACGTTGGTAAAACGCATTCGCGCGAGTCGTAAAAATTCGTTGTTATTAGACGGTGGCGACACATGGCAAGGCTCTGCTACTGCGCTTTGGACCAACGGACAAGACATGGTGGACGCTTGCAAATTGCTTGGCGTAGACATCATGACTGGGCATTGGGAATTTACACTGGGCCAAAAACGCGTTGAGGAAATTGTCAATAAAGACTTTGCCAATCGTGTCGAGTTTTTAGCGCAGAACATCAAAACTGCAGACTTCGATGACCAAGTTTTTAAGCCCTACACTTTACGATCTATTAACGGCGTCACGGTTGCCATTATTGGTCAAGCATTTCCCTACACGCCAATTGCCAATCCCCGCTATCAGGTATCCGAGTGGACCTTTGGCATCCAAGAACAAAACATGCAAAAGGTTGTGGACGAAGTACGTTCTAAAGGTGCACAAGCTGTCGTGGTTCTTTCACACAACGGAATGGATGTTGATTTAAAAATGGCTTCGCGGGTTCGCGGCATCGATGCAATTTTGGGCGGTCATACACACGATGGCGTACCAGTTCCGGTCATTGTCGAAAATGCGGCAGGAAAAACAATCGTCACTAACGCCGGTTCCAATGGAAAATTTCTCGGCATCCTAGATTTAGATGTTCAAGGCGGCAAAGTTGCGGGCTTTAAATACAACCTATTGCCTGTGTTTTCTGATTTGTTACCCGCCGACGCAGAAATGAGCGCGCTACTTAACAAAATGCGCGCGCCGCATGCTAAAAAACTAGATGAAGTGCTCGCCACTACCGATGGTTTGCTGTATCGCCGTGGAAACTTTAATGGCAGTTGGGATCAACTGATTTTAAACGGCTTAATGGCCACCCAAAACGCGCCTATCGCGTTTTCGCCGGGCTTTCGTTGGGGTACTAGCCTTCTACCCGGCGAAGCGATTACGCGCGAGTTGTTTATGGATCAAGTTGCAACTACTTATTCTTTTGCGACAGTCACCGAAATGACCGGTGAAACAATTAAGATTATTTTGGAAGATGTGGCCGACAATTTGTTTAATCCCGACCCTTACTACCAACAAGGTGGCGATATGGTGCGTGTCGGGGGGCTAACCTATGCAATGGAGCCACTAGCAAAAATGGGCGGACGAATCCAAGATATGCGCCTAGGTGGTCAATTAGTTGAGGCGGACAAACGCTATCGCGTTGCAGGGTGGGCTCCGGTTAGCGAACAAGCGCGCGAAGGAAATAAACCAATTTGGGAACATTTAGAGCCTTGGCTGCAAAGCCAAAAAACAGTTAAGGTTTCTGCCATTAACACGCCGCGATTAATTGGTATGGCTGGCAACCCCGGAGTAGCCGCTTAAATGGGGTTGATTCGTTTTGTGGCGGCAAACTTATTTGTTGCTGCTGGGCTGTTTTCAAACACTTCATTTGCCTCCAACTTAGTTAAATTTGAACCAATAGCACCGGGCGTATTCGCATTCATTGGCCCAATCGGCGCTCGCACGGTAGGCAATCAAGGCCTCAATGCCAATATCGGTTTGATTGAAACGAATGAGGGCAATGTTTTAATCGACAGTGGTGCCACTTGGCTAGGCGCTGAACAAATTGAACAAGCTGCTAAAAAAGTTTCTAGTCGCCCAATACGCTGGGTTATCAATACGGGCGGGCAAGACCATCGCTGGTTAGGCAACGGGTACTTTCAAGATAAAAAAGCCACTGTAATCGCTCACGAGTTGGCGAAAAAAGATATGCAGAACCGTGGTGGGGATCAACTTGCAGCGCTTAACGCATTGCTTGGTAACGCCGCAAATCGAACTCAAGCGGCAATGCCGGACCAATGGCTAAAGGGTGACTCCACTACCTTAACGCTAGGTGGTCAACAATTCGTTTTTTTAAGCAGCGGCGGTGGGCATACCCCTGGCGACTTAATGGTGTGGTTGCCTCAAAGCAAAATATTGTTTAGCGGCGATATCGTTTACTTAGAACGCTTACTTAGCGTGCTACCCGTTAGCAGTACAAAGGCTTGGATTAAAGCCCTCGAAACCATTGAGCAATTAGATGTACTACAAATAATTCCGGGGCACGGAAAAGTCGGCGACAAAGTTGTCGTAAAAAGTTCAAGCACCTCGTATTTAGCAGCCTTACGAATCCACATGAAAAAGGCCGTAGACGCCGGGCAAGATATTTCAGAGTCCATAAAACAGTTCGATTTATCGCCCTGGAAACGCCTCGCCAATGCCGAGAGCCTGCACCCAAGCAATGCAAGTCGTGTATATTTGGAGGTCGAACTGGAATAACACATTCCACAATCTCATCAAAAATAATTAGATCGCGTGACTAAAAAGCCCGTTAATCCAGCCGAAGGTAACGAAGCGAAAGCTGTTTTTGAAGCGGCTGCTGAACTATTTTCGATCCTGTCGACGCCAATTCGTTTACAAGTTTTAAGCTCGCTGTGCGATGAAGAGAAAAACGTTTCACAATTGCTCTCCGAAATTGAGTCGTCACAATCAAACCTTTCGCAGCACTTAAACGCCATGTATCGAACTGGTATTTTAAACCGTCGACGCGAAGCGACTCAGATTTTTTATTCGGTTAAAAATCAACAAGCAGTGAAAATTTGCCGAGCAGTTTGCAATCAAATTGCAATTGAACTGGCTGATTAACAAGTTTGAGGACCAAAGCGGCCTGCGTAACTGTATTCAAAAGCACCTAGTTAGGTAGGGTACTTTGGTTGGTGCGGTTGGATTCCTTATCCGCGAATTCGAGAAATATCGAGTTGTTTAGGATCGATAGTTTGAGAGCGATTTTGCCCAAATGTTGAAAAACTCAGGGGATTAAGCCGGAATAGATTTACACCGATAAAACAACCACGTCAGTAAACACAGACTTGAACACAGTGTCGTCAAAGGTAAGCATGTCGAGTTGATGAAACTCTGCGTGAGCGGCTATCAAAAAATCCGCTACTAATCGTCTGGGTGCAGGTACGATTTTTCGAGCTCTTGCATATTGCCCGAAGGCTTGCCCTGCGTTATCCCAAACGGATTCAGGCATATCCCAAATTACAGCGACTCCTTGCAGGGTTAACCAAGCTTCGATTGCAGGCCATGAACCCGAAGCGAGTAACTCGGCCCGAACTACTGGGCACAAACAAAACGCTTGGCTTGAATATTGATTTAATGCAGCAATTGCCCGCCCATGATTCACATCTTTAGGATTAAGAGCACTCAGAACGATATTCGAATCAACTGAAATCAACGATCATCCCAACGCGATTCACGCAGTGATTTCGCAGCATTATTGCCAGTCTCAGATTCAAGAGCGCTAGTATCAAACTGGCTAAGGATTGACCCAATAGTATCGGACGGTGTTGGCCGCTTAACGCGCAACTCCAAAACATTGCCTTTTCCGAGTTTGAACTCGATCTTGTCGCCGGATCGTAGCCCTAAAGCATCACGCATGGCAGATGGAATAGTAATTTGATGCTTTGAACTTACTGTACCTTCAATCGAGCTAACAACCTGAGCCATAAACAGAATCCTTTTGATTTTGAACATGCCACGACTAGCTAAAGAAGAAATCTTCTCACCCCAAATTTCCTTGGTGACCTTAACAAAGCATATAGCGCCAAGCGACAAACGTCAAGCGAGCAAATTTTACTACATTGGCCCCAAATGTCATGAGACTGGTCGCGCCGGTCAATGACAACGGCATAGCCCTTCGGCACAATAAATTTCCCTAATTATTGTTCCGAAGGATTGCTAATGACGAATCGACGTGATTTTGTTAAGGCCGTAACTACTACAGTCGCTCCACTAATTTCTTCCCCACCCTTACTGGCTTCGATGCCACTTTTTCTGTCGGCGTGTGCAACTACCGGCGGTGAGCTTGGCGCTGCCGGCTCTTATCCAAAACAAGCAATGACCAATCCTTTAGGATTTCTTGGTCATTTAGAAAATGGTATCGAAGGTTCTTATGAACCCATCGTCGAAGGTACGCTACCGGCTGGGTTGAAGGGCGCGTTTTATCGCAACGGCCCTGCAATGTTCTCGCGTCAAACCGAGCGAAAAGGAGCCATTGCAGACGGTGATGGCATGATTCGCATGTATCGATTCAACGGCGGAAAAGTTTCGTATCGCAGCCGCTTTGTGCAAACAGAAAAATTTAAAGAAGAGCAAGCAGCGGGGAAATTTATTTATGGCACTTGGACTAGTCGGACGCCACCCGGCGGCAAGCGCACACAAGGCTCGGCAAATCAGGCTGGCGTTACTACTGTGTTGCGTAACGGTAAGTTATATGCACACGACGAGGTGAACCCACCTTGGGTACTTGACCCAATTACATTGGCGTCGATTGGAACGGACAATTTAGGCATCGAGGATCCGACGCGCTTGAAGGCACATTTTCGCGTAGACAGTAAAACCGACGAGTGTATTTTGTTAGATAGTGTGTTTAGTCCTACAGATCCTTCGCACTCGGCATACATCATCAGTGCCGATGGTAAACGGACCACTAAACGTACCCTTCCTGTTGGACGCAATGTGCCGTTAACTTATATGCATGACTTTTTTGTTTCCGGCTCTAGCGTCATGCTGTTTTTGCACCCGGCTTTCCCTGACTACGCAAAGCTTCGGCAAGGTGTTCCGTTTGCTGATGCACTAACGTGGAAGGCTAGTGACTCGACAAAACTAGCAATCATGTCACGAGCTGGCGATAGCGAACCAATTGTTGTTGAAACCGATAGTCGTTGGATGTGGCATTCGGTTAACGCATACGACCGTGGCAATGAAATTGTTGCCGATTACGTCGGCTACGAAAAACCCGATCACTTTATTACAATTGACGACAAAGAACCCGCTTGGTATGCCTACATGAAGGGCCGGGCAGGCAGCTTTAATTCGCCCGGTAAGTTACGTCGATTAATTGTTAATAAGAGCACCAAAAGTGTCCGCGAAGAAATTCTGGACGACGGTAATAACGAGTTCCCGGTTGTTGATAAGCGAGTTCACTGCCATGAGCATCGCGACATGTACTTTATTCAAGCACCAAAGGACGCATTATGGTGGTCGAAGGTGGCAAGGTTTGATTCTAAAACAGGTGCCGCAGATGGTTACGACTTTGGCCCAGGCTATTATTTAAACGAGCCACAATTCGCTGCAGATAAAACCAAGCTAGTCAATTTAAATAGCAACGATTTAGGCTGGCTGTTGGTGCCAGTATTCGAATTGGCTAAGGGCATTAGTTCGCTTGCCATCTTTCGTGCAAATGCACTTAGCGATGGTCCAATAGCATCTGTTCGACTTAATACACACGATGCGTTTGCGTTTCATGGTTCTTGGCACGCTGCCTAGCGGTTAATAAACATTTTTTTAACCATTGAGAATGCAAAAAGGGAGGGACGAAAGTCCATCCCTTTTTACTGCAGCGCAAAAGTACCGCTTAAAATCCGCCCCAACCCACTCCAATTCGAATTTCAAGCAGCCGCCTTTACAGCCAGAATATTTAGGCTGAAATGTTTGGGTGTTGCTTTAGCTTTTTACACTTGGCCGAGGTCGTGGTACCAATCCTGCCAACCTTTGCATGAAAACTCCAACGGCGACATCACGTGATGCGTAGTGCCGTCGCGCCATAGCGTCTTTAGCTTTAACGCAACCCGCCCTCACCCTTTGATCTTGACTCGATCGTTAGCCAGCGCTGGGCGGGTAATGTAACAACATAAACGTTCTAGTTTTAATCCCTCATTGGCGTGCCAGCGCACGGCTGCGTGCAGGCTAAAGCCTCGCTCATTTGCGCATAACGGTTTACGTTCATAGTCGCCGTCCATTTCAATCGGCATCGCCTCGCGCAAAGCCAGCACCCTACGACCGGCTCTAGGACCGAAGGCTATGCGATAAACAACCGAGCCTTGCTGCAGCGGCCTCAATGCACTGGCATCGACATCGTCGGCAATACCATCCGCAACACACCATTGATCGTGCTCTTGTACCAATACGCCTTGGCGAACCAAGCGTTTCATCACGCTAGCGATAAATGCGCGTAGTTACAATTGCAGTGCTTGCTCAGTTGGCCGGATTTGAGGCCGCAGTTAACTATGTCTCAGTTCAAGAAAAAATGCGCGACCTTGCAATCGAACCACGTGTGATGGGTTCGGCAGCATTTAGCGCCTTTGTCGATACCGAAGTAAAAAATTGGGCTGGTGTTGTTAAGGCGGCAGGTATTAAGCCGGAGTAAAACTGGGATAAAAGGCGCATCGAACGATTCGTAGAAAAAACGGTCAAACTGACAATGCCAAAATTTTTGTGCTTTTTTAGCACGATTATGCTAATATTTAGCATATGCTTACTGGCCAATTCCTTTTCTCTCATTCGCTATCTAAAGTTCTAGAGTGGATCTTCGGGCAACCTGAGCGTTGGTTTCACATTCAGGAATTGATTCGGCTGACTGCTTTAGCGAGCGCCTCGTTGCAAAGGGAGATCAAGCGACTAGATGATTCAGGATTATTGGTAGAGGAGCGTATCGGTAATCTTCGTCGAGTAAAGGCTAATGTAAAAAGTCCTTTATATGCCGAACTTTCTGGTCTTATTCAAAAAACAATGGGCATAAAGCCGACGGTATCGAAAGCTTTACTTCCCGTAGCCGATCAGTTGGAAGTGGCGCTTATTTTTGGTTCGGTAGCCAAAGGTACTGAAAACGCAACCAGCGATGTCGATGTGCTTCTCGTGTCCAGCAGTTTGCAGTTGAGTCAGGTGCTTGCGCTGTTACTTCCGATCGAAATGAAATTGGGTCGACGCATAGAGGTGAAATTGTATTCGATCGACGAATTCAAAACCCGCCGCGCTGAATCAGGATCTGTTGTGCAACGCATACTGGCTGGGCCTACTGCAATACTTTACGGAGCTTTGAATTGAGCATAGAAGCACTTGAAAATTTAGTAAAAATCGGTCAACTGAAAATCGAGCCTGCTAGTACTTTGGACGTTGAACGGCTTTTATCCATGGCGAGAAAGCACTTAGATGATTCAAGGCGGGAATCCAATTCGTTGGAAGGGCGATTTATATCTGCCTATTCGGTAGGGCACGCCGCAGCTTTGGCAGCGCTTCGATGGCACGGTTACCGAAGTGAAAACCGTTATTTAGTTTTTCAATGTCTTGTGCATACTGTCCATTGGACGCCAATTCAGTGGCGGCAGCTCGATAGCGCTCACAACAAGCGAAACTTGGCAGAATACGAAGGGTACCTTGAAGTCGAAAGTAGTTATTTGAACGGCCTGATTAGTTTAGTGACGGCCTTGCTTGATGACGTGACTCAACTGGTTAATAACGCAAAAAACAGCTGAAGCAGTTATTATGTAAGGCTTGCGAATTCGCTTTAAGCGATTTTTGCAAAAATTCGTGGGTATGTTGAAAAAGTATTTTGACTTGTTGCCCGTTTTTAAACGTTTGGCCCAAAAACTGGGTCTTGTCCCCCAACATTGAAGTAAGTCGATTATCCTCCTCATTTACAACGTCGAATTGACGATTGACTACGCGAACCGTTTCGTCTCCAAGCGCAAAAGTACCGCTGAAAATCCGCGCCAACCCACTCCAATTCGCATTTCAAGCAGCCGCCTTTATAGCCAAAATATTTAGGCTGAAATCTTTGGGTGTTGCTTTAGCTTTTTACTTTCCCGGCTCTGTGGCCCGAGGCACAAAGTTAGTCAACCATTGCCCAAGCCGTACGGTAACCATTAATGCGCTTTACATAAGCCAGCAAATCCACGAAAAACGGATGCGAGCTGAGCGTAGAGGAGTCGCCCACGATGAGCAACTTTCGGCGGGCGCGCGTCATGCCAACATTCATGCGGCGGATATCGGAAAGAAAGCCAATTTCGCCTTGGCGGTTGCTGCGTGTTAGTGAAATAGCAATAACATCGCGCTCTTGGCCCTGAAACGAATCGACGGTGCCCACACTCAGCCTGCGCTGCTGCTGCAGGTTGTTTAAAACTTCGTTTTCCTCGATTGCGTCCTTCAAGTAGTTTATTTGTGCACGGTACGGGGCAATCACACCA
The DNA here is from genome assembly GCA_031429355.1 of Betaproteobacteria bacterium. Taxonomy (GTDB): domain Bacteria; phylum Pseudomonadota; class Gammaproteobacteria; order Burkholderiales; family Burkholderiaceae_E; genus JANOZM01. Next base: position 46,946 of record JANOZM010000020.1, on the reverse strand, counting down.
ATGCTAAGCGGGTCTTGCTCATGCAAGGCTTGGTCATAGGGCTCTAGTAGCTGAGCCAAGCGCTTGAGTAGTAAATCAGCTTCTTCGGGGTTGGCTGTTGAGCGGCTCTCTGGAATGGTGATTTCAGTAAAGCCAAAACCGGCCGTATCAAGAAATTCCACCGGAAGGTCGGGTGCGAAACTTGGGTCGTAAGCTTCCAAGCCAGCGTCGCGCACAAGCTGATGCGGCTCCAGTTGACCGCCGTAAAACTGTTCGGAACTAAATCCCATAATTTGATGGTGCATGCGGTATTGCACCGTGAGCATACGGGCTGTTGTTGGTTGGCGTTGGATGCACTTTTCAAACAAAGTTTCTCGCAGGCCGTCGCGAGCAGCCGTTTCGCTTTTTACAGTGGGCGGTAATTGATGGTGATCACCAGCCAGTATGACCCGCGTGGCCTTGGCAATTGGAATCCAGCAGCCCGGCTCTAAGGCTTGAGCGGCTTCGTCGATAAACACCGTTTCAAAGGTCAGTTGTTTAATGTTGCGGTTGCTGGCGCCCACCAAAGTCGCGGTGATGACTTGTACCGTATCGAGCACATCCTCCGCAATAAAGCGTTCCAATTCATTGGCCGACTGCAACAAACTTCGCGCTTCTTCCCTTAGCCACTGGCGATGCTTGCGCTCTTCGAAACCAAAGTCGCGAATGTGCTCGCTAGCGCTTGTGCGGTGTTGCTCGGCCGTTTGGCGCATGGCGCGCATTTTGCTGTAGCTGGGATGGGCCATCACACGGGCATCCAGAGTGTGTTGCAGCAGCAAATCCGAGACGCGACTCGGGTTGCCCATGCGGATAACATTCACGCCACGTTCAGCTAGTTTTTCGGTCAGTAGGTCGACAGCCGTATTAGAAGGCGCGCACACTAGCACGCGCCGTTCACGTCGAATCGTTTCTAAGATGGCCTGCACTAGCGTCGTAGTCTTGCCGGTGCCGGGCGGGCCGTGGATGATCGCTACGTCCTGCGCTGTAATTACATTGCGCACAGCGGCGAGCTGTGAATCATTGAGCGCGCTAAGGTACAACAGATCATCGGCTTTGTGCTCGCGAAAGCTGGCCTGCCGAGCGCCCAACAACACGTCGCGTAGCTCGGCCAAGCGGTTGTTTTTAGCACGCAACACCTCGCCCAAGGCGTGATCCATTTCGCGATAGCTTACCTCGTCAAACGTTAGATCAATGCCGAGCGTGCCACCGCTTAATACCCAGTCAGGAAGCTCCTCCTTATTGGTCGCTAGCGTCAGTTTATTGCGCCGCACATTGGTAATAACGCCATTGAGCGCGGGCAAGTCGGTGGCAGAGTGGGTTGTCGCATTGCAAAACAGCGAAGCATTTTTACCAACTTGAAACAAATGCAAGGCGTGTTGACTTGCAGGACGCTCTAGCTCTAGTACCACTTTACCGCCAAACCCAATGTCATCTTTGGTGATCGTGATCGGGTACCAGGTAAAGCCGCGCCGCCGGCGCTCTTTTATGCTGGCCTTGGCATTTTTAAGTTTGAATTGTGCAAGGTCTTCTTGTTGCTCTAGTTGCATCAGGGAACGCACGCGGCGTAATTCTGATTCGGTAGCGTAAGGGTCGGAAGAAAAAACGTGAAGGTCTGGCAAAGTGAAGGCTATTTAATTGATCAAAATTTCGCAGGACTTAGCACTATAAGGCTGTTTTAGGCCTGACAAAGAGCGTGCTGCATTTTCATCTTATTTTTCAGCTGACCCCAGCGCTATGCTTAAGCCGTTGTCTTGCCTTTTAATGACATTTGTCGGCCGCTGGACCAGCGGTTGAAATCAATCGATTCATTTATAAAAAGTATATACCAATTTGGTATATACTTTCTGGATGGAAGTTTCCTTCGCCTCTGCCAAACTAGAAAAACTTTGCAGGCAGAAACAAAATGCCACGCAGGCTTTTGGCCCACAGGTTGCTGCAAAACTTCAATCACGCCTAGCAGAGCTCTTTGCAGCCGCAATAGTTGTCGAATTGGTAGCGGGTCGCCCGCATCCATTGCAAGGCACTAGAGCAGGAAGTTTCGCCTTAGATCTGCACGGTGGTTATCGACTCATTTTTAAGCCCACTGTTCAACCACCAGTAAAAAAACAGATGGTTCGATTGATTGGGCGCAAGTATCAAAAGTAACAATTACAGAAGTGGTGGACTATCATGACTAAGCAAGTTTCAAGTGCATCAGTACGCTATCAGTCTTTGGCCGAATTAACTCCCGACTGGATTGCAAAACCGGGCGACACTATCAACGATATTTTGCAAGAACGCGGATGGAAACAGGCCGACCTTGCGCGTCGCACCGGTTTGAGTACCAAGCACGTCAATCAGCTTTTAAAAAGCGCGGTACCGATTACCCAAGACACAGCGGCAAAACTCGAAAAAGTATTGGGCAGCACAGTTCGATTTTGGGTCACATTAGAAGCGCAATATCAAGAGCAATTAGCCCGCAAGCAAGAACTAAAGGCGCTTGAAACGGACATACCTTGGCTTAAAGAATTGCCCGTAAATGACATGGTCAAGTTTGGTTGGGTTGCCAAAGAACCCAACAAAACATATCAAGTGCTTGAGTGCTTGAAATTTTACGCGGTTTCTAGCGTAGACGCTTGGCGTACGACTTACAGTACTCCCGTAACTGCGTACAGAGCTTCGCCAACTCTAGCGAGAAATGGTGCCGCGGTTTCGGCGTGGTTAAGACAAGGCGAAAAACTCGCCGACAGCATAATTTGTGCGGAATATGATGAGAATAAATTTGCTAAAGCACTTGCTCAAGTTCGCACATTAACTAACGAGCGCGACCCAAATCTGTTTATTCCTCGTACAAGGCAACTCTGTGCCGATGCGGGGGTTGCTGTCGTCATGGCACCGGCGCCAAGGGGATGCCCAGTCAGCGGGGCAGCGAAGTGGTTAACGCCGACGAAAGCCCTAATATTTTTAAGCGCACGCGGTAAGTCTGACGATAAATTATGGTTTACCTTTTTTCATGAAGCAGGCCATATTGTTAAGCACGGTAAGTCACTTACCTTTTTAGATCTGTTGGGTGACGACTCAGGCCTGAACCCTCGAGAAGAAGCTGAAGCGGATGCCTTTGCGCGAGATTATTTGATTCCGCAAGATCAATTCAATCAGTTTTTAGCGGCAGGCCAATTTACAAGAATCTCAATTACAAGATTTGCAAAACAACAGCAAATTGCGCTAGGCATTGTCGTAGGTCGATTGCAACACGAGAAAAAAATCCTTTATTCATACTTAAACGAATTGAAGGTTAAATATCAATGGCCGCATGAAAGCGAAAACAGCGCGTAATTGCACCGCGGTATTCTCGCGATCTAGTCGCAAATGTAGCAGCAAAAAACGATCGTAGCTGTAAAGCATTTCAAGATCACGATCTGCGTAAGGAAGGATCTGACTCAGGAAGGAATACATCCGCACGTAACCCGCGAGCTTGTCGCGAAAAGCCGATACAAAGGGCTCGTCCTTACCAACGATCGTAAGCGTCCGATCAGGCTTTCAATTACCCACCACAGTGCGGGCAACAGGTTAAGTCCAAGTTGAACACCCGCTTCAATAGTTTGGCCCAACCCAAACGCTTCGACAATTAACGCGTTTAATTCACAATCAACGTTCAAATCAGAATGCTCTTGCATAATCGATCTCGTTTTTTATAAACAAAAGACTTTGATTTATTTACGCAACGATTACAATGCGGCCACCGTCGGATGCCTACCCAATGCTGCCAACCTTTGCATGAACTCCAACGGCGACATCACGTGATGCGTAGTGCCGTCGCGCCATGGCGTCTTTAGCTTTAACTCCACCTGCCCTCGCCCGTTGATCTTGACTCGTTCGTTAGCCAGCGCTGGTCAACAATCGAGCCTTGCTGCAGCGGCCTCAGTGCACTGGCATCGCCATCGTCGGCAACACCATCCACCCTATACCATTGATCGTGCTCTTGTACCAATACGCCTTGGCGAACCAAGCGTTTCATCACACTAGCGATAATTGCGCGTAGTAAGAATTGCAGAGCTTGCTATATTGGCGCTGGCGCTTGGGCGCCAAGACACCAACCCGTCACTCCCGCGAGAAAAACCTAACAAAAAACTCGTTCGCGAATTGAGCGCTGGTGTAGGCAGCGTACGGCTGCCAACAATCCTGTTTCTCAGAATCTGCAAAATCACAAACACTCTTGAAAGCAATCGCAGAAAGTGGCGTAGTTGTCGCATACTCAGCCGCAACCATGACCGCGAACGCCTCCATTTCAATGGCAATCAAATCACGATTCTGGCCAGAAATCTCGCGCGCGACAGATGCGTTGGCAATGACACTCGCACCCGAAGCCATCGGGCCCACGTGACATTTAAACTCTCCGTTGGGCACGGTGGAAGTCCAGTTCGCGCGTACGCCCTTTTTAAAAGTTGAACAGCCTGCGATTTCGTGGCACAAGGTTGCAAGCCCAACGCTCAGATCACTTTGCTTCGGAGAGACCTTGAAAATTGCCGAACCCTCGTCGCTCTCCGCGTGCTTACCACTTCCCCAGTCCCAGGTCGGAGCGCCGACAACTACATCTCCTAGACTAGTCTTATCTCTTACCCCCGCACAAATGCCCGTCATCGCTAGCAATCGCGGACGGAACTTCAAGACCAGTTTAGTTGCCAGCGCGGAGGACGCGGCCATACCTTTACGCAACGCACTAGCGGCGACAATCGTTCTAGCTCCGTCGTCAGTCTGTAAAGTACCTTTGTGGTAAAGCGTTGGGTCACCGTCCACCCGGAGCTGCGTCCAACCGCAATTGAGAGCCAAAACCGCCTCCAGCTCTGTCCCTAAGGCGGTTACGATGACTCCATCGGCCTTTACGGGCTTCCTAGCAGCCCGCCGCGAAGCCAATTTCAACTGCCCAACAAGCGGGACGATCCAACTTTCATTGGAGCTCGACATAGAACAAAGCGCGCTGCCTCGAAGCGCAACTTCACGCCGACCATTGTCTACAAGTCCGTCCTCGCTTGTGATGAAGAGAATTTCAGCGGGAAGATTTGCTTTAACGTCCTGCATTAATAAATCGAAAAACTCTAACCCGCCGCGCTGGCTAGGAGCATCACCAGCCACATCTGGCAGTTGCAAGTCAACAAGAAGTAAATCAAATTCCTCATCTCGGAGTCTTTTGCGAGCGCTACGCGCGTTGGTTTCGTGTGTAATTTTTACGGCTAGCCCTGATTCGGCTACCGCCTTGGCGACCATTTCAACCTTTTGGTGCACGTCGTCAACAATTAGGAGCTTCAATTTCGCGCCTCTTTGATCAATTTAATTTTCGCGGCAAGCTGTGCTTTCCAAGATTCCTGAGCCGAGCTATAGTAAACGATCCCCAAATACGAGGGTGAAAACTCTTTCGCAAGCTGTTGATCAAGTTGGGCCAAAGTAAGTTGGGCTCTCCCCGTGCCAAACAAGTCGAGCATGGTCACCACAACCGTGGGTTTCTCTATCTTTCTAAGTTTACATTGGCGAAGTAAATCTCTACCCGCAAAATTCTCGGGCGCTTCCGTAGAGTCATCGTGATTTGGCATGCTCATATCCAGAATAACTCCATCAATGTCTGTCCGGTTTTGTACCAAGGAACGAAGTGCGCTCGTGAAAGACTTTGCTCGATTGAGTTTTATTGCGTTATCGATAGAAAGAATGTGTGCGGCTATTTTGTGGGCTTTGTCATCATCATCTTCAACAAAAAGTAAGTTCATAAAGCCTCCGAAATTCGAAATCTAAACAATACCTTGAACAAACCTGCTCGGTCATGATCAAACTCAAGTGAGGGATTCTTGTAAAGAGGGCTGCTCAACGCAAGTAATATCTTCCGAAATCCACTTCGTCCTTCCGTCTGCGCTAGTCGGCGTGACTCCTGGTTTGCCAACGAGGCTCTCAGCGACTCAAGCTCTACCAAACGTGCATCAGTTGGTTCCTTTACATCACTGACAACGATGGCCGAAAACTCACCCTTTTCGAACTTAGCGGAAACCCTAACTTTGAGCGGAACCAATTCAAGTTCGGCATATTTCACTGCATTTTCAAAGAGCGCGTAAAATATGTCGACCAAAGTATCAAGCGATCTTCCTGGCAATTTCGTGTCCGCCTCCATGGTTCCGTACTCGGGGCCTAACCAGTCCGACTGTACCGATAGTGTTCGATGGACCATGCTGGCGGCAATCTGACCGGGGAAATCTATGTCGAAATCCTGACGATCATATACTTCGCTGCGTACAAACCAAGCCACAACTTGATCCAACGCCTGCTGGGTCGCCGTTCTAGACCTTGCAATCGCATTTGATAAACCGCTGGGAAGGAGCCCATCGCAAATCACCGTAAGATTTGCGGCCAATTCATCAAAATGCTTTATTACTTCTGCTCTGAGTCTATCGGAAAGAAATTCGCGAACTAAGACTAAATTAGAGTCAGTTTTTTCCCACAGCGAGTCAACACACTTAACAATCAGTTCGTCAAAATCTTTGAAATCTGTATCGTAGCTTTCCATCAACTTGCGTTCAAGGTTTGAAAATTGATATACGAAAAGGCCTTCCGTGTTCTCGTCCAGCGCTTTGAGATCGTAGTACGTTCGAATTTGAATTCGCTTGTCACGGACATGGAAAAGAGTTGTATCAAGTTTCACGCAAAATTTACTAAGAGCGTCAACTATTGCTGTTCGACGACTGGTATCGGTGAGTTGACTATCCCAAAAAACGTTTGGCACGTAGGTTCCATCGTCTAGACGCGCAGTCATTAGATGCTCATCCGCCACTGACTTTCTCAGTGCGTCAACCAGCTTACCGTGCCGCACTCTAGTGCTTAAATAAGCATTCAACCCGTGATCGCCCGTGAGAAACTCCTTGGTGATTTCCGCAAAGAGTGCGTCAAACTGAATATCCGATTGTGTTAGATGTTCTTGGCCTTCGACAAAGTGCAGAGAAGAAAGCAAAGTTGGAAGTGATGTCGAAGCGTCCAGTCCCTCTAGGGCTGCTTGTATTTTTTGCAACAGTGCATTCGGATGTTTTCCATGCAGCGAAATTGAGTTCTTGTATTGAGTGTAAGACGGCTTTAGCTTATTTCGGAGGGATCTTTTTATAGCCTCTATGTCCACATAGACCTTACTCTTTTCGACTAACGCAGTTGTTTTCGCAATCTCCTGCTGTTTAATTCTTGATGCCAGTTCTTCTTTGTGTGCACGTGCTTTGACGACGTCAATCTTAACCAATACCTGACACGCCTCAATGCGCGCCTCTTCGATTTCCTCGGGGCTCATATATAGAAGAGTCTGCCGCATCACTTCTGGCTGCCAAACGTGATCGAGAAAAGCAATAATATTTGGCAAGCCAAAACGATCAGTCTCCTCCGCCAATTCACTTGGCCTAGTAATTGCATTTACCTCACAAAACTTTTCGAAAGCCAGCCTCAACTTGCTAATATCGTCATCGAGATCAAATTGGCTTGCGAGATTGAGCAGTAAACCGAGATTGATCGTGTTGGGCCACAAATCGGCATCCGGGAGCAAACCTACCATCTCTCGAAATGGAAGCAGCGTTGGCGCGTTGGGACTTTCCAAAAAGGCATTTATTACTGTGTCAAGTGCTGACTGGAATTGACCATCTAGCATGAGCGCTAAGGCTTTACCCCCTAGGGCGCGCAAACGAACAGCATGTCGTTTCTCAGAGACGGCAGCGTATCCGTATAAATATGCGGCCTCGACAAATCTTCGCTTTGAAAGCCTTTCCCGTGCTACGTACCTTGCCAATCGCGGGTTTATTGATTCCGGTTCAATTTCAGCGTCCGATAGGATTTCTGAAACCAGTGCCAGCGTCGCTGGATATGCATTACTTTTCAGCAATTCACCGACCACCAATTGCGATTGGCGCGGTTCAAGTGTAAGAGCTAGAAAAGGAGTAGCGACGAAGTCTCTAACGTACATATCTCGCATCCACATCGGCGTCCTCGAATCATCCTCGGCACCCATTTCGTACCAAGCTGCAGCTTTGAGATAAAGCATCGACTGATGGTCACTATACCGATTCGATAATACAAGCAGCGCGTGGGCACTTGGGAAGAAATCCATATTTGCAGAAAGTAAGTTAAACAAATGGGTGTGGATCTCGCCACTCAATCCCGGTTCAGTTTGCATCGGAATCTGCCCCGCGACCTCGGCCTTAACCCGAAGTAAGCGGATAGCACTGTCTAACGGTTCGGCCTTGAGTACCCTCTCTGCCAAGTCACAGCATTCCGTGTAATTCCCGAGCGTGTAAGCTTCTAGAGCGTTAGCCCGGACCGGATCGAATTCCCAAGCGTTCTTTGATGGGCGACCAAGGGCAACCAAGACTCCAAGCAGGCGCCGATCGTTAGTCTCCTCATGTAATTTGGCAAGCGGTGGCAATATGTGTGCATGCATCTCCTTAGTCAGCGTTCGATCTGACGTCGCTGCTTGAAGAGTCAAAACGAGAGAGGTGTAGTGGTCAATAAGTGAAGCTTGCGAATCAAAAAAAAGTAGACTTGCGACTGCCTTTTCACTCGAGTCGGAAAAATCCAATGTCTTCGCCCGAAAATAGTTGAAAAGAGTCTCTGGTTGGACGAACTCCCCTATTTCCGCCAGCAGCTTTTCGGGTAACGATGCGCCTTCAATTCGACGGCGAATATAGTGCATCAAAGGATGGAGAATTGGATTTATCTTAACTTCTTCAAGGACCAATGCAGCCATTTCGGACGGCGTTCCCTCGTTGCTCGAGATATGGGCGCTAGCAATCCGGTTCTGGTACATCCATACTGATTTGCCGAAAGAGTCTTCAATCTTATCGAGCTCTGCAACCGCCTTGTCGAACTGACTTTGCAATATAGCGCGCTCAAAAACTTCTTTTTGCACAACAAATTGTTTAAGGCTTTCTGCAAATAATTGGCATCTTGCAATCGACCAAAGAATTTCACGGAAAGCTGAAACGGCATTTTTAGGGGCCTTATTTCCAAATATTTGGACGGCCTTCTTTGGGAACGGGCTACCGTGATAATCCTGCAGAGATGCTTTCAGGGGAAATAGCAGTCGATAGGCTCGAAAATACTCAGAATCGTCGACCGTCCCCCGAAACTGATGGATTCCGTTGTATCGCGAATCAGGGCGTCTGACCTTAGCTTGCAAAATCGAATGTTTGTTTTTATTCCACTTCGAGTTACTCAATGCTTGGCCTTTATTCTTTGGATGTTGGGCTGCTTAAGTTTGTTGTAATAACATTTGGCTTCACGACTAAAGGTGAAAACGTATCTGACTTTAATCTGTAGTCTACCTTGTCAAATACTTAAATACCTCCACATTCGCCGACGAAAAGGTAATGCAAACATACTTTTTTTGGAAGTGCGACAACGGTGTTTTCAAAGTAGCTCACTGCTGCAGGCCCACCAATGACGGATAAAACATCCAACCGCACAAGCCAAAGTACAGAATTATTTTCACGCCTAAATTGACTGTCTTTGCGGCGATTCACAGTGCCATTTGCTCTCAAAACGGCACCAGAAACCAGAAATGGCAACTCCCTTCTGAAAACTGGCCACATCCGGGTCGTGAGCTCGGTCGGGCAACACCCCTCTGACTAGCCTCGCTGCCAATAGATTCAGTTCAAAAAAGCGATGCATGAAGAACCGTCGATTTGACTTTGTGCCTTGGAATTTTAAGAGGGTTGGCAAAAATGGCTTTTAAAGACACTGATATGTATTGACCTGTCAAATTACTCCGAACTTTTGGTTTTTTACTGTAATGTATGGTCGGCAGAACAAATAGCACCGCGACGGTTGATCAGCCTGACATACGCGGGTTGTAGGATTAACTTAATTCGCGCATGACAACCGATTCGGCGCGCAATGCCTCGCTCTATATTCGAGGGTCGTTGCGTTGCTTGAATTCAAAACTCGGCCTCCTAGTAATTTCGAGGGCAGCGTTTGCCAATTCGCCACCGTTGTCCGCTCTGCTGCTAATACACTGCATGATCATCATTTTTCCTTTACGCGTTTACAGTTGGGTTGGTTGTCATTTGTCCGGTTGACCAAACGAAGACTGCGAGTTCGCGGGCAATGGCTGTGATGACTTGCACCTTGAGTTTGCCGCGCGCCTCCAACCGCCGGTAGCGTGAACGCAGTCGAGCTTGCACTTTCCAAAAATATCTTGAGCCGCTTGTGGCGTGCGCTCAGTACGGCGTTGTATGACCTTGGACTTTCGGGCAGGGTGACGGTAAGCCCAAGCCGTCTCAATGAGTAGTCGACGAACGTGTCCATTGCCAGTCTTGGTGATGCGAATTCGTTTAGTGAGCGAGCCGACGATCTCAACGTATTCTCGCATGACAATAAATTGTGTGGGTTATTCAAACGTTAGTTCTTCCATACAACGATAATGCGCCTTGGTCCAATTGCACCGAGCGCTAAAGCGGATATAAGCATTTTAAAAACCCTTTCGCTGCCGCTGCGGACGTTTCACCTCGCGCAATAAGCGTTCGACTTAATTGCATAACAGTTTATCTGCGTGATTGCATCGGCAAAACGGCCATTCAAGCGCAAAAATACCGCTGAAAATCCGCGCCAACCCACTCCAATTCGCATTTCAAGCAGCCGCCTTTAAAGCCAAAATATTTGGGCTGAAATCTTTGGGTGTTGCTTTAGCCAGCAGCGCGTACTATTTTAATTAACTGCGTGCGCCCGGTAGCAACATGCCATTGTCCAAAGATCTGCGTGGCGAGCCCTCGGCTGGAACACTACCAAACCCAACCCTAGCCAACATTTGCAATGTTTGTTTTTGGCTATCTAAACCAAGTACGCGATGCAACGCTAAGTTTAAAGCTTTTACTTCGACAAACTCTTGAACAGCTTGCGATAGGGGATGCATATCGATTCCTAGTGCAGTCGCTTTTAAATGAGCACGGACGTAGCCACGGCCAATCTCTAATTGCTGCTTACGGCTGTTTCCATTGCTGGCCATCCATAAGTAGCCGCTGCCCGTTTCAAATGGCAGCCAGCGCTCCATTGTGCGTTTGTAATTGCTACTGCCTTTTACGGGCACTTCAAATCGGTCAAACATCCCAATTTTTGAAAGTAGAAAAGGCATTGTTCCTGTAATGGAAATTCCATCTCGATGCGTTTCGATCTCGCTTGAACCAATTCGAAACAGCTTGGCCGACTCTAGATAGGTTCGCGGCGTGGTTAGCTCTATTTCATACGAGTCACGCGTAATAGTTTTAATCGCCGCGCGTCTTTCGTTATCGGCTACAAAATTACCGATCTGACCAGTGCTCGATGCCGATGTCGACAAGCTGCTCCAGTCTGCCACTGAAATAGTTTTGGAGTTATCGTAAATGCCTTTATTGGTATGGCGTTTCACGATCGAGGGGTACAAAGCGTCTCTATTCGCACTGCCCGTTGCCCCTAAAATTAACCGAGCAAATACAGCCCCTTTAGGCAATTGGTTCAGTGCAGGTTCCCCGTTTGGAAACAGTTCTACGTTAACTCCAATACCTTTTTCAGCCGCAGCAATAATCGCTAACTCGATAAACGCACCGCAACCAATTAGAATTTGCCGACCAAACGGATCGGTCTCTGGCAATAGTCGATCACCGTCACAAATTAAGGTGATTTCTCCATCCTTCCGCAAATCAGCTATCCAAGGCTGGCGGTTGTGTGGATTGGGGGCGAGCAAACCATGCGCTAACATCCAACGTCGAATTTCTGTATTGGACGCAATTGGTTTCCACGCTTCTACAGCCTTTGCAGGGTAACTAGCGGCACTTGCTGGCGCAGAATGCTGCGCTAATGCAATAGTTACCGTGCCACCGCCGACAAGCGAAATAAATTTACGTCGTGTGTTTGAAATGTTCATTTTTGTTCCTTCGTTTAGAAATAGATTATTTTAAAAAAAGAGGTTGTTTAAAAACTCGTGGTTTGCCCGTGGCGCAGCAAGATAAATTGCTCGTCCTTTAAAGACTGTGCTTTTCTTGCAGCTGCTAAATCAAGAATGGGTTGATCTAAAGGCTCATCAGTCAAACTGAAGGTCCCCCAATGAATTCCAACGCTCTTACGGGAATTAATTTCGCGATGAATCGTTACGGCTTCAGCTGGGTTAATGTGCTGCCCTTTCATAAACCAGCGTGGCTCATAGGCACCTACTGCAATCAGACTTAAATCAAACCCTTGTGGGAATTGTTGACCAATATTTGCCGTGTCTTGGCTAAAGCCCAAATCACCCGAAAACCAAACCGCTTTACCGCCCGCGAAAATAGCCCAACTACCCCAAAGCGTTGCCGAACGATCAAACGATGTACGACTCGACCAATGCTGTACGGGTAACAGCTGGACAACCAAACTGCCTTGTGGGGTGGTTAAGGTGTGTTTACCTTGCCAATCGGTCTTGAACACCTTGGCCGCTGGAACATTGGCTTCAAACCAATTATCGATGCCAAGGGGTACGTAAAAAACGGGTGCATTGGGCAAGGCCGCCAGCGCACGCACGCTTTGTAAATCAAGATGGTCGTAATGATTATGCGAGATTACAACGGCATCAATTCGGGGTAACTGGTTAATGCTCAATCCAGGCGCTTGAAACCGTTTGGGTCCAGCAAACTGAACTGGTCCTGCACGTTCACTAAAATGGGGATCGGTCAGTACATTAAACCCACCCATTTGAATTAACGACGACGCATGCCCGATCCAAGTCACTTGTGCGGATTGGGGTGACTGAATTAGCGCTAAATTCGCCGCTATTGGGGATAGATCGGCTGTGGGTTTTGCAACCGTTTGACCTAACCGCTGCCATTGCCATTTTAAAAACTGATCGAACCCACCAGTACCTTCACTGTAATTGTTCTTGAACCCCTTGGGCGTGTGGTGTGATTTGCTAGGATCGTAGTGTGGATTGGCAGACATGCACGCACTTAACAAAACAATATTTAATGCGATGACGATTTTTTTAAATTTATTTCTCATGGTTTTTAGTTAGATACATAATGATTATTTGTTAAATACTTGGTTATTCCAACGGCGCGAAGCACGGCTAAAGGCACTAGCCTCAGAGAACCCAAGACATAGAGCGATTTGTGTCATCGAATACTTGCCACTACTTAGCAGCTCGTTAGCGCGGCGTTGGCGAACTAGGTCGTGCAGGGAGCGAAATGTAAAGCCCAATTCAGTTAGCTCTCGGCGCATCGTACGAGTTGAGCGCCCTAGCAATCCGGCAATCGTCGGTAGATCGGTGTCACCTACAGGCAAGCGCCGCAAAATCGCATCACTAATTTCATTAAGCGAACCAATTGGCGCAAGCATCGCTAGTCGGCGTTCCGCTTCGCGTTGAATAAATTCACCCAGCGATCGATCTACACCTAGGGGTCGATGCATAAGTTCAACAGCCCATTCAACCGAGTTTTCTTCAAAGTTCCAAACCAATGGGCAATCAAAATAACGCTGATGAAATGTCGTGTCGTTCGGTTCGGCATGAGCAAAAGTCACGCGGGTTGGGCGCGCACCAGGCGCTATAAACTTTAAAAGCGCGACATGCTCCGTCAGTATAATTTCGTTACGAATTCGAATGCCAAGACGATCTGGTTCCGGGGCATGAAAAATCCACCGAACCGACTTTTCTTGAGTTTCAAGAAATACCCGATTTGTGGTGACCATGAGCCGAAAAAAACGAACCGACCGCTCTAGTGCCTCACCAACATCGGCCGCCGTTTGAATCAACATCCCATAGATACCCATATCGACGGTGCGGACCGTAGCACCAAATTCTACTGGTAGGCTCGGTTGGTGAATTTCGCGCATCGCCGCTTCAAGCGTTTGCATCAGTAAGTCGCCAGAAACTTGCTCATCAGCGGCTTCAACGGGAATACTTGATATGCGATGGAAGACACGTGGCAACCACAAGTTGCGCTCGGTTAAAAAGTTTTTTAGACGCAAGGCCTCTCCGCCACTGACTAACGACGTTCCTTTTTTTGACACTTGACGAAGAGATTTTTGTGGCACGATAGATTTTTAACTTGAGGTCTTTAGGCTGGATTGTTTAACCTGCTTATACCAGTCTAAAGTTGCATCGATTGCCGTAGGTAAAGGCGTTGGCTGCAAGCCCAATTTTTGTTGGCTTAAGTTTGCGTCAACAACAAAAGACGTCTGAAATTGATACATCATCTCAACCAACGCTTTGGCGTCTTTGTCAAACAATCCCGCCATTTTCAACATCCAAGGTTTAACTACTTTTGGAGGCAAGATGGGTAAAGACGCTGACTTAACTTTAAGTTGTTCAGCTACTTGTTTAAGCCACTGCCCCTGAGTAAGCGCTGGATTGTGCGGTGCCAACCAAGCATGCCCTAAAAGTGTATCGGTCAAATCTAACCCTATCGTGGCAGCGGCACGACCCACATCGGCAATGTAGGCAACGCTGTGAAGCTGGTTAGCGTCACCCATTAAACTTGGTGCTTTACCGCTTAATAAGGGGCCAAATAATCGATCCCCAAAAGCAGAAACCAGCACACCTGGGCCGTAAAAATCACTGGCTCTAACCGTTGCAACTTTTAGGCTTCCCGCTCGATGCGTCGTCATCAATTCGTCATGCATACTTAGCCGAACTTGACCTTTTGTTGACGTCGGACGTGCAGCGCTACGCTCGGTCATCGTACTGCGGTGATCGAGCATGTACAGATTTTCTAGAGCAACGTACTTGGCCCCTAACTTTTGCGCGAATCTCACTGTATTGCGTTGCAGCTGGGGAAACAACTCGGCCCATTGGCTGTAAGACGGGTTAAGCATTTGATAGACCACAGACACGTTGGGTGACAGATCTGCAATTTTTGATATCTCCAATTCACTCGATACATCGGCTTTTAATATCTTGACACTAGCCGGCATCAGCATTGGACGGTTGCCACTTCTGTTAACTGCCATTACCGAAGCACCTTGTTGCACTAAAGCACTTGCTGTCCAACAGGCAGCCGGACCGCTTCCAAAAATTAGATGTTGTTTTGATTGCGGGTTATTCACTTCGATTCCCCCGAAAAAACTGCTGCACGGCGCATCATTAAGACAGCAGCGCAAACGACCCAAACGGTGTAAATAACGGAGACCACTGAAATGTAAACACCCAAATCAAAACCGAAAATTTCCATGGAGAGAAAAACATAGCCACAAGTAGCCACCAAACCGATGACCGCGAGCCATTTGGGGAAACGCTGACTCTTAAGCATGGCTAACGAAAGCAACCCAACAGCAAATGAAGCAAACAGTGAAACGCCTAGCACCTCACCAATAGAACCGGAGTAAGTGTTAAAGGCATCGTAAATTAAACTGATTTGACCCTTGGTAGCCTCATCGCCTTTTTCAAATTTGGTGGCCAACATCGGCATTACTGATAGCCAACGAATAATGCCAAGGCAACGCGCTAAAGTAGAAATAAGCGCGAAACCCAACGCAATTTTTACAATACCGCTCATTGGTTTATTTCCAGTAATTGCTTGCCCAATAACAAACATTGCGGGGAAGAACAACAGCGAATAAAGTAAATAGGCGCTATACCCAGTTTTAACGCCTGTTGACTGGCTTAACACTAGTGGCAAGTTGTGGGACGCTGGCAAATCCAAATTAGCAGGCCAGCCTATGGCAACGCCCAAGACGCCCAGCGGCACAAAAATGAGTACGGCATGGACAATTGCCAGTATTCCAGCCGTTCGGTAAGAAGATGAAGAGTTCACATTATTTCCAATTAAATGATCTTGAGCGTGCATTGTTCCAGCTTTAGCCCTCTATTTATAGACCTACAAACGCATGGCAGCCGTGCAAATACGCAATGCACACAGCAGCTCTTTATGAGACGATTCCGATTTACAACTTAAATGCACATTTCATGGACCTGCTAAATAAACTATCTTGGGATTGGCTAAAGTGCTTTGTATTAGTGGCCGAACACGGCTCTGTAGCTTCGGCAGCGCAGTTTCTAGAAACAAACCCTGCCACGGTTAGTCGGCAAATTTCTGCATTAGAGGCACATTTGGGACTAGAGTTATTTGTTCGCAGCCGGCAAGGCATGCAAGTAACGCTGCAAGCCATGCAATTTTTAGAACCTGCACAAGCAATGTACGCGTCGATGCACCAACTCAGTTTGGGCGTCGCAGCAAAAGATCAGGCACTTCAAGGCCTAGTGCGGATTAGCGCTAGCGTAACGTTAGCAAACTTTATTTTGCCCGAGCTACTTTATGCTTTACGCCAACAACATCCTGGAATTCAAATTGAGGTCATCGCGACCGATTCGCAGTCGAACCTAACGAAACGCGAAGCCGATATCGCCATTCGCTTGTATCAACCCACCCAAAATGAATTAATTGCAAAACGAGTGGGTTACTTTCCGCTGGGGCTATACGCCAGCGCTTCTTATTTAGCAAAAAAAGGCAACCCAAAACTCGACCCCGAAAATTTAATGCGTCACGATTTTATTGATGTGGCGCCCAAGAACCCGTTACGTGAAGGCTTTACAAAATCCGGTATGACAATGGTGTGTGATCGTATTGTTTGCATAACCAGCGACCACGCTAGTGCATGGGAAATGCTAAAGGCTGGAATGGGTATTGGCAGTGGTTTTAGCGTGGTGGCTAATCGCAACCCAGCGGTACAAGCCGTTTTAACTGATGTAGTGATTGGGCGTTTTCCGGTTTGGTTAGTGACCCACAAAGAACTGCGGCAACAGCCGCGATTACGCGTTGTATTCGACTATCTTGCCCACGCGTTAAAGACCCTCAATCCAAGCTAGGAGATAGAAATTTTAACCAATGGAAACAAACTGAAACAAACCGATACCGCGTTGTGAAGTATTTCAATTGATAGCGACTCAGAATTCGCTTTGTAATTCTTTTATAAACTAGCGAAAGTAAACAATGAGAACATTTTTAGATAAACAAGGAATCAAGCGTTTTGCACTGGGCGCAATTTCGGCTGTTGTACTTGTTGGCGCATTGTCAGCCTGTGGGTCAAGCGGCGGCCACCGTGGCTCAGACCGGATGAGCGCTGAAAACCAAGTAAAAATGCGCGAAAAAATAGTAGACCGCGTTTCGAGCAAGCTCGATTTGACCACCGAACAAAAAGCAAAATTAGTTACACTAGCCGAGGTAATGCAAGCTCAGCGCGCAAACTTAATGGGGCAAGCCGATCCGCGCGCAGAAATAGCTGCTGTAGTTGCCGGTGATAAATTTGATCGAGTGAAAGCGCAAAACCTAATTAACGAAAAAACCGCCGTAGTTTCTAAGCAGAGCCCGGCAACCGTAACGGCAATGGCTGATTTTTACGATAGTTTAAACACTACCCAGCAGGCAAAGGTACGTGAGTTTATGCAACGGCGAAAGGGCTGGCGCAACTAAGTATGAGCAAAGTTTTATTGATTGATGATGACGCACAATTAGGTGAGCCGCTAGCGGCTTACCTATTGCGCTTTGGCGTCGAACTTGAACAGTCTTTTAAACCATCGCAGGGCATTGAACGCCTTAGATCAAACCAATTTGATGCCGTCTTACTCGATGTAATGATGCCTGAGATGGACGGTTTCGAGTGCTGCAAGCGCATTCGACAAGAGTCGTCAATTCCCATATTAATGCTAACCGCACGCGGCGAACTAACCGATCGTGTGGTGGGGTTAGAGTTGGGGGCTGATGACTACTTACCCAAACCGTTTGAACCACGCGAATTGGTGGCAAGACTTCAGGCCATAATGCGGCGCAGCAAGTTTGCTAAAAGCGCAAGAACTTTGCTAGCGTTTGAACAGCTAACAATAGATCCAATCAAACGAGAAGTGCAAGGACCAACGGGTGTTATCGAACTAACTAGCAGTGAGTTCGAATTGTTGCTTTTGCTCGCAAAAACACCCGGTAAGGTCTTTAGTCGCGATGATTTACTTAACCATCTAAAGGGGCGTGAAGTCGATATACAAACACGTGCCATCGATATTATGGTGAGCCGTATTCGCAAAAAATTAGAACCTATTGAACCGTTAAAGACATTGCGTAACGCTGGTTACGTATTTTCGTTACCCCCTGCACGCGCATGACTCCCCGCTTATTTTCTGCCCCTCAGTGGCTGCTTCGAATACGTTATTCGCTTAAGGCTCGCTTAATTACGACCTTCGTTTTATTAGCTATTTTTATGGTGGCAGTGTTTGTATTTGGCATGCAACGTGGCATGAACAATAGCTGGCGAGAAGCCGCCCGCCCTCTTGTGCTTGATTACGCACAACGCCTCTTCGAAGAAATTGGTACGCCGCCTAATATCGAACGCGCGCAAGCTATTACACAACGCTTACCAATTACGATCACCATTAGTGGGCCGCAAGTTAATTGGAGTAACCAACCAGAACATACGACTAGACGAAAAGGTGCGACGGGAAAAGATACGGCGGCGCGCTGGTCGTCCGAACGCCGAGCAACTGCTAAAAACACCAAAAGCAATGATAATGCCGACGAGAATGGTGATGACGAACAGTCTTTAAACACTCGGCAAACGGCCGACGGGCATCGAATTGAATTAGGCTTGCAAACACGCGAGTGGCGCGACCGACCGCGCAAAATTGGTTGGATCACGCTTGGTGTATTGCTCGGTCTCATCGTGTTAAGTTATTTTTTTGTCAGGCGTGCATTGAAACCAATCGATGCAATTCGCGAGGGCACACAACGGATCGGCAAGGGTCAATTTGATCAACCCATAACCAATACCAGCAAAGACGAATTAGGCGATTTAGCGCGTGATGTAAACACTATGGGCGAGCGAATTGCTTCGATGCTTGAAGCCAAGCGGACCCTATTGCTCGCGATGAGTCACGAGCTACGCAGCCCACTAACGCGGGCCCGTTTAAATAGTGAGTTGTTACCCGAGCTGGGCGAAAGCGCCGTAAGACGCACCGCACTGTTGCGCGATTTGCAAGAAATGGCCGAACTAATTGATCACTTACTAGAAAGCGAAAAACTAGCCCAACCACAAAACGAAACGGGCGGCGCTTCAGTTTTATTAATTGAAGAGATTGATATTAAGCAAATGTTGAATCAAGCCAAAGACAAATTAGTGGTGCGCGAGCCAGAAGCAGCAGCAATTATTATTGATGCGATTGATAACCTTGGTACTTGGTCGCTCGATGCCAAACGCATTGACTTACTACTACGCAACTTGCTAGAAAACGCACTTCGCCACGGCGTAGCGGAACGTGCGCCTATCGTATCGGCTCGTCGTGCTGCTACAAATTTGAGCGAAGAGTTAGTGATTAGTGTTCGCGATTTTGGTGCCGGTGTTTCGGCCTCAGATATTACCCAGTTATCGCAAGCCTTTTGGCGCCCAGGCACCTCACGCAGTCGGGCTTCGGGCGGCGTTGGCTTAGGGCTGTATCTTTCGCGTTTGGTCGCTGAGGCGCACGGTGGCAAAATGGAGTTTAAGTTAATGCAGCCAGGACTTGAGGTTGTCGTAACCATTCCAAAAATGAGAGGCCCTTATGCTGCATCACGTTGAAATTTACGTTAGCGATCTAAAAAAATCGATTAAGTTTTGGACCCCGTTTATGCAGCTATTAGGCTACGAAGCCGAAAAGTGGTCGGGCGGTATTAATTACCTTAAAGACGGGCATTCGTATTTTTGCTTTTTGCCAGCACCTAAAGAACATCTAGCGGCGGGCTATCATCGTAAGCGCGTGGGTTTAAATCATCTGGCATTTACTGGAAACTCGCGCGCCCATGTAGATGAAATTGCAGCTTGGGTTAAAGCTAGCGGATTTACTAGTTTGTACGAAGAAAAATACCCTTACGCAGGCGGGAAAAATTACTACGCTGTTTATTGCGAAGACCCGGACCGTATTAAGGTTGAGGTCGTGGCTCCGTAAAGTTTGGGTCAATACGCGCCACACACCTTAGCCAACAAAGCTAGGCAACCAAAGCGAAATTTTTGGAACCAGCAGCAAGATCACCAACGTAATAATTTGCACCACTACAAACGGCCAAACACCTCTAAAAATAGTACCTAAGCCAACATTAGGTAGCAGCGTATTCAATACAAATAAATTCATACCAACGGGTGGCGAAATTAAGCCAATTTGTACAATCATTACAATCAGTACACCAAACCAAACTAGATCGAATCCTAAGGCTTGAACGATCGGGAAGAACAGTGGAATGGTCAAAAGTACCATCGTTAGCTCTTCCATCACCGTGCCTAAAATAATGTAGATCAACATCATTGCGCCAACCACCATAATCGGCGACAGACCCGATTCGGTTATTAACGATTTTAAATCGTTAGGCATCGACGTAAAATTTACAAAGTTCGAAAAAATAGTGGCTGCGATTAACAGTGCAAACAACATAGCGGTTGTACGTGCCGATTCCACTAGAACATCCAAGGTTAACTTTACTGTTAACCGCCCACGCAGTAGCGCAAAAATAAATGCACCTGCCGCACCAACACCAGCGCCTTCGGTTGCAGTAAACCAGCCGCCATAAATACCGCCCAGTACTAGTAGTACCAAGAGCAGCACACCCCAAATACCTGCTAACGCCTTGAAGCGTTGCGGCCAGGTGCTGCGCTCGCCTTTAGGCACATGGTCTGGGTCGCGCCAAGCGACATACATTACGCCAAGCATCATTAGCGCGGCAGTTAAAAGCCCAGGCAACACACCGGCGGCAAATAGTTTGCCAATATTGGTTTGAGTAATAATGCCGTAAATCACCATAATGGTTGATGGCGGAATCATGATACCTAGAGTGCCGCCAGCCGCAATAACACCAGTAGATAACCCATCGCTGTAACCTAATTTACGCATTGATGGATAGGCTACTTTACTCATGGTGGCTGCAGTAGCGATCGACGAGCCACAAATGGCACCAAAACCTGCACAAGCCAAAATAGTGGCATGGGCAAGGCCACCGCGCACATGCCCGATAAACGCATAAGCAGCTGCAAACAATTCGTGAGCTAGCCCTGCCCGAGCTACAAAATTTCCCATTAAAATAAACAAGGGAATTACCGATAGAGTGTAAGCAAAGCCAGTTTCTTGAACCACCTGTGCGGTAGAGGCAAATGCGGCCGGCCAACTACGTAAAAGGCCCAAACCAATTACGCCGATGATGGCCATGGCGATGGCTAAAGGCACGCGCAATAGCGCTAGAAAAAATATCCCCGCAAAACCAATAAGCGCTTCGATCACAGCGCACTCACTTCGTTGTCTTCGGCAGTATCATTGCTGTCTATAACTGGCCTAAACAATAGACCCAAATGCACCAACGCACAGCCCCACAAAAAAACAGCCATGGCATAAATAAATGGTGCTTTTGGAATCGCTAATTGAGAACTAATATCGCCTTGGTCCGAAAACTTAATACCGGTTTTCCACATTAACCAACCGACGCCAACAAATACCGCCACTGCAAGCAAATGCACAATTTTAAATTGAAACCAACGAACGGTTTTTGGTAAAACGGAATCGAGTGAATCGAAAGTGACATGCTCGCCCCGCAATGACACTAACGGTAAGGCCGCGAATATAACCAGCACCATCAGCATTTCAGTTAGTTCTAGCGAGCCGGGGATGGATTGGGACATTAATTTGCGCCCAATCACATCGAAAAACGTCAGCACCATAATGGCGAACAAAGCCAAGGCGGCGACAACGCCACAAACAAGCTCGAATGGTCGGGTCATGTTGATTCGTTAAATAGTTTTATCCTGCAACTATCTGCGATAGCTCGCCTTTAGCATAGCGCTGCATCATCACGCTTAAACCGACTGGCTTAATTTTGCTCGCTTGACCGGCGCAATTAAATTGCTCGTAACGCTGTTTGCAAATCATCATTGCAGCAGCACGCGCAGGCTTTAAATAATCACGCGGATCGAAAGCGCTGGGGTTCTCTACAAAAAACTTGCGAATTGCTGCAGTCATGGCTAAACGAATATCGGTGTCGATATTAATTTTACGCACGCCGTACTTAATGGCTTCCTGAATTTCTTCTACTGGCACGCCATAGGTTTCTTTCATTTGGCCGCCGTACTTACGAATTTCTTCCAGCAAGTCTTGCGGAACACTCGATGAACCGTGCATTACTAAATGCGTATTTGGGATGCGCTTGTTAATTTCTTTAATACGCGAAATTGCCAAAATATCGCCCGTTGGTTTGCGCGAAAATTTGTAGGCACCGTGGCTTGTGCCAATGGCTATTGCCAAGGCATCAACTTGGGTTAATTTTACAAAATCGGCCGCTTGCTCTGGGTCAGTTAACAGTTGCTCGCGGGTCATAACCGAATCGGTACCATGACCGTCTTCTTTGTCGCCCTGCATAGTTTCTAAGGACCCTAAGCATCCTAATTCGCCCTCAACTGTTACGCCCAAGGCATGCGCCATACTAACTACTTTTTTGGTAACGTCGATGTTGTACTCATAACTAGCGATTGTTTTGCCATCGCTCTCAAGTGAGCCGTCCATCATGACCGACGAGAAACCTAAATTCATTGCACCCTGACAAACGTCGGGCGACTGGCCATGATCTTGATGCATCACTACGGGTACATTCGGGTAACTTTCAACCGCGGCTTGAATAAGATGCTTTAAAAATGATTCGCCCGCATATTTGCGCGCACCGGCAGAGGCTTGCATGATGACCGGCGCATCCAATTCGGAAGCGGCTTGCATAATGGCCTGCACTTGCTCCAAGTTGTTAACGTTAAACGCTGGAATACCGTAATTATTTTCTGCTGCGTGATCGAGCAGTTGGCGCATAGAGACGAGTGGCATAGCAAAACCTTTGGGGATGTGGAATTTTTGAGATACCCGATTATCCGGCAGGTACGGTTAGCTTGCTGTGACGAATGCAACTAGCGGGGGAAATTTGTGGACGAATGTGGCGGATTGGGGACGGACTGTTGCCACAATTGGGAATTGACCGAACAAATCGCACCTATTTAAACAAACGAGCCCACTACCGTCAGCCATTGTTTCAGCACGTGCAAAAATGCAATCTGGAGTACCCGTAAGTCTTGGACCAACACACTATCTTGACGAAAAGTTCGATGCAGCCTATAGTCACTTTAAATGACTATCTATAAACGTCAATTTCAATCGTTGGAGCCAAAATGCAAGTTAACATTGCCCAAGCCAAAGCTAGACTCTCCGAACTCGTACAAAAAGCAATGCTAGGTGAAGAAGTGGTTATTGCCAAAGACAACAAACCATTACTGCGTCTGACTCCAATTGTTATACTTACTGGAAAACGCGCGCCTGGTTCTGGCAAAGCACAAATCCTCTCAATATCAGATGATTTCGATGCACCGTTAAGCGAATTTGATGGCTACAAATAACTTGCTCTTAGATACCCATGCGTTTTTGTGGTGGATTCAAGATTCAAAATCACTTAGCGCAAAAGCCAAGCGGGCCATTTCTAATGAAACCTCAACGTGTTTTCTAAGTATCGCTTCGGTTTGGGAAATGTCGATCAAAGCAGCTCTTGGGAAATTGAATCTAGCCGTATCGGTCGAAGAGTTCGTTTCAACACACGCTGCTGCCAATAACTTTAAGTTACTTGATGTTGGTTTTCGTCACGCAGCGCGCGTCCAGCAATTACCTAAACATCATGCCGACCCATTCGACAGATTGCTTATTGTGCAAGCCCAAACCGAAGGTTTATCGCTGGTTAGTAAAGACACTGCATTTTCTCAATACAACATTAAGTTGGTTTGGTAACGAGAAACAACGAATGTTGTTCGCGATGCACGCCGGATACGACTGCAGCTACCTTCTTCGGGGGTAAACTTGCGTTTGACTTACCAAGTAAGTCAAACTACAATTTTGGCACGGGTCAACGAAAGGAAACAAATGACGACCATGACCGTTTCATCCAAGGGGCAAGTAGTTCTTCCTTCAAGCACACGCAAGCGTCTGGGTTTGGTAGCCGGTAGCCAGCTACAGGTAGTTGATGAACCCGATGGCATAAGGTTAACGGTTTCAAGGCCGGTCCAAGTAACAACTATTGCTGCATGTGCGGGCATGGCTATTGCTCCGAGCAAAGGAACGGCACGACGATTGCTGGAGTTTGATGCTGCCTCGGTACTCAAACGAACCAAATGAACGCGGTCGATACCAATGTATTAGCGCGCTTTTTTGTCAATGATACTGACGATGCAGAGTCTGTAAAACAGCAACCTGCTGCCATTAACACAATGTCGGGCAAGGTATTTGTTAGCGCGTCCGTTGTACTTGAGTTTGAGTGGGTACTCAGGGGGTTTTACGAATTTCCACGCAAAGAAATTCAACGAATCTTTGAATCACTTTGCGGCCTCGAGAACGTACAAATAGAAAATCGTGAAACGGTCTTAGCAGCCTTAAACGGGTATCAACTCGGGCTAGATTTTGCCGATGCTTTGCACCTTAGCAGCGCTCGATCTTGCGCTGCGTTCGTAACCTTTGATCAAAAACTACGTAAGCGCGCACGTGCACTTGCCTACATACCACTAGTCGAGACGCCCGGTTAATTGTGCGAACCGCGTTACGCCCCAACCTCAACAATTTTCATTGTATTAGTCCCGCCCGATTTTCCAATTGGGTCGCCAATTGTAATCACCACGCGATCGCCTTTTTCAAGCAGGCCAGACTGCACCAACTTTAATTCGGCTTCGGCCAAAACGCCTTCGCGTTCTTCGGAGCGGTAATGGAATATCAAGGGGTGTACTTCGCGGTACAAGCTCATGCGGCGGCGGCTGCCTTCTTCGGGGGTTAGCGCGTAAATGGGTACCCCAGCATCAAGCCGTGACATCCATAATGCGGTCGAGCCCGATTGGGTTAAGGCAATAATGGCTTTGCACTTTAGGTGATGCGCCGCGAACAAGGCACTTAGCGCAATCGATTGATCGATGCGTGTAAAAGTGCGGTTTAAAAATTCTTGATCGAGCGAAGTAATTTGATGGCGGTCGGCTTCATCGCAAATGCGGGCCATTGCTAGTACCGTCTCTACTGGGTATTTGCCTGCTGCAGTTTCGGCAGACAACATAACTGCATCGGTTCCGTCCAATACCGCATTGGCGACGTCCGATACTTCGGCGCGTGTGGGCACGGGCGATTCGATCATTGATTCCATCATTTGCGTCGCAGTGATGGTCAGCTTATTGAATTCTTTGCCCATGCGAATCATGCGTTTTTGTAAGGCCGGTACAGCTGCGTCGCCCACTTCGACAGCGAGGTCGCCACGGGCTACCATAATGCCGTCGGAGGCTTTTAATATTTCTTCTAAATTGCCAATGGCTTCGTAGCGCTCGATTTTGGCAATCATTAACGCTTTGCCGCCGCTGGCGCGCATTAGTTCGCGCGCCATGTACATATCGCCCGCGTTTTTTGGAAAGGACACAGCAATAAAATCGGACTCGAATTTAACGGCCGTTTTAATGTCGTCCATGTCTTTGGCAGTTAACGCTGGCGCGCTTAGGCCACCACCTTGACGGTTAATACCTTTGCGGTTTGAAAGTGTTCCGCCTTGGGTCACGATGCAGTCGATTGTGGTGGTGCCCACTTTTTCGACTTTCATTACCATGCGGCCGTCGTTTAACAACAAAGTGTCGCCATTGCGAACGTCGTTGATAAGTTCTTTGTAATCGAGACCAACTTTATGTTGGTCGCCAATTTCGCAATTAATGTCGAACGTAAATTTATCGCCAGTGGCGAGTTCTATTTTGCCGTCAACAAATTTACCGACGCGAATTTTTGGGCCTTGTAGATCGGCTAATACGCCAACGTCTAACCCCAATCGTGCCGAAATTTCGCGCACTTGGGCGACGGTATCTTGGTGTTCTTGCGCACTACCGTGCGAGAAATTTACCCGTACGACGTTAACGCCAGAAACTAGTAATTTTTCGAGAACGCCGGGCTGGGTAGAGGCCGGGCCAAGGGTGGCAACAATTTTGGTAGCGCGGGGCATTTAAATCTCTTTCATCGAACAGACCTTGAGATTAACGCATTTCGCGCGCTTTTCGAAACTTTGCCCTTGAATTGAAATTAAATTGACATCAACCAAAAGCAAAGGTTCGAGGGATTTGGCCTATTTGGCTCTGTCCAGTAAAGCTTGTACCGCCGGTAATGTTTTGCCTTCTAAGAACTCTAGGAACGCGCCACCACCAGTCGAAATGTAGTCGACTTGATCGGTAATGCCAAACTTTGCAATAGCCGCTAAAGTATCGCCGCCGCCGGCAATCGAGAACCCTTCGGAATCGGCCACCGCGTGGGCCAATACTTTGGTGCCGTTGGCAAATGCATCAAACTCGAATACACCAACAGGACCGTTCCACACGATAGTGCCAGCCGCTTTAATGACTTGCGCTAATTGCTGTGATGTCTTTGGACCAATATCTAAAATAAGATCGTCGGCAGCAACTTCACTGGCATCAATCGAACGTGCCGCTGCAGTTGCTGAGAACTCTTTAGCAACCACAACATCGGTAGGAATAGGAACCGCGGCTCCGCGCGCTTTCATCATGTCGATAATGGCTTTTGCATCACCCACTAAGTCCGCTTCGGCCAACGATTTACCAATGGGCAAACCCGCCGCCAGCATAAAAGTGTTAGCAATGCCGCCGCCTACTATTAGTTGATCGACCTTACTGGCTAAGGCTTTTAAAATCGTTAGCTTAGTGGATACTTTAGAGCCCGCAACAATGGCTACTAGCGGGCGTTTTGGTGCGCCTAGGGCTTTGCCAAGTGCATCTAATTCAGCGGCTAATAACGGCCCCGCACAAGCAATTGGTGCGTACTGGGCAACGCCGTGCGTTGTGGCTTCGGCGCGATGGGATGTACCAAAAGCGTCGTTAACATAAACATCGCATAACTTCGCAATCGCTTGCGCTAACTCGGGCGAGTTTTTTTTCTCGCCTTTGTTCACGCGGCAATTTTCGAGCACAACTAATTCGCCAGGCGCTACTTCGAAGCCACCAGCGACCCAATTAGGTATTAGGCGAATTGTGCGTCCGCCCATTAATTCGCTCATGCGCTTTACTACGGGCGCTAGCGAATCTTCGGGCTTAAATTCACCTTCAACGGGGCGACCTAAATGACTGGTAACCATCACGCGCGCGCCCGCTTTTAAGGCCAGCTCGATAGCAGGCAGTGACGCACGAATACGCGTGTCTTCGGTAACATTGCCCGCATCGTCTTGCGGCACGTTTAAGTCGGCGCGAATTAGAACCCGCTGGTTGGCGAGGTTCTGTTCACTCATACGTTTAAACAGCATTACTTGGCGCTCATTAAAGCAACGGTGGTGTCTAACATGCGGTTCGAGAAGCCCCACTCGTTGTCGTACCAGCTGGAAACTTTAACCAAACGACCCGACACTTTAGTTAAGCTTGAGTCGTAGTTGCTTGATGCTGGGTTGTGGTTAAAGTCGACTGAAACTAAAGGCGCATCGACGTAATCTAAGATACCTTTTAATGGGCCATCAGCAGCAGCGCGCAAGATCGAATTAATTTCGTCCACGCTGGTATCGCGCTTGGCAATAAAGCTTAAATCAACAATCGATACGTTGATGGTTGGCACGCGCATTGCGTATCCATCTAACTTACCATTTAGTTCAGGCAACACTAAACCAACAGCAGCCGCAGCTCCGGTTTTTGCGGGGATCATGCTCATGGTGGCGCTACGGGCGCGGCGAATATCTTCGTGATACACGTCGGTTAAACGCTGGTCATTGGTGTAAGCATGAATAGTGGTCATTAAACCGGTCTCGACGCCAATGGTGTCGTTTAGCGGTTTTACTAAGGGTGCTAAGCAATTGGTAGTGCATGAGGCATTTGAAATTACGGTGTGCTCGGCTTTTAAAACTTGGTGGTTTACGCCGTACACAATAGTTGCATCAACATCTTTGCCACCTGGGGCAGAGATAATTACTTTCTTTGCGCCACCAGCTAGGTGCTTGCCCGCATCGGCTTTGGTTGTAAAAAAGCCAGTACATTCGAGTACAACATCAACGCCCATTTCGCCCCATTTAATGTTGGCGGGGTTGCGTTCTGCAATGACTTTAATGCGATCGCCGTTAACAATAATACTGTCGCCATCTACAGAAACGGTGCCAGGAAATTTACCGTGCGCAGTATCGTATTGGGTTAGGTGCGCATTAATTTTTGCATCGCCTAAATCGTTAATCGCCACGATTTGAATATCGTGTTTTTTACCGCCCTCGTAGTGGGCGCGCAAGATATTACGACCAATACGGCCGTAGCCGTTAATAGCAACTTTAATTGTCATCAAAAAACTCCATTTTAAAATTCTTTTGCAAACCGGACCGCAAAGCAAATGCCTTACGGATAACTAACCCTACAGTTTCTTGCCTAATACGGTTAAGGCGGTTTGTACTAATTTGTCGGCGGTTAAACCAAGCGCTTCAAACACTTTTGGCGCAGGCGCCGATTCACCAAAGCGATCAATGCCCATGACGGCATCGCAGCGATACTTCCACCAGCCGTCGGTAACACCCGCCTCAATCGCGACTCGGGGCAAATTGTCGGGCAAAACGCTGCGCTTGTAAGTGACATCCTGCCGGTCGAACTGACTTGTACAAGGAATTGATACGACCCGAACCGCAATGCCACGGTCTTTCAGGGTTTGCGCAGCTTGCGTGGCTAGACCAACTTCTGATCCCGTTGCAATTAAAGCGATTTGCGGTTTTACTACACGCTGTTGTTTGTCGTAGGTATCGCTTAATACATAACCACCGCGTTTAATAGTGTCGATTGCATCGGGCTCGCGCACAACGAAGGCACAGTTTTGACGGGTTAGAATTAAAGCGCTTGGGCCAGTGGCGCGCTCTACCGAAGCTTTCCACGCTACGGCTGTTTCTACTGTATCGCAAGGACGCCAAACATCTAAGTTAGGAATTAAGCGCAAGCTGGCAGTGTGCTCTACCGATTGATGGGTTGGGCCATCTTCTCCCAAGCCAATTGAGTCGTGGGTGTACACATAAATAACGCGTTTGCGCATTAACGCGGCCATGCGAATCGCATTACGCGCGTAGTCCGAAAAGGTTAAAAAAGTGCCAACAAAAGGAATAAAACCACCGTGCAAAGCCATGCCGTTTGCAATGGCACTCATACCAAACTCGCGCACGCCAAAGTTAATATGACGGCCCGCAGTAAAGTCGTTGCCTTCACCTGCACGTAACGAGACAACGCCGGCCCAATTAGTTAAGTTGCTGCCGGTTAAATCGGCAGAACCGCCAATCATTTCAGGCACGTTAGGACCCAAATGATTTAGACTATTTTGCGAGGCTTTACGAGTGGCAATAGTTTCTGCTTTAGTTAATGCGTCGGCCAACATTTGCTGACCTAATTCACGAAAATCTGCAGGCAATTCGCCGGCCATACGACGCTCTAATTCTTCTGCATCCTTTGGAAACTGCTCTTCGTAGGCGTCAAACAATTCTTCCCAAACGGCTTGTTTTTGCGAGCCAGAAACTTTGGCATCCCAAGCCGCATAAATATCGGCAGGTACTTCGAATGGCGCATAGGGCCAACCTAACGCTAATCGTGCAGCTGCGATTTCTTCGAGGCCTAAGGGCTCGCCGTGAGTTTTTGATGAACCTTGTTTAGAAGGAGCCCCTTTGCCAATTAATGTTTTGCATTGAATGAAGGTTGGCGCGAAAACACCATTGCAGCCTTCGATAGCCCACTGCTTAGCTTTTGCAATGGCGGTATCTACGGCCATAACATCATGTCCATCAACATCGGCAATTACATTCCAACCGTAAGCTTGATAACGCTTTACGACATCTTCCGAAAACCAATTGCGTACGGCACCGTCAATTGAGATCCCGTTGTCATCCCACAGCACAATTAACTTTGATAACTTTAAGGTTCCGGCAAGCGAGCAAGCTTCGTGCGAAACGCCTTCCATTAAGCAACCATCACCGGTAAACACATAGGTGAAGTGGTCGACAACGCCAAAACCGGGTTTATTAAATTGAGCTGCTAGTATTTTTTCGGCTAATGCCATGCCAACGCCATTGCTGATGCCCTGCCCCAATGGGCCTGTAGTCGTTTCTACACCGGGGGTAATATCGACCTCGGGGTGCCCTGGTGTTTTGGAATGCAATTGACGAAATGCTTTTAAATCGTCAATAGACAAGTCGTATCCCGTTAGGTGCAACAACGAATACAACAGCATCGAGCCATGGCCGTTAGATAGAACAAATCGATCGCGATTCATCCAGTGCGGGTCGGTTGGGTTGTGCTTTAAATGACGATTCCACAGCGCTTCGGCAATTTCTGCCATACCCATCGGTGCGCCGGGGTGGCCGCTGGCTGCTTTTTGAACCGCATCCATCGATAAAAACCTGATAGCGTTGGCCAAAGGCGAAACTGGGACAGCGGTGTTGGCGACGGAGCAGACGGTTTCGGAAGCGGGGCCGGAAGTAGCGGACATGTTGACGAGCTCTTAGGTAAGTGAAGCCTGCGATTTTAGCAAACACAGGCATAATCAAAGTTGATAAAACTTGCAAAACTGGGGCAAAACATCGTTTAAAAGCGATGCCTGCATAAAATGACGCCGAGATTTTTTGTTGACCAACCGTTGGATGTAGCATTATCGGCTAATTCGCCGATCACCTTACCCGATACTGCCTCGCACCATGCCTTGCGGGTTTTACGGCTTGAAGATGGTGACACCCTCATTCTCTTTAACGGCGATGGCTATCCATACGAAGCTCGGCTTGTCATTAATGGTAAGAAAGCGCTCGCTAACCTTGTTTCAGTGGGCCCGCGTGATCCGCAACGCGCAATTAAGTTAACCCTGATTCAGTGCTTGTCTACCGCTGAAAAAATGGATTGGACTTTAGAGAAGGCTACTGAACTAGGCGCGGAAGAAATTGTAGTGGTTCAATCAGAACGCTCTAAAGTACGTTTAGACAGCGATCGAGTCGAGAAAAAACTAGAACGTTGGCAAGAGTTAATTCACGCTGCTTGCGGGCAATGCGGTCGAAATACAGTTCCCACATTGAACTATTCAGTCACGTTGAAGCAAAGCTTATCAGCCCCCGCTGTACAGGCGTTTGACGAAACCTTTATCTTTACACTTGGCGAGCATCCGCTGCTTGTGAGTCAAATGCGAGAAGTTCAACCAGCCTGCAATTCCCTTCGTTTAGTTATAGGTCCAGAAAGTGGCTTCAGCGATAAAGAGCTAGACGTTGCTTTGAAACTTGGCGCGCGGCCGACCAGTCTTGGCTGGCGCGTCTTGCGTACAGAGACAGCTGGCCCTGCTGTCTTAGCTGTAGCCGAGGCGTGGCTTTCGGACAGAGCAGCCAATTTAAGGTAATCTCGCGTCGGTTAAAGAATATTTTTAGGAGATTTGGGTGAGTTTATTAAATTCAATTTTAGGTGCCGCTGCAGGTAGTTTAATGGGCGGTCAGCAACAACAGCAGCAAGCTGCTAATCCAATGCTTAATATTGTGCTGGGTCTTTTGGCTAACAAAATGGGCGGCGGTGGTGGTGGTGCCGGCGGAGCGATTGGTGCTTTAGGTGGAATGTTGGGCGGCGGCGGCGCTGCAGGTGGTGCCGGTGGCGCATTAGGTGCTTTAAGTGGATTGCTCGGCGGCGGCGGCGGCGCTTCGGGTGCTGGCGGCGCGCTGGGTGCTTTAGGTGGTTTGCTAGGCGGTGCTGGTGGTGCTGGTGGTGGTAACTCAATGGGTGGCTTGGCCGGTTTGATGGGCCAGTTTCAACAGGCAGGACTTGGTAATGCCATGGATTCATGGATTGGCAAAGGTGAAAACGTTGCAGTGTCGGGCGATCAGTTGCAGCAAGTATTTGGCAGCGAGCAAATCAGTAGTATTGCTAGCCAACTAGGAGTTTCTGAAGGCGAAGCTTCAAATCAATTAGCGGGAATTTTGCCGCAAATTATTGATCAACTCACACCCGACGGCCAAGCGCCTGAAGGCGGTTTTGGTGATGCGAATCAGTTGATGGGCTTGTTGGGCGGGTTGATGAAGAAGTAAAGCAGTGAAAAAGTAATTTTTTACTTCTTATAAAAAATGCCGCTTAATTAGCGGCATTTTTTTATTCTAGTAATCGGTTTTTAAATTTAAACAATTAGCCTATTGCTTGACCGAATAAAAAACCCGAAACGCCACTTTTTCGTCGTAAAAATGATCAGCTGCATCGCGAAATACATCCAGTAAAGCATCGCGTTGCTCGGAATCGAACTGCTTTGAGTCGGGCAAATTTTTAAGTACCACAACAAAACCCGGTTTTCCGGCGTTACTGTCAGGTTTTAGCTCTGTTAGACAATCAAATAAAGCATCTAAATTTTTACCATAGTGCTTAGGAAATTTGAACGATTGTCCAATTTCTTGCAACACGGCTGCCTTGTCTTGGAGTTTTTCAAAATCGCACTCCATCCAGACTTGATCGGTTTGCTCAGCCGAACGATGCAAGTCATCTAATTTGTAAGCCCCCAACGGTAAAACGGCGTGCGCTGCTACATTAGTTAATGCCGACATACCTTACTCCCGAATTCGTTTAAACGAGCTGTAGTGATCATCAGTGTAATAGTACTCACCTGATGTCTGCGGATTGCCGCCAGCTACGATGCGTAGAGCGCCCCTATCTTTAGAGCGTGCTGTTTTAACCGTGTATTCGGTGTAATAACCCCGAGCTTGTTTAGGCAATAGTCGCTCGCGATTGGAAAAAGTAGAGCCGTCTTTTTTGTAGCGAAAAGGCCCACCCTTTTTTATCAGCACTAAAACGTCTTGCGCTTCACTAGGTAGATCTTTTATTGCAATTTGACTACTGAACTTTGGAGACTCTTTTGCATGAGCCAAAGAAAGCAACAGACTATCTGTTATCGAACCATTCGGTGTCGAGCCAAGCATTGCAAACAATGCTAGCGCCAGCACTACTTTTACAAGTAACGAATAAGTCCGCGAAAAACGGGAGAGAAATGCGATGCGAAGTTTCATACTCCGCATCGTAATTTAGGTTGAGTGAAGCTGCAACCGCTAGTTGAAATTAAATGCTAAGAATAGACAAATAACTTTAAGCAGCTACGGGAAGACTCACCGGTCTTGCGTTAGCCGCCGCGCCAATTGCTTTGCCAATGATGCTGTCATCGTCGGCAACTCGTGCTTTGCCCATCTCTAACCAAGCGGCAACATCGTTTCTGCTTAGAGAAACTGGCTCGTGTGGATAGCGGCTTAACAAATACAGTTTTTTGCTTGGACTAATCCAAGCCAGTTTGTAACGATTAATTTCGCCAGAGTCTTCCATAACATCAAGGCGCATCCCTCGCTGTAGTCCATCAACGATAGCGTCACGTAAACTTACGGTAGGCGCAGACGCTCCGGCCGTATCATTCCCAGCTACTGGGCCATTGAACTTAATATCACCGGCAGCTGTCATTACAAAATTGCTTATCGGCCTAGCCGGAATACCTGCTCGTGTAGCCGGTGTATCCATGCGCATCGTCGGTGTATTTTTTGCTGCATCAATTGCACGGGTATGAATTTTTAACAATTCATTGAAAAATAATTCTCGCTCCGGCGCTGGGCATTCAACCATTCCTAAGCCTTTGATAACTCCAGTAATTAGCTGTGGCAACAAACTGGCAAGCTTAGGCACTTCATCGGGTTGTTTCGGAGTGACGCTCCACAACAACATTTCAGCTAACTTTAAACCACGTTCTTCATCAAAGGCTGCATCGGGGCGCACGCGTGCGGCAGCCAATACGGGACTCCACCAACGATATAAAAATTCCCGCAAAAAATCCGGCGAGTGATTATCAACCCGTTGCGACAAGACACGGCGATATTCGTCCAGGGCTTCAACGCGCTGTTCTTCTAGCTCACCTTCAGCTGTCTTACTTTCCAACCAAATGGCGCGACGTGCTTCTTCTTGTGCAGAAACACTTTCTAAATCGGTTAACGCGGTTTCGAATACAACTAAGTCGGATTCGAAATTAGTCACTATTGCAGTAACAATTTTATTGATACTCGTTACTAACTCAGAGCCTTGATCCGGATCAACATCGGGGTCGCATCCGAGTTCGGTAATTTGGTCCAGTACTTGGCGCAGCGGATGTTGGCGCTTGGCAAAAAAACTTCGATCTAACAAAGCGGCTTTAACTGCAACTACTTGCAAACGCAATAGCTGCTGCTTGATCGGATCGGCTAATCGATGATCGCTGTAAATGTAATCAAAAACAAGTTCAACAATATCGACTGTTAACTTATCTAGCGCGGATCCTTTTTCTTGAACTTGTTCTTTCAATTCGCCAAGCTGCTGGCGACCAGTGCTAGGGGACGAAATGGTCGAGCTTTGGATATGCCTTACTGCATCTATTAATGGTGCTGACACCTCAGGAAATGGTAGATCTAACAACCCAAAGCTAGCTTCATCAGTCAACATGCGCACTGTCTGCTGACGCGCTACAGGCATTCCGCGCTGCAAGTTTTCCAACAATCCTTGGAAGGCTTGCGCCGTCATAAACATCGGGTCCATTGCACTATGCGGCAAATCAGATCCCGCCATACCTTCGAATTGAGAACCACCTTCGCCACGACTAACGTTATCTAAAACATCCGCAGCTTTAGGAGCTCGGTTTTGGCCGCTAGCGCGTTGCAAAGCAGGCCGAATTTTTGGCAAAATTTGATGCGCAACTAAGCGTTGATTGACCTTACTATAAGCATCGTTCAAATTGCTCGACATGTAAGGCTCAAAAGCATCTAGCAAAGCTGCAGCTACATCAGGCGTTGGAGACAAAGCCGCTAGGGTCGACTTTAAGGCTTCAAACATATCCGCTGGTGAGGCAGGTTGCTTATCTTCATCAAACCAGTCACGGTCTAGCAAGGCGCCCATGCGCGCTCTCATTCCTAGTACATCATCTGGATTTAGGCGGGCTTTCGAACGATGCACGATCTTTTCGACGGCAAGGCGCGAAGTGACATCATCATCTGACATCAAGGTCAGTTGCGACATATCAATTTCGGGTTGCGGGGGTTCTTCGCCGGGATTTTGGGCGGCAAATAGCCGACGCTCGAACACATCTTTGAAGCTTCGCTGAAAACGCGAGGCAATTTCCATTTGATTAGCGCGAACTACCGAAGCCGCCTCGAGCAACATCTCTTGCTCTTTAGTATCAACAGAAGTGGTTGCCGCGGCGGTTAAGCTTTCGCTCACCTTGCGAACTGCTTCGTTTAAGGCGTCACCGAGCTTGCCGATAATTAATTCTCGGCACTCATCAAGCAGTTCGTAACGTTTACGCATACTGCTTGGGACGGTCGACGCAGAGATCGGCGCGGCCGGTTTAGCTTTTAAACTTGTTGATTCCACAATTGCCTTTCGAACCACTTCATAGGTTTTCTCTATGTTAGCTGGTGGTGCGAAAGCGTCGAATCAATGACCGATCAGTGGCCGGTTAAATTAAGCTCTAGGCCGATGAACGGGGCATGCCTAACGAAATATCAACCCCAGTCCACGCCGCCATATTAACGATACGTTTTACCGTTGCTGAGGGAGTCAAAATATGGACAGGATGCGCCGCGCCAAGCAACACCGGACCAACCGCAATTCCGCTACCAGCCGCCGACTTTAACAAATTGTACGAGATGTTTGCTGCATCTAAATTAGGCAAAACGAGCAAATTTGCGTCATTTAAAAGAGTTGACCGAGGCATTTGCTGTTTACGCATCGCGCTATCAAACGCTAAATCACCGTGCATTTCGCCGTCCACTTCAAGTTGCGGCGATTGCTGCCGAATTAAGGCTAAAGCCTCGCGCATTTTAAGCGAACTTGGCGAATTGGTTGAACCAAAATTCGAGTGCGAAAGTAGCGCCACTTTTGGATCGATACCCACATTGCGTAGGCGTTGTGCTGCCATCAATGTAATTTCAGCAATTTGCGCTGCGGTCGGGTCGAGATTGACGTGGGTGTCCACCAAAGTGACGACACGATTCGGAAGCATGAGCGTATTCATAGCTGCATACACGCTAGCACCTTCTTTACGACCAACCACTTGATCGATGTAATGCAAATGAATGCCGTAAGTGCCATAAGTTCCGCACAACATGCCTTCAGCATGGCCTTTGTGAATCATCATCGAGCCAATTAAGGACAGGCGACGACGCATTTCAATTTTGGCCCACTGCTCGGTTACACCGCGGCGTTCCATTATTTGACAATAGGTTTCCCAGTAGTCACGGTAACGCGGATCACTCTCGGGGTTAATCAATTCGAAATCGGTATCGACCTTTAAACGTAATCCAAACCGCTCAATACGTTTTTGTAAAACAGCCGGACGACCGATCAAAATTGGCTTACAAATGCCTTCATCAACAATGACCTGAGTAGCTCGCAGTACACGCTCTTCTTCACCTTCAGCAAACACAATACGGTGCTGTTTTTTTTCTGCCTTTGCAGCACCATTGGCTTGTTTTGCAGCAGCAAAAATGGGCTTCATAAAGGTGCCCGAGCGGTATACAAATTGTTGTAACTGATCGCGATAGGCAACCATATCGCTTAATGGACGTGTTGCAACCCCGGCATCAATTGCTGCTTGCGCTACAGCCGGCGCAATACGCGCAATAAGGCGCGGATCGAAGGGTTTGGGAATTAAATTGTTGCGCCCAAAGCCACCGGCCATCGAACCATAGGCCGAAGCAACTACATCGCTTTGTTCTTCGCGCGCTAATCGTGCCACTGCTTCAACCGCTGCAATTTCCATACTACGCGTAATCGTTGTAGCACCTACATCGAGGGCACCACGGAAAATAAACGGAAAGCACAATACGTTGTTTACTTGGTTAGGATAATCGCTACGTCCTGTACACATAATCGCGTCGTCGCGCACTGCATGCACTTCTTCGGGCATTATTTCGGGTGTTGGGTTTGCTAACGCTAAGATCATCGGTTGCGCATTCATTTGCTTAACCATGTCTTGCTTTAAAACACCGGCCGCCGATAGCCCCAAGAAAATATCTGCACCACCAATCACTTCGGCCAACGTACGTGCCGAAGTTTCTTGAGCAAAGCGCTCTTTATCCGGGTCCATCAGTTCTTTACGGCCCTTATAGACAACCCCTGCCAAATCGGTGACCCAAATATTAGCTAACGGAAAACCAAGATCGACCAACAAATCTAAGCAAGCTAAAGCTGCCGCACCCGCGCCAGAAACGACCAATTTGCTCTGGGTAACCGATTTACCAACCAAGGTAAGACCATTTAAAATTGCAGCGCCGACAACAATAGCGGTGCCATGCTGATCATCGTGAAACACCGGAATTTTCATGCGTTCGCGCAACTTGCGCTCGACGTAAAAACAATCGGGCGCTTTAATATCTTCTAAGTTGATACCGCCAAATGTGGGCTCAAGCGCCGCCACGATATCGACCAATTTATCGAGATCAGTCTCGTTAATTTCTAAATCGAAAACATCAATGCCAGCAAATTTTTTAAACAGTACCGCTTTGCCTTCCATCACGGGCTTTGCGGCCAAGGGGCCAATGTTTCCGAGGCCCAAGACGGCAGTTCCGTTCGTTACGACCGCAACTAGGTTGCCCCGAGCGGTGTAGCGAAATACATTTTGAGGGTCTTTAACAATTTCTTCGCAAGCCGCCGCAACGCCGGGCGAATAAGCCAACGCTAAGTCACGTTGATTGGTAAGCTGTTTGGTTGGCATAATGGCCAACTTGCCGGGGGTACCTTGCTCGTGGTATTCGAGTGCTGCTTTTCTGAACTGTGGATCCATTGCTGGGAATGATCGCTTTTATTGAGTAGTGAAGTTGAAACCCAGCCGTAGTTTACCTGCCCAATTGGTACCATTGGCAAAACCACTAATGCCTAGTTGTCATTTCACTTAAAACTAATTTATGTCACCACTCGCTCGTAGAACCAATCATATCGCCCCGTTTAAAGTAATGGAGTTGGTCAAACAGGCCCAAGCACTTGAAGCCCAAGGCAAACCCATCATCCATTTAAGTATTGGCGAACCGGATTTTGACGCCCCTGCAAACGTCAAGGCGGCGCTCGGCAAAGCCTTAATCGAGCAACCAATGCGCTACACGCAAGCCACGGGACTAACCCAACTGCGTCAAGCGATTGCCCAGTATTATTTAGATCGGTTTGGCGTGCAGGTTAATTACGAGCGAATCATTGTGACTGCCGGGGCTTCAGCGGCGTTAACTTTGGCCTGCGCAGCATTAGTCAATCCCGATGACGAAGTATTGATGTCCGATCCAAGTTACCCGTGCAATCGGCATTTCGTTGCCGCTTTTGACGGCAAACCAAAATTGATTCCTAGCGGCCCAGAGGATCGTTTTCAGCTTAATGCAAAAATGATTGAACAAAACTGGTCAGAGAAAACACGAGGCGTTTTATTAGCAACGCCGTCCAACCCAACCGGTACATCGATAGAGTTCTCGGAACTTTCTCGCTGTTTAGACGCTGTAAAGGCTCGCAACGGCTTTGCAATTATCGATGAAATTTATCTAGAACTAACCTACGGCAAAAAGCCCAGAACCGTGCTTGAACTTAGCCAAGATGTTGTCGTAACTAACAGTTTTTCTAAATTCTTTAATATGACTGGATGGCGCTTGGGCTGGTTGGTTGTACCCGATGCTTGGGTACCAACTTTTGAAAAGCTCGCTCAAAATTTATTTATTTGTCCTTCGACCTTAGCGCAATACGCAGCACTCGAATGTTTTTCGCCGGAGTCGTTAGCATTGTTTGATCAACGCAAGCTTGAATTTGAAGCGCGTAGAAACTACTTTATTCCCGCGTTAGAGGCGATTGGCTTCAAGGTGCCCTGCCGACCCGACGGTGCGTTTTATGCTTACGTGGATGCCAGCAGTTTCGGGATGGGTGCAAAGGCGCTGTCGCATAAATTACTGCACGAAGCCCATGTCTCCGTGATTCCAGGAGAGGATTTTGGTTTCGCCCAGCCTGACCGTTACATTAGGATGTCTTATGCAACGAGTCGGGAACAATTAGAAGTTGCTATTGCTCGAATGAAACAATGTTTGAGCTAGCTACTAGTTGTGAATCAAACACGACTAGTTATTATTACAACTCTAAACCGTTTGAAATTTCTGATTGAGGTATTGCTTTGACTGAAGGTTCTGTAGCTAACGCACCAAGGCTGGGTTTGCCTCCAGTAAAACTAGCAGGAATCACTTGGCCCGTTGTTGTAACGTTAACCTGAACTACATGCGATTGCGGTGGTGAACCAACAACGCTTTGAGTGGCAGTTGAATCTGACGTTGCCTTCGGTTCATTAAGAACGCTTTCGACATTAGACTTTTCGGCTTGTGTTACGGCCACTTCGCTTTCCGGTTTACGATCAGGAATATTGGGGATTGGTCTGCCCGCTGCAATAGCGCGTAAACGTTCCATTTGCGACATTACCTTATAACCATAACCACCATCATCAGACATTAGGGCGGCACCTACGTAAGACTTTAATGCGCCTTCAATTGAACCTTCGCGGTTTAAATACTCTTTAATAATCCGCGTGCCCACATGAATGTTTGCGTTGATATCAAACGCTGCTTTCACACCACCAAACGGCGCAAATTTTTCAGCATGAACACGCGTTAGTACTTGCATTAGGCCTTGTGCCCCAGCATGGCTTTGCGC
This sequence comes from Betaproteobacteria bacterium, assembly GCA_031429355.1. GTDB lineage: Bacteria > Pseudomonadota > Gammaproteobacteria > Burkholderiales > Burkholderiaceae_E > JANOZM01. The sequence continues at coordinate 7,289 of JANOZM010000020.1, read as the reverse complement.
CTCAGGATCAAAACTAGACTCTATCGACATGATTGCTAACACCAAAAGCGGATCAACCTTAAGCTCTTTTGCTGCGCCGTAAGCACCTACAACGTAATGAGATAACTCATCAGCACTCACTCGATACAGCGAAGATAGTTGCTGCACTAAGTTGCTTTGCGCTTTTGTTAGTGCAACGCTCGCTGTTACAGCGGTAGCAGATTGAGGCGGCGCAACTTTTTCAGTTGACAGAAAATCAGGTAACGACCCAAGTGGCCGTACATTGCTTAGTGCGCTACGCAATTGAACTTGCGCATCATCGTGACTAAACTGAGTTGAAAAAACGGTAGCCCAAGTCGCAACCAAAAACAAAACTGGCATGGTTGCTTTGATAATCGACGCCGAACAAACCAAAGCGACCAATCGATCAAAGACTAAATTAATTAAATACTGGTCGGGTCGACGGTTGAAATTCCGGTTCGTACCCTGTTGTGTATTGCAATTCTGCACATCTACCTCCGCAGATTTAGGCTCAAGAAAATGCGCGCAAAAAATTGGTGTTTATTTGCAAACTATTTCTGTTGCTGTCTTTTGGAGTTACGGAATAAATGAATCCGTAACGCGTTGCATCAATGATCGGATGCGGGTAAAGCCAATTCGAGAATAACGGGCTGCTTCTTCAGCGGTTATGAATTGTCAGTTTTTTGAAACTTTCCGCATTTTAGGCATGCAAAGATTATTGTCAACTCAAAAGGTTAAAAAGCCTTGAAATAACAATGACTTGCCGCGCGTTAATGGGTCGCTAAAAGCACATGAAATCGGCCTCTAACTGGCGATTTTGTGCGGTATTTCCTTATTTCAGCCCTGTTCGAACACCCAGAGCAAAAATTGGTCCTGCGCAGGTGAAGAATCTAGAGCGCCCGCTCCATTCACAATAAAACTAACTGCATACAAGGTGCCGGACTTTGCCAGCACATAACCAGCAATCGAGCTAACCCCTTCAATCGAACCGGTTTTAATCCATGCATTACCTGCAATCGGTTTATCCGTTAATCGCTTGCGCATCGTGCCATCGACACCAACCACCGGCATCGAATCACGAAAAATTTCAAATAACTTAGAACGACTTGCATCACTTAACAACTGCACAAGACTATTGACTGAAACACGTTCAATACGCGACAAGCCCGAACCATTTTCAATAACTAGTTCGGGAAAATTAAGCCCCCGAGCTAGTAAAGTCGCGCGAACCATGTCACGGCCATTAGCGACTGTTCCGACCTTCGCTGCTGCAGCTTGTTTAAAATTCTCATATCCGGTTTGCATCAACAATTGTCTAGTCATTACGTTATTACTAAACTTATTAATATCGCGCACCACATCTGACAAAGTTCTGGGCGAGCGCCATTGAGACCAGTCGCGTCCTTGCGCTTTACCAACACGCCAACCACCCTTCCATTCACCGCCATTGGCTAACCAAGCGGCTTTTACTAAACCAAAAATAAATGGGCGATGATCTAAGGCTGCTGCAAACGACGAGGTTTCTCCACAGCTTGGTGAGTAGCGTCCCGCTAAGCGAATAGTTGTCGGCCCCGCATCGCTAATGGTTAGACCGGCGGCTCGATACCTACAAATACCCGCAACCGAAGTAATTTGGTTATCAATCGCAATATCAGCCAACGGTGGGTCTAAGGTAATCGTTAGGCCGCCTTGCTGCTGCGGGGTGACCACAAACTTAGTCGCCTTAAAGTTCATCATTAGCGGATGCGGGCGCACGTTATAAGGCTGCCCCGGATCGCCATCGAACGATTCCATACTGGCACCTAGTTCGGCGTAAAGCGATTCATCGATCACCAGGTCGCCACGAATCTCACGCAAACCAGCCCGGCGCCAAGAAGCGAGCCACTCCATTAAATCTTCAATAACAATTTTAGGGTCGCCACCGCCCTTTATTGCCATATTTCCGATAAGAACATCACCAACCAAATCGCCTTGCAAATAGGCCGAAGTGCGCCAACGATAGTCTGGGCCCAGCACAGACAAGGCTGCATACGAAGTCACGAGCTTCATTACTGAGGCTGGATTCATCGATTTGTTAATTTGATGCGCTGCTATAGGCACAAGCGCTACGTCTGATTTAAGCGGTTGCGCGATTAACGAAACGTTTGCAGTTGAAATGCCTTGTTGCGCCAGCGCTTTTGCAACTGAAGGTGGAATTTGCGCAGTTGCAGTTTGGGTAAAGCCAAGCCCAAGAGCGAAAAATGTGTAAGCGAACAGCGAATTTACAAATGGCACGCGGCCATTTGTTTTGAATAGTTTGGATAAGCGCATGGCCCGAATTTAGCACAGGCCGCTAACAGTTAATTAAAACCGCTACTTAAGTTTGCTCAACTCCAACAATGCAGCACTATGTTCAATGTAATGAATCGCACCAATTTTGACGCAGGCATCAAACATCTCCTGAGCTTTTGCTTTATCGCCACGCAACAAATATTCTTGACCCGCATAAAAGTAAGCTTCGGATAAAGCCAGCTCCCGCTCTTCGCCCTTAAGCGACTTTAAAGACTGCAACATGGTAACCGGGTCGGACGCAGACATCGCTAATTGCATCGCACTCATCGGCCACTGATCCGATTTAACCGCCGTCACCATCGCTTTAAAATCATCGGGTATTGGTTTACCTAATTTACGCAAGGTCCAAGCATGCCAAATTTTCGGGTACAGACCATCTAGCCCAGTGCGTTCCTTGGAACTACGCGCAAAGTCGTCAGCAGCCGCATCAACATTACCCAAGTAAAAGTGCGCAATACCGCGACGGTAATAAGCCTCTTGCCCAGCACCTAAACGAATCGCTCGGTTGTAGTCATCAAGAGCGCGTGGTAACTTGCCAGAAAACGAATGAATATTGGCCCGCGTAGTTAAAGCATCCGCATCGGTGTTGCGAGTTTTAAGCACCGCATCGACATCTTTAATAGCTTCATCAAAACGCCCAATTAAAACCAACACGCCGGCACGCTCGCGCATTGCATCGGCTAAGTCACCTGGATTTAAAGTGTTAGATGCAATAGATTTGCTGAGTAAATCGACCTCTTGTGTATAGCGTTCGGTTAATTGTGCTTGTAGAGTTTTGTTGCGAGCAAATAGACCCGTGTCTTTTATAATCGAAGCATCTACATATACAACCGATGGCATTGCACGCAACGATTTATCAAGATCATCGACGAACTTAACAAACGAATTTGCTGGCACTGTATCGGTTAAGGTTTTAAAACTTAGCTGCACCATTGCGCGTGACCCGCGAAAAGTCCGTTGCGCCGTAAATGCGTAATAGTCGGTTTTAAAATCTTGAGTGTACGGATCGAACACAGCGGCAACGTTTTCGGGAAACTGAATTTGCAAGCTGTACACAATATTTAGCGGAAATGAAATAGCGCCAAATGGGCTTTCGCGATTGCGATTTGTGGGCAAAGATAACATCCCTTTTGCATTGGGAGCGCTAACTCGAACAAACCAACTTTTTTTATCGGCTTGCGCCATGGCAGGCACTGTAAACGCAGCGTTTAAAGTTACCTCGTTTAGTTCTTTATCGTCTTTTATTTCGAAATCTGCATTGAGCTTAGCCGCCGAATAACGTTGCGTCACTTCAGACTCTAGCCACTGTTTAATTTGCGCACGTTCGCCACGCGCTAAGGTCGAGCGCATCCATTCGGCGGCATTGCCTCTAAAGGTTTGCCGTACCTGCAAAGCCGCCGGTTTATCAAACGCGGTAACAGTTGCGTATTCGTGCACTTCGCTGCTGGGCAACTCGGTGCCGATGATCGATCCAATTTCTTCAAACGCGCCATCATTAGGTGAAACAACAAAGGCTTGATGACGAACTAAACCTTGTCCTAAACGCTCAAGCTTGCCTACTTGCGCTAACTTAGTGCCGTCTAAGTAGTAAACTTTTCCGCCGGTTTTAACGCGTGCAATGACATGATCGAAAGCCATCGGCGAGGGGAACCATTGATCAATACGGCGCTGATAAGCCATTGATATTAATGCTGGTTTCGCGTCGATTTTTAGCTCACGCAAAATGGCAATTAGCAATTGTGTTTTGTCTTTGCAATCGCCATACAAACGATCGATCACGGTGTCGGGCGAGGCGGGTCGGTGCGAGCTCTCGCCAAGGCTAACTGAGAAGTAACGAATTTGGCCCTGCACGTATTGCAGTGCTGCTTGAATTTTTGCTTCTTCGGTTGCAAGCGACGCAAACCGACTTGCTATTGCCTTTACCTTGGGCGTTGCTTGCGCGCCAGCAAATAATTTATCGGCCCATTGCGCAACCGCATTCCAACTACCAAACTCGGACACTTGTAAAAAACGATACGGCAAATAACCAGCGGGGTAGTAGCCCTCTAATACATTAACCGGAATATCTTTACCCTCAAACACCCACAAGGTTTTATCTCCTTGCTGGCTAATAGTAGGGCTTAAACTAAATTTAGATGCATCACCGGTCCAACGATATTGCAAAGGGCGGTCTTTGCTAAACAACATCGAAACACGACGCACTGCGACTGGTGCCTCGACATCCCAAGAAGTAGTCGTCGAATATTTACCATCGTAAACAGGGTTCTCACCAACAATGGTGTAGGCGTATTCAATTTGGTCGCCGACCCGTACATCATTTAATAAAATTGAAGCGGTAACTACGCCCGAGTACATTCCTTGCTCTAGGCCCCGCTCGCGTTGTAGGTAGCGAACATTAGCGCTGGCTAAACGATCCGTTTTTTGACCCGCACGAATCACACTGACCGAGTGCAACAACACCTTGTTGTAGTCGGGCACAAATTCGATGGATAAATTGCCTACTTGGTTAAGCGCACTGGCATCATTAATTTGCACAATACGACGAACATACCATTCCGAATCTTTAGTTAAGTGCAGTTGCGAATCAGCCAATGCAATCGAGAAGGCGGCTTTAGAGTCGGGCGTACCAGGGGTCGAATTAAAGACCCAACTTGGCACTGGAGCGCCACGCACAAAAGTTTTAGCATCGACATTGGCATCACGCAGTTGTGCTGCTTGTTGAGTCCCTTGCTGAGCGGCTTGGGCGGCTGCTTGCTGAGCCGCTTGCTGAGCCGCTTGCTGAGCTGCTTGTTCGGCCGCTTGCTGGGCGGCTCGCAGTATGGTTGTTTGATCGGCTTGTGGTTGGGCTTGCGCCTGAACAAAGTTACCTAATGGGTTTACGAAGGCCAGAGCAGCTAGACAAACACCTGCTGCCTTACCGACATGTGCGCGAATAGCCAAACCAGTAGCAAAAATGCAATGTTTCAAGATCAACATCCAACAGATTGAGTTAATCGAAGTATCCACCACCTGCTGCGGTGCGGCAAGCCAGCTCAGACCAGTGGACGAACCGGCCCTTTGACTTGAAAACAGGGGTGCTAGGCCTTATTATTAGCACTCGCCTTAGATGAGTGCTAATTCAAGCTGTTTCGGCACCGTAAGGCTAGCAAACACTAGTTTTTAAATTAGTTGTAATCCGTTTTTTAAACATTACTTAAGCTTAAGGAGCTTTTAATGAAACTTCGTCCCTTGCACGACCGTGTGGTTGTTAAGCGTCTCGACAACGAGCGCAAAACCTCATCGGGCATCGTAATCCCCGAAAACGCTGCAGAAAAACCCGACCAAGGCGAAATTTTAGCCGTCGGTAACGGCAAAATTGGCGACGACGGTAAGTTGCGCGCTATGGCAGTAAAAGTAGGCGACCGCATTTTGTTCGGCAAATATTCTGGCCAAACCGTCAAAGTTGACGGCGACGAGCTGTTAGTTTTGCGTGAAGAAGACATCATGGCCGTTGTTGAGTAATAGCAATTAAGTCTAGCGACTTACCGCAATTACCAATCAACCCGATTTAGTGAATTAACAGGAGTTAAACTAACATGGCAGCAAAACAAGTATTTTTCGGCGACGATGCACGTAGCCGCATGGTTGAGGGTGTCAACATCCTAGCCAACGCAGTTAAAGTTACTTTAGGCCCAAAGGGTCGTAACGTTGTATTAGAGCGCAGCTTTGGCGCCCCAACCGTTACTAAAGACGGTGTATCCGTTGCTAAAGAAATCGAATTAAAAGACAAGTTCCAGAACATGGGCGCGCAGATGGTTAAAGAAGTGGCCTCACGTACCAGCGACAATGCTGGCGACGGCACCACAACTGCAACTGTACTCACACAAGCCATCGTTCGCGAAGGCATGAAGTATGTTGCCGCCGGTATGAACCCCATGGACTTGAAGCGCGGTATCGACAAGGCTGTTACAGCTTTAAGCGAAGAACTGAAGAAGTTAAGCAAGCCATGCACCACCACCAAAGAAATCGCTCAAGTTGGCTCAATTTCAGCTAACTCAGACGCAGAAATCGGCGACATCATTGCAGAAGCAATGGAAAAAGTGGGCAAAGAAGGCGTTATCACTGTTGAAGACGGCAAGTCATTAAACAACGAGTTAGATGTTGTTGAAGGTATGCAGTTTGACCGTGGTTATTTATCACCCTACTTCATCAACAACCCAGAAAAACAGATCGCCGTTATGGAAGATCCGTTTGTCTTGTTGTTCGACAAAAAGATCAGCAACATTCGCGATTTATTGCCGATTTTGGAGCAAGTTGCTAAAGCCGGTCGTCCATTTTTGATCGTTGCCGAAGAAGTTGAAGGCGAAGCCTTAGCTACTTTAGTGGTTAACAACATGCGCGGTATCTTAAAGACAGTTGCTGTTAAAGCCCCAGGCTTTGGCGATCGTCGTAAAGCAATGCTCGAAGACATGGCCATCTTAACGGGCGGCACCGTGATCTCGGAAGAGACCGGCATGAACCTCGAAAAAGCTTCGTTGCAAGACCTCGGTCGTTGCAAGCGTTGCGAAGTGGGCAAAGAAAACACCACGATTATTGACGGTGCTGGCGATGCGAAAAACATCGAAGCGCGCGTTAAAGCGATTCGTGCACAGATCGAAGAAGCCACAAGCGACTACGATCGTGAAAAGTTGCAAGAGCGCGTAGCCAAGTTGGCCGGCGGTGTTGCAGTGATTCGTGTTGGTGCTGCTACTGAAGTAGAAATGAAAGAAAAAAAAGCCCGTGTTGAAGACGCATTGCACGCAACTCGTGCAGCTGTGGAAGAAGGCATTGTGGCTGGTGGCGGCGTAGCGTTATTACGCGCTCGCTCAATGATCAAAGTTAAGGGTGACAACCCTGATCAAGAAGCTGGTATCAAGATCGTTATGCGCGCTATCGAAGAGCCATTACGTGCCATCGTTTCTAACGCAGGCGACGAGCCA
>JANOZM010000019.1:0-89463 GCA_031429355.1 Betaproteobacteria bacterium | reverse complement strand
TGGGTATTTACCCAGCGGTTGATCCATTGGACTCAACAAGCCGCCAGCTCGATCCGCAAATTATTGGTGAAGAGCATTACAGCGTTGCGCGCCGTGTTCAAACCACGTTGCAGCGTTACAAAGAGTTGCGCGATATTATTGCGATTTTGGGTATGGACGAGTTATCACCCGAAGACAAATTAAGCGTTTCACGCGCACGTAAAATTCAACGTTTCTTATCGCAGCCGTTTAACGTGGCCGAAGTATTTACCGGTTCACCAGGCAAAATCGTTCCATTAAAAGACACCATCCGTGGTTTCAAAATGATTGTGGACGGCGAGTGCGATGCACTTCCAGAGCAAGCGTTCTACATGGTTGGCGGCATCGAAGAAGCCTTCGAAAAAGCCAAGACCCTGAACTAAATAGAACCTCAAAGAAAAGACAAAGGCCGTCAACATGGCAAGTACGATGCAAGTAGACATAGTAAGCGCCGAGACCTCGATATTTGAGGGCGTCGCCGAGTTCGTCGCTTTGCCGGGTGAATCGGGTGAGTTGGGTATTTATCCCCACCACATCCCGCTAATTACCCGCATCAAGCCGGGCGCGGTCCGTGTAAAAGTAGTGGGCAAAGCCGAAGAAGAATTTATCTTCGTAGCGGGTGGCATTTTAGAAGTACAACCCAACCGCGTCACCGTACTAGCCGACACCGCCATTCGCGGTGGCGACCTAGACGAAGCCAAAGCCAACGACGCTAAGCAAAAAGCCCAAGAAGCCATGGCCAATGCAAAGAGCGAAATCGACTTTGCCAAAGCGCAAAGCGAATTCGCGATTATGGCCGCACAAATTGCAGCCATCCAAAAATTGCGCCGCAAATAGTAGTTGTAGTAAACCGCTAGATTTAGATTTCGCCAAGCAACAATGGGACGAAAAACTAGCCAAGCAAAACGCCCGCCGACGCGGGCGTTTTCTATTGAGCAAGCTGGAGAGGATGCGCCCGTTAGCCCGCCAGCGAGCAGTAGCGTCCCCGCTAGTCTTGTATGCCCCCTATGCCAGCGCCAGATACCTAAGAGCCAACGTGACTTACATCATTGGATTCCGAAGCTAAAAGGAGGCAAACTTAAAACTGCATTACATCGCATTTGCCATCGTCAGATCCACGCGCAGTTTTCAGAGGCCGTTTTAGCGCGAGAGTTGAATACGCCCGAAGCTCTGCTGCAGCAAGAATCGATTCAAGTTTTTGTGGAATGGGTGAGGAAAAAACCTGACGATTTTTATGAGACAACGCGCAGTAGTCGAGAAAAGCGGGGTAAGGTTCGGAGAGGGTAAACAGAGACTGCTAGGGGGCGATTTAAATGCTGGAAAGATTTGGGTTAAAGCCTTATGACGATCCGGCGGTTGAGGCGGCTTTTAACGAGCGCTATTTTCAACATGGCAAAAGGCTAGTTTTAGTCTTTTGCTTTCTAGTAGTTTTTTTGGCGGGCTCAACTTTTGTTCGCGATCTCTTTCTTGAGAACCCTGACAAGTATCTTGCCGGAAAGCAAGTGCTTCGCCTTGCTGTGTGTGTAGGTTCGATTTGTATACTTGTAATTCTTTATAGTTCCAAAAACCTAAGCCTCGCTCAATTCAAAACACTTCAACTAACTCTCGCTGGAATCGTAATATCAGCTTGCTTTGTGCTTGTTTTTTTTCTGGCGGAACCACACACCGACGAAGCATTCGCGCGGAACAACTCAACAATTACAATTGCTCTGATTGCGCTGTGCACATTATTGCGGCTCCCGATGAGCCTTCTAATTGGAATTATGGCTCTACTGTTTCTAGGCATGGCCCATGGAACTTGGGATTTCTTCCAAACGAACCCACGAGTCTGGATACAAGGTCAAATTTTCCTCGTATCTGGCTTCATGTTGGGCTTTTTAACCCACGCTACAAACCGTTGGAATGAACGTCGGTTGTTTGAGCTACAACGCAAGCTTGATGCACAACTGAACATCGAAGCGCAAAACAATCTCAAGAAAACCAAGTTTATCGCCGCGCTTAGTCATGACTTACGACAGCCATTGACTGGGTTAATCGGCTATTTAGAGTTAGCCCAAACTCAGGTTCCACAAAATGAAGACAACAGGCTTTCGAACTACGTTAAGCGTGCGCAGAACAGTGCTGATGCCATAAATAAAAACCTAACGCGAGTGTTAGAACTTGCAAGGTTGCAGGACGTTGGCTCGTCCATCAATGTCAAAGCAATTGACTTAATCGAGTTAGTAAACCTAATTGGGCGACTCTTCGAAGCCCAGCTCGTTGCACAGTCAATCACATTAAAAATAATTAAGCCCCAGTCTGACCAGATTTTCGTTGAGACCGACTTTGACCTTCTATTTCAGGTAATTCAGAACTTGGTTGCAAACGCATTAAAACATAGGCGCGACAACCCAATAAAAGCCATCGTGATTTTAAGTATCGTACAACTCTCAAACGGAAAGACCAAAATATCAATTGTCGACAACGGAACAGGAATACCTAGGAACGAACTTCAGAATATTTTTAAACCCTACTACCAAATTAACAATCCAGAGCGCCAGATCGCAAAAGGTTTAGGGCTTGGCTTGGCTTTCGTGCACGAGGCGATTCAACGGTTGCCTAAGCATGAAATACAAGTGTGGTCGAACGAGAAAAGTTTAACCAAGTTCAACCTATTACTACCATCTGTAAATGCAAGTGCAGTAAAGAAAACTGACGGCGCTGTTTTAACTGAAAGGCCGCGACCCAAAGCCAAGTCCGATCAACTTAGCCGTCTTAAAGTTCTAGTCATCGAGGACGATGCCGGCGTCCGTGAGTTCGTTTCTGAGGCGTTGTATCCTTTGGTAAATACTGTAATGGCACCGTCTAATGTTAACGACATTCGCCAACTCATATCAATGGCATCTTCCTGTAATTTTATAGTGTGTGACTATGACCTTCCGGGTGATTTAAAAGGCTACGCGCTCACTTCACGATTGAGGCAAAGCGGAAATGAGAACATACCTGCCTTAATCATTAGCGGTCGTTCCGAACTGAAACCACCATTCGGCTTTGCTCAAACTGCTTTCTTACAAAAACCTTTTGATGCTACCCAACTGCTTGATATTGTTTCCAGCTTAGGATCCGACGTCAATAACGCAGCAGCAATAGAAAGTACTCTTGATGAAATTCATCCAACACGGAAATACAATCGAGGTGCTGCATGAGTAGCTATCGTCTGTTGCATTCATTGACCTTCGAAGACCAAGCACTCGAAAATCAATATCAAAAAGAAAGAGCTGAGCGATCTAGGGAATTTTTAAATTCGATCTGGCTTCCCGCGATTGTATTTATCGCGCTGCTTTTGGTTCGGGATTTGTTCCTCGGACTAGACTCATCTGCCGCACTATTCGGGTCGACACTAAGAGGGTTTCTATTTATTCTCACAATTGTGCTGTATTTTTATGGACGTACACAAAAAACACAAACTTCAAGGATTTTCCACCTAGCTATACAACTTTGGGTAGCAATCGTAACTACGGTAATTATTGCCGTTGCAGCGAGTCAGTCGCTTGAATCGGAGGCTCGCTACTTCAGAGCGGTACTTGGATATCTGGTTGTTTTAGGGTTTTTCGGAACGAATTTTCGTGACCGCGTTGCACCGCTCTATTTCATTCTGATTATCGGCTGGATAATATTTAGCTGTTTGTTCTATTCCGTTGCTATTACAAACTTCGAGGGTTTCGTAAGTGGACAAGTTACTTTCGTAGGAATGATCATCGTAGTGCTTTCCTTCAACAGAGCGCTCGAAAGAGCGGAGCGAAAGACGTTTCAAATTAATGTAAAACTCGCTATTGCAAATGATGAATTGAGAAGAGCAAGCGTTGAAAAATCCAACTTTCTAATTTCGCTATCGCACGATTTGAGACAACCGCTTACGGGTTTAGTGGGCTATCTTGATTTAACCAAAATGCACGCTCAGAAGCTAAATGACACCCAACTAAATACTTATTTGGATGGAGCATTACGCGGGTCAAATCTAATCAACATAAACTTAACCAAAGTTCTCGAACTAAGCCGAATTCAAGACGAACGATTTACCCCGCAACAAGAGTCCGTGCAGGTCGAGGAAATGTTAAAAAACGTTTGTGGACTACTCGAAGCAAAAGCAATTTCCGAGAATATCCAATTGAAGTTAGTACTGCCTGCAACGGAAGACCAATGGGTAAAAACTGATCCATTCATCTTAAGTCAAGTACTACAAAACCTAGTTGCCAATGCGCTCCAATACCGAAGGGTTGGCGAAACAAAATCTTGGGTACTCGTTTCTTGTGTGCGACTAAGTGCGCAAGTTTTACGAATCACGGTTGCCGACAACGGAATTGGAGTTCCAGCCCAGTATCACGAAAAAATTTTCGAGCCTCATTTTCAGATTCAAAATCCGTCGCGCAATGTCGATAAAGGTTTAGGTCTCGGCTTGGCTTTTGTTGGGCAATCGATAACTCGAATGAAAGACCATCGTTTAACCCTTTCTTCGGACGGCCAAACGTTTACTAAATTCAACATTTACATTCCAACGCCGTCAGAGCCATATCCCGTTCGATTAGCTGCCGATAGTGTTTTAGTGGAGACCAATACCTTTGTACATACTGCTAAATTTAAGTACGCTAATGTTGTACTGTTTGAAGACGACGAGAATATACGGTTATTGTTTCAAAACATTGGCAGAAGTTTGAATTTTCAACTTCTCGTCTTTGAATCAATGGATGGGTTGACCGATAATGATCTTGAAAATTTACGGAAGTGCAGCAATGACCTTCTCGTCATTTCAGACTATCGATTGCTTGGCAAAAATAGCGGCAGTGAAACTATTTCAAAATTACGTTTGCTGCTAGATATTGAAGTACCTGCTTTGATTATTACTGGGGACCTCCAATTTAGTCAGGCATCTTTACCCGTGAACACATCGCTTTTAATGAAGCCCTTTGGTTTGACGCAGCTTATTTCAGCTATTTAGAAAGTAGTGTTTTGACTTTTGGAAAGAATGCCAAATCTTTTATTGCTTGACTGAACTATTCCGACCAATTGTCGGATTGAGTTATTAATTGCGCTATACGCCAATGAATCATTTGCTTCAGTTCATTGTCGGAACGTCCACTGAGTTAACCAAAATCGACCGCAATGCCCAAAGCTTCGCTGTTGAAGTTGTCAATTCTGTCTATTAAACGCCTTTCAACTAATTGGGCATTAAAAAATACGTACACTTCTCTTCAGTTGTAGCCACAACAACGATTAAAGCGGTTGACTTTTTTCGATCGACTCGCTTTCATGTTTTGATTCTCAAGTTCAATTTGAACTCGCGATAAGTTCTGTAGTTGCGCTTACTTCAATCAAAAAGATTCATATCCAATAGTTACAAAGAGCATAAACGACTCCTAACCGCGGCGATTGTCGATGATTTTAGTGACCAATCGTTAATCAATTCATTCTCGTTACGCAGCTTAGCCTCAGAGTGATAACACGACTCGCTGACCTTATATGCACAGCAAGCCGTATTTACTTTCGATAAAGACGCAGAAGTCGATCATGTCAATTGAAAAGGTTCTCGTTCCGTCTCCAACGAAATGTGAAAGAGTATCTTTTTTTTTCCCATCTCAATGTCGCGCAGGGATAATCTAAGGACTTTATTTGATCGATTTTTTTCAGGTAGCACATCACAGAACTCAAGTTTCATTCACTTAGTTGAAAACTGCCTAGTTCTTGTAATGAATTCCGGTTTAGTTCGGTCCTGACAACTTATAGAAATAAAATAAAAAAATCTCAAAATGTGCCTGAGTGACAGGACAGATAGTAGATTCTGTTCAGGGCCGTAAGTAACTATGTACGAAAAAAGAGGCATCATTCGCGTTGGTTAATGGATAATTTTATGAGTGTCAAAGTCGCTTTAAACAACCCGTTTTCTCCTTATCTAGAAAGAAGGGGCCAGCGTAAATACCAATTAAATGCGGAGCACGAGGAGCTGGGTTTTACTGTAAAAATCGCGCGTAATGATAACCAGCTATTCAGCGCTCTTGCGGTACGTAAAGAATCTTATACAAAGCACCATCCGGATTATGCGGAAATCGTTGCTGTAAAAGATCGACGAGATCAACAAAGTGGCTCGATAGTATTTGTTGCAGAAAGCAAGCTAGATGGTTCCCCCTTGGGTACTGTCCGAATAGAAACAAATCAAATGCGACCTCTGCAGATGGAATCTGATTTTAAACTTCCTAAGTCGATGCAAGGGACCAGACTAGCTCACATTAGTAGGATGGCAACTCGTCAAGGAACTGGAGGACGATCTGTTAAGTACGGCCTACTGAAGGCGGTTTATTTGTACTGTCACGCTAAAGAAGTCAAATTTTTTTTAATAGCGACAATTCCCCCCTTGGAACGTCTCTATTATCGTCTTGGTTTCACGAACCTCAGCGAAAAGACGAATTCGATTCAGCTAAGCGAATACGGAAACTTTCCGATGAGGGTTTTACGTGCCAAGGTAAGTAGATTCGAGTACCTGACATCAAAGTTTGCGCCGGACCTAAATAGATTTATGTTTCACTCGATACACGCAGACATCAAAATCTTTGAATCGGTTTCAAGCCAATGGGAAGTGCCTCGAAAAACTTAGCGTGCGAAAAGTTGCTTTAAATACCTTGGTGCCCGTCCAATGGGCTGAAATATTGCGCCATTCGTCAAAAAGTGAGTGTTTCTGGAGGTTCGATTAGTCATGATCTGATGGGTGAGAGTTCTCGAAAAAAAATCTGAGTTGTTGCTCGTAACGAAGGTACTGAAAAGTGCCGAGTTCGCCGCGTCACTTTTCTTCGCCTTGATCTTGCTATTCTTAGTTGTTGAGACTTTCCCCCGAGGTGTGCCTAATCCTTCGCATACTGATCTACCGTTTCAGATGGTTCGGAAAGACTTTCCTTCCGCCGCTGAGAATGCCAAGGACGTTTTCGTAGGGCTCGAAGATACACCTACTTACGGTTCAAGCATCCAGGCAATGCTAGATAAAGGCGAAAGCGCTTTAATTCGAATTGTTTTATCTCCTGAATTGATTCGCCAAAACCTTCAAATTAGAATGTTACGTGCAAGCCAGGCTCGTTTCTGGGTGGTCGATCAAGGAAAGTATTACGAGGTAAATTGGGAATCTACAAGCCAAGGCCTCGAACTCTTAACTTCAATAGCAGTTGCTGGCAAGCAACTGTCATCAGCTGCGGCTGTTTATGGGGTCTTTACTACAAGTGATATTTCTCGACCTAATGTGCGCGCAAAATCCCAATTAATCGGACAGCCTGTACGCGACGAATTTAATAGTACTGGAGGTTTTTACGCCGGAGCTTTGATTGCGATTGCAGCGTTTAGTTTGATCACAACGCTGATTACGAAAGACTTTACTTTTGCTGTTTTTGCGTTTTGGGTCCTTTTAACTCTTCGAACTTCATTGGTAAATGGAGGCTGGGACTTGGTTTGGCTCGGTATGAACCGCTCATATCTCGATTCCGATTTTATCTTGCGCGCAACCCTAGGGCTTCATTCGGTCTTTACTGCAAGCTTACTTCGACATTTGACTTGGGGGCTACTGTCTAATGGACAACGAACAGTCGTTTGTTGGATGCAGGCACTTTGCATTGCTATCTGTGGTGTGGCTATTCTTGTCAGCTACAAGTCAGCCCTCCCAATCGTTTGGGTGGTTTCACTTGTTTCATCCTCAATTGGAATTTTCATTGCGCTTGAATTAGCTAATAGAAAGAAAAATCGCGCGCTTTTCGCTGTTTCGATTGGCTGGGCAATTGGTCTGTGCGGACTGGTTGCTGAAATTGGCGTTGCATCGGGAGTATTTCCTCCTGTAGTGAGATATTTTCTCAATTCCCAAGTTAGCGCACTCGTTTCGGTTCTGTTAACTGCGGTCGCGTTAGCGGATCGGATCAACTCCGAACGAATTAGTCGAATTAATGCTCAGGATAACGAACTTGTTGCTCTAGAAAAATTGAAACGAACTTTCGAACAATCGCCGGCCGGACTGGCTACTTTTGACCAGGCTGGGACATTGATCCAAAGTAATACTGCATTCAAGTCAATATTAAAAACTCGCTTGAATTCCGAAAAGCAGTTGTCGAAAGTTGTTGGGGAAGATACGGCTCGTGAAATATTGACTTCTTCAGAGTGGAGCGAATTTCGTGTTGTCGGTAAAGTTGAATCCGTTGACGAAATTTGGATCAAAGCGAGATCCACGCTAAATGACGGAAAGCTAGAAGTTGTTTTTCTTGACATAACAGCACAAAAAATCGCCGAAGAAAAACTCCAAGAAGCCGCCAACCGAGACCCTCTAACAAACCTCTACAACCGCTTCAAAATGATCGACTTACTAGAGCAACGCCTAGTAACCAATATCGAATCAACAGTTACCACTGATTGCATCGCCATGATCGACATCGATGCCTTCGACCGTGTCATCACAAACTTCGGTCACGGCGTTGGCGACGATGTATTGCTAGCCTATCGCGACCGTATTCAAGAGCTACTACCAACTACCGCTACCTTGGGTCGTTTGTCTGCAGATACCTTAATAGTTTTAATGCCCAACACACCATTAAACGAAGCACGCTATATCGTGCAAGCTATTCTCAATTCAATTCATAAAGCTCCCTTTGAAACGCGTGTGTTAACCGTTGCAATTAAAGCTAGCGCTGGTGTTTCTGTTATCGAATCAAAAACTTCTAAAGAGGTGCTTGCCGCTTGCGACTCTGCATTGCAAGACGCTAAGGCTAAAGGTGGTGGTCAGTTAATTGCTTATGGTGAGCGCGACAAGGCTTGGTTAGCGCACAAAGCCGAGCAAGAATTAATGGCTGAGTTTTCGCAGGCGATTCCGTTTGATCGTTTTGAAATAGTGATGCAGCCTATTGTTTCTTTGCTTAATGCTAAAGAAGATATTCGTTACGAAGCGCTAATTCGTATGAAGGGCAAAGACGGCAGCTTGTTGACACCAGCTTTGTTTTTACCGGCGCTCGAAAAAATTGGTTTGATGTCGCAACTTGATCGGTGGGTGGTGCGTCAGGTACTAGAATTTCTTGAGCGCGAGTCGGATCATTTTGCGCGCCTTACTTACGCGTCGGTTAACTTAAGTGGCGCGTCTATTAACGACGAGCGCTTTACAGATGAGCTGCTGCGCTTAGCTGCTAAGCACCCGCATTTGGTACGTAAGGTGTGTTTCGAAATTACCGAAAACATTGCGTTAGCCGATATGGAAGCGACCAAGCGTTTTATTCATCGCCTTCGCATCATTGGCGCGCGCATTGCGCTGGACGACTTTGGTGCGGGGTACTCGTCGTTTAGCTATCTAGCGCAACTAAAAGTTGATTCGATAAAAATAGATGGCAGTCTAATCAAAGGGTTGGATGAAGACCCTGCCAAGCAAGCTATCGTCAAGACCATTGTAGATTTAGGCAAAGCATTAGGCAGTGAAGTTGTAGCCGAGTGGGTTGAGACCCCTAAAACTCTCGCATTGCTTGGCCGCTTGGGTGTTGATGCGGGTCAGGGTTGGGCTTTGGGCAAACCTGTTGCTATGTCCGATATTGCCTCGGCCGAACATGGTGCGTCCTTTATCAAAGATAAAAATATTGCCGCAATTTTGGGCCTTAGCCTGCCAGAACACGCAAACGCATAAAATTTTTGCAAAAATTTAATGAATTTGCAATGAACACCTAAGTTTTATCGTACAAATTCGCCGCAGCCGGTTTTGCAGTGTCATAATCTGCGCCTCTGCATCTGGTACGACAGCTATGGACTACGCCGCACAACAACGAACACCTACAAGACACTTGGCCGGTATTATTGGCGTGATCATCTTGCACATTATTATTGTCTGGGGCTTGGCCACAGGTATGGCGCAAAACATGGTCAAAAAGATCACTAAGCCGATCGAGACTAAACTTATCGAAGAGTTTAAGCCGCCCCCACCGCCGCCCCCGCCTCCACCGCCGCCGCAAAAAATTGTCAAAGCGCCACCGCCGCCAAACGCGCCGCCACCACCTTCGGTGCCGTTGCCGGATACGCCGCCTAAAATTGATACGCCTGCGCCGCAAATTACTGTGCAGGCCCAAGCCGAGGCACCACCACCTGCACCACCGGCGCCGCCCGCACCACCGGCGCCTCCGGCTCCTGTAGCACCACCTGCGCCACCAGCCCCGCCCGCTAAAAAAGAAGTGCTGGCTGGTCGCGATTGCCCAGTGCGAGCCGAGAAACCAGA
Organism: Betaproteobacteria bacterium; assembly: GCA_031429355.1. Classification (GTDB taxonomy): domain Bacteria; phylum Pseudomonadota; class Gammaproteobacteria; order Burkholderiales; family Burkholderiaceae_E; genus JANOZM01. Next base: position 79,202 of record JANOZM010000019.1, on the reverse strand, counting down.
CTTTCCTCGTAATGCGTTAAAAGATGAAATTCAAGGCGTAGTTACGGTGCAGGCAAGTGTTGCTCCAAATGGATCGGTTTCGAACCCGAGGATTATAAAAGTCGACGGAATGAGTCAGTCGGATGCTCGAAAGTTCTTTCAAAGTACCGTCTTTAACAACATCATTCAGTACAAGTGCGGTGCTCGCGAAGGCACATCGGAAGTTATTCAGGACTATGTTTTCAAACTAGAATAACTTGGATAGCCCGTGTCAATAGATCAAGCAATAGCTGGCGCGCAGTTTGAAGGCGCGCCCGCTCTGCTAGCAACACAACGTAGTGTGCTGTTCCTTGGGGCCAATGGCCGAATGGGTGAGCAACTGCTTGGTGAATTAGCTTCAACATCCGAATATTCCCGAATTGATGTAGCCACTGTAGCTGCGATAGAAATGGGCGTCGCTAAAGTAAAAGCGCGCCTTATGAATCAGTTGCAGCCAGTCGAGGACGTGGTCATTAATATCACTTCGGAAGATGACGCTTTTGGTGCCTCGTACTACGGGCGCGATGCGGCATTTTTAAAAGTGCGCGAGAACGAGGTCGAAGCATTGATTCCGCTTTTGCAAAGTTTAGGTATTCAGCGCCTGGCCTTAATTCGTCCAATGTCGGCGTTTTCGCAAATGGGTGGAGTGGGTGCAGCGTTAATTGAACCCTATGAATTAGCTGCGCATAAAACATCCATCCCGACGGTGCTTATTTTTAGGCCAACGCCGTTAGTGGAGCCTAGTACTGCACGCACTTGGGCACAAAAGCTGTTTGGCGGGTATATGAGCTTAAATCGCTTTACCATGCCAAAATCGTTCGAGCCTTTGCGTAGTGCGGACGCCGCACACATCATGATGCAATGTTTAGCCGAAGCTGGGCCGGGTTTGTCTGTGTTTACCGCGGATAAATTGCGTGGCTTGCTAGAAACTTACCGCAGTAAAATATACAAATAAAAATTTTTCGAGGACACTTCCAATGACTTACGCGGCGCTGCGCAACGACACCTTTATTAAGGCCTTGTTACGCCAACCAACCGATTACACCCCTGTTTGGTTAATGCGCCAGGCCGGCCGATACATGCCCGAGTACAAAGCGTTGCGCGCAAAAGCGGGCAGTTTTATGGGCTTGTGTACCAACCCTGATTACGCTTGCGAAGTCACCATGCAGCCGATTAATGCGTATCCCTTAGATGCTGCCATTTTGTTTTCTGACATTTTGACGATTCCTGATGCCATGGGTTTAGGTTTGTATTTCACCGAAGGTGAAGGCCCGCGCTTTAAAAAACCAGTCCGTACTGAAGAAGATGTAAAACAGCTTTATGTTCCTGATGTTAGCACTAGCTTACGATACGTTACAGATGCTGTAAGCCTCATTAGAAAAGAGATTGACGGCCGTATCCCTTTAATTGGCTTTAGCGGCAGCCCTTGGACCTTGGCTTGCTACATGGTTGAAGGCGCTGGTTCGGACGATTATCGTTTGGTTAAAACCATGATGTACAACCGTCCCGACCTAATGCACAAGATGCTGCAAATAACGGCTGACACGGTGGCAAATTACTTAAACGCCCAAATTGATGCCGGTGCGCAAGCGGTCATGATTTTTGATAGTTGGGGTGGCGCGTTGGCTGATGGAGCGTTTCAAAAGTTCTCGCTAGCTTATATTCAGCAAGTAGTCTCTAAGTTAAAGCTCGATCGCCAAGAGTTAGACGCATCGGGCAAGTTAGTTACCGTACGGGTTCCATCCATTGTGTTTACCAAGGGTGGCGGCCAGTGGCTAGAGCAATCAGCCGCCATTGGTTGCGACGCCTTAGGACTAGATTGGACAACCAATTTAGGTCAAGCGCGCGCCCGGGTAGGTGACCGAGTTGCGTTGCAGGGTAATTTAGACCCAATGGCCCTAATGGCCTCGCCGGAACAAATTAAAGGTGAAGTCGCTAAAGTACTAGAAAGCTTCGGCGTGCCACAAAATGGTGCAGGCCACGTGTTTAATTTGGGCCACGGCATATCGCAATTTACGCCGCCAGCAAACGTGGGTGTCTTGGTTGACGCAGTTCACAAGTACAGTCGGCAGCAACGCGCGGGCGTTTAGCCGGTAGCTCCCGAACGAAATTTTCGCATTGCGAACTTAGCAGCGGCATCGTTCGGGGCTGTGAAACAACCGCGGTCTGAAGGCGAATACAGCGCCATTTTTAAGTGCGTAAAGTCATGGTTTTACCTCGATTATTTAGCCGCTTTTTCAAAAGTCGATTTTTTTAGCTTGTCAAGCCATCCCGAGAAGAATTTTGCTATTAGAAGCTTGGTTGTTAACAAATTTCTATTTCTAGGTTCAGCGCTTGTTGTTATATTTCAACAACATTGCAAGATTCATAAGTCATTGAATTTAATAGCTTTTTATTTGACTCTAAACTGAGCAACCTAAGGCAAAGCCAGCAAAATGACGGCTTAGCGAACGATGATCACCATTTACCCACATAGTTATCCACAGGTTTTGTGTATAGTTGTATTTCTTCAATAAATTCAATAAGTTAAGGTGGTTTTGTGAAGTTGGTTAAAGTGAAAAAAGTCTGCAATTGGCTTGAACTTTTACAATAGAACCGATGTCTAATTTTCCAGTTGACACTGCTTCTAAAAATCCAACCGAAACTGTTCTTTTGCTTGCGGTCGATGTGCCGCTGCCTGGTCTTTTTGAATACCGCTTACCGCCTGAGTTAAACCTAGACCCCAAAAGCCTCATTGGCCAAATGGCCATCGTGCCGTGGGGCACTGCAGTGCGCGCTGCTGTAGTGTTCGGAATTACCGATAGCCCAAAATCCGCTCCGGAAAAAATACGCACCATAAAAGAGCTTGTCCCAGGAGCACCTGTTTTTTCATCCGATTGGTTACAGCTGGTCGAATTTGCAGCTAACTACTACCATTGCGGGCCGGGGGAACTTGCCGTACCGGTGATTCCAAAGGTAATGCGCAAAGCGCCGTCAAGTAGCCGCCGCACAATCGAGCAGCGACGTAGCAAAGCGGCTCAGGGTGCGTTAAAAGGCAAAGCAACCGAAGCCATAAATAAGCTCCATTTACCCGACCTAACCCCCGACCAAGCCCAAGTGCTCGAAGCGATTGGCACAACATCAGGTTTTAAGACGCATTTGTTATTTGGTGTCACTGGCAGCGGAAAAACTGAACTGTATTTAAGATTAATCGCGCAGCAAATAGCCAAGGGCGGGCAAGTTTTGTTGCTAGTGCCCGAAATTGGCTTAACTCCGCAATTGCTAAAAATAGTCGAAACCCGCTTTCCCGACCACACCATTGCCGTTTTGCATAGTGGCCTTACCGAAGCCAAGCGCGCCGCGGCTTGGCTTTTAGCAGCTGATGGTTTGGCCGATATTGTGTTGGGCACCCGATTGGCTGTTTTAACGCCAATTCCTAATTTAAGCGCGATTGTGGTTGACGAAGAGCACGACGCCTCGTTTCGACAAATGGACAATATCCATTATTCGGCACGCGACTTGGCAATTGCCCGCGCTTCGATGCTAAAGATCCCAATAGTTTTGGGCAGCGCTACGCCATCGATGGAAAGTTGGCTGGCCGCAAAGCGCGGTAGGTATCAGCTGCATCGCCTACCAGATCGCGCTACAGGAAGTTCTTTGCCGGATATGCGCGTGGTGAACCTGCGTAACCAGACTTTAGAGTCCGGCTTTAGTACCACCGCAATTAAGGCTCTAAACGACAACCTGCAAGCCGGATTGCAAAGTTTGGTGTTTATAAACCGCCGTGGCTACTCGCCTGTTTTGCAATGCAACGCTTGCGGGTGGGTCAGCCAATGCGATTCGTGCAGCGCTTACAGGGTGTTACATCGACAGAGCAACCAACGCGGCTATCGCTTAATTTGCCACCATTGCACGTCGCAAAGGCCGGTACCCAAAGCGTGCCCCGATTGCGGCGACGTCGATTTACAGCCCATGGGTCGAGGCACGCAAAAGGTAGAAGAGCAACTAGCCGTCCTGTTACCCACTGCTCGCATTGCAAGACTAGATCGCGACGTGAGCAATAAATCGGGCCAAGCTGAATCTATTATCAGTGCCGCGCATGCTGGTGATGTGGATATTTTGGTGGGCACACAAATTTTGGCTAAAGGGCATGATTTTCAGCGGCTTGGTTTAGTCGTTGTTATGGATGCCGACCAAGGTATTTTTTCATCGGATTTTCGCGCCCCAGAACGCTTGTTTGCCAACTTAATGCAAGTGGCAGGTCGCGCTGGTAGAGCAAAAATCGAAGCCGGTGCAATTGAAAAAAAAGCCCAAGTGCTACTGCAAACTCGTTACCCAGATCACCCCATTTTTGCATCATTAATTGCCCACGATTTTGAAGGCTTTGCTGCGCTTACACTAACCGAGCGTGAGCAAAACGAACTGCCACCCTATAAGTTTCAAGCCCTGCTAAAAGCACAAGCGCGAACCATCGAAGATGTAATGGGATTTTTAAAAACAGCACAAAACATTGGACAACAGTTAAGCGAAGAACAAGATTCTGAATTCAGTGCGATGCGTTTATACCAACCCGTGCCAATGCCCGTTGCGCGCGTGGCAAATTTTGATCGAGCACAATTGCTAATAGAATGTGCTTCACGCAAAGTGTTGCACGAGTTTTTAAATGTTTGGTTGGTGCAGTTACGAGCAACAAAATCGCGAGCCCGATGGCAACTTGAGGTTGATCCGTTAGAGATTTAAACCGCGGTTTTAGCTATGCGGACTAAATCTGTCCAAGGAAATGTTATAACGCCATCGCCCAAAGCAGCATTGCGTTCGCCCGCATGAATTATCCACCGCTGATTTGCTTTAACTGCTTCGCTTCCAGAATAAAAGCCCGCGCTTGGTACAGGTCGAGAAGCTCTCTTAATTTCAACCGCTATACATTGGTTTGGTCGCTCACAAATCAGATCGATCTCCGCTCCATGTTGTGTGCGATAAAAGCTGTAGTTCCAATCTGGACCCAAACAACTAATCAACTGCTCTATTACGAAGCCCTCAAAGCTTGCACCTATGTTTGGATGGCGCAGTAACGCTTCCTCGGTTCTAACATCAACTAAAGCGTGCAACAAACCTGAATCACGCACAAACAATTTTGGCGATTTGGTTAATCGTTTGGTGCTGTTGTTGTGCCATGGCGGCAAGCTACGCAAGTGAAAAAGTTCAATGAGTAATTGCAGGTAGCGATTGACCGTTTGTGAACTCAAACCTAAGTTTTGCGCCAAGCGACTAGCGTTTAATAAACTGCCCTGTTCTACAGCAATCATTGCAAACAATTTGCGTAAGGTTGGGCCCGGAATGCGCGGCGAAAAATAGGGAATATCGCGCTCGATCACTTGACTCAAATACGCTCTGCGCCACGCGAAGCTTTGGCTATCGTCGTTCGCTAGAAGGCTATCGGGAAACCCCCCGCGTAACCAACAACGCGTATATTGGGTGGCGTCTAATTCTTGCAATCGCAGTGGCGTTAGTTCTAGAAAATCAATACGACCCGCCAACGATTCACTACTCTGAGCCAATAGTTCGCGTGAGGCCGATCCAAGTAAAAGAAAGTGTCCAGCGCGTTCGCCCAAACGGCGACGCTCGTCGATCTCGACGCGTAGGAATCTAAATAATTCGGGCGAACGTTGTACTTCGTCAATGACAATTAATTTACCGCGCTGAGCTCGTAAAAATAACGGTGCATCAGCTAGTAGTGCAAGGTCTTCATCGAGCTCCAAATCTAAATAAATAGCGTTTCGTTGCTGTGCCAAAGCTCTCCCAAGCGTTGTTTTGCCCGATTGGCGTGGGCCCAGCAAAGCAAAAGCTGGGAATTGGGCAAGGCCGGTAATTACAGCTTCTAGTGCAGTTCGATCAATCATAATTTTAGTTTAACCGAGTATTTTTAATATTTAATGGATAATATACTCGGTTTAACTGAATTTTTTCAAATGAAATCCAATGTCGATTCGATGTTGTTTGAATCAGCGGTGTCTAACCCGTTCGACTCCAAGACGATGCTTGCTAATTTGCTACAAAGTATTTGGGAACATTGCAAGTTGAAGCGGACAAACTATCTAACAGTCTTATTCACGACTAATGCCGACTAAGGCATGCCCGAGCGGGGCGAAGGTTCATTGGCCCAAGCTTCAATCAAGTGATCCAAGCGGTTCAGCCAGTTAATCCTAGCGAAGCTCCGAACTGGACACCAAGTAATTAGTAGCTAATTCCTCAACAATTTTTGCTTGCATCAAATCCCGATTTCGCTTTAAAGGGTCTCGGGTTTTTTTGTTCTGCCATCCATAATTTAAACGAAGCAAAACTTGTTGGCGCTACGGTGTTCATTCGCGCCATATGCCCTGACGCTGATACAACCATTGCCGAAAATTTTGGTGCGCTGAGTAGTGCTTCCGCTCGCTTTGCTTCAGTTGCTCTGACTTCGTCTTCATTGTTTGTAAGCTTTAAAGGACGCGGATCTCTCCCCTTGGCTTCTCGTCGAATAAAATCAACCTCGAATCCTTCGTTGTTGACTACTGTAAAGAGTTGATCAGGACGCACTGAAAAGCTTTTATCAACTTTGCGTAATATTTGGAGCATTGAACTTTTATGTAGTTCCATCGATGCGCCAAAACTCAATCGTTTTCGTGTGTCCCACAGCAAATCAACGTCGCGTGTAGCCAAGGCATCTGTCTCACTAATTCGCACACCGCTAGCGCTTTCGTACGCATACAGTGCATGAGTTCCAATGACTATAAAGTGCTCGGCTATATCATCTTTCGTACTTTGATTGAGTAACTCGATCACAATTTGCGGCGTACGTCCGACAAACAAAGCACGGTTTAAGCGTTGATGTTTGAGCATCGTTTTTTGAAGCTGCCCTAGTCGCTCTTCAGTTGCGGATTTACGATCAATAAATCGACGATAAGTTTCTTCGGTTTGTTCGGATCTAACGCCTAAACTTTTTTGTGTATTGTTTACTGAAGTTCGAATGAGATAGTCCCGACCCGACTGGGACTTCCAATACATTCCGCCACGCACTTGCTTTGCCTGTCCCGTTGCCTCCTCGAATGCAGTACAAACGGATCGCGCATCGATATACTGGCGACGACGTCATCTGGCTGTTCGACGAACTGGGGGGCGCTTGAACGCCCTTGCATTTTGTCAGTTGGCATAAAGCGTTTGTGTTTATCCGTATTGATAACGAAATTATTAAAATATACGGAAAAACAATATAAAACAATAACTTAAAGGCAAAAGCTTTCGAAGGTATGTTGCATAGATCGACCGACATAATTAATGCCCTACATTGGTTTCGTCGCAAACTGTGCTGTGCCGCCAAGAGTTACCTACCAAGCGCTCTGGTGGGGTTTGGCGACTCACGTTGCCACCAACTTTTGTAAGCTACTTTGAGGGCGTTGCAGGGCGGGCATAATAGCTCGCATTAATCTCGAAACATTGCTTTCAACTCGTTTCAACCGACGCTCTTGTTAACATCGACGGCTTCCCGCGCTTAAATTTTGTAAAGCACTCCTCCTCCAATGACACCCGCAATGAATCCAGCCCAGCGTGAAGCCGTGCGCTACCTCGATGGGCCGTGCTTAGTCATCGCTGGTGCAGGCAGCGGCAAGACACGCGTAATCACGCACAAGATGCTACATTTAATCGACCAAGGCATTGAAGCCCAAGCCATTGCGGCTATTACATTCACCAATAAAGCCGCGATGGAAATGCAAGATCGCGTCAAGCAATTGGTAAAAGAGCGTTCGCAGGACAACGGTGCAAAATCGACCGGACCCAAACCGCGTATTTGCACGTTTCACTCGTTAGGGGTGCAAATTTTAAGGCGCGATGCGCAGCTGCTTGGCTACAAACCGGCCTTTTCTATTTTAGATAGTGACGACCAATTTGGTTTGGTACAACAAGCGCTGGCCACCACCGATAAATTGTTAATTCGCCAAGCTATGACGCATATTTCGCTTTGGAAAAATGCGCTCATTACACCCGAACAGGCAATCGATGTTTGCACCAACAATAGCGAGCAACATGCAGCACGCGCCTACCTTTCTTACGATGCAACATTGCGCGCCTACCAAGCCGTAGATTTTGACGACCTAATTGCGTTGCCCGTTCGTTTATTTGAACAACACCCCGAAGCGCTAGCACAATGGCAAAAGAATATTCGTTACTTATTGGTCGATGAATATCAAGATACCAATGTGTGCCAATACACTTTGCTTAAACAAATTGTTGGTGCGCGTGCAGCGTTTACCGCGGTGGGTGATGACGATCAATCGATTTATGGATGGCGTGGTGCAACGTTAGAAAACTTAGCTAATTTAGGCCGTGATTTTCCGCATCTTAAAGTGGTGAAGCTTGAGCAAAATTATCGATCCAGCCAAAACATTTTGGCCGCTGCCAATGCAGTGATTGATAAGAACCCAAAATTGCATCCGAAGACATTGTGGTCCGAGCACGGGGTTGGCGACCCAGTGCACATCTTTCCAATGAACGACGAGGAGCACGAAGCCGAATCGATTGGTATGCGTTTACAAGCGCATAAATTTGAGCGTCGCGCAAAATTTAGCGACTACGCAATTTTGTACCGTAGTAACCATCAATCGCGCGCGATTGAGCAAGCTTTGCGTAAAGAGCGCATTCCTTATGTTGTGTCGGGCGGCCAGTCGTTTTTTGATCGTAGCGAAATTCGCGATTTGTGTTCTTACTTGCGTTTGCTTTCAAACGAAGATGATGACCCAGCTTTTATTCGTGCGATTACCACGCCCAAACGCGGCATTGGCAACACAACGTTAGAGCATCTTGGCCGCTATAGCGGTGAGCGCAAAGTGTCGATGTTTGAAGCATTGTTTGAAGCCGGATTTGAATCGCGCGTGCAAGCAAGGCAACTAGAATCGATGCGCGAGTTTGGTGATTTTATCAACCGCATCCGTTGGCGTGCCGAGCGTGAGCCTGGTGCTGTTGTATTGGATGACATGCTTAAAGCGATTGATTACTCGGAGCATTTGCGTCAACAAAACGACGACAAAACTGCCGCGATGAAACAAACCAATGTGACTGATTTTGTAAATTGGTTAAAGCGCCGTGCCGAAGACGATAACAAAACCTTATTAGAACTGGCTCAACAAATTGCCTTGCTTTCGCAATTGGACAACAAGGCCGAAGACGTTGATGCCGTGCGTCTTTCGACTTTGCATGCTGCAAAAGGGCTAGAGTACCCGCATGTGTTTTTGATTGGTGTTGAAGAAGGTTTACTACCGCATATCGTGCAAGACGCCCCCGACGATGAAGCGCGCATTCAAGAAGAACGCCGCCTTATGTACGTCGGCATTACCCGTGCACAACGTAGCCTGCAAGTGACTTGGTGCAAGCAACGCAAACGTGCGGGTGGCACCCTAGAACGGATGCCTTCAAGATTTTTGGGGGAGATGGGTAGTGCGCTGAAAACTGCACAACAAGTGACAGACGAAAAACCGATGTCCCCTAAGGAACGCTTGGCGCTATTGCAATCGATGCTAAAGCGCCAAGTTGGGTTTGACTAAAACGGTTATTTTGTAGGAGCCGCTGGAGCAACTGCTGAGGGTGCCGCTGGGGTTGTTGCTGCAGCAGCAGGCGTTGCAACTTTGACCACTACATCGGCAAGTTTGCCACCAGCTGCGTTGGCCAAGTAAACAACAGCGCGACCAATTTCGTCGTCGCTATATTCGCCACCGGCCTGCGCAGCCATTGCGCCCTTGCCCTTCAAGGCTGATGTTAACAAAGCTTCATAGCCAGTTTTAATACGAGCCGACCAAGCCGCTGTATCGCCAAATTTAGGTGAACCGGCTACGCCAGCAGCATGACACGCGGTGCATTGCGCTTTGTAGACTTCTTCGCCGGTACGTAAAATGCGCGGTGCACTTGCGTCACGAATCTCGAATCCCGCAATGGGTTTGATGCGTTGCTCGATCGCTTTGGCTGCTGCCGCTTCTGTGCCCGAGCCAACGCGAGATTGCGAATTAACGTAGCTGACTAATAGAACGATAATAATGATGGGCACAATAAATGACAGCCCAATGACTGTAATTAACTGCTTTGGGGTCTTAATGGGTGAATCGTGATCGCTGCTCATAGACAAATTGGTGCCTTAAAAAGATTAATTGATTATAGCTAGCGCTGTTTTGGCCGCGGCAGACATTTAGACGCGAAAATTCAAAAGAGGTATCCTACCAACTTCGCGACCTTGGTGAAATGGATCTCATTGGACCCTCCGAAGGTTTAGTTCCAGGTTCGATTCCTGGAGGTCGCGCCACCTTACCGAATTCGCCGCAAACACCTGAGCGTCCGCTAAATGTGGCAAATTCACAGTTGTAACTAATTAAAAAAAGGGCCGCTTTTTACAAGCGGCCCTTTTTTATTAATGGTTAAAGCGGCTGTGTAAAAAAATTAAGCCTTCTTGTTGTAAGCGCTACACCAGCCTTTAGCGGCTACTTGTTTGCCTGGGAATATTCCACAGCCACCGGCTTCGCTTCCCGTCGCGCCTTGATACAAAGCGCAGTTAGAGCAAGCGCTACCGGCCGCAAACGATGCAAACTTCACTTTATCAACGCGACCAGCATCGGCAACATAGCCCAACGAAGCGGCTTGTGCGTCTTTCTCGTCTACCATTGCACCGGTTGCGACTGGTGCCGCTGCGGGCGTTGCTTGTGCTACAGGGGCTGGTGCTGCGGCCGCTGGTGCGGGAGTAGGTGCTGCAGCTACAGGAGCTGGTGCGGGCGCTGTAGCGGTTACGGGTGCTTCTTCTTTTTTGCCACAAGCGCTTAAGGCTGCAAATGCTGCAGTTGCAGGCACAATGCGGATCAGTTTTCTACGTGTATTCATTTTTGGATTCCGGAGTTTTTATAGGTGAAGCCTTAGTGTAGGGCAATTTGTAAAGCGGTAGAGAAACGCTTGACTGATTGAGTCCACAATTCGTTTCGAACGACACACTTATTGCGGAGTACGGTTTGCAAAATTTTTCATTAAGTATTCAACAGGCGCGCCATTTGCAATTGCAAAGCCTTGGTCTTTTAAACCCACCAACTAAGCCCGCAACGCTTAATTGCTTTGTGAAGGCAATTGAAGCGATGAAACAATTGCAAATTGACACGATTAGCGTGGTCAATCGAAGCCCGTATCTGGTGATGTATGCCCGACTGGGTCACTATCCGACACATTGGTTAGAAGAAACTTTAGAGCAAAAAAAGATTTTTGAAGTGTGGTCACACGAGGCTTGTTTTGCGCCCGTAAAAGAGATGTCGTTTTTGCGCGCTCAATTACTTGATCGTACGCACTGGAGCCAACGCAGTTTGCAAAAATCGTTGACCGAGCATGGGCCACAAATGAAGGCTTTGTTACAGTCAATTCATAAAAATGGTCCCGTTAAATCAAGCGATTTTCAGCGGCAACCAAAAGCGTTAGTCGACGTTGCATCAAGAGGCGATCCAGCGAGGTTAAGCGCCACTCTTGAGCCGTCCGGATGGTGGAATTGGAAGCCCGAAAAAAGGTGGCTGGAAGCTTGGTTTGCTGCTGGTCATTTAATGGTAGCGCGACGCGAAGGGTTTCAACGTGTTTATGAAATCGCCGAACGTCTTCACCCGCACTTAAAAAACGAAAAAGTTTTGCCAACGCCAGATCAGGCAAGCTTACGCAAGTACTTTGCGCTTGAGTCGATCGATGCGTTAGGTATTTGCAAGCTAAGTTGGTTGCACGACTATTATCGGTTGCGCGCACGATTTACGATGGCAGAAATTGAACCGTTGTTGATGGACAAGCATTTGTTCCTTGCCGATATTCCCGAGTTACCAGTGTCTGTTAAATACGATCCGTGGCTAATTAGTAAATCCGCAAAAAAGCGCTTGAAAACGCTATCGGATGCGAGCGGTAAAACAGTGACATCCAGCGCAAACTATACCGTTCCTCTTTCGCCTTTTGATCCCTTGGTTTGGCATCGCGAACGAGCCCAGGTTATGTTTGATTTTGAATATCGCATCGAATGTTACACCCCTGAGGCTAAGCGTAAATATGGCTATTTCACCTTGCCTATTTTGCATAACGGCCAGCTTATTGGCCGTCTAGATGCTAAAGCGCATCGGCAGCAACAGCATTTTGAAATGAAGGCGCTACATCTAGAGCATCACTGTGTGCTGGACGAATCGGATATTGATCAATTGGCTCAGTCGTTTGCGCGATTTGCGCATTGGCATCATTGCAACCAAGTGTCGGTCCAACGAGTGGTCAATGCAAAAGGAGCCGACCAAAAGAAAACGGCGCGGTTTCTACAAGAGAAAACCTGCGCCGTTTTAAAGTTAATGGTTAGTTAAACCACCAAAGTCGAACCTAATTTACTGAATAAATAAGCTTCGTCCAATAATGCCAATTTTTGTCAAACCACGACGCTGAGACATCGCTAAAACGGATGCTACTACATCGTACTTGGCCGCTTTGTCTGGATCTAAATGTACTTCGGGCTGGTCACCAAGCGCCGCCGCTTCGCTCATTTTTGCATCCAAGACGGCAAGCGTTACTTTTTCGCCATTCCAATAAATATCGCTTTTCTCGTCAACGTTCAGCTTAACCACCACCGGTTCTTTGACTTTTGGTGGTGGGTTGCCGATCGGCATATTCATGTTTACGGCGTGTAACTGAATTGGAATCGTAATAATTAACATTACGAGCAAAACCAACATCACGTCGATTAACGGCGTGGTGTTCATTTCCATCATTACTTCTGGCTCGTCGCTACTGGAGTTACCAACGTTCATTCCCATAGTTTCTGGCCCTTTTACTTAGAAGGGGGTTCAGTGATGAACCCAACCTTGGTGACACCGGCTTGCGTTGCAGCGCCTAACACTTTGCCTACGCCTTCAAAACTGGCTCGGCCATCGCCTCGAATTTGTAACTCGGGCTGCGGGTCCATTTTTGAAATTTTGCGCATGCGCGCTAACAAATCGTCTTTACCTTGCACGCGTGCGTCGTACCAATAAATATTGCCTGCAGTGTCTACAGAAACAACAACGTTTTCGGGTTTAGTTTCGCGAACTTGGTTGGACTCTTTGGGAAGGTCGACTTTAATGGATGTAGTTACGACTGGAATTGTGATCAAAAAGATGATCAACAATACCAACATCACATCGACCAGCGGCGTTGTATTAATTTCAGAGAGGATTGCATCATCCTCTTTTGCTCCGCCAACACTCATACCCATAACTGGCTCCTTAAAAAATAACGAATCAGTTAACTAGCGCTTTTGGCTCGACAAAATTGCCGAGTGCAAATCTGAGCCGAACTCACGTACGGTTTCCATGCCCGCTTTGTTGCGGCGTACTAACCAGTTGTAACCCAAAACAGCAGGAACGGCTACAGCTAAACCGATAGCGGTCATGATCAGCGCTGAACCCACTGGGCCAGCCACTTTATCGATGGACGCTTGACCCGACAAACCAATTTTAACGAGCGCGTTATAAATACCCCAAACAGTTCCGAACAAACCTACGAATGGGGCTGTTGAGCCAACTGTCGCCAAGAAAGCGAGGCCGTCTTGCGTGCGGCTTTGTACATTAGATGTGCTGCGTTCGATGCTTTGCGTAACAAACGTGTTCAAGTCAACGTGAGCCAATAAACCGTCGTGCTTTTTGGTGGACTCAAGGGCTTGCTCAGTAATAAAGCGAAACGGGCTGCCAGCGGCTAAAGTATCTGCGCCTTGGCGAACAGTACCTGCTGACCAAAACGTTTTCTTGGCGGCGGCGGCTTGTTTCTTCATTTTACTTTGCTCTAAGAACTTAGTAAAAATTACATACCAACTACCCATACTCATTACAAGAAGAATAAATAAGGTTGCAGCATCGACCGGGTCACCATGCGAAACGAGGGCTTTTAAACCGTAGGGGTTTTCTTCAGCTTTTGCGCCAGCCGGTGGCTTGACTGAAGCCGCCCCTGTGGGTGCTGTTGAGCCGGTTGCAGCTTCAGCAGGTTTTGTTGCGTCGACCTTTGGTGCTTCAGCAGCCGGCGTAGCAGTCGGGCTACCAATCGGTGCGGGGCTAACGGTGCCACTAGCGGCTGGGGTGGCTGGCGTAGCCGTTTGTGCAGTTGCAACATTGCTTAAAGCAATGGAACCTAATGCGGTCAATGAGAAAATCGCAGCCGCGATGCGGGCTGAAACTAATTGTTTTGTAAAGCCAGTTGAGTAACGTAATTGAGTCATGATCCTGTCCATAATGTAACTGTGCGCGATTCTAGCGCGTTTGTGAGCGTCAACTCATTAAGAAACTAATTGTAATCGGGGTATTTTGTATTCTGGGTCGGTTTTATACAGTATTTTTTAATTTTTAAGTGCAACCGGCATTATTTTGCCTGAACGAATCGTGGACAAAACGTTAGATGAGTAAACAAAAACTAGCCTGGGCGATCGAACTAGGTCGGCAATTCGAAACACCAATTCGTACGGCCAATTTGCCTGTGCAGCGCGCCTCAACTGTTCTATTCGACACCGTCGAGGCCGCCCATGCGATGGGGCCACGTACTATGGCCGGTGAGCTATATGCGACTAGTTACGCGACTGTTGGCACCACCACAACAATGGCTTTGATGGACGTTGTTGCTCAATTAGAAGGCAATGGACTGGGTTATCGAGCTGCGCTAATGCCTTCAGGGCTGTCCGCAATAACGACATTATTTTTAGCCCTGTTAAAACCAGGCGACCATATTTTAGTGTCCGATTCTGTTTACGGCCCAGCCCGCATGTTTTGCGAATCGATGTTGCGCAAAATGGGAATCACTACGACTTATATTCCGGCCGATAGTGGTGCCGAAATTGCACAGCTCTTTACCCCGCAAACCAAGCTCGTGTACCTAGAAAGCCCAGGCTCTTACACCTTCGAATTACAAGACATCCCAGCCATTTGTGCCGCTGCACATCAACACGGAATTCAGGTAGCGATTGACAACGCTTGGGCCTCGCCGTTTTATGCCAATCCCTTCGACTGGGGGATTGATTATTCTTGCTTGCCGTTAACGAAACATTGGGCCGGTCATGCGGATGTACTAATGGGTGCGATTGTCTGCAAAGAATCTGCTTGGCAGGCAATATGGCCCGCAATTAGGCAGCTTGGCGTTTGTGTAAGCAGTGATGATGCTTGGTTGGTGCTGCGTGGCATTCGTACTGCTGCTATTCGTATGAAGCAGTGCACACAAAATGCTGTGGAGGTTATTGAGTGGTTGCAACAGCAGCCAGAAATTAAGCGAGTGTTATGGCCCGCATTACCCAACCATCCGCAACATGCAATTTGGAAGCGCGATTATGCAGGTGCTGCATCGTTATTTTCTGTCGAATTTTTGGCGGATATTTCCAAAGAAAAAATAAACCATTTTTGCAACAGTTTGCACAGCTTCGGCATTGGTTACTCGTGGGGTGGTTTCGAGAGTTTAATAATGCCCGCACAAATAACAAGGTCCCTAACGCCTTGGTCGGGCGGTCCGTTAGTACGCATTAATATTGGCCTAGAAGAAGTGCAATCGTTAATTGACGACTTAGCCCAAGGGTTTCAAAAAATGCGCGATTTGTAATTTGCAAAATTAAATTGCACTAGTAAGATAATAGTTAAACGACCTTATAAAACAACGAACAAATTTACTGGAAACCGAATGAACTTAGCCGATCTCAATCATTTCATCGCCTTTCAATGGCAAAACGATTTGTTACCCCGTCTAAAAGAGTATGTAAAAATTCCGGCAAAATCACCCGCGTTTGATGCTAGTTGGGATGCCCATGGGCATTTAGGGGCGGTAATTCGCATGGCGCACGATTGGGCGGCAACGCAACCGCAAGGCAGCGCCCTAACTGGCATGCAGCTAGAAGTAATTACTTTGCCGGGCAAAACGCCGTGTATCTTTTTTGACATTCCAGCGACGCAGGGTTTAGGCTCGGTCGATACCATTTTGTTTTATGGCCACTTGGATAAACAACCCGAAATGACCGGTTGGCGCGAAGACTTAGGGCCGTGGAAGCCAGTAGTTGAAAACGGTAAATTGTATGGCCGTGGTAGCGCCGACGACGGGTACGCTATTTTTGCGGCGCTAACTGCAATCAGTGCGGTCGACCGGCAACATGCAGCCCGCCCACGTTGCGTTGGCATTATCGAAAGTTGTGAAGAAAGTGGTAGCCCCGATTTGCCAGAATATTTGGCGTTACTAAAGGCGCGCTTAGGCAATGTAAAACTTGTCATTGGCTTAGATTCGGGCTGCGGAAATTACGATCAGCTTTGGGTTACCACCTCTTTGCGTGGTCTAGTGGGCGGAACTTTATCCGTAGAAATTTTGACTGAAGGCGTGCATTCGGGCATGGCGTCGGGCATCGTGCCTTCGTCGTTTCGCATCGCACGTCAGTTGCTAAATCGTATCGACAACCCGCAAACTGGCGAAGTGTTGCCGCGCGAATTTCACGCCAATATTCCTGCTGAGCGACTCAAACAAGCACGTGAGGCGGCCGCCATTTTAGGTGACTCGGTTTGGCAGGCGTTTCCTTGGGTGAGTTGCACCCACGAGCCTGAAGCCCATGCTGGCGCGCAGTTTTCGCAGCCCACATCCACCGACCCCGTAGAGTGTTTGCTCAATCGTTCGTGGCGACCTGCTTTGTCCGTTACTGGTGCTGCTGGTTTTCCATCCATTGATTCGGCAGGCAATGTATTGCGCCCTAAAACTCAACTAAAATTGTCGATGCGAATTCCACCAACGGTGGATGGCCACGCAGCTAGCAAAGCACTGAAAAAGCTACTCGAGGCCGACGCACCGTACAACGCCAGAGTGACCTTTGATGATTCTGGCGCAGGCTCTGGCTGGAACGCGCCACCGACCGCGCCTTGGTTGTGGCGACTATTAGAAGATGCCAGTCAACAGTGCTTTGGTAAACCACCCGGTTGGATTGGCGAGGGAGGCACTATTCCGTTTATGAACATGTTGGGCCAACAATTTCCGCAAGCCCAATTTTTAATTACTGGCGTATTGGGGCCTCAATCAAACGCGCACGGACCGAATGAATTTTTGCATTTAAGCTACGCCGAAAAATTAACCAATGCGGTTGCTTTAGTGTTGGCAAACTTTGCGAAAGAAACAGCTTAAAGATTGCTTTGGTTCTAATGCTATTCCTGCGCGCTGCGTTGTAAAGCCTGTTCGGGTTTGCACTGAATAAGCCAACGAAACTTTAGTAGTTGATTAAAATTCAAAATATTCCCCTTCACCAATTTTTAAACGCGCATGCAAATTTTTACCTAATGGGCCTTTGATTGATTGATCGCTGCCAGCCAAAGCCAAGCGTTGGTCTTGTTTATACAAAGGTGCAAAAACGGCAAGGTGCTCTTGGCTCAAGTTGTTTTTAAAATGCGCCAAGCTAACCGAGCTTGCAGGTAAGCGTTGGCTTGGATGCATGGCGCCACCCGATAAATCACCCCAATCAATAAATGTCGGAAGTCCCGCAGGTACGGGTTGCCCGTCGCTACGATGGGTGATCGTCCATTGCATTTCACCTCGGCGCATCGGGGTGGGGGTTCCGATGTATTCAAACAAGGTTTCATATTGAGCAATATTGGCGGTGGCAACGACCCAGGCTAATAACTGTGGATCGTTGGATATTGTTTCCTGTACTTCAGGGTTGCTAAGGCCAAAGGGTGCCTTGTACTTAATTGACATTGCCGGGTTGTCTACTTGGGCAGGATCTAATGCAATTAGCTCAAGGTAAGCGCCACCACCTAAATTAAGTAAACGATTGTGGGTGCCAAACCCAATGTGTTGCCCTCCTGGTGCAAGTGTGCAACGTAGGCAACTTTCGAGGTATCGTGCGCCCTCGTTGAGGTCGCGCGTCCCGATGACGATATGGTCTAGCTTCATATGGCTTAAACTCTAGCTTTTACGTTGTTGTGAACTGCAAAAAAGTGCAGTCGCTATTTCTATCTCTATGTTACTCGAACACAAAAAACGGATTACTCAAGCTTTTGACGAAGCAGCCTCGCAAATTGTCAGGCTAAAGTCGGCAGGCGAGTCGATTCCAAAGTACGCTGTTTTACTAGATCGGCCCCGTCAAGCCGAGCACGGCGATGCGGCCGTTAATTTAGCCATGCAATTAGCCAAGCCTTTACAAATGAGTCCGCGCGATTTGGCGACCCAGCTGTGCGCCTTGGTGAACCAAAACCCTATAACCAAGTCGTTAATTGCCAGCACCGAAATTGCCGGCCCCGGTTTTATCAATATTCGTTTAAGTGATAGCGCTCGTCACGAAGTGGTGACCCAAGTATTGTCGCAAAAAGAGCAGTACGGCCGCAGTGATTTTGGTGCCAATCAATCCGTTTTGGTCGAATTTGTTTCTGCCAATCCAACCGGCCCGTTGCACGTTGGGCACGCCCGTCAGGCGGCTTTGGGTGATTTGTTATCGTCGATTTTAATTGCCGTAGGCTATAAAGTATCGCGTGAGTTCTACTACAACGATGCTGGGCAACAAATTGATAACTTAGCCCTCTCGGTGCAAGCGCCGATGCAAGGGATCGGTATCGATGACGCGAATTTTCCGGCGAACGGTTATCGTGGTGCCTATATCCAAGATATTGCCACCGATTTTCTGGCTAAGAAAACAGTCCGTAGCGCCGATGTTGCGCCAGTAACAGCCAATGCCGACATTAACGATTTAGAATCAATTCGTCGTTTTGCGGTGGCGTATTTGCGAAATGAACAAGACCTCGACCTAAAAGCGTTTGGGGTACGGTTTGATCGCTATTATTTAGAGTCTAGTTTGTACACCGAAGGCAAAGTTGAGCAAACTGTAAATACTTTAATTGCCAACGGAAAAACTTACGAAGAAGGTGGTGCGCTTTGGTTTAAATCCACCGAGTACGGTGATGATAAAGACCGCGTAATGCGTAAAGCCGAAGGTGGCTATACCTACTTTGTGCCCGATATTGCCTATCACGTCACTAAATGGCAGCGTGGCTTTGCGCAAGTTATTAATATCCAAGGCTCGGATCATCACGGCACCATTGCACGCGTTCGGGCAGGCTTACAAGCAACTCAAAGCGGAATACCCGAAGGCTACCCTGATTACATTTTGCACAAAATGGTGCGGGTAATGAAAGGCGGCGAAGAGGTAAAAATGTCTAAACGCGCAGGAACGGGCGTTACCTTGCGTGATTTAATCGACATGGCTGGTGATGACCCAGAGTTAAATGCCGAGCAAAAAACCGAGCGTGGTCGTGATGCTGTGCGGTTTTTCTTGGGATCACGTAAAGCTGATAGCGAGTATGTATTCGATGTGGACTTAGCTTTGTCGCGCAGCGACGAAAACCCCGTTTACTATATTCAATACGCACACGCTCGAATTTGTCGGGTTATCAATGATTGGATCGAAAAAGAAGGCGGTACCGTGGAATCGTTAGGTAAGGTCGATTTATCAGTCTTAACAGCACCGACTGAAAAGGCCTTGATGGCTCGTTTAGCCGAATTTTCGCCAATGTTAATTAACACTGCGCAAGATTTAAGCCCACATGCGTTGTCTTATTACTTAAAAGAGGTCGCGGCCGATTTCCATACTTACTATAATGCCGAGCGAGTATTCGTAGAACAGCAAGAAATCAAATTAGCCCGTTTAGCGTTATGGGCGGCAACGCGTCAAGTCATTCGAAATGGCTTGGCACTGATGGGTGTCAGCGCACCGGAGAAAATGTAATGCGTCAGCAAATTTGCAAGCAACGGGGAAGTACCGGCGTTGGCTTGATGATTGGTCTTATTTTGGGTTTATTGGTGGCGGTGATGGTTGCGGTGTTTGTGACCAAAGCCCCTGTACCGTGGGTCACCAAGGTGGGTAAGTCACAAGAAACAAGAACGGCCGAGAACAAGCCTGTCGAGCTAAAAGTTGGTTCGGAAATGCCCGATCCCAACAAATCGTTGTATGGCAAAAACTCCAAAGCCGGTGAAACACCTACAACGCCTTCCACAACAGAAGCGCCCCAGTCGGAAAACAAAGATTCCATTTTGGGTCTTTTAGGCAGTTTGGGAAAAGAAAACTTACCGCCGACCAAAGAAGCGGATAAGCCTGCGGTTAAAGTAACCGAATCGAAACCTGCCGATACTAAACCGGTTGAACCAAAAGCAACTGAAGCGAAAGTCGAAAAAGCAGCGGAAGCTGACTCAACCCGTTACTTGCTGCAAGCGGGCGCTTTTCGCGACCGCGACGATGCTGACGGCATGAAAGGTAAATTGGCACTACTTGGATACGAGGCCAAAGTTACCACTATCGAACGCGATGGCAATACCATTTATAGGGTTCGAACCGGACCATTTAAGCAACTGGATGACGCCAATTCAGTTCGCAAACGTTTGGCCGACGGCGGTGTCGAAACTAGTTTAGTACCCCTGCGGCAGTAAAACGACGGTTGATCTGCAATTAAGCATCGGCGTTTGCGACGTATTTTTGCAAATGACGTTTGTCGGCTTGTCCGTTGGCAACATAAAGCACGGGTCAACCGTTAGTCATCTATTGGACGTTAATGTAACAAAGGCGGCCTTGCTTGAGTAAAACTCGCAAACTGCCTTGTTTTTCCTGTAACCGAGAAAGAAAAAATCATGCGTCGCGTATTCCTTAAGAACAGCATTGCAGCAGCACTTGCAACGTCTATCTCTCCGTTTGCCTTGGCGCAAGCCAATGGTCCCCGTGAAGGCCAACACTATCGCCGTGTTGATGCCGTGCCTACGGATAATCCTAAAAAAATCGAAGTGATCGAATTTTTTTGGTATGGATGCAACCATTGCTTTTCTTTAGAAGCTAGCCTCAACGATTGGGTCAAAAAGCTCGGCCCCGACGTTGATTTTCGTAAAGAGCATGTTGGGTTTCCACAGGCGATTAAACACCAGCAGCTTTTTTTCACCCTAAAAGCGCTTGGCGTTGACGCTCAAGTGAGTCCGCAAGTTTTCGAGGCAATTCATAAAGAACGCAAAATGTTGTCGCAAATAAGCGACATGGCCGATTTAGTTGTAAAAAATGGAATCGATCGTAAAAAGTTTATGGATACCTTCGATTCGTTCTCGGTTAAAACACGTATGCGCAATTCGGTTAACCTGGCTGACAAGTACAAAATCGATGGCGTACCCCTATTTGCGATCAACGGTAAATTTGTGACCGCACCGTCTATGGCCGGTGGCAATGGGGCCGCATTGCAAGTCGTCGATTTATTAATTGGCCAAGAACGCTCTGGCCGTAAAGGTTAATTGACGGTTAACTTTCATTTGAAAGCGGTTACTACCGACGATGTCGCCTCTTTGGTCGATGCCGTCGGCACGCAACATAAACCGGCGGAAGGCGATTTTAAGATCGCTTGCCTTGTCCCGAGTATTACCGAGTTATTGTTTGATCTAAACTTAGGAAAGCGAGTGGTCGCTCGCACTGGATACTGTATCCATCCTGAAAAATTCGTTAAGACAATTCCAAAAGTAGGTGGAACTAAGCAAATCAATTTTAAGAAGTTGAAAAAGCTTGCCCCGTCTCATATTGTCTTGAATTTAGAGGAGAATACGAAAGAGTGTGCGCTAACTCTAAAAGAATTTATCCCCAATTTAGTGGTCACCCATCCAACAAAGTTTGAAGATAACTTTTTATTGTTTGAACTCATTGGTGGCGTTTTTAATGAAAAGCAATCAGCCGTGAATTTGGCTGCCGAGCTAAAGGCGCAAATTGCTAAAAGCGATTTTCGTTTGCATCCGGAGCGAACCCAATTAAACGTTTTGTACCTAATTTGGAAAGACCCTTGGATGTCGGTCGCACCGACTACCTACATTGCAGATGTTCTAAAACAAGTTAATTTTCTTCAAATTGGTTTGCCGTCTGAACGGGAATACCCTACCGTCGATTTTTCTCTGGTTGACTGGGCAAATGTAGACGCGGTACTTTTGTCAACCGAGCCTTATTCATTTTCAGCCGAAGACCAGCGCAATCTCAAGGAACAACTTGAAAGCCTGACATCTAAGGCAATACCGGTCGTAATCGTTGATGGGGAGTTAATGTCTTGGTATGGCTCGCGGTCCCTAAAAACGCCTGCTTATTTAAACCAATTGCGCTCGCAAGTGGACGCATTGATATAAGTTAATTGCTGAAGGCAATGGAGGCAATGAAGTTATCGCTAGTGCAAAAAACCGCTTTCCTTTGTTGTTGGAGTTTTAGATTTCTTTGATTTAGGTTTAATTTCTTTGTTTTCGTTTTCTCACCCGCTTAGTTTCCAAAGATTAAAATCGTTTGCCGCTATGACCTTGATCATGTTGGCGAGTGGGTGCGCATCGGTTTACGGTCCGGCTGACCAATCCGTAAAGAAGGAGCCAGTCGGCAAAGTTAGCGGTATGGTCACGGTAGCCAAGGGCGGCGGTTATTACGACCGCGATGGCCCGCCTGAAATGGCACCTTCAGATTTAGCACAAATTGCCGATGCAGTGCCAAAGTCCGAGCCCATTAAACCAAACGCTAATCGTCCGTACATCGTTTTTGGTCAACGTTACGAACCCATGACGAAGCGCACCGCTTTTAACCAAAACGGTATCGCGTCGTGGTACGGCAAACAGTTTCATGGCCGCAAGACATCTAGCGGCGAAACTTATGACATGTTGGCTATGACTGCTGCGCACCCAACTTTGCCGATCCCTAGCTATGTCCGTGTTATAAACTTAAAAAACGGCAAGCAAGTGGTGGTTCGGGTAAACGATCGTGGCCCTTTCTTGCAAAACCGCGCAATTGATCTATCGTTCGCTGCCGCTACTAAGCTGGGCTATACCGCTAGTGGGCACACACAAGTGTCGATTGAACTACTGTTACCCGAAGGTTCTACCGAAGCACCCCAAGTTTTAGCTCAAGTGCAAACAACGCCAATACCCAAAGTTCAATCTAAGCCTGAGGTCATTTCGAATCCTGCGCCACAACTAACTATGACTGCAGTAAAGGTTGGTTCCGCTACAATCGCACCAGTTTCTCAAGCTTTAAGCATGTCGACTGTTTCCGGTTCAGATAGTGATCCGCTATTGCCTTTATTGGAGAACTCGAAGCAAGAGTCGAAACAAAACTTACTTAGCGAGACCAAATTGGGCGTTGGATCAGTAGCTGAATCCAATTTAGGCTTGATGGTTCGCAGCCCAAGCAATGTATTTTTGCAGCTTGGCGCGTTTTCAACTCGCGAGAACGCCGAAGCTTCGATGTATAAGGTTGCCCGGCTGTTGCCCGAGTCTGAAGGCTTGGTTAATTTAGAGCAATCCGAAAAATTAATTCGCTTGCGCATGGGTCCAATGACACTCGAACAAGCCAATGTGCAAGCCGACCGAGTCGAAAAATTAACCGGATCGCGACCGGTTCGAATTTTTTCGAAATAAACCAACTTAGCTATTCGCGCTGGTTATTGATAGTAAGCGCAAGCTCGTACGATTCGGCCCGTGAAATTCCACACGCTTTCATCGCAATTTTCGCGGCGGAGTTGGTGCCCACTATTGGAACGAGCTGTGTAAGCCATCGAAAAGCTTCATTGTTAGTGGGCACTTCGCCATCGCTTTGAAGTTTCGGCGAAATTAAAACAGAAAATTCACCCTTGGTTCGGAAAGCGCCGTCATCGAGCCAAGCCCCAAAATTTGCACTGAGACCCGCCCAAATTTCTTCGTGTGCTTTGGTCAGCTCCCGCCCGACTATCAACTGGGCCTGTGGACCGAAAACTCCAACGATCGATTCCGCAAATTCACGGATACGATGCGGGGCTTCATACAACAAGACCGACATTTGCGCCATCTTCAACACCTCTAAGCGTTTATTGCGCCCTGATTTAGATGCAGGCAAAAATCCCTCAAAAACAAAACGACCGTCGGCCAGACCGCTAATACTAACCAAAGTGGCTAGTGCCGAACAACCTGGAATTGGCACAACTTTAAAACCCGCCGCGCGCACCGCCGCGATAATTGGTGCGCCCGGATCAGAAATTCCGGGTGTCCCCGCGTCAGAAACGACAGCCGCACATAGGCCTTCATTGAGCCGGTCTAGAACCGTTTGAATCCGCGATGTCTCACGGTATTGATCAGACGAAAGCAAGGATTCAGGCCTCGCATCAATTGACCTCAAAAGTGTTGCAGTAACTCGGGTGTCTTCAGCCAGTACCGTGTGAACAGATTTTAGAACTTGTGTCGCCCGCACTGTTAAATCATCCAAATGGCCTATTGGCGTCGCCACCACATACAAAATACCTCGGGGGGCGCTATTATCTTTAGTCATAGGAATCAAATTAGGTTATGCACGATGCATTCTTGCCAAAATTCTAAAAAACATACTTTGCTCGGGCAAAGTCCGTGCCATGCACCGACGGGAGCTTCATTAAAACTAACCCCCAGTCGACGTGCATTCATTGGTCGTAGTGTACTGGCTGTTCCTGCATTAATGGGCTCAATTGGACTATCAAATCAAGTTGCTGCGCAAACACCGGTTGCACCGGGGCTGCTCGCGCGCGAAGTGGTTGGCCTAGGTAAGCCTCAACAGGCCGTCTTGTTACCGCTCAGTTCTGGCCCCTTTGCAACTGCGAGCCAAGCCTTGAAAGCAGGAATTTTGGCCGCTCATCAACGCGATGGCCAGCAAAAGCCTCTGCTGTTTATAGAAATTGACGATAGGTCCAACGATCTTTTTAATGCGGTCATGGCGCTACAAGCAGATGGAATAAACTGGATTGCGGGACCGTTAACGCGCGCTGGAGTGAATGCCTATATCGATTCTGGTGTACCTCCAAGTAATGTACTCAGTCTCAATTTGGCTGACCCTGACCGCAACATTCCTAGCGGACTAATTACTTTTGGCCTTGCTGGAGAACTCGAAGCTCGGCAAATTGCAGCGCAAGCATTTGACGATAGCGCAATTAACGAACCTGTACGTCGGCCACTCAGAGCCATTACCTTGACCTCGACAAACGCTTCTGCACGTCGAGCGGCGGCGGCATTCATTGATGGTTGGCGCGAACTAGGTGGCGATTGCCCGTTGCCGATTGAAATTGAAAACCGACCCCTATCGGAAATAAAAAACGCTATCGATCCTTATCAGCCAGACGCCGTTTTTCTAAGTGTTAGCGTAGAACAGCTTCGTACGATTCGACCTGCAATTGATCGAAAGACAACTTTATATTCGACATCGCAATTAAGTTTGTTAGGCCAACCTAATGCGAAGTACATTCCCGAACTTGACGGTATCAAGCTTGTTGATATGCCTTATTTAGCCATTCAAGATCATCCGGTGGCGCTAGCTTATCCAAAACCACCACAACGATTTAACAACGAAATGACACGTTTGTATGCGTTAGGTCTTGATGCTTTTCGCTTGATTTTTGATGTTTTACCTTATCCCCAACGCACAGTTCTAGAGGGAGCCACAGGCCGGCTAACGGTTAACAAGGCGCTCAATCGAATTGAGCGAGTAGCTACGGTTTTACAGTATCGTAATGGGCAACTGGTTTCCTTTGGCTAATACAAAGACTATCGGTGATGCTTCCGAAGTGTTGGCTAGGCAACACTTAGAGGAGCAAGGTTGCTTGATCATTGAAACTAATTTTCGAACCAAAACCGGTGAGATTGATTTAATTTGTTGGGATGGCGCAGTACTTTGTTTTGTCGAAGTGCGTAGGCGCAACAATGCTAATTTTGGCGGTGCGGCTGCAAGTGTTACCCTCGCAAAGCAACTAAAGATTCGGCGCACGGCTAGCTGGTATCTAAAGGGTTCGCAGTTAGATCGGAGTCCACCGGTTTGTCGCTTTGATGTGGTGAGTATTACAGGCACACAGCTCGATTGGATTAAGGCCGCTTTTTAATATATGTCTAAAAGGAATGTTTATGAACTTCAATCGCCGTCTTAGTCTAATCCTAGTGTCTACACTCGCTGGTAGTGTGTTATCGGGTTGTCTTGGTTTAGCCGCAACTGGTGCTGCTGTTGGTGTGATGGCTGCGACCGATCGCAGAACCTTAGGCGCACAGACTGATGATCAAGGTATCGAACTCAAAGCATTTGCCCGTGTGCAAGACGCGATAAAAAACCCAGGCGGGGTCAGTGTTACTAGTTACAACCGTCGGGTATTACTGACGGGCCAAGTTCTTGATGCTGCGGCTAAGCAAGCGGCGGAAAAAGTCGTGACCGGTATCGATGGCGTTCGGCAAATTCATAACGAATTAGCAGTATCGGGGCGATCTGGCTTAGGTACTAATGCAAACGATACTTTAATAACCACAAAAATTAAGGCCGCCTTTGTTGATGCTAAAGATGTGCAGACCAACACCATTAAAGTGGTAACAGAACAAGGTACGGCTTACTTAATGGGTATTCTTACTTCAGACGAAGCCAGCCGTGCCTCGCAAGTGGCCAGCCGCGTTGGTGGCGTCCAACGGGTAGTCACAGTTTTTGAAGTTGTAAGCTTGGACGAACTAAAACGAATAGAAGCTGCTGCAGGCAAGTAAACTAAACAATAGGCGCTAAGTTAATCAAACAGCGTCAAACAACGTCAAATTGCGGGCCTGGCGTCCAACCCAAGAGTTGGCAGGCTTGCAAATACTTTTGCTGCAAGTGTGCTTCGTCGCTTGCGCCTAAATGCATAACGCCGTACCGATGGCTGCCGAGCCATTTGTATTCGCGCTGCAACCCCACATCGCTCTTGCGAAATTCAAACAAAAGCGCATCAGGAAATTGGCTCTTAAAAGCGTCCTTAATTGCTTGCGTTAAAGCCAAGGGCGAGCCAGCGCCGTCAAATTTCCTAAACACAAAACTCGCGGCACAGGTTTCTGCAGTTTTTCGTTTTGGCACTTGTGCTGGGTCTTTGCCTTGGGCTAAAGCAATTTGCATAGCGTAAACATCAACGCCATCTACGCGCCCATACAGGTCGGCCAATTGCGAACCTAGTCGAGGATTAAACTCGATTACTTTAATTTCGCCGCTGCCTTCTTCTACAAAAAACTCGAGGTTAAAAAACGAGTGATCAAAGCCAACCTGCTTCAAAAATGTCTCGGCAACAGACAGCGCTTTTTCTTGCATTTGGGCCGATAGCTTGCTTGGATAGTGAAAGCGTAAAAAGGCTGCCGTGCCGGGATACATTAGCTCGTCGACCATGCCCAAAGGATAAGCGCGGCCCTGATAAAAGTAGCCGTCTAAATTGAACTGTTGGCCTTCGATTGCTTGCTCCATCAACATACGATGAGCCGATGGCGCTTCGGGCAATCGCTCTTTACGCAATCTATCGAAGGGTTCTACCAACATGCGAATTACCCATTTTTCATGCCATGAAAATTTGGTGAGTTCTTCTAAATCATTCTGTGAATGACAAGTCCGCGCTAACACCGAGTAAGCGGCTTTTATTGGTTTCACAAATAAAGGCCAACCACTTTCCTGCGGAGGGCGATCACCGATATCGCAATTGAGTGGCCGAAAGCTAATATTCGCCTGGGGGCACACTTGCCCAAGCACGGTTCGCATCCACAACTTATGCTGCGCACTTATTATGCTGACGACGGACGGCCCGGCCAAGCCGGTTTTTTCGGCAAACAAAGCTGCGGCCAAAGCACCAAATTGTTCGTGGTTAGACAATACCGCGATGTATGGATTTGCCTGGTGACGCCGTACTAGCTTGTCAACAAAGCGCTCGATATTGAAGTTCACTAAACGAACATTGCTTGGAAACTCGAATAAATCGAAACCGGCACGATCGAATTCGTACTCCGATTCCAATCGTTTGAAGCCTTGCTCGTCCCAATCGTAGTCAAACAGTATTAATACACGGGGTTTCATGTCGCCACTATAATAGGGTTGTTGATAAAACATAAACTGCTGCTACTTAAGTAACTATAAATAAGTGACTATGAACAAGTGCCCATGAACAAGAGTCTGATTGTAAAAATATTAGTTGCCTTAGTATTGACTGCAGGTTTGGTTATGCTGAGCGGCGTTTGGACAAAACCCGATCAAGCGCCAGAAGTTACTTACAAAAACATTGACGGAACGCAACTGACTACCTCGGGTTTAAAAGGCAAAATGGTGTTGGTCAATTTTTGGGCTACTAGTTGTGTAACTTGTGTTGCCGAGATGCCCAAAATTGTCGATACCTTTAAAAAATTTGAAAACCGTGGCTATAAGACGGTGGCCGTGGCCATGTCTTACGATCGGGCTGACTATGTTTTGAATTTTGTAAAAACGCGCGGCATCCCGTTTAATGTTGCATTGGATGTTGACGGACAAATCGCAAAAAAATTTGGCGACATAAAAATTACCCCGACCAACATTTTGATTGATGAACAGGGCAATATTATTAAACGGTGGGTGGGCGCGCCCGACTTCGAAGACTTAAGTCAACTGCTTGACAAGCGCCTGCCTAAACTCAAATAAGCTCAGCCCTCGGTTAAGCTCGGCCGTCACAGTTAAGCTCAGCCGTCACAGTTAAGCTCAGCCGTCACAAATAAGTTCAGCCGCAAGTTAAGCCTCAAACGCAATCAACGGCCGATCGATAGTAACAAGGTTCGTTTTTAAACAACCGTGCTTTCAAGACCAGCTGCATGTGCTTGCTGATCGGCATGGTAGCTACTACGAACTAATGCACCAATCGCTGCATGTTGAAACCCCATGGCATAGGCTTGCTCTTCAAATTGCTTAAACACGTCCGGATGGACATAACGCGTCACGGGCAAGTGATGGCTTGATGGCGATAGGTATTGCCCAACCGTTAACATATCAACATTGTGCGCCCGTAGGTCTTTCATGGTCTGCACAATTTCTTCATCGGTTTCACCAAGACCCACCATGATGCCGGATTTGGTTGGTGTGTTCGGATGCAGTTCTTTAAAGTCTTTTAGTAGCTTTAAAGAATGCCAATAATCTGAACCGGGGCGGGCTTGCTTGTAAAGTCTTGGCACCGTTTCTAAGTTGTGATTCATCACATCCGGCGGCGCTGCTTTTAAAATGGCCAATGCACGATCTAAACGTCCGCGAAAATCGGGCACTAAAATTTCTATCTGGGTTCTTGGTGACAGCGCACGTACTTGCTCGATACAGTCAACAAAATGTTGCGCACCACCGTCGCGAAGGTCGTCACGATCAACGCTAGTAATAACGACATAGTTTAGTTTTAAAGCAGCAATCGTTTTGGCCAAATTGGCTGGCTCGTTTATATCGAGTGGATCGGGTCGGCCGTGGCCTACATCGCAGAACGGGCAGCGACGGGTACATTTGTCGCCCATGATCATGAAGGTGGCGGTACCTTTACCAAAGCACTCGCCAATGTTGGGGCAACTGGCTTCTTCGCAAACCGTGTGCAATTGATGCTCGCGCAAAATGGCTTTAATCTCTTGAAAACGCCCCGTCGAAGCGGGCGCCTTTACGCGAATCCAATCGGGCTTGCGTAAGGCAGGGGTTGTCGATTCATCTGCTCGAATGACCTTAATCGGAATACGAATCGTTTTATCGGCACCTTTTTGTTTTACGGTAGCGTCGTAAGGCTTTGGCTGGGTAGTCGTTTGTTCTGTCATAAGCTTAGTTGGTTTCGTGATCAACTTAAAATAGTGGCGTCGTTAGGCTAGTTGCTGATGCGTCTATGGCCGCATATTGCAAACTTAAGCCCAATTGAATAGTCAGATTGTGCGCTAAGTTTTCTTGTGCTGTTTGCATCAACTGATGTTTGGGGGAATTAACCGCACCACTTGCTGTCTTTAGGGCGGCTGTCTGAGTTAAATTCTGTAGCTCTGCCTGAATATCCGTGACGGCTAAATCAGCGTAACCGCAAGGGTTAATTCGGCTAAACGGCTCTAGGTCCATATCCACGTTTAGAGCAACACCATGAAAGCAGCAATTTTTACGAATTTTTAGGCCCAAGGCTGCAATTTTTGCGCCAACCGTGTCGTTAATAGGATCGTGAATATACACACCTGGCGCACCGGTTTTACGGGCTGATGTAAGGCCAAACTGGGTTAGCGTGTCGATTAAACTTTGCTCTAACTGGCACACTAAATTTTTAACAGTCATGGCCTTGTCGTTATGGCGAAGGCGGCGCAAATCAAGCATTAGATAGGCCACTAATTGGCCGGGGCCGTGGTAGGTCACTTGCCCACCACGCTCGACGTAAACCACGGGCGTCTGGCCGGTGTTTAAAAGATGCTCGGGTTTTGCGGCTTGACCCATTGTGAACACAGCGGGATGCTCTAAGAACCAAATTTCATCGGGTGTTTCGCCGGTACGTTGTTCGGTAAATTGGCGCATCGCTAACAAACTAGTTTGATAGTCGACGCGTCCTAAGTTGCGAAGTAGGGTTTGCACGCCAATATTTACAACGCGATTTTAACCATGGGATGGGCCGTTAATGCACGATACAAGTCATCGAGTTGCGGTTTGGATGTGGCCCTAATGGTGGCGGTTAAACCCAAATAGTTGCCTTCTTTCGAAGGACGCATTTCTAAGGTTTTTTCATCGAAATCAGGCGCAAACTGTTTGACGATTTTTACAATTTCATCGGCAAAGCCATCGACTCGTTTGCCCATCACTTTGACAGGAAAGTCGGTTGGAAACACCAGCAATGTTTCGGAGCTAGAATTTGATTCAGTCATTGTCGGGACCTCCTTGCTAGGCTGATGTTAATGCGTTCAATTCAACGCATCCACAATTTAATTGTATCGATCGCTCGGCCAAATATGCCGGCTTGCTCAATGGCTTCATTGGCAATTAAAGGTTTTTCGGCAACTACTTTTTCGGCTAATTTAATGCGAACCGTACCTATGCGTTGGCCTTTTGCAATAGGTGCAATAAGGGGCTGCAAGCGTTCGATTTCGGCTTTCAAGCTTTCGACTTGGCCTTTGGGTACAGTGACTAACAAACCGTTGTCCACAACGCCCGCTACTTTGTCTACTTTACCTTTCCACACTTCATAGCTGCCAACGGTTTGCCCGGTAGGATAAAACCGCGCCAAGTCAAAGTTTTGAAAACCCCATGCCAGTAGTTTTTGCGACTCGGTAGCCCGCGCCGCCATCGAACTGGTACCCAACACAACCGACAATAGTCGACGCGAACCAATGCCAGCTTGGTCGCGCTTTGACGAGGCAATTAAGCAGTAGCCAGCGGCCTCGGTAAAACCCGTTTTAACGCCATCTACTGTGGGATCGATAAACAACAAACGGTTGCGGTTTTCTTGGCTGATATTGTTATAGCTATAACTTTTTTTGTTGTAGTACTGAGCGTACTGCTCAGGAAAATCAACAATCAAGCGACTAGCCAGTGTGGCTAAATCGCGGGCGGTCGAAAATAGTGAAGCGTCTGGCAGACCCGTTGAATTAGCAAATTGGGTGTTTTTCATGCCTAACTGCTGCGCTTGGCGATTCATCATTTGAACAAACGCCGGTTCGCTGCCGCCTACCGCTTCAGCCAAAATAATGGAAGCATCGTTACCTGATTGAATAATCATCCCGCTAAGTAATTCATCGACCGTGGCTGGCGCTTTTGGGTCGACAAACATACGCGAACCAATAGCTGCATAAGCGAGTGGAGAAACGACAGGTCGAGTGGCCGGCGTAATTTTTTTATCACGTAAGGCTGCGAAGGTTAAGTAAGCCGTCATCAATTTGGTAAGCGATGCGGGTTCAACTTTGGCATCGGGTTGCTCGCTAACCAGTACTTGGCCACTGGTCATATCGAGTAAAAACCAAGCTTTACCGGCAATCGCCGGTGGAGGCGCGGCTTGCGCCCAAACGGGTGTGCTGCTTAACAGAAGGCTAACGCAAGCGAAGGCTGAAACAATCAATGACAACGCGCTCAAAACGATTGAGCCGCCGCTACGGGGCAACAAGAACTTCATGAATTTAAAACCTTTTGCTATGGATACGAATGCACGATGAAGCCGGTACATTCAAAAAAACGTAAGTGGCGAACTTATGGATAGAACTAAAGGGTAAAACTTGTTTTTGTCGAAATTATGCGTTTAAAACTGCTCGAACATAGTCAACCATGCGTCGCGCCGTATTGGGGTCGGCATACTCTTTAATGTAATCGATTCCTTCACGCAGAGCTGCGCGCATCACGTCCAAGGTAACTGCGTCATGGACGCGCGCATCAAACACCTTGCCG
This sequence comes from Betaproteobacteria bacterium, assembly GCA_031429355.1. Taxonomy (GTDB): domain Bacteria; phylum Pseudomonadota; class Gammaproteobacteria; order Burkholderiales; family Burkholderiaceae_E; genus JANOZM01. Next base: position 47,044 of record JANOZM010000019.1, on the reverse strand, counting down.
ACTGCGCCAAGCTCGCGTGCGAACATTTCTTTAAAGCGCGGCTTAAGTCGGTTTAACGCTTCCTGCTCTTGGTTTTGATCGCCCGGCGCGGTATCTGAAATACCAATTAAAGTGACAAGGCTTGCACTTTCAAGTTGATCGACGATGTTCACTAAATCGCCTGGCCGAACAAAGCCGGGTAATTGGCTTAAAGCCCGTTTTCCGTCCAATAAAATAAGCACGCGCCGCGCTCCCTGCGAGAGGCCAAGAGAACGTGCGGTAATTTCTTTTACCCCCGCTTCGGTTTTTGCATAAACGAGACGTGAATCGATACGGCGACTAGAATACATAAGCTCTAAATAACTCCTAGGCGGCGCTTAAAGTCAGCCAACACCATGCTGCCTCTAACGCCCTCAACTACGGCAAACATTTGTGGCACGAGTTCGCGTAATTCGTCGAGAGTTTTGCAGCGTTCAATTCGTAACGCAAAGTCATCGCCATTCGGGCCCAAGGTGTTGGTAATTAAAGTTGCAGTTCGGCGCACTACTTCTTGTGCATTCTTGGCATTAACAGCAACACCCGTTACTGGTGCTATTACTACGGCAGGAATCTCTGAATTTTTGTTTACAGTAGTTTGTTGAACGACAACTTCTTCACGTTGAATGAAGCCGTCATTGATCAGCTCGGCGAGACAGCCGGGAACGTCCAAAGTGGGCACCATTTTTTCAAGCTCTGCTAAGCCGCGTTTACCGTCAATCAAAATTAACAACTGGCGCATCTTCAAATTAAGGCCGAAAGTGCGCTTTGCTATTTCTTCCACCCCTTTTGGGGTTTTTGATATTGCTTCAGTCATTTCAAATGTCTCCAGTGGTTACCTTGTGATTTTTTTAAGAAAGTTCCTCGACCCGTAGATCAGGTCGCTGCCAATGGTCAAACATTAAGTTCTTTAGGCGATTTAACTGACCATGAAAAAAATGGCCAGTTGACTCGACGACCGTAAGCTTTAGTTGATGCTTGTCGGCCCATGTTTGCACCGCCGCCAAAGGTATCACGTCGTCTTGCGCGCCGTGAATAATCAAGCTAGTTTGTGGTATTGGTGGAACGGTCCAGCGAGTCACTGCGGTACCAACCAGGACGATTTGTTCAATGATTGGCGAAGCAATTAAGGCTAAATTCGAGGCTGAATTTAAACCCAAATTCAGGTCAACTTTTGGTTCGTCATTTTGGGTCAGTATCTGGACCAGATTTGCGGCCACCACGCTACCAAAAGAAAATCCGGTTATAACGACGGGCAAATTCGGCTGCTTTGCGCGAGCCCAATTAAGTACTTGTAGGGCGTCTGTAGTCTCACCTGCCCCGTGGTCAAATGTACCGCCACTGGCACCCACCCCCCGAAAATTTTGTCGTAAGACTTGATACCCAAGAGCCAGTAGCGCGCGGGCCATGGTTTGAACCACTTTGTTATCGCGCGTGCCGCCAAACAAAGGGTGTGGATGGCCAACCCAAGCAATACCTTTGGGTTGGCCATCTGGTTCTTCGACTAAAAGATCGATTGCACCAGAGACACCTTCTAGCAATAATTTTGTAGAGGTCATTCGGTTTTACTTGAGCCGTAATCGCTCAACAGGTTGGCCATTAGCCAAATGAGACTCGCAAATTTCATCAATGTCTTGCTCATCAACAAAGGTGTACCAAACGCCCTCGGGATAAACCACAGCAACGGGACCTTCGTCGCAACGATCTAAGCAGCCGGCCTTGTTAACCCGCACATTGCCTTTGCCCGATAAATTAAGTTGTTTGATTCTTAGTTTGGCGTGCTCTTGCAGCTTTTGCGCGCCGCAATCATTGCAGCTGGCTCGATCGTTATCACGCGAGTTGGTGCAAAAGAAAATATGGTGCTTGTAGTACGGCTCGGACATGTTTTATGGATTCGTTTTATAAAATAAAAGTAACTGCAGAAATTACAATTAGTGCGAGTACTTGTCGGACAATACGCTTACGCTCAACTTTTCATTATACTGGGCGCAATTAATTTGGTTGATTGGCTCGGCGACTAAGCACTAGCAGCAGAACTAAGGTAATCCACGGCCACAAACTACTGAGGTGGCGTAACGCACCTGCAATACTGCGCCACGGACCGTCGGTCCAACTCGCCAATACGACCGCTTGGTATCCCGATATGGGCGCTAAATTCGCTAGGGCAATTAACCCAAGTAATGCAGCGATGGCAATTCGTCTGCGTAATCGCTGGCTAACCGAAGCGGCAACCGAAGCCGAAATTGCACCCACAAGTAGACCGCTTTGTGCCCCAACAGTAAGCCAATACATTGGATCACCATTGGACAGTCGAATTGACATGATACTTTTGCCAACTAATGCAATGCAAATCAGTGCAATACCAAAAGGTAACTTAGGTGCGGATTCGGATAGCACCTCAAGCAGCAAGGTAGTCACAATCCAAAGCGTAAGAACAATTCCAAATGATTCAATAACGATGGAAGTTTGTAAATCAACGAAAGAATTTAGGAACGCGAGCTCGCTTAAACCTAGCCATTGGTCACTAATTAATCCAGGTAACTCACCGACCAAAAACAAGCTTGATTGAGGCAATATTTGAATTGCACTCCAGCCTAACAAAAGGAGCAGGGCTGGCTGTGCCTCGTCGTTAAACCAACGGCCCCGCAAAGTTAGCCACTGCATTGACGCATTGAGGCGCTCTGCATAAGGGGTAGCAATTAGGGCGCCAATAAAGGCACCCATGCTATTGGTCAACAAATCAACCCAAGATGGCACGCGGCTGGGTAAAAAGTTTTGCAGCGACTCCATGCAAAGCGACAGCGTAAATCCTAATAGCAAAGAAAATCGGAGCGCGTTCACGTTACCGTGTTTGGGCTGCCAGCGAAAAGCTGCCAAAATACCCAACGGTACATAGGCCAAGATATTGCTAAAAAAATCGAAATTCGATTGGTAGCTGGGCCACGGTTTGGTTAAAAAATTCAATAAGCCAGTCTCGACTGGTCGCCAACCGATTAATGGAAACAGCGAGGCGTAAATTAGAATTGCAATGTACGCGCCCAGCAGCCAACTCGAAGCACTGTGGCGACGATGCGCTACCACGGGTCGAGGGGGGCGTAGATAGTCCATCGTTTGAGGATAGCGCACACCAAGGGAAAAACAAGCACCAATGCGAAAATTTGAAGTAGTTGATGCGACAGGTTCGACTAACACAGACTTGTTAGCTAGGCCTTTCGCCGATTTTGATCCGCAGCAAACGCCTGCTGGTCAAAGTTTGCCGCTAAACGAGCAAGTTTTGCTAGCGTGGCAGCAAACGGCTGGTCGCGGGCAACGGGGTCGTCAGTGGCACAGCAACACACAGCAAAGTCTCACATTCTCTATGTCGCTCGATGGCAACGCTAACCAGATTAAATTGGATGGCTTTAGTCTTTTTGTGGGCTTGTGTGTTGTTGAAGGCATTGAGCGTTGGTGGCGAATCTTCTTGACGGATTTTGGAAATCGACCTGTTGGGCAACAGCCAGCACCAGTAAAGGTCGAGCAGTTGCTGCCGCGTGACTTAAAGCTAAAGTGGCCTAACGATGTGGTTGTTAATAGCGAGCAAGGTTTATTAAAAATTGGTGGCGTATTAGTTGAAACGAAAACGCAAGGTTCGCAAATGCGCCTAGTAGTTGGGGTCGGTGTCAATGTGTTTGGAGACTTTACAGGTGCAAAAAGTACCTTATCCAGTTCAGTAAACGCGGTGCTAGCTTCAATGCCCATATCGCCAACACCTACAGCCATGACACCCACAGCACTAACACCGGCAGCCTTAGTGCCAAACATTGCGCAAGATCTCTCTACCGCTGACTCTCAAAGATTAAGGAAGCAACTAGCAATCAACATAAGTGAAGTTTTTTTTAGTCATTGGCCAGCTTTTGCGGGGCGCGGATTTGCGGCCTATCAAAATGCTTATCAAGCACAGCACGTGTTACATCAACACACGGTGCAATGGTTTGAAAATGATCAATGGCAATTTGGGGTTTGTATAGGGGTTGCAGCGGACGGGGCTTTGCGTGTTAAAACAAAAAACAATGAGGTGCGGTCGCTTTACAGTTCTAGTGTTTCTGTGCGCTTATGCGAAACGGGCAACATAAACAGTTTCTAACTTGCCTCAATGCGCTCTTTACCAATGCACAACAAACCATCAAAAATTAATTGTTCGTCTATCGAATGTTCAATTAATAAGGACGGCGTTAGTTTTGGAGCAGCTCCACCAGTTACCGTTACTATTGGTTTTTCTTGGCAATAATGGGCCAACTTACCAACCATACGTTCTACCGCGCCAGCAATAGCATTTGCGCCACCAGACATTAAAGCGTCACTGGTATTGGTTGGAAAATCTAACACTTCGCCCGGGTACACGCGCAAACCCGCTGTGCCGTTTTCTAAAGCTTCCAGCATTAAGCCAAAGCCTGGCAAAATCATGCCACCCAAAAAAAGTCCTTCGGGTGTCAGCGCTTCGACCGTAACCGCAGTGCCAACCATCGCAACGACAATAGGTTTTTTACCGTATTTAAAGCGAGCGCCAATTAAGGCAGCCCAACGGTCTGCGCCAAGCCGATTTGGATAATCGTAACCGTTGGTTAATCCGCACTGCGAGGCACCAGCCACAATCCAATCGGCAGGTAAGCGCCAAGCTTTTTCAAGTTGCTCTTCTACCCGCCGTTTAACCGCTTCACCCGCCACAATACAGCCCAACATTGCGGTAGGAGCTGGCAACACTGACCAAACAGTTGTCGCTAGATCGTCAATTTCTTCATGGACGACAGCACCGCTTTGCAAGGGTTGCAAGCCGGGTTCAAATCGTTCGAACAAAGCCCATTTTAGGCGTGTGTTACCGACGTCAATAGTTAGGATACTCATACCTAAATTATAGACGGACGCACAATTGGAAAACGCGTTTCAAAAGCGGCAGCTGTACGCAGTACCGTAGCCTCATCAAACATTCGGCCCACAATCTGCAACCCAATCGGCAAACCGCCCGAAGTTAATCCGCAAGGAATGGTGGCCGCGGGTTGCTGCGTTAAGTTAAACGGATATGAAAAAGGCGTCCACGCTAAAAACGCTGCGGCATCAAACGGTACGGTACCGGCCGGTCGCGCATCGAATGCGGGGATCGAAACTGTCGGTGTAACCAGAACATCATAGCGTTGCATAAACTGGCGCATCTGCGAACCTAATGCGCCGCGTCGAGCTACTAAACTTTGAACCTCTAGGGCAGATAATTTTAGACCACTGATTGCCTCGTCGCGAAAGTCAGGGTCGGTTAATGCTTGCTGCGCGGAGCTAAGGCCATTCCAGATAGTGGCCGCCCCTAAAAACCAAAGTCCGACCGTGATGTCTAATGGATCGCTAAAACCTGGGTCGACTTGTTCAATGACAGCGCCGCAATCGGCCATTTGCTTTACGGCGTTTTCAACTGCTAAGGCTACTTCGGGATGGACATTGTCAACGTACCCAAGCCTTGGCGAGTAGGCCACGCGCAAGCCCTTTAAACTGGCCGTTACGCGCGTTTCACGAATAGCTTGCGCATATTGAATTTGGTGTGGTTCTAATGAAGTCCAATCGCGGGCATCGGGTTGGCTCACCACATCCAACATTAATGCGGCATCGTTTACGCTCATTGTGTGCGGCCCCAAGTGGGCAACGCTAACAAAGGGCGAAAGTGGATAGGCTGGCACGCGACCAAACGAAGGTTTAAGACCGAAGTTTCCGCAAAAAGCGGCGGGAATACGAATACTGCCCGCACCATCAGTTCCAATACTCAATGGCCCCATACCGGCCGCAATTGCTGCTGCTGTGCCGCCCGAGGAGCCTCCGGGTGTTTTGCTTAAGTCCCAAGGGTTGCGGGTAATGCCGGTTAGCGGTGAATTGGTTTCACCTTTGCAGCCAAATTCAGGCGTCGTTGTCTTACCAAAAATGACGGCACCGGCTTCGCGTAGACGCGCTACGCAAGGGCCATCGGTATCCCAAACTTGCTTGGGATCTACCGTATGCGAACCGCGTAAGGTGGGCCAGTCTTTGGTAAGAATTAAATCTTTAATTGACGTGGGTACGCCATCTAGTGGGCTAAGCGCTTTGTTATCGCGCCAACGTTGTTCACTTTGCTTGGCCGACGCCAACGCACGTTCGGGATCTAAATAACAAAAAGCATTTAACTTTGGGTTTAGGGTTTCGGTGCGCGCTAAAACCGACTGTAGTGCTTGCACCGGAGAGGCTTGTCCGTTTGCAAACAAGGCACTTAGTTGGGTTGCGGTGCATGCCCAAAGTTCGGAGGGAATTGGGGTGGTTGTTGGACTCATTGTTTTTTTAGGGCTGTCGATCAACGTGGGCGGGTAGGTGCTTCCAAGGCAAATCAGCTGGATTAGCAGCCATCGGGCCTGGAGCTTTAGCCACTAAAATATGACTGGCAATCGGCGCAAATGCGGCGCGAAAATGGACCGAGCTTTTGTTCACTAAAATTTTCATTTGCTCAGGTTGTATGCCTAAAAAGCGATACAGCTCTTTGTCGAGCATTTGTTTTTTGCCACTCATTACACACACTTGAATACCTTCGGCTTCAAGCGTCGCGCAAGGTCCTAAATGCACAGTTAATCCGCGCATCATTGGGCCTTCCAAAGTTACAACACCATCACTTACTTTTTTTACAGTCCAAGCGCGCTCGACGGGCGCTTCACTCATGCCTTGCCAGCCGGTATCCACCGATTTGCCAATGCCAATGTTTAACACCGCACCAACCCCTGCCTGATGTGCTGCTAAAGCGGTTTGTGGGTCACTTAACAGCCCCAGCGCGACTTGTTGTGGAAACTTTAAACCAGCTCCAGCATCAAACAGCGCGTGCAACATGCCGGTTGTATTGCTATCGCCACCCGCACCTGGATTGTCTTGAGTATCGGCAATCACTACCGGGCCAATGCTATTGTCTTGCTGCGCTAGTTCAATGGCTTGTTGTACAGCTTGTGCGGCGGGCTGCACAACAATGCGCCAGTCGGCACGGTGGGTCATTAAATCGTCGTAAAATTTTTGTACCACGGCGTGGGCTTGCTCGCCGTACGCCCACAGCGTTGGTCCGCACTCAGCAAAATCTGCTGCGGGAAATCCGGTGGCAAAATTGACGCTGCTTTTTTCAATATTGTCATGCGAAACAAGGCGCTTGGTAAAACTAGCGTTGGGTTCCATCATGGTCGATTGTGCGTTGAGCGCAATAATAAATGGCAGGCGCTTAAAGCTGGCCAATTGCCGTGCACCGCGTTTTAGGCGCTCGTTTAATAGTTGGCCGGCCCGCTTACCCGTGTCGGCCATATCAATATGTGGATAGGTGCGATAGCAAGTAACGGCGTCAGCTAATTGAATTAGTTTTTCGGTAACATTGGCATGCGAATCGAGGCTCACAACAATGGGAATTAATGGCCCAACAATAGCGCGTAAGCGGGCAACCAATTCGCCTTCGCAATCATCGAGATGCTCGGCAACTGCAGCGCCGTGTAAATCGAGATAAATCGCATCGAAATCTAATGGTCGTGCATCGCCGGTTATTGCGGCGCTAATTTTTTCAAAAGCTTCTTCGGTAACATGGGCCGAGGGGGAAGCGCCCGCCCAAGCGGAGGGTTTTAGTTGCCAGCCTTGCGACTGCGCATAATCGATAAACCCGGCAATCGGAATATTAATTCCGGTCATGGTTTGTTGCATCGCCGCCCCAGTGCTAAAAGCTGGAAAACCATCGCCGCGATTAAAGGCCGCCCAATCAGCCCTGCTAGGCGCGAAGGTATTTGTTTCGTGTTGAAAGCCAGCAATTAAAACGCGCATTAGTTACTTTCTGATGTTAAACAATTGCCGACGCGCCAGGGGCCGCGTCGAGTAAATCTTTGGTGTATTGCTGCTGCGGATTGGCGTATACCGAAGCGGTAAGTCCTTGCTCTACAATTTTGCCTTGATGCATCACTAAAATGCGATCGCACAATTGTGCGGCTACTCTTAAGTCGTGCGTAATGAACAATAAACCGATATTAAATTCGCGCTGAATATCCCGCAGTAAATTTAGTATTTGTGCTTGCACGCTGACGTCGAGTGCGCTAACTGCTTCGTCGGCAACCAACACTTTTGGTTTGCAAGCCAGTGCTCGGGCAATTGCAAGTCGCTGTCGTTGCCCGCCAGAAAACTGATTGCTATAGCGCTCCAAGCCTTCAACGGGCAGTTGCACTTTTTCCATCAGCTGCTTGGCGAGTTCGCGCGCGGCGCTTTTTTCCATCCCAAAATTAAGTGCGCCTTCGATGATTGCGTCACCAATTTTCATGCGCGGATTTAATGAGCGATTGGGATCTTGAAACACCACTTGTATGTGCGAACGCAACGGGCGCAATGCGCCTTCACTACGCTGCGCAACTTCGTCGGTACCCCAATAAATTTCGCCTGCAGTTGGATCAATTAAGCGAATTAGACAACGTGCAAACGTAGACTTGCCTGAACCCGACTCACCTACGATGCCAACTGTTTCACCCGAGTGTAGGGCTAGGGTTGCGTCTTGCAAAGCACGGGTCTCGGTTTTGCCACCAAACCAATTGCGCGTGATGTAAGTTTTGTCAACAGCCTTACCTTGCAATAACGGGTTGGTGCTAACTATGTTACGTGGTGGCGGTGGTTTCATCGACGGTACCGCCGCCAATAGCATTTGCGTATAGGGCTGCTGCGGCGTTTTCAAAATGCTAGCGCACGAACCCATTTCAACCATTTTGCCTTGGTTCATCACCAACACATCGTCGGCAATATCGGCCACGACGCCCATGTCATGCGTTATAAATAAAACGGCGCTGCCTTGTTCGGCTTGCAGTTCGTTAATAAGTTTTAAAATTTCCTTTTGTGTCGTGACGTCAAGTGCTGTAGTAGGCTCATCGCAAATCAGAAGGCGCGGTTTTAAAATAACGGCCATTGCAATCACAATACGCTGCCGTTGACCGCCCGACAGCTGATGCGGGTAGCTGCTAAACATCCGCTCGGGTTCAGGCAACTTTACCTTGGTGAACACTTCCAAAATAGATTGCTTGCGCTGCTCGGCATTAAGTCTAGTGTGCTCGCGCAACAGTTCGTCCACTTGCTTGCCGCAACTCATGACTGGGTTTAGCGCGGTCATTGGCTCTTGAAAAACCATACCCATTTGGCTGCCGCGCAATTGACGAAGGCGTTGCTCGGTTACTTTAGTGACGTCGGTATAACTTAAATTGCTAAAGGCTTGCGCTTTAAGTTGCGATGGTTGAGTTGTTGAGCTTGAATCACCGCTGTTTTCTGTTGTTGCATCGGCCAACAAAATTTGCCCCTGCGCTACTTTTAATTCGCGCGCAAGCAGACCCATAACGGCAAAAGCCATCACCGATTTTCCCGAGCCTGACTCGCCAACGACACATAGCGTTTTGCCCGGTTCGATATTAAAACTAATGTCGCTAATGGCAAACGGTCGGTCAGCGCCAGTCGGTAACTGCACACTGAGTTGTTCTACTTTTAAAACGGCATTGTTGCTACTATGTAGTGCACTCATCAAGCCTGACCTCGACGATTAAACTTTGGGTCAATGACGTCGCGTAATCCGTCACCCAGCATATTGATAGCCAAGACCGTTGGCACCAAAAATAATGCAGGAAACAAAACATTACCGGGGTACTGAGAAAACTGCACTCGCCCTTCGGCCATTACATTGCCCCACGTAGGGATTTCCGCGGGCAGTCCTAAACCTAAAAAGCTCAAAATCGCTTCGGTCAAAATTGCTGATGCCGCAATAAAAGTGCCTTGCACAATAATTGGCGCCATTGCATTTGGCAAAATATGGCGCGCCAAAATTTTCCAAGTGGGTGTTGCTAATGCGCGAGCCGCTTCAACAAACGGTTCTTCGCGCAAGCTTAAAACAATCGAACGCACTAAGCGAGTAACCCGAGGTATCTCCGGCACTGCAATGGCCACAATGACGGTCCATAGTTGTGCGCCCAGTGCTGCTACTAAGGCAATGGCTAACAAGATCGAGGGGATGGCCATCATGCCGTCCATAAAGCGCATTAGGACGGCATCGACTTTGCGAAAGTAACCTGCTAGCAAACCGAAGGTTCCGCCAATTAATATTGCAACAAGCGCGGTTACTAATCCCACGATTAACGAGACGCGGGTGCCATATAGAACGCGAGACCAAACATCCCGACCAAAACTATCGCTGCCCATCCAATAGCCGTGATTAACAATACTGCCATCGGGCAAGGTCATCGGTGCACGTACGCCTGCGTCCACATTGATATTGGATGAATCCATTGCGCTAGGGTCAACCGTACCAAGCCATGGCGCTATTAAAGATATCAGCACTAAAATAAATAAAAAACTTGCGCCATAGCGAACGGCACCATTGCGCCATAAGCGTCTTAACATTACGCCGCGATTTGAAAGTTGCTGTGATGCGGCGTTAGCAGAAGCGGTGACAGAAGTAGAGTTCATGGGAGTTGCCATAGTGTTAATAGCGAATGCGCGGATCGAATACCAAATAACTTAGATCGACTATTAAGTTAATTAATACATAGGCAACGCTAAACAATAAAACTACGCCTTGAATCACCGGAAAATCTCGGTTTAAAACAGCATCAACCGTTAACGAACCCAGCCCCGGAATAGCGTAGACCGTCTCGGTAACCACTACCCCGCCGATTAGCAAAGCAACCCCTAGTCCAACAACGGTTGCAATAGGCACCGCAGCATTTGCCAGTGCATGACGAATAATTATTGTGGATTCACGTAAGCCCTTAGCGCGGGCGGTCCGAATATAATCTTCAGTGAGTGTTTCGCTGACGGCTGCGCGGGTAACTCGGGCAATAAGCGCCACGTAAATAAAACTGAGGGTAAAGCACGGCAACACAATCTGAATGATCCATTTGCCAAAGCCTTGGTTAAACCGGCTGTAGCCTTGAACCGGAAACCAATCGAGGCGCAGCGCAAAAAAATAAATCATGAGGTAGCCGATTACAAAAACCGGCACTGAAAAACCTAAGACTGAAAACGCTGACAATATCCGATCAAGCCAACCGCCCATGCGCCAAGCGGCGATAGTGCCTAAGGGAATGGCAATGGTCAGCGCTAAAAACATCGTGCCCGAAGCCAAACTTAAGGTCGGTTCGATACGTTGCAATAGTAGTTCGGTTACGGGTTTGTTTAGGTAAAACGAGTAGCCTAAATCCCCTTTTAAAACATTGCCGAACCAAATAAAAAATTGCGAAATTACAGGCTGGTTTAAGCCAAGTTGGGCACGAATGCGTTCGATGTCTTCGATGGTGGCGTTATTGCCCGCAATCACCGCAGCGGGGTCTCCAGGTGTTAGGCGCAAAATTAAAAACACCACCACTGCTACGACCAGCAGTACTGGAATAATGGCCAAAAAACGTTGAGCTAGAAAACGCAGCATGTGTGCCTAAATAGAACCGAAGAAACGAAGCAAGCAAACTTAATAATAGAAGAAAAAAGCCCCGCTTGGCGGGGCCTTTTTAACGACTTTGAATCTTAGTTCTTTTTGATGTTCCAGTAAACCTGACCACCTTGCAGCATGCCCGTAATGTTTTTACGTACCGCAGCAGGGTTGCTGTATTGGCCCAGATGCACATGGCTTGCTGTTTCGATCGCACGCAATTGCAGTTGCTCGGCTAATTTTTTCTTTTCGGCATCGCTACCGGCACGAACAAATTTGCCTTTTAACTCTTCAATCGTGGGGTCGTTTTGCCAGCCAAACCAACCGGTTTCGCCTTTAGCATTTAACATTGCCATGGTCACAGGGTTCAAAATATCACCCGCTACCCAAGCAGTCATAAAAGCATTCCAACCACCAGCGCTTGGTGCATCCTTTTTGGCCCGACGTGCTACTAAAGTGGCCCAATCCATTTGCTGCATATCCACTTTAAAACCAGCCTGCTCTAACTGCTGTTTAGCAACTAAAGGCAATTTCGCAATAGCGGCTAAATCGGTTGGGCGCATTAGCAATACAGGCTCGCCTTTATAGCCAGCTTCATCCAACATTTTTTTGGCTAAAGTTGGATTTGCAGTGCCGGTGTAAATACCGGTTTCATCAGATGCCAGTGGTGTGCCGCAAGGGAAGATACTCTTGCAAAATTTATACATACCGGGTGTGCCGACTTGGGTTTTTAGGTGTTGCTCTTGGCCCAAGGCAATCATTGCGGCTTGACGAATTTTTACATTGTTAAACGGTGGGTGCAAATGATTAAAGCGCAAAATAAATTGCACGCCCGCTGGCTGAAAGTCGTGAATCACGATATCGGGTTTGGTCTTTAAAGTGGAGTACTGCTCGAAAGCAGGTTGCTCAACTAAATCGACTTCACCAGCTAACAGTGCATTTAACTGGGTTTGTGGGTCACGAATAAACGCAAACTCAACGCGATCAACGTGTACGACTTTACCGCCCGTGGTGCCGTCGGCAGCATCCGCGCGTGGTTTGTACTTTTCATTCTTTAAGTACACGGCTTTTTCGCCTGGCTTAAAGTCGGCAGGTACAAACTTAAAAGGACCTGAACCAATATGCTCTTTAATTTGCTCGGTACCGGGCGTGTCGGCAATGCGCTTAGGCATAATAAAAGGCACGTTAGACGATGGTTTGCCTAAAGCTTCAAGTGTAAGACCATACGGTTCTTTTAAAACGATAACAAAGGTCTTGGCGTCTGGTGACTCGTAGCGGTCAATAAAGCCGCCTAAGTTTCCACCTAGCGTATCGCGGCTAGCCCAGCGTTTAATAGAGGCTACAACGTCTTCACCAGTGACCGGTTTGCCGTCGTGAAACTCTTGGCCGTCACGTAGGGTAAAAGTCCAAGTTTTTTTATCGGCGCTAGTGGTCCATTTTTCGACCATTTGCGGCTTTACTTTGCCGTCGACTGTCGTCCCAAACAAAGTGTCGTAAATCATGTAACCATGGTTACGCGAGATATACGCAGTAGTCCAGATAGGGTCTAAAATTGTGAGGTTGGCGTGCGGAACTAAGCGCAATGTTTTGGTTTGGGCCAAAGCGCTAGTGGAGGCTGCAACGGCACCGGTGGCTAAAGTTGCCGCCGCCAAAAAGCGTACAAAGCCATGCGTTAGCTGGCGTCGCGAAACAAGGTTCATAAACAAATCTCCAAGAAAGTTTTTAAGACTGTACAGCATAAAGGCACGACTGCGCTGTTTTGCTAAATTACTGCGCAATACAGCTACAGGCCACTGTCTTAACGCGCGGCGTCGAAAAAGGTATCATTGAGTTATTCAATTGTAAGTAGAAATACTCAGCAACTAATTTAGCCATCAAAGTAACCGTAAAGTTTTCATGAGACCGTTTTTATTTATTTTGCTGGGTCTAAACGTTTTGCTTTTTACCCAGCTACAAGGGTGGACGCCCAACTTGCTAGAAGATGCGCCCGAACCCCAGCGCATGAAAAAGCAACTCGCCCCAACTATTGCTACGCCCGTTTCGTTGGATGCGGCGGGCAACACTGCATCCACCTTGCCGCCGCCGGCCCCGCCACCGACCGAGTGCTTCGACGTTGGTCCGTTGACCGCCGCCGAGGCCGAAGCGCTACAACTCAATATCGCCCGCGCAGATCGCGAGCTAAAAGTGGAAGCCACCCAAATTGATGATGGTATTGCCTATATGGTGATGACCAGTGTGCACTCATCGCTTCGCGAAGCGCAGCGACGTGAACAGCAATTGCGTAATTTGTCGGGGGTGCGCGAAACCTATTCAATTCTTGAAGGGCCGTTAAAGAACGCCGTTTCGTTAGGGATATTTAATAATAAAGAAAGTGCCGAGACTTTGGCGGGTAGTTTGAAAATGCGCGGTGCAGACGACATTAACATTGTGCCTCGGCCAAACCCGCCGAAGGCTGGTGTTCGCATTGCGGATGTTCCCAAAGCCAAAGTTGAGGCGACTCGGCAGTTGTTGTTGCAGTTGCCAGTGCGGGCTTGTCCCCAGAAATAATACGGCAGCCTCGGCTCAATTCCTTGCGTCTGTGCAATTGCAACCGAATACATTGACTAATTTCGACCATTGTTTTTTGCAGACTAACTTACTGCGTTAGTCGCACCTTCGCTGGCACTAGCCACCGCCTTATTCAACTCTTTGCGATACCGATTTAAATCTTGCACCGTTTTAAAGCTGTGTTCCATCAACAAAGACATGTTGTGCAAAATACGGTCAATGACTTTGGTTTCCCATTGTTCGTCAAATCGAATTTGGTGATCTAACCAACGCTCTAACCACGATGGGTCCGGCAAGCGACTTTGTACGGTGTCGTTTGGAAACAATGATTTGTTGACATGCAAATTAGTCGGGTGCAGCGCCTTGCTCGATCGTTTGGCGCTGGCCATTAACACACCTACTTTTGCGAACGAAGCGCGCGCTACATCGCCAACATCGTCAATGGCTTTTTTCATGTAGCGCAAATAGGCACCACCGTGGCGTGCTTCATCGCGTGAAATATGTTCGTAAATGGCTTTGATGACTGGCTCGGTATGCCATTCTGAGGCGCGGCGATACCAATGGTTTAATCGAATTTCGCCGCAAAAGTGCATCATCAAAGTGTCAAGGGCCGGGGCCGGGTCAAACTCAAATCGCACAGCGTGTAGTTCTTGTTCTGTGGGTACTAAGTCGGGCCGAAAGCGCCGTAAATATTCCATCAACACCAATGAATGCTTTTGCTCTTCAAAAAACCAAACTGACATAAACGCCGAAAAATCGCTGTCGTGACGATTGTCGCGCAAGAACATTTCTGTTGCTGGCAATGCGGACCATTCGGTAATTGCATTTAAGCGAATTGTTTGCGCTTGTTCGTCGGTAAGAAGCGAGGCATCAAAACTATCCCAAGGAATATCTTTGTCCATATTCCAACGAACTGATTCGAGTGCCTTGAAAAGTTCCGGATACAGCATGGGAGAGGTTTTCGTGGGATTGGTCACTGGGGCCATTTCTGAGTTAGTCATATTTTGCATTTCACTTTTATTCTAACGACAGATTGTGAACGGTGGGTTATCAATCGATGATATGTCGCATAACAAGACGATCAATTTTTCTGATCGCTGGCTAATATTGCCAAGACGTCCGACTTAAACTCGCGTCGGTACAAAATGACCAATACGCCAGCGGTAGCTAATCCAAACGCAATTGGGGACACAAACCAGCCGATGGCCGCAAACGCTAAATAATAGGCGCGTAAGCCATCGTTAAACGTTTCGGCAGCCATTGCCATCACTTTGCCCGCACGGTCTGCCCAAGCCTCTCGTGATTCATCGGTAGTAAACGAATGGCACTCGGGCGCTGCACCGACCAATAAAGCACCAAAAGAATACAAACGCTGGCTCCACGTAAACCTAAAGAACGCGTAAACAAAAATACCGAGCATTAAAAACAACTTTAAATCGAACAACAATGCGGACGTGCGAACTGCGAAAGGAATTTCTTTTACAAATTCGGATGCTTTATCGGTGGTGCCCAAAAGAGCCAACAAACCACCAATAATCAAAATGGTCGTGGAAGCAAAAAAACTGGGGCTGCCCACTAAGCTTTGTACGACTACGCCGTCTATTACGCGATTGTCGCGTTTTATCGAGGCTAGCATCCAGTTTCGTCTCTCGCGATTAGTTAAAACTAACAGCGAGTGTTTCTCGGTCGATTTTTTCTTGGCGAACCAAGCGTAGCCAACCCAAGCAATAAAGAACCAAGTCAGCGCTGTCCAGTCTTGCCAAGTTAACCAACTTAAAACGGTGTTGAAATAATTCACGTTTACTTGTTTGCCTGATTCTTTAAGAACCGCATGATACTGCCAACTAATGGCAGCTTTTCGTAAAGCTCTTCTGCGGCATCCCAATAATCGCGATGGGATGCAATGCGCCCATCGGCAGCAAACTTGAGATGTGTTGCGCCATGAATTTTTCGCGGCTCGGTTTCGCCTTTAAAGGTTAAGAAAAAATCCCAACTTAAAAAAGCTTCGTTTTCACCTTCAATGACCGATACGATGACGAAGCGCGGTGCTTTTACTTTGACAAACATGTGATCAAAAATTTTGGTAATTGCTTGAACACCAGTAACTTCGTTAAATGGGTCTTTGAAGTAAGCGTCTTCCGTGTAAAAAGTGGCCATGCGTTTTACATCGTCTACCGATAAATTTTCAAAGTAGCCAATTGCTTTTTGTAATGGCGGTTTGTATTGATTGGTTGCGCTATGCATTGCTTTAAAGACCTGTGAACCGACTAACGATGCGAAAATAAATACCGTATGGCATCAGCCGTAAAAAGCGCAGCCAGTTCGTAAAGCGTTTTGGAAACGCAATTTCGAATTGACCTTTTTCAAGCCCACGTAAAATTTCTTGCGCGGCTTGTTCGGTTGTTATTAACGCGGGCATTTTAAATTCATTTTGTTTGGTCAAAGGCGTATCTACGAAACCGGGTGAAATTAACACAACACCAATACCTTCGGGGCGTAAATCCATATACAAGGTTTCGGCCAAATTGATCATTGCCGATTTTGTTGGGCCGTAGGCAATAGACTTGGGTAATCCTCCGTAGCCAGCGACGCTTGAAACTAAAGCAATGGTGCCACTTGCCTGCGCGCGCATAGCCGGAATAATAGACCCGAGACCGTATAACAAAGATTCGTAATTAACCCGCAGCACTTTGGCGGCCAACGCCGCATCAAATTGTTGTGCACGCATTGGCGAGTACGTGCCAGCCAACCAAACAACAACATCAATGCCGCCCCATTGGGCCACAATTTGCTTAAGTGCTAAGTCACAGGCGTTGGGGTCGGTAACGTCTAGTGGCAGCACCATGGGTTTGATTGAACTTCCGCTGGCAGATCGGTCAAGCGCAGTTAATGCTTCGGCGCGGCGCGCCGACAACGCCACCTTAGCGCCTAAGCGCTGCAACTCGATCGCCATAGCAGCACCAATGCCGCTAGAGGCACCCACCAACCAAACGCGTTTATCACGCCAATTAATAATAGGAGGATTCAAAATTAACGCTTTGTAAATGAAAGGGTGACGTCGCCCAAATGTACGCCAAATTTGCTCATTGCAGCGCGATTAATCAAAACCTTTTCGTCTACTAAATACATCCAGTCATTCATTTTTACGTCGTAGGTTTTTTCACCCACCTTGAGAGCAAGGGTGTAGTTCCATTGCAGAGCATTGCCACTGGCCTGACCATCGGCTTGTCCAACGACATCACTTGCAGTTCCAATGTAGCGGTTGTTGCCTAAACGCTTGATTGTCCAAATACGTTTTTCTTTTGTGCCGTCAGAATAGGTAAAGTCTTCGTCCAAGACGCCGGTATCGCCGGTCCAAGTGCAACGCATCACAACGGTAAAGCGTTTGATGACTTGACCTGATCGGTCCTGAAACATACCCCAGCCATCTACAATGCCGTTGAAATAATTTTCTAAAACCAAAGTGGGTTTTTCGGCTTTGTAGGTATCCGGCGTGACGCTTGCACAGCTTGATACCAATAAGGCGCAAAGACCAATCGCGGTGGCTTTTAACATTGAATGCAAGTAAGACAAGGCGCTTGAAAGGAATCTTATAAAAAATGCGGGACGTGTAGATAGAGACTTCATTTGGACTCGATTGAAAAAATTAAAATTGTCTGGACTAAGAAAGGCGCACGATAGGGCGTAACCATAGCAACATGCCGGCCAATAACTTTAGTGCGCAGGGCAAAGCGGCGTACACCATGCTTAATGCTAGCGTGTCTATTCGGTTACCCGGTTGATAGCCACCCCATTGCACCAGTGGCAAACTAATGGCTGCCGCTAGCGCTAAATTTAACTTAATGGCAAAACTCCAGACACCAAAATAACTGGCTTCGGCCGATTGCGATTTGCCCGCTGCTTTAATGACCGATGCAAGTATTGCAGGCGGTAGTGCAAGATCTGCACCTAGTGCTAACCCAGTAACAATGCAAACAACCAAAAACTGAATTTGATCGCCCGGACCCAAGCCAACGGTCCAAGCAAACGCTAACACTGAAAAAATCATGCCCAATAGCCAAGTGGCCTCTAGCCCTAAACGTTTACACGCCCAAACCCACGCGGGCATACCGATGGCCCCCGATAGAAAGTAGGCCAGCAAATACATTGGAATCTTTGCTTTTGCGCCAATAACATCTTCGATAAAAAACAAAACCAAGGTAGCTGGAATAGCGGTGGCTATACCATTAATCAAAAACACCGACATTAGTCGCCAAAAGCGTTGGTCGGTGCGCAGTTGGGTTAGTTGAGCGATTACGCCGTTTTTTTCCGGGGTATTGTTGTTAATTGCATTTGCAGCACTTAAATTATCGGCTGCCAAAACTTGGGTCGATGAGGCTTGCGTAGACCCTGTTGAATTTAATGCCGGTTTGTCTGTTGCGACTACCGGCTTTGGTACCCAACGCAACCCAACACCCGCAATAACCAGCAACACGCAAAAGAACATTAGTAAATATTGAATTGTCTCAACGCGCAACAAAGACGAGGCCAGAACAACCCCAACTAAACCAAAAATTTCGCGCACGCCAACAATTTTTGTGGCTTCTTGGTCGTTACGACTGATGTCCGCACCCCACGCTTGATAAGCGATGGAGATTACGCTGTAAGCTAAAAACGTTAGCACTGAACCAGCAATTAATGAGGTTAGTAACGACACCGAATTAGGCCGTGGGCTAAGTAACACGATAAACCCCAAACCGATTACTGGAGCGGCGCATAAAATCCAACGCAGGTAGCCCCAAGAATCGCGTTTTTTTGCAACCAAACTGCCTACTATCGGGTCGATAAACGCGTCGACAAAACGAGTGGCAAAAAGTACCAAGGAAAGTACCGTTAGCGACATGCCATGGGTGCCCGCGTACAAACTTGGTAAAAACAAAAATAGTGGTAATTCAATCAATGCTAGCGGCATACGCAGCAAGCCATAGCCTACTAGTTGTGTATTTGCGTAAGGTTCCGGTTTAATGTTTGAAGAGTCGCTCACCTTAGTTCGCAGACGCCGGTGAATTCAAATTGTTGTAAGAGCCGCCTGAGTTCGACTCGTCGGCTAGTTGACCCAACAGTGCTTTTCGTAAACCTTGATCTCGCGTTTTGGTATCTAACCAAATTGCAAAAAATGCTTTGCCAAAATTGGGGTCGCTCAAAGCGCCTAGATTTGTTGTACTTGTGCCGGAAGTAATGGTGAGTGGTTTTCCGTTAAGAAAAAACGCCACGCTTTGATTCGGTTTGTACACACCGACAATTTGGTCGCCTTCTTTCACATCGGGGAACAGCTGTTTCATTGCAACAGTCCACGCTGCAATTTTTGCTGAATCGCCGGTACCTATGCGGCTCATTTCGTCGGCACTGGTTTGGGCGATTTGCTCGCCTTTTATCGACCGCGCATAGGTGAGTTGCAATGCCAGTGGCACTTGCTGCCAATTTTTTGCGCTGACTAATTCGATTGGTGCGTAAAGACGTGCCTCGTAAACCTTAAATGCGAGCCAACGTAAAGTTCCGCTACCTAGTAAACGACTATCGGGAACACTACTGGCCGCTAGGTTTTTACTTTGCGCTAATGCTTGTGAAGGCGTTGTCGTGCCGGAGAATACGAAAAATGCAACCGATAGACAAGCTACCGCACAGAGCTTTCGCGGTAGTGGTACTTTGAATCGTTGGGAGACTATATTCATTTATTAACCACTGGTTTGTGCAATGTAAACTGCATCACATCGGTATTGTTTTTTGCAAATGCCGCTTCGCAATACGCTAAGTAAAATTCCCAGGTTTTGTTGAATCGATCATCAAAGCCCAGTTGTTTTACTTCGTCGAGTCGTTGCATAAAATCCTGACGCCATAACTTTAAAGTTTGTGCATAGTCGTAGCCGAAAGCGAAGGTTTTCTCGACAATAAAGCCGTGGGCTGTCGCAAGCGCTTTAAATTTGCTTGGGCTCGGCAGCATTCCGCCTGGAAATATATATTGTTGAATAAAATCCGTACTGCTTCGATAGCGTTCGAATAACTCGTCGGCAATCGTAATGCTTTGTATGCAAGCGCGCGCGCCGGGTTTCAAATTGCGTTGAAGGCACTCGAAGTAGCTTTGCCAGTACTGTTCACCGACCGCTTCGAACATTTCAATCGAAACAATGCCGTCAAATTGTCCGTCGGTATCGCGATAGTCTTGCAGCAAAAAGTGCGTTTGTTTTTCTTTACCTAAAACCTGCAAGCGTTTTTCGGCCCATTCGAGCTGTTCGCTCGACAGGGTAAGACCCGTAATTTGGTGACCCGCTTGAGCCGCCGTTTGGGCCATACCGCCCCAACCACAACCAACCTCTAAAACATTCGATGGTCGTTGTAATTGCAGCTCTGAAAGTGCGCGGTCGTATTTGGCCTGCTGCGCTTGCTCTAAAGTGAGGTTGGGCTTGCCGGCGAACAACGCGCTAGAGTAGGTCATGCTTTGATCGAGCCAAAGTTTGTAAAACTCGTTGCCTAAATCGTAATGCGCGTGGATGTTCTTCTTAGCTTGTGCTTTGGTATTGCGGTTAAACCAATGACGGACCCGATAAGTCAGTTGACCCCACCAAGAGCCGTAAACAATACTTTCTAGTTGGTTGCGGTTAGCGATGATTAATTTGAGCAATTCGGCTAAGTCTTCGGTTTTCCAGTCACCGTCCATATAGCCCTCAGCAAAGCCAATATCACCGCTCTTTAAAATCGCTGAGCATAAATTCCAATTGCTTAACTGAACGTGAGCGTGATGCGCCTGGTCGCCAGTTTGAGTCGAGCTGCCAAAACTAAATGTTTGCCCACCCGGCGTAACTAACCGCAAAGAACCGAGAGAGATTTTTTTTAGAAATCGCAAAGCCATCTTACCTGCGGCCGGAATGGTTTCTGTCGATGAACCAATCATTGAAGTGGGTGCATTAATGGAAACCGCATCTGATACTACTGAACTGGTTTTGCCAAGCGTCTGATCAGAGGTGGCGTCGTTTGCAGAATCGTTTGGTTGAAACGTCGGATTGTTTGTAAAAGGGGCGCTGGAGGCCAGCGCCGTGCTTGAGGATTTCATGGTTCACCGTACGTGATAAGTGTCTTTGGAGGACTTGGTTTTGTAATAAAAGGAATTCTCTTTTGGGCCCATAAGCGTAGGGCATGCCAATGAATTCGGGCGACCACACCCAAACTAAATGCTGGGTACGATAGCAGCGCTTTTAAGGCGCTTTTTTTGTTAATACTTTGATGCTGCCCACTAAGGCTAGTTTGTAAAGCGATTGTGTCGTTAATAAAATAATCGACTCGCGCAACCGATCGATCGGATCGATTGAAAAACCTAAATTCGTAGCGCCCCTCAACTTTGAAAAACGGAGAGACATGGAAGTTTTTGCTAGCGTTTAGCAAAGTACCCCACTTTATTTCGGTATTTAGTTCAGGGTTTCGCAGCAAGTATAAATGTTGCTCGCCAAAGGTGTTTTTTACTTCTGCAATAACGGCAACCAACTGACCACTGGAAGCGTGACAAAACCAAAAACTGACCGGCTTAAACTGATAACCCCAAACACGCGAAAATGTATGCAACCAAATTGCGCCGTCGGCAATAATTTGTTCTTTTTCTAGTAGACCGCGAACCCATAACAGCAGATCCGGTTGTTTAGGCCCTACAGAATTTTTTGGCCCGTGGTCTTGCGCGTGAAATGAAGTTAGGCTAGTTCGGTTAAGCCCAAACAAAACATTACCGCGATTGCATTGATCGAGATTGTGAATCGGTACCCGTAAATAGAAACCGGGGTAACTAAACGCATGCTTTTTAGGCGTCAAACGCGTATGGCGAATTTGACCAAACGCAAATTGTATTGCGTCTGATGAAGTCACTTTTAATGGACTAGCAACAGAAGAATCATTTGCCATTAACGAACCAGTGGCAGTTGACGAACCAGCCGCAGTTAACGAACTAGCGTTAAGCATTGCTAAGCAGCCTTCAGTTTCACTTGATCAAATTGAGCGAAGTGCTGCTTGATCAATTGTGCTGCCTCTAGTCCCGATTTCAACCCGTCCTCGTGAAAACCGTAACCAGCCCATGCGCCTGCAAACCATAACCCATGTTGACCTTGAATCGTTGGAAGCATCTGCTGTGCCGCAATGGCAGCTTGATCAAAGAGCGGATGTTGGTACTCATACTCGCCCAGCACTAAATCTTTTTGTGGCTCAAGCACTGGATTCAACGTCACAAACACATCGCTTTTGAATGGTAATGGTTGCAGGCAGTTTAACCAGTAAGTTACCGATAAATCTTGGTTTTGCTTGTCGTTGCTGTTATTTGTGATGCCCATGTAGTTCCAAGCCGCCCAAGCGCGTTTGCGTTTAGGCATTAGTCGCGCATCGGTGTGCAGTATCGCGCGATTAGGTTGGTATTGAATTGCACCCAATACAGCTTTCTCGGCGGTGCTAGGGTGACTTAGCATTGCTAGCGATTGATCGCTGTGGCTTGCCATTAACACTGCATCAAAGCTCAACAGTTTTCCATTGCTGACAAGTTGCGTTTTAGGGCCAAAGTGGGCGCCTGTTGTTTGGCCAGTTGTTAAGCCAGTCGTTAAGTTAGCAGCAGAGCTCGCACGATTAGCGGCAACCTCGGTAACGTTTTGCTTCAATAGCAAAGTGCCACCACGCTTTTCTATCGCTTCGATTAAGCGCTTTAAGTACTCGCGCGAACTACCTTTTACAGTCCGCCATTTCGGACGATTACTGACCTGCAAAAGTCCGTGGTTGTCACAAAAACGAACAAAGGTGTGCAGGGGGTAGGCCAATATTTGCTGAATGGGGCAAGACCAAATAGCGGCAGCCATTGGTAACAGGTAATCGTTACGAAACGGTTTCGAGTAATGATTGCTATCTAAATACTGTTGCAAAGTTTGGTCGCCCATAGGCGTTCCGCTTTGAGCCAATGCCGTTGCCGCTTTGTTAAACCGCACCATGTCGCGCAACATCGACCAAAAGCGGGGTTTAAAAATATTGCTCGGTTGGGCAAACACGCGGTTTAAATCGTCCGAACCACACCACTCGTAGTCGTAGGGACCTAAGGTAATTGCAAACGACATATTGGACTGCGCAATAGGGACTTGTAATTCCTCAAATAACGCAATTAGATTTGGGTAGGTACGATCATTAAAAACTAAAAAACCGGTATCCACTGGAAACGTTTGCTGCTCTAAATAAACATCAACCGCATTGCTATGTCCGCCGGCGCGAGCATCTTTTTCAAAAACCGTTACGTTCGCCCAAGTCGATAATGCATGTGCAGCGCCGAGTCCCGTGATGCCGCTGCCGACGACTGCAATTTGAGGTTTGTACAAGATTCGCTTTCTTTTTATAGTAAATTTGATGCGCAGTATTTGAACTCATGAGTCATGGTCAATTCTACCAGTTAGGTCTTTCATGTGAAACTGTCACGTATGGCTCGAATGTGTAAAGTAGTATTTTAGTGGTTCGAATTTGACGAACAGCTAGAGGTTTTTCACCATATATTCATCAAAACGGCGCATTCTTCATATTTGTCTTGGGCAATAATTGATTCAGACCTATAATTTGCATCCGTAAAAAGAAAAGCCGATTATTTGTCCACGACAAATAGTAGACATAAATTTTGCGCTTGCCAAGTCGCAATTAACGTTTCGGTTATGCCCTAGAGGCTGAAATCTTAAACACATGAATGATCGCATTTCACATCCTAAGGTAGCACTAAGCATCGCGGCTGTAGAGCGCGATACGGGTTTGTTGAAGGACACCTTGCGTGTATGGGAGCGTCGTTACGGCTTTCCAAACCCTGATCGGGATTCTTTTGGCGAGCGCGCTTACTCTCTTGAGCAAGTAGAAAAATTACGCGTAATTCGGCGATTAATCGATGCTGGACATCGCCCCGGCCGCATTATGGCGCTATCTGTCGATCAGCTTCAACTACTTGCGAACGAAGTAACCGCTGCGCCACGTTCGATGGCCGAAGCCGAACAAGAGCACACAAACTTACAGCTATATATCGACCTAATTAAAGAACATAAAGTAGAAGAGTTGCGTCGCAATTTAGGGCAATCTTTAATGCGCCAGGGTATGGAAAGCTTCGTGATCGAAGTTGCTGCACCGCTAAATCGTATGGTCGGTGATGCTTGGGCTCGTGGTTATCTAGAAATTTTTGAAGAGCATATGTACACCGAATCGATGCAAATTATTTTGCGCAATGCGATCGGTAGCTTGCCACAGCCTTCCAAGAAGCCGCGTATTTTGCTAACGACCTTCCCGCAAGAGCCCCATGGCTTAGGTCTTTTAATGGCTGAAGCGTTAATGGTTTTGGAAGGTGCTCGTTGTGTTTCTTTAGGAACCATGACACCCATTTGGGATATCGTGTTAGCAGCAACCTCACAATCTGTAGACGTTGTGGCGTTGTCATTTAGCGCTTCTATGAACCCAAATATTATTATGGAAGGCTTGGCCGAATTGCGTGCAAAACTTCCACGCACAACCGAAATTTGGGCCGGTGGTTCGTGCCCGATTTTGGTACGTAAGCCGCCACAAGATATTATTGTATTAAGTCAGTTGGCAGATATACGCTCAGGCATCAACCGTTGGCGTGAAGCGCACGCCGATTAATCGACAAGCTTTTCTGTAAATAGCGTTAGTACGCCGGTATAACCAAATAACCGGTCACGCGCTATTTCGCCGTTGGCGTAAAAACCAACTAAGGGGACGTCGCCCAGTTGCTCTTGAATAATACTTAATTCAGTTTGTTGGCCACCAAACAATAAACCGCTACGGGCTACACAAGACACCCAATGCGCGCCTCGAATTTTTTCGCCTAACGAATCGATTTCGTCTTTAAGTTCGGCACAAATTCGCACTAAATCTTTACGCGCTGCCGCTTCGTCTCGAGTACAAAATACCAATCGATCACCTATGACAGCTTTATCGGCTAATGCGACTACTCGATTCTGCGGATCGATACCCACAACGTGGCGCACGGCCAAATCGCCAAAACCAAATCCGCGATTGGTATTGGGTCGAGCCATACCGACCATTAAGCCTTGGCGCAATCGTTGGCCTGGCAAACCACGCAAAATAGTTTGACCGTCGCGCGAATCACGTACGTTTTCGGCAACACCCAAATCTTCGAGCATGACGTCCAGCGCAGGACGGCCATCAATAATTCGTAAATATTGCTCGGAGGCGTCGCTAATGATGTGTTCGTTACCTAGTGGTGAACAACCTTGGGTTAGGCGCGAATGCATGCGCACGCCGTTTGAAAACATGACGCCCGACAAGCCGTTGTCGAACACTTGATTGGCTATTTGCACAAACGGCTCGGCAGAACCGCCACTAACGCCACCGAATAAATAGGCGCTTTCCGTTTTGCCGGCCATATCACTAACCAACTCGTTTAAATCGGGCAAGTACGGATGGGCATGAACTAACGCGGTAAAGGCAGCTAAGTGATTGCCGGTGGTTTTGGCGTCTAATTTTGGGGCGCGTTTAACACCTGAAAAAACCGAAAACTCATCGTTAGGTAAGTCGAGCAGCATTACGGCCAACGCCGGTTCGCTTTGATACTCGACGCCTGTCACGGCAACCGAATGTGCACAACTACCTGCCCATTCGCTAACACCAGTGCGCTGCTTTAAGCGTTCTAGAATTTCTTGTGCAAAGGCTGCAAAAGGTTGCGAAAAATACAGCAACCCTAAATTTCCCGAAATGCCTTGACGCGAAAACCCCTCTAGCTGCGCGCAGACCAGTTCGGTTGCCATATTCCAATCAGGGTGAGTAACATGGGCCAGTGCAAAAGGTTTAGACGAAATCACAGAGCGGGTTAGTCCTATTTTGACTTTCGCTTACTCGCGGCAAGCTTAGGGGTTGCAACAGATTTTGGGCTTAACTTTCTAGCGATCGATTTACCGACTGATTTGGCCGCGCCTTTCATCATGTCGCCAGCTACTTCTTTGGCCACGCGCGTTGCAACTTTGGTCGCTGCGCTAGTTGCAGCAGCGCTAAAAGATTTTGCCCCGGATGCAGCCGCGTTGTTGCTGGTTGCAATGGCCGCTTGCGCAATTTGATTAAATTGACTTTGCAATAAATCCCACCAAGCGCTAGTACTTAGGCCTGGCATATTTAAGGCTTGTGCAGCGGCATCTAAAGAGTTTGGGTTTGTTTTTTTGGCCGCAGCTTTTTTTACAGTTGACGCGGTAGGGTCAATTTTTAATTTGCCTAGATCAGCCGCTTTGGTTCCAAAATCGACACCAAATTGCTGGTTTACCTGCTTACCTAAAGCCTGCACTGTTGCAATGGTATTCCGTTGCACCTCAAGGCCTTGAATGGTCCCGCGTAGCATTGTTTGGTTAGCGATTAACCATTGCTCGACTGCTTGCAAATCGGCAATGCGTTTATCGAGTTCTTCGATATCCATCGTGGGTGCAAAGCTGCTGGGCATACCCAGTTGTCCCCAAGTTTTTTTAACCATTTCGACCGTGTCGCTAAGCGAGCCAAACGCGGTTAAAGAACTAAGCGCCGAGTTAAGCGTGTTTTCAATTTTGCCAGCCATGGTTAACTCTTTTCCTGTTTAGGTACATTCATTAAAAAGCCTTGTCACTAAATTTTGGTGGTCTTTTCTCACGCAGTGCTGCCACCCCTTCGCGTACGTCGTTTCCAGCAAAACCAAGCATCTCTAATGCTAACGAATTATCAAAAATAGGGCCAGCCATTCGTAGCCAATTGTTTAAAGAATATTTTGTCCAGCGAATTGAAGGCTGCGAACCTAACGCAAGTTTTTGTGCAATCGAAAAGGCGCGCTCTAGTAATTGATCTTCAGGCACGCTTAATGCAATCAAACCAATGCGTTCAGCCTCTTCGCCGGTTAAAGGCTCGCACAACATTAAGTAGTACTTGGCTTTTGCCATGCCGCAAAGCAAAGGCCAAACAATAGCGGCATGATCGCCCGCTGCCACCCCAAGCCGGGTATGGGCATCTACCAGCTTTGCGGTGTTGGTTGCGATAGCAATGTCGGCCAGCAAACCAACTACTAGCCCTGCGCCCGCCGCAGCACCATGCATTGCAGAAATAAGGGGTTTGCTGCAATTAATTAAGTTGTAAACCAAATCGCGCGCTTCGCGCCAAACACGCATTCGGGTCTCGTGATTGTTGGTCATATCCTCGACCAAGCTTAAGTCGCCACCAGCCGAAAAACCCTTACCTTCGCCTCGAATGACGGCCACACGAATCGATTCATCACGATCAACATCTAACCAAATATCGGTAAGTTCGCGATGCATATTCGCATCGGCGGTTGATAGTTTGCCATTCGCGCTTTTATCCGCGCCCATGATAATTTCTAGAACACCGTTCGCGTGGCGTGCGAAACGCAAGGATTTGTACTTATGTTCGAATTGCAGTTCGGTAGTTGTCATAGTTTTTTAGCAGGTGTTGATAATAATTATCGAACTAACGGACTAACCGTTTGCTCAATAGCCCCAAACATCGATTTGCCTTCGGTGTTTAACACTTCAATACGAACCGTGTCTCCCATTTTCATGTACGCCGTTGTAGCGATACCTGACATTTTTAATTCGATAGCACGTTTTTCGGCGATACAAGCGAAACCGGCTTTTTCATTTACTTCAGAGACAGTGCCTGCGCCAATAATTGAACCCGCGCTTAAATGTCGTGTGCGTGCGGCGTGTGCAATTAGTTGACCAAAACTAGCCACCATTCCACTGGCATCAATACGACCAACCCGCGAACCGTTCCAATGAATTGTGACGTTCATTTGCAGGCGGCCATCTTTCCAATGATCGCCCAACTCGTCGGGCGTTACAAATACTGGAGCAAAACTGGTAGCCGGTTTGCTTTGGAAAAATCCAAAACCTTTAGGTACTTCAGTGTTAACTAACTCGCGAAGGCTCCAATCGTTAACCAGACCAATTAAGGCAACCCGTTGCTCGCATTCTTGCGGCCCTGCGCCCATGGGTACATTGGTTGTAACTACCGCGATCTCGGCTTCAAAATCAATGCCGTGTGCATCGTCAATAAACTCGGCGTTTTCGCAAGCGCCCAATAAATGGTCCGAGCCACCTTGATACATTAAAAAATCAGTCGCGAAATGCTCGGGGACTGTTAGGCCACGCGCGCTCAGAACGCGCTCAACGTGAGTGGGGTAGGTAGAGGCATCGGCCCATTGAAAAGCGCGCGGTAAAGGCGCTAAACAATCATTCGGATTAAAGGCAAACGGGTATTTAGCGCGACCAGTATTTAATTGGTGGTGTAATTGCGCCAATTGAGGTTCGATAAAACTCCAGTCGTCCAGCGCGCGTTGTAACGTGGGCGTAATCGGATAGGCAAGGTGGCAGGTCTTTAAATCGCTAGAAACGACCACTAGTTGTCCGTCTCGGCTACCGTCTCGAAGAGTTGCTAATTTCATAATGCGGTTCAATAATCTAAAAACGTATTATGAGGCATCTAGGCTAAGCGTCTAATTGCGGTTGCAAGCTGGTAGGTAAATAAGGACGGGGTATTGAGTGTCGAACAGAAAAAAACGTTCAAACAGCTTGTTGGCCGAAAAAAGCGATCCAAAGACCAATCGCAATAAATAAAATGGCTGCCAATTTGTTTAGTAACGCGATTGGCAGTCGCTCAGCAAATCGTTGCCCTAAAAAAACGGCGGGTGCGTTTGCAAGCAGCATGCCGAGTGTCGTTCCTACTGTGACCACGCCTATGGATTGATAACGCGCAGCCAAAGCTACTGTAGCAATTTGCGTTTTATCACCCATTTCAGCCAGAAAAAAAGCCACGACCGTAATGCCAAAAACCCCGAAACGACTTTGATTGGCGACTGTTGTATTACCCAGCTCGTCGGGTCTGAGCAGCCAAAGCCCGATGGCAATAAAACTAACGGCCAAAACCCAAGGCAAAGCCCATTTTGGAATCCATTGCTGCAAGGTAGCACCAAGGGCCGCTGCTAGGCCATGATTGAGTAAAGTCGCCACCGTAATGCCCAGTACGATGGGCCAAAACTGCTTAAAGCGCGCAGCCAACATCAGCGACAATAACTGGGTTTTGTCGCCCATTTCGGCCAAGGCCACCACGATTGTGCAAGTCAGCAAAGCTGGCGCAGTCGCGCTTAAAATTGAATCAAACATATTTGTATTCTTACGATCACTGTATCGGCTTTACGACTGAGCAGGAGCTACCATTTTTAAGTTGCGTAAAGGCGAAAGAAACGCAACGGCAATAACCAACACCACGCTTGTAACGGCAATCAAAATAATCGTGTTGTGTACGCCTATCCAATGGCCTATGTTGCCTGCCAGCAGCGCACCAATAGGTGCCGCCGCCACAGTCATAAAGCGCATTGTTGCCGTAACTCTGGACAGCAGCGCTTCTGGTGTTAAAACTTGCCGCATTGCGATGTAGGTAACAAAAAATAAGCTAACGCCAGCCTGAAACAACATTTGCGCCACTGCAAAGCCTAAAAATGCAAACTCCCCTTTAGTCACCCAAGCCAGAATTGCCCATCCGCAGGCGGTCAGTATGAAACCGGTCATCATGACTGGGCCAACCGAAAAGCGCGTGGTTAGCCGAGGCGTCATGATGGAGCCAACAATCGCAACAATTCCACCGGCAGCAAAGCCAATGCCAATTTGCTTTGGTGTCAAACCTAAATCACGAGTGGCCAGCAAAATTTGTAAAGTCAACACGCCATGAAACAACACTTGCCAAATGGCAACCGCCCAAGTGAGCGTGCGTAAATTGGGTTCAGCAAAAACAAACCGAATACCTTCACGAATTTGATCGATAAACGAGACGTGCGATACGGTTTTTAGTTGCTCGGTTACTTTAATTCGAAACAGCACGATTAAGCCAATCGTTAACGTGCACACATCGACTAGTAAAACAATTGGGGCCGAGAATAACTGTACTAAGGCGCCACCAGTTGCTGGTCCAGCAGTGCGTGCCGCAGAACCCGAAGCGCTCATTGCGCCATGCGCGTGAACCAAATGATCTCGTCCGACTACTTGCGTCGTGAACACTTGCATTGCAGTCCCTAAAAACACCGCGCAAATACCAATCGCAAAACCAACGATATATAACTGGCCCATCGACAGCCACCCAAACCAAGCGGCAATGGGCACAGTGCTCACAGAAAGAATTAAACAAGCGTAGCAAAACCGAATGACCGGCAACTTGCGAACCTGATCAAGCCAAACGCCACTTGGCAGAGAAAACAGCGCAAACGGTAGGGTTTCCATCGCAATGAGCAGACCCATTTGTTGAGCGTCGGCGTGCAGCAAAGTCACTGCGGTTAGTGGCAAAACCATTTCGGTAATTTGGCCGCCAAATGTCGCGATGGACATTGAAAGCCAGAGCCACAGAAAGGGCTTGTTGGACCAGATGGGGTGCACAGACATTCGCGTAACAATTCCTTTTTTAAATTCTTTTCTAAACGCTAATGCATCGGTGACTTTGGCGTCATAGCAACAGCTTTTAGCCGCGCTTACAAAATAATAACAATTGCGTAAGGTCCAAATCAAAGTGTTCGAACTGTCAGAACTTGTTTTTTTGACTTTGAAAACGGAGGATAGCTTGTTAAATCAGTTGGTTACGAAACTTTACGACGCTTTTTTTTTCAAAATTGAGCTTGTCGCGAGACCTAATTTTGTGCGCGAGTTCATATTGTAAGAATGTTTCTTTTTAGAGACACAAAAGTTAGTGCATCTCGATTCGAGTTATGTGAAACTTGTGTCCTAGGCCAAGTTTTACCAATTCAAGGTCTTTAAAAAAATTAAAGTTTGTTTTTTAGGCAAACTAATTCGAATTACTTAAGAAGGATAAATATGCAAGACATCACAAAAGCAAAATTGCGCACGCTGGTTGGCGCGATGAGTGCTGCAATGGGTGGAATGCTGATCGCAGGATCGGCAACCGCTCAAACAGCGCCAGAATCACAAAAACTTGAACGCGTAGAAATTACTGGTTCGTCGATTAAACGTATTGAAGGCGAATCTGCGCTTCCAGTAACTATTATTCGCCGTGCTGAAATTGACCGCACAGGTGCCACCAGTGTGGCCGATCTACTGGATAAAGTTTCTGCAAACAACGGCGGTGGCTACAATATTTCCGAAGCTCTTGGTGATGCAGCACGTCCCGGTTTTGCCGGCGCTTCTTTGCGCGCTCTAGGCTCACGTAACACCTTAGTGCTCTTAAATGGTCGGCGTTTGTCGATCTATGCATTTGACGGTGGCGCGGTCAGCTTGAACGACATTCCAATCGAAGCGATCGAGCGTATCGAAATCTTGCGGGATGGTGCATCGCACCTCTACGGCACAGACGCTGTTGCAGGCGTTATTAACTTAATCACTCGCCGAGATTTCACCGGCGGGCAAGCAACGCTTGGAATTGGACGCCCAACTCAAAAAGCTGGTGACTTTCACACAGGGAGCATGTTGATCGGAATCGGCGACTTAGCTTCGCAAGGCTGGAACTTTACAGCTATGGCGGCAAATAGTAAGCAAGATGGCATCAAAGCGAGCGAGCGTTCGTTCTCGAAGACAGCCTTCATTCCTACCGAAGGCATTAATCGCTTAAGCAGCAATGCGTTCCCAGCTGCGGTATCTATCCCTGGCGTGGGTTTGTTTAGTCCAGCCGGCCCACGTTATAACCGCCCTGCAGGTTCTGCTCCAACGCCTGGTACGCTTGCTAACGGTCAAATTCCCGGTGGATCGCAGTACGGTTGTTCACCTCCTGCGTCATACGGTATTACTGATGCTGATGGCCGCTGCCGCTTCGACTATGCCAGCGTTATTAATATTGTTCCAGACGCAAAACGCACCTCGATCTTTTTACGCGGTACAATGAATTTGGGTCCTGATCACCAAATTAGCGCCGAGTATGCAAAGTCGCAAAATCAATACGTTTTCACGATTTCGCCGACACCAGCTTCTGAAGCCACCACATTTAACGGCGACCGGTTGCTGTTAAACCCTTCAAGCCAGTACTACCCCACAGCATGGTTGGCTGCAAACTTTCCGTCACAAGTAGGACGTCCTCTGAACCTTTACTACCGAGTTCTTGAAACGGGTGGTCGTTCGAACGGCGTCAAATCGGACCAAGACCGGTTAGTTTTAGAAGCTAAAGGTTTAGTCGCTAATATGGATTACACCGTTGGTTTGTTATCGGCTAAAGCGAAAGCGACCGAGAGTTATTTAGGCGGTTATATTAGCGAAAGCAAGCTACTTCCAGCGATGGCGGCGGGCAAGATTAATCCGTTCGGTCCAAATACTGGCGAAGGTCTGCAGGCTTTGTTGGCGACGCAAGTGTTAGGTGAAGTTCGTAAAGCCAACACATCACTGACCGTTATTGATGCTCGAATTTCTAAAGAACTGATGAAAACCGAAGCTGGTGCGTTTGGCGCAGCGCTCGGCATTGAGCGTCGCAGTGAAAAGTTTAACGATAATCCGCTCGCTGTATTAAATACTGGCGACATTATCGGTGGTGCAGGTTCTCAGTTGCCAACACAAGGTAGCCGTAGCATTACAGCCTTGTATGGTGAATTAAGCATACCAATCACTAAGTCAATCGAAGCTTTAGTTGCTGGCCGGTTCGATAAGTACAGCGATTTTGGAAACACAACTAACCCGAAAGTGGCTATTCGTTGGCAACCTAACAAAGAGTTCCTAATGCGTAGTAGCGCAGGTACTGGGTTTCGGGCGCCTACTTTAGAAAACTTGTACTCGGCTCAAACGCAAACTAATACTGGAGCGACTTGGGATGACCCCTACTATGATTCAGTACGTGGTGGTTGTGCGGTAGTGGCGGATGGGCGTTATTGCAATGCTCAGTTAACCGTCAAGCAAGGTGGTGACCCAACGTTAACACCTGAGAAGGCACGCTCGTTTACATTCGGAATGCTTTTCGAGCCAACCCGCAATTTGTCGTTATCAGTTGATGCATTTGTAATTCGTCAGCAAAATTTGATCGGTATTATTTCGGCCGATTCAAAACTGGACGACTTTATTCGTAAATTCGATCCGGTTACTCGGACCAGCACCAGTATTTTTGCACGTGACGTGTTTACAAAGAACGATCCAAGTACGAACCGTACCGTTATCGATTATGTTCAAGCGACTTACGCAAATCTAGGAAATCAACTGACGAAGGGTCTCGATTTCTCGATGAAGCTAAAATTACCAAGTGCTGAGTCTGGCGATTACCGTATTAACTGGGACGTAACATATCTGCCTTATCAAGCTACAAAAGACGTCGGTGAAACCTTGTATAACGGCAACAGCGTTGGCCAATATATTCGTGGAGGCACCACTTTACGTTGGAAGCAACGTGCAGAGGTGTTGTGGAAAAAAGGGCCGTTGGAAGCGTTTACAGCGTTTAACTGGCAAAGTGGCTATGCAGATTCGAACCCTTCTAATCAAGGTCGTCGCGTTGGTGATTATCAAACCTTTGACGTAGGCGTTGTTTACGAAGGTGTAAAGAACCTGACGTTGCGTGGCTCTGTAACCAATTTGTTTGATCGCAATCCACCGTTTAGTAATCAGCTAGATTATTTCCAAGTTGGCTACGACGCTGCAAATACCAACCCACGTGGACGCACCATTATTGTAAGCGGTACCTATAAGTTCTGGTAACCATTAGCAATCGGGTGTAATCCCGGGCGGAAAAAAATTGGGCGGATTTTCCGCCCAATTTTTTTATATAATTAAAAGCTCTATTTATCAGAGGATTAAGCGCTAATGAAACACCCCTTATTTTTCCGATTCGCACTAGCGATATTTTCTAGTTGCAATTTGTTTGCTTTAACGGCTCCAGTCATCGCTCAACCAGTGAAAGCCGAGCTATTGCCAATCAATCAATTCACTCAGTTCAACCAGTTTGATCGCGTAGTTGTTTCCCCCGACGGCAAGCGCCTAGCCGCTGTTGCTCCCGCTGGGAAGCGACGCGGTTTACTAGTTTGGGACATCGAAACTGGAAAAGCGAATGTTGTTGCACGCTATAACGACATGGATTTAAATACAATTAACTGGGTCAGTAATACTCGGCTAGTCTATACATTGCGTGATTTACAAGCGGGACTTGGTGAGCAAATTGGGAGCGGCTTTTATGCTATCGATGCAGACGGTAAAAACAGTGTTGAATTAAGCCCATTGACTGGTGGTACCGCAACTAGTAGTGGTGTTAGCCGAGCGTATACGTTTGTTGGCGCTGTTGGTCCCGACTCTGAAGATATTTATGCCACGCGCGAAGGACGCTCTAGCGAAAGCAGAGATCTTTATAAGTTAAATACACGCACCAAAAAAGCCGAACTGATTACTCAGGACTCGCCAGGAAAGGTCTTAGAATGGGTAGTTAGTGCCGACGATAAGGCGTTTATCGCCATTACGTTTGATGACGACTTAGGCAAAACATTCGTAAAAGCGAAAGAGAATAGTGCGTGGATTACTTTAGTTGAGTTTGATCGTGATGATCAAGGATGGACCCCTATTCAGTTCGACCCAGAAGTTGCAGATAATCGTGGCCTAATTATTATTACGAATCTCGGTCGAAATACTACAGCGTTAGCTCGCTACAATTTGAACACTAAAAAAGTCACTGAAGTACTTGCTGAACATCCGAGATTTGACCTTGGCTGGCCGGGGCCGCAGGAACTCGCGGGAGTGCGGCCACCAAGCTTGATTTACTCCAAAGAAAAGAAATTAATAGGTATTCGTGTCCAGTTAGAAAAACAGACCACCATTTGGTTAGATGCACAATGGAAAACCCATCAAAACACCATTGATAAAAATTTCCCAAACAGAACTAACAATTTATCGCGGCTTGGCGATACTGGTGAAATTTTGATACGATCTTTTTCTGACCGGCAGCCAGGCGAGTACCTCGTTTATTCGCCGTCCAAAAAGAGCATAAAAGAGATCTTTTCTGCTCGACCTTGGATAAAAGAAGAGCAAATGGCCGAGCGGCGTTACATTACCTATGCCGCACGCGATGGACGTCAAATTAGCGCTTATTTAACAATTCCCAACGGAAGCGCTGGGAAGGCAATTCCATTGGTAGTCTTGCCCCATGGAGGACCTTGGTTACGCAATGAGTATTGGGAGTGGGAAGCAGAGTCTCAATTTTTTGCGTCACGCGGTTACATGGTGATCCAGCCCGAGTTTCGTGGTGTTCAAGGGTTTGGTTACGAGCACTATGAGGCCGGCTTTAAGCAATGGGGGCTGGCAATGCAAGAAGATTTAACCGACGGTGTTGCCGCGCTCGTTAAGCAAGGGGTTGTTGATAAATCCAAGGTTTGTATAGCGGGCGGAAGTTATGGTGGCTACGCGGTTGTCATGGGTTTAGTAAAGGATCCCGATTTATACAAATGCGGCATAAATGTTGTCGGTGTGACAGCCTCGCAATATATGAACGAGGTGACTTGGACAGATTTCTCGAGATCTAAATCGGCTGAAAAATCCCTCAACCGCGTTGTTGGTGACCCTAAAAAGGATGGTGCTGTATTAGCTGCTGGTAATGCAGTTGCACAAGCCGAGAAAATAAAAGCACCAATGATCATGTTTTATGGCTTGTTAGACCAGCGAGTACCATTGATTAATGGTGAGCGTATGCGTGATGCGCTACAAAAACATGGAAAAAAATACGAATGGATTGTGTACAAAGAAGAGGGGCATGGTTTCTTGCTTCAAGAAAACCGACTTGACTATTACACCAAAATGCAACGCTTTCTTGCAGAAAACCTTAACTAAAGAATGGGTATTTGTCTTGAAAAAGGGCATCTTTAGAAGCCCTTTTTTTGCGCGTACAAATGCCAGATATTTAGAAGCTTTCATAATTAGGTATTATGTCTCGGCAGTCATTTATTTATTTCTCGTAACGGTGTTCCTAGGATCATATCTATGTCTCGATTCAGCTTGATACGCGCAGCGTTAATCTTCGTACTCTCTATTGTTGGCCTAGGCTGCGCGCCAATAGCATTCGCCCAAGCGCCTAAATCAGCGCTTTTGCCGATTGATCAATTCACTCAGTTTCCAGCCTTTTCTAGTATTACCGCTTCACCCGATGGGAAGCTTTTGGCAGCCGTTGCTCCCACAGGTAAGCGCCGTGGCTTACTAATTTGGAATATTGAGACTGGGAGCGGTAGCGTAATTGCGCACTATAACGATATGGATGTGAATGCAATCGCATGGGTAAATAATAAACGTATTACTTACAGCCTGTTAGATCGGCAGGCTGGCACCGGCGAGCAAATTGGTAGCGGTTTCTTTGCCATCGACATCGATGGTAAAAACAGAGTAGAACTGAGTTCGCTTACGGGCCAAAGTGATCAAAGCGTCGGAATCTATAGAGGATTTGGTTTTGTTAGTCGCGTGGGTAAAGAGTTTGATGAGGATGAAATTTACGCTCGAAAAGTAGGACGTTCGATCTACAGCAGCGATATTTATCGTTTAAACACTCGAACAGGAAAATCAGTATTAATTACTAACGACTCTCCGGGTTTTGTGTCCGATTGGCTTGTTTCAAAAGATGAAAAAACCACCGTTGCCACAACATACGAAGATGACACTGGAAAAATTTCTGTCAAAGTAAAGCGAGCGGGTATTTGGGTCACAATAAGCGAATTTGATCGCGATGATCAAGGCTGGGCTCCACTGAGTTTTGACCCCGAAAAAAAAGATAACAACACACTAATCATCTTAACAAACCGCGGTAGAGACACCACCGCCATAGCGCGCTACGATTTAACGACCGATAAAATTACAGACATCCTTGCCGAACATCCTAGGTTCGATTTGGGTTGGCCAGCTGATGGTTCCAGTGTCGCTACCCCGAGGATTTTGCGTAATATTGATACCGAAGAATTACTGGGTATCCGCGTAGAGTTAGACAAACAAACGACGATTTGGCTCAGTACGATCTGGCAAACTTATCAAAATACTGTCGACAAAAGCTTGCCTAACCGGGTCAACAGACTTAGCAGCTTAGGGAAAACTGGCGATCTCTTAGTTTTTTCATACTCTGATCGACAGCCCGGTGAGTACTTTGTTTATTCGCCTAGCAAGAAGGCCTTGAAGGAAGTTTTTTCGACACGCCCATGGATTAAAGAAGAGTTAATGGCTGAGCAACGGTTTATCACCTACACCGCTAGAGATGGCCGAAAAATAAGCGCTTACATTACGATTCCAAACAACACTAACGGAAAACCTGTTCCGCTAGTCCTTCATCCCCATGGGGGGCCTTGGCTGCGAAATGAGTACTTTGGTTGGCAATCGGAACCGCAATTTTTTGCGTCGCGTGGTTACATGGTTATGCAACCTGAGTTTCGTGGGACAAAAGGTTTTGGATACGCTCATTTTGCTGCGGGATTTAAGCAATGGGGCTTAACTATGCAAGATGATTTGACCGACGGTGTAATGCATCTAGTCAAAGAAGGCTTAGTTGATAAGAATAAAGTTTGCATCGTTGGTGCAAGCTATGGCGGATATGCTGTGTCGATGGGACTAGTGAAAGATCCAGACCTTTACAAATGCGGTATTAACGTCGTAGGCGTTACCGCTTCGCAATACATGAATGAAGTCACATGGACTGATTTCTCACGCTCTAAATCTGCCGAAAGATCACTTAATCGAATAATTGGAGACGCTAAGCTTGATGCGGCGGTTTTAGCAGCCGGAAATGCAGTCGATCAGGCTGCGAAAATAAAGGCGCCGATGTTAATGTTGTATGGCTTACGAGACCGCCGTGTCCCACTTATTAATGGTGAGCGCATGCGTGACGCGCTGGTAAAGCATGGGAAAAAACACGAGTGGGTTGTGTACAAGGAAGAGGGACACGGATTTCGTATGCCAGAAAACCGTATTGATTACTACACTCGCATGCAAAATTTTCTTGCCGAAAATCTAAAATAGCGAGCGTAGTAATTTGGGAAAAGTTAAGGGGCGGAAACTACGCCCCTTCTTATTTGATCCAACTCAATCGATTCAAACAACGCTTTAAAATTCCCCTCGCCAAAACCTTGATCGCCTTTACGTTGAATTACTTCAAAAAATATTGGGCCAATTACATTTGCAGTAAAAATCTGTAACAACAATTCATTCGGCGCTCCTAGGTGCGTCGCCCCATCCACTAAAATTCCAAGCTTGCGCAATTCTTCAAGTTTTTCTCCGTGCCCCGGTAAGCGCTTTTCAATAAGATCGAAGTAAGCGGCGATAGTCTCTTGAAAAATAACGTTACGAGCACGTAATTCCGTTACCGATTGGTAAATGTCATTCGTACCAAGTGCTACGTGTTGAATTCCCTCGCCATGGTACAGATCAAGGTACTCAGCAATTTGCGATTTATCATCACTTGATTCATTGATAGGAATACGAATTTTCCCGCAGGGGCTAGTCATGGCTTTGGACTTTAAGCCAGTTACTTTTCCTTCAATATCGAAGTAGCGAACCTCCCTAAAGTTAAACAGGCGCTCGTAAAACTCTGCCCACTCCTTCATTCGTCCGCGATGCACATTGTGCGTAAGGTGATCGATATAAGTTAAACCAGACCCTGGAGGGTTCGAGCTTTTAGAATCTTCCACCGCACCAGGAATAGCCTCAAAGTCAACGTCGTAAATACTAATGTTACCTACCGAGCCTTCCGCATGATTACCTTTGCCGCGCCAGCGATCCACAAAATATATCAACGAGTCTCCAATGCCTTTAATAGCAGGAATATTCAATTCCATTGGGCCAGCTTTGTTATCAAACCCCCATGCGCCGAGCGATAACGCCCTTTGATAGGCTTTGGCCGCATCATTTACCCGAAAGGCTATCGCACATATTGACGGGCCATGCTGGCGCGCAAATCGTTGTGCAAACGAATCAGGCTCGGCATTAACGATAAAGTTGATCTCTCCCTGTCGGTAAAGAGTCACTTGTTTTTGCCGATGGCGAGCGATTGCAGTAAACCCCATTTGCTCGAACAATTTTCCCAAAGCAATTGGATCCGGAGCGGTATATTCTATAAACTCGAACCCGTCGGTTTCCATTGGATTATCCCAAGGCGTAAATTTCATTTTTTTCTCATTTCGTGAACTGACTATTGAGTAATGTTGCTACAAATTGGCAATCTTGTCTGCCAATGTGATCTTTTTAACGTTCAGATTAGTCGATAGGGTCGAAAATTGATTTCTTGCATGTGTTGAAATTCACAAGTGTCTTTAACCGATAGTTAAATTGATTCAGGAAATAGTGCGCGATTCGCTTAACAATCAATCCAGTATAGAGGCTCAAGCTCAACAGCCAGCGCGTATTCCCAAGTCGCGCCAAGTGAAAATTTGGCTATTTGCTTTCAGCTTAATCGCCTTTGGCTTTTTTTGTATCACTGCGATTTCCCCACGAGGAGGGCAACCGAATGGTGTACAAAGCCGCGAATTAGTAAACGACAGTTCGCCAAATAGCCTCCCCGTCGCTGAACCGCTGAATACTAAGGCTGATATTGTTTCACCCGCTCAAAGCGCCCCGGCAAGCCAAAAGGTGGATAGCACGCCAGATCCAAAACCTGTGATGGTCAACCCAGAACCAATAGTTGCGGCAACAATTCAAGAGGGGTCGAAAGCACCTGACGTCGGTCGCACAACTTCGAAACCGCTGATGCCGACTCACACGAAGCCAGAACCCAACCTTAAAAGAGAGAAAAATGGCGCAAAGGCGGCGCATCCAAAAGTTGCTTCAAAAACTAAGTCGGAGTTAGCCGCACCACCGACTGTATCCGGTGCAAGTGTTTCAAACACGCGTTCAGAAACTAGCTCTTCGCAAGTCAGTATGGGCACAAGTTCCGGAATGCCATCCCAAACCCTGCAAAGCACCACAACATCGAATAAATCCGATGCTTGTTATGGTACGAACGGCTTATCGCGGGAGCAATGCCAGCAATGCGATTCTCGTAACGGCTGGTTGTTCAAGCTCAATTGCGAGGCCCAAGTTAAAACAAAGTTTTGTGCGGGCCGAGAAGGCAAGCATGTTGAGTGCCCGCCTAGCTATCACACGCCAGGTTAATCAAACTTGCGCGGGGTTAAACGTGCGCTAACAACCCTGCGCTAACAACCCTGCGCTAGGCCTGCATTAAGCCTGTAGCGCCTGCCACATTTCAATATCGCGCTCGGCTGTCCAAATTCTTGGATGTTTAATTCCGCTTGCTTCATCGTAGGCTCGTGTTACATCAAACGGTAGGCAATGCTCGTAAATAAAGACGCCACCAAAAATCGGATCCATTACTTTACGGGTGTCGGCAAAGATCTGTTTTAAGTCTTTGCCTTGCGCAACACCGGCTTTAGCGGTTTGATACAAATCGGTTACCCAGCGTTTGGTGTAGTCAATTGCTTTCTCGCAATCTGCTGCATTGGTCATGGCCGAACCTCGACCTGGAACCAATTTTTCGGGTTTCATCGCTCGCAATACTTCGAGTGTGGCGGGCCACTCTTCTAATTGCGCATCGCCCGTATAAACGCCAGCGTTGTACTCGACCAAATCGCCCGAGAAGCAAATTTTTTGGCTAGGAATCCAAGCGATCGTGTCGCCTTTGGTGTGTCCGGGGCCAATATGCATTAGCTTGACTTCTAGGCTACCTAGGTGGAGCGTCAGTTCTTTCTCAAACACAATAGTCGGCCACGTTAAACCGGGAATTGATTCCACCGCATTAAATAAACGTGGGAAACGTTCGATCTCGCTTTTCATATCCGCAGCGCCCCGTTCAACGATTAAGTCGTGTGTACCTTGGCTGGCAATAATTTCGGTTGCGCCATGTTCAAAGTAGGCCGATGCACCCAGCACGCGTACCGCATGATAGTGCGATAGCACCACGTACTTAATGGGTTTGTCGGTTACTTCGCGAATACGACGAATTAGATCTTGCGCCATCACCGGCGTAGCCGTGGTGTCGATCACCATGCAACACGTATCGCCAATAATGACGCCCGAATTCGGATCGCCTTCGGCAGTGTAAGCGTAGGCGTTATCTGATAACTTGATAAACGAAATTTGTTTTTCACTTAAGTCAGCCTTGGAGGCAAATTGCTTTTCCATTAGGGTTCTCGGTCTGGGTTATCGGTACGGGTTGAAGTGTTGGGTACTAAAAAGCTAATGTGCTGAAGAATTAGGTAATGACGGATTAGGTAATGACGAATTAGGTACGACGAATTCACTATTTGGAACGCCTTTAAGCCAAAGATCGGCGATCCAGTCGGCATAGTGCTGATGACTTAAGCTGCCATTATCGCGCAACCAAGCAAAACTAAAATTTAAGGCAGACAGCAATGTCATACTTAAAGCAAATTCGTTGCGCCCGTTTACTTGCTGCGGGAAGCAGCGATG
Organism: Betaproteobacteria bacterium; assembly: GCA_031429355.1. Taxonomy (GTDB): domain Bacteria; phylum Pseudomonadota; class Gammaproteobacteria; order Burkholderiales; family Burkholderiaceae_E; genus JANOZM01. The sequence goes on along the minus strand of JANOZM010000019.1, from coordinate 5,644 downwards.
CAGAGCGCGGCCAAACGCATTGGCGACAGCACGCTCTTGCAAATTAATTATTTGCCGCTGCTCGGGTGCTAAAAATTGCGGGCCGTTAAGCAGCACTAAATGCACTTGGCTAGATTGTCGATACTCTTGCATAAATGCCCGCAACAGTGCCCGCAGTGCCTGCGCTGGTTCGATTGATCGATTACTTTCTTCGGTGCTTTGGGCTAATTCTTGCAAACGTAATGTGTAGCGATTTAAAGCATCAAACAACATGGCTTCTTTGGTGGGGTAGTAATGATAAAGCGTTGCTTTACTTAGTTCGCATTGGCGCGCTAGCTCTAGCATTCCCGCGCTGGCATAGCCACGTTGAGCAAAGGCTTCGATAGCTTTACTCAATATTTTTGAGCGCTGTTGCTCGTAGTCGATAGCTCTAGTGCGCGACATTTTTATCGCTCGTCAAAACTAACCGTTACCGACTCGGTCATTGGCGAGCATTGGCAGGTCAGTACAAAACCTTGATCGACTTCCCATTGTTCTAACGTGTAATTGTGTTCCATAGCAACCTTACCCTCGATTACCTTTGCGCGGCAGGTGCAACAAACACCCGCTTTACAGGCATAGGGTAAATCGAGGCCTTGCGCTAGCGCGACATCTAGCAATTTTATGCCCTTGTAGGGCAGCCGCATTTGCCGGGTTTTTCCATCTAAAACCACATTCAATTGTGCGCAAGGTGTTTCATCTAAGATGGTTTTAGTCGCCCGCGGTTTTTGTGCAGTATTGGGTGTTCCAAAACGCTCACTAATTATTTTTTCAGGACTAACACCAGCTTGTAGCAAAGTCTGTGTGACCACTTCAATCATCGAATCTGGTCCGCATACCAAGGCAATATCAATGCTGCTGGCGGGAACTAAATGTTCCAAGTAGCTTGCGACTTTTGTTTTATCTAAACGGCCATTAAATAAAGCAAACTCGTGGGCTTGGCGAGAGAACGTATAAAACAATTGGACCCGCTGCATAAAGCGATTTTTTAAACCCTCAATCGGTTCAATAAACATCACATCGGCGCTACTGCGATTGGCGTAAACCAAAGTAAAGCGGCTTGTGGGTTCACGCTCTAAAACGGTTTCCATAAACGACAGCACAGGAGTAATGCCGCTACCGGCAACAAAGGCTGCGTAATGTCGACCCGATGCCGGGTCTAGCGGCACAGTAAAACGGCCTTGCGGTGGCATTACCTCGGCCTCTTGCCCTACTTGTAATTGGTCAAATGCGAAGTTGCTAAACACTCCGTCCTCGACTCGCTTTATGCCAACGCGTAATTCGGCATTAGCATCGTAAGTGGGTGTGCCGTTGCAAATGGAATACGAACGCCTAACTTCTTGTCCGTCGATAAACGCTCGCAAAGTTAAATACTGCCCATGGCTAAAGCGAAATAAATTGCTTAGTTCTGGCGGAACCTGAAAGGCCAATGAAAAACCGTCGCGCCCCTCGGGGGTGCGTTGAATAATTTTTAGTCGATAAAACTGCGTCGCTGCTTTTGTGTCGGTCATTACATTGGTTTCAAGTACAAATTGAGGTAGGTGCTAATTGGCGTAAACGCGGCGTGTAAATGCTGCGTCTAAGCTCGTTGCGAACATGTTAAAGCGGCTTGAAGTAATCGAACGGTTCTTTGCAGGCCAAACAACGGTACAACGCTTTGCAAGGAGTCGAGCCAAATTGTGAAATACGCTCGGTCTGATGCGATTCGCACAACGGGCACCGAATGCCACCGGCTGGGGGTAAAAAATGCAAAACGCTAACATTTTGTTGCGATGGGTTATCAGCATTCGCATTGTGTTGACTTGTACTTGCGCTGCTATTGCTTTGTACACAATGAGCCGGTGGAGCGATGCCATAGGCCTTTAACTTTGCGTGTCCCGTGGGGGTAATCCAATCAGTGGTCCATGCTGGATCCAAAACAATTTGCACTCGTGCCGATGGATACCCTTGTTCGCTCAGTAAGCTAATAACATCTTTGCGTATCGCTTCTGTTGCCGGGCAACCGCTATAGGTGGGCGTAAGGCTTACGACTGCTACCCCATCAATCCATTCTGTTGAGCGATAAATGCCAAGGTCCGATAAATTGAGCGCAGGAATTTCCGGATCAGGAACGCTGCCGGCAAGCGCCGCAATATGTGCAAGTTCGGCGGCTACCATTGCACGCCCGGATGTTGCCGCGCAATACTTTGCATTTCGGCCAACACAAAGCCCAAATATTCGGTATGCGTGCCGCGTTTGCCGTTACTTAAAAACGCTGTGTCTTTAGGGCAAACTAAGTTTGCCTGGGTTATTGTTTTGTCGATTCTTGCAAGCCACGCTTGGCGTACATCAGCTCGCAAAGCGACCAATTTATTTTGTTGGGCAAAAGTATCGACTGCATCATCATCAAACCATTCGTGGGTGTAGGGCCACAGTACATCAAGCGCGTTGCTAACCCGTTGATTGCTCTCATCAGTGCCATCGCCAAATCGAATCATCCATTGGCTAGCGTGTTCAAAGTGATAAGTCGTTTCTTTAATCGCTTTTTGTGCAACAGCCCGAACAGTTGAATCTATCGACTGCATTAAGCTGACCCAAACTTCTAGCATCAGTGCTGAATGCAAAAACAATTTGGTGATCGTTACTGCGTAATCGCGTTCGCCAAACCGCGAGCTATTTGGCAGCTCTACTAATGACGAATTAAAAAATTCTTCTTGGTTTCGCAAATACGCTAATTCATCTTCACCGCGGCTTTTACCCTCTATTTGGCCTGCTCGCGTTAAAAGCATTCGGGCTTGGCCGATGTAATCTAAGCCAATGTTAGCTAGTGCAATATCTTCTTCTAAAATTGGGCCGTGTCCACACCACTCGGCAATGCGTTGGCCGTGAATTAAAGCATCATCGGCAAGGCGCAGCAAGCTGTGCTGATACCAATTAGGAAAAATACATTGCTCGGCCTCGAAACTTTTTTTAAAGTTAAACGCGTACTCGGTTTCGCCTTGCGCCTCTAAATAATCTAAGCGCCGTTTCGCATCAAGTAACGTCGGTAGTTGATCGTCTTGCAACCACCACATGCCTAAATGTGGGCTCGTCATTTTGTCGAACCACTCGTGCCGCCGACGCAATACATCGACATGGCTGGACTGCTGATAAGCAAAGTTTTTTAGGCTGTCGATATCTTGCCAGACCGACATGTTAACGATGTACTCGGGGCCCCACGGACACCCAAGCGACAAGGTTGTCGCGCTACCGGTTTCATCTTTTAGTCGCCAAATAAAACCAGGCGAAGTTTCGGCCATTGCATTGACTTGATCGAGCTGCGCCGCAAAGTCTGCCAATAACGGACTGTCGATTGGCGCTTTTAATTTGGCAATATTGATTTGAGCTAAAAATGGCATTGGCTTTTACATATGCTTTACTTCGTCGGGCAACTGATAAAAAGTTGGGTGACGATAAATTTTGTCTTGTGCTGGATCAAAAAAAGCGGCGGAGTCGCTAGGCATCGAAGCAGTTATTGCGCTAGAGCGCACTACCCAAATACTCACACCTTCTTGGCGGCGTGTGTAGACATCGCGCGCAAGCCTTAGAGCCATAGCGTCGTCTGTTGCATGTACGCTGCCACAATGTTTATGCTCTAAGCCTTGCTTGCTGCGCACAAACACTTCAAACAACGGCCAATGATCATTTTCGTTCATTTTCAATCCAGATTGTTGTTTGGTTTATCAGTTTTTTAAAATTGATTTTTGGTTTGCTTAAGCGGCAATCGCTGCGTTGTTAGCGGCGATACGATCTGCATTTTTTTGCGCATGTACTTTGGCGGCTTCGCGTACCCAAGCGCCATTGGCATGGGCCGTTTGCTTTGCGCCGAGGCGCTCGCGGTTGCATGGCCCGTTGCCATTAATAACATTCCAAAATTCGTCCCAATTGATCGCGCCAAAATCATACGACTGGCGCTCTTCGTTCCACTTTAAATCAGGGTCCGGAATGGTTAAACCGAGCAGTTGCGCTTGGGGCACCGTTGCATCAATAAAACGTTGGCGAAGCTCGTCATTGGATAAACGTTTAATACCCCATTTCATCGATTGGTCCGAGTTTGGCGAATTATCATCACTCGGCCCAAACATCATAATCACGGGCCACCACCATCGATTAAACGCCGCTTGTGCCATCGCTTTTTGCGCTGGGCTACCCTTGCACAAAGCCAGCGTTAATTCAAAGCCTTGGCGTTGATGAAACGATTCCTCTTTGCAAATGCGAATCATGGCGCGTGCGTAGGGGCCATACGAGCAACGGCAAAGCGGCACCTGATTCATGATGGCAGCACCATCAACCAACCAACCGATACAGCCGACATCGGCCCAAGTTAAGGTTGGGTAGTTAAAAATCGACGAATATTTGGCTTTGCCCGACAACATCGCATCAAACATTTGTTCGCGTGAAGTGCCAAGGGTTTCGGCGGCGCTGTAAAGGTACAGGCCGTGCCCGCCTTCGTCTTGTACTTTAGCGAGCAAAATGGCTTTGCGGCGCAGGCTTGGGGCTCGCGATATCCAATTGCCTTCGGGATACATGCCAATAATTTCGGAGTGCGCATGTTGCGAAATTTGCCGAACCAAGGTTTTTCTGTAAGCGTCAGGCATCCAGTCTTGGGCTTCAACTTTTTCGCCCTGGGTCATTTTGGCGTCAAAAACGGTCTGTAAATGTTCCACTTCAGCGTTTTGACCTTCGCTGCCTTTGGTTAAAAACAAGGCGCTTTGGGTGTCTAGTGATTGCGTGTACATAAAAACTCCACAGAATTTAGCTAATTTAGAGCCACAAACGCAGTAGTTCGGCGAATAGGTGGCGAAATCTTGTTTCCAACCAATTGAAACTGAAGTTTGGATCTGGGATAGAGTTTATAGCCCGACCGGTTGGTTGGTCAATAGCCGGTTTGAAGGTTTGTTGATTTGGTCGCCTGTGCGTCGGTATGCATCAAGGCTGCAGTTTGACAAGCTTTGCCCTTGCATCAGATAATCCGAGGTTCCCTGGAGGGGTGCCCGAGTGGCTAAAGGGGGCAGACTGTAAATCTGTTAGCTTGCGCTTACGTTGGTTCGAATCCATCCCCCTCCACCAGGGACCCAATTTTTATGTGCGGTCGTCGTTTTGTCTAGGTAATTTATAAGCGTATTTACTTTTTTGCGCTCTTGTCGGGACATGTGATTGTTGCAACGTGCGGGTGTAGCTCAATGGTAGAGCTGAAGCCTTCCAAGCTTATGACGAGGGTTCGATTCCCTTCACCCGCTCCAGAAATATGGGCTGTAGTTGCAGTACAAATGTATGCCCATGTGGCTCAGTGGTAGAGCACTCCCTTGGTAAGGGAGAGGTCGCGGGTCCGATTCCCGCCATGGGCACCAAAGAATTTAAAGTTTTAAAAATTAGAATTGTTTAGCGAAGCTATCCCTAGGAGCAAGTCATCATGGCAAAAGAAAAGTTCGAGCGGAATAAACCGCACGTCAACGTAGGCACGATCGGTCACGTAGACCACGGCAAAACCACGTTAACCGCAGCGATCACGACGGTGTTGTCGAGTAAATTCGGCGGCTCGGCGATGAAGTACGACGACATTGATGCGGCTCCGGAAGAAAAAGCGCGCGGTATTACGATTAATACT
>JANOZM010000018.1:0-89587 GCA_031429355.1 Betaproteobacteria bacterium | reverse complement strand
CGGAATCCCTTGCAAGGGATTCCTTTCGAGTCCGGACGTAATGGCCATTGGGGCATTACTCCCCGGGCCCCAATAAAAAAACCCCTTGGGGGGTTGTGTTATTGGTGCCCGGGGCCGGACTCGAACCGGCACGCCTTTCAGCGGTGGATTTTGAGTCCACTGAGTCTACCAATTTCACCACCCGGGCGGATAGTGCGGCTTCATGAGGCGCGAATTATGCTTAAAAAAGCGCGAAGTAGCAAATCGAAAGTGACCTGCGGCGCTATTATGCGTGCTCTTTGCGGTGACATAACACAGACCAATTTTGAGTATTGCCAACAATCCCCCCCAAAACGTAAGCGCCTCGCACTTCGAAGACGCAACTGCGGCCCCAACGCAATTCACTTTAGGCGACTTCGATTTCGAGTTACCAGAGGCTTTAATTGCGCAAACGCCTCCGCAAGTGCGTGGGCAATCGCGGCTGTTAGTGGTTGAACCAAAACAGCTAGCTCAAGATTCAATGTTCCCCGAGGTGCTTAGTAAATTGCGGCGGGGCGACGCGCTGGTGATGAATAACACCAAAGTGATTCCGGCACGTCTGTTTGCCACTAAGCCAACGGGCGGAAAAGTTGAGATGCTGGTCGAGCGCGTGCTTTCGCACAATCAGTTTTTAGCGCAAATTAAAGCGAGCCATAAACCCAAGGTTGGACTGCAATTAGCATTGGGCGCAACCGCTGCTTTAAATATAAAAAATAGTATTGCGGATTCGGAATCTTCTACCAATCATTACCTAACTGTTATTGAATACCGCCCACCTTTTGTTGTTATGCAAACCGAAGGCTCTGCATTAGAGACCCTGCAAACTTACGGGGAAATTCCGTTGCCGCCGTACATTGCACGCAAACCCAGTGGCAGCGACTTAGAACGCTATCAAACGGTATACGCAAAATCGGCAGGGGCTGTAGCGGCACCCACAGCGGGACTTCATTTTACGCAAGAAATGTTAACCCGATTAGAGCAGAACGGCGTGCAATTGGTTTACTTAACTTTGCATGTTGGCGCAGGTACGTTCCAACCCGTGCGTACCGATAATTTAGCCGAACATAAAATGCACAGCGAATGGTTTGAAATTACCGAGCAAGCCGCAAACGCAATAAATAATACGATCAATAGCGGCAATAAAGTTGTGGCGGTTGGAACGACCAGTTTGCGGGCGCTAGAGTCGGCCGCAATTAAGCCTGGTCGATTAGAAGCGACTACAGCAGACACCAATATTTTTATTACGCCGGGTTTTAAATTTAAAATTGTTGATGCATTAATTACTAATTTTCATTTACCAAAATCGACGCTTATGATGCTGGTTAGTGCCTTTTCTGGTTTTGCAGAAATTAAAGCAGCGTATAGCCATGCTATTGCCCAACAATATCGCTTTTTTAGCTATGGCGATGCCATGTGGTTGACCAAAAAACAGGAAGCAAAATAATCTTATGTTGACCTTTTCAGTTAGCCATACCGATGGGCAAGCGCGGCGCGCATCACTCACGGTAAATCACGGCGTTATTCAGACGCCGGTGTTTATGCCGGTGGGCACAGTTGGTGCAGTAAAAGCGATGGCACCAACTGAACTTGAAGCACTGGGCGCGCAAATCATTTTAGGCAATACGTTTCATTTATGGTTGCGCCCTGGTACCGACGTGATCAAGCAATTTAATGGTTTGCACGATTTTAATCAGTGGCATAAACCAATCCTTACTGACTCGGGCGGCTTTCAAGTTTTTTCTTTGGGTGAGTTACGCAAAATTACCGAGCACGGTGTGCAATTTGCATCGCCCATTAATGGCGATAAATTAATGCTGACACCCGAAGAATCCATGCGAATTCAAGTGGATTTGAACTCTGATATTGCAATGATTTTTGATGAATGCACGCCCTACGAAATTGATGGCAGACCAGCGACAGAAAAAGAAGCCGCTGATTCAATGCGCATGTCAATGCGCTGGGCCAAACGCAGCAAAGACGAGTTCGACAAGTTAAGTGGCGCTGTAGAAAAACCCAATGATTTGTTTGGCATTGTTCAAGGCGGTATGTTTGAAGCCTTACGCGACGAGTCAATCGATTCGCTAACCACCACCGACTTTCCTGGTTACGCAATTGGCGGCTTGTCCGTTGGCGAACCCAAAGAAGCCATGCTGCGGATTTTGAACTACACCGCGCCTAAGTTACCGGCCCACAAGCCGCGTTATTTAATGGGGGTTGGTACACCTGAAGATTTAGTGGCTGGCGTAAAAGCGGGAATCGATATGTTCGACTGCGTCATGCCGACACGCAATGCGCGCAACGGTTGGTTATTTACGCGGATTGGCGATTTGAAATTACGTAATAGTCGCTACAAAGATGATCGCCGCCCAATTGAGGTTGGTTGCAATTGCTATGCATGCAGTCGGTTTTCCCGGGCCTACATTCATCATTTGCAAAAAGTGGGCGAAATTTTGGGTGCACGATTAGCCACCATTCATAACCTGCATTACTACCAAATCTTGATGGCTGACATGCGTGACGCAATTGAAAAAGGTCAATTTGTCGAGTTTGAACATCATTTTCACACCCAACGGGCACTTGGAGTCGACTCACGAACTTGAAAAACCGCCCCTCCGGTACAATCTCGCCCTTTAGTAAGTACACGTAACCTTAACGCAGGAATTTCCATGTTTATCTCAAATGCCTATGCTCAAGCCGCAGGCGGTGCAGCTGGCCAGAACCAATTGTTTCAATTGTTGCCTATCGTTTTAATGTTTGTGGTGCTGTACTTTTTAATGATTCGCCCACAAATGAAGCGCGCCAAAGAGCACAAACAAATGCTTGAAAACGTTCAAAAGGGCGACGAAGTAATAACAGCTGGCGGCATTTTGGGCAAAATTGTAAAAGTTGGCGAAAGCTATTTAGTTTTAGAAATTGCAAAAGACAGCAGCGGCGTCGTTGAAGTTAATTTTCAAAAATCGGCCATCAGCACCGTGTTGCCTAAGGGCACCATCAAAGCTATTTAACTAAAGCACGCAAAATGAATCGCTACCCTCTTTGGAAGAACGCCTTAATTGGTTTAATTATTGCGTTTGGTTTGCTGTATGCGCTACCCAATTTATTTGGTGAAACGCCCGCTGTTTTAGTGTCTAGCGGCAAGGCCACAGTAAAAGTAACGCCTGCTGTACAAAAGCAAGCCGAAGAGGCGTTAACCAAAGCAGGACTAGTCGGCACCAATGTACAAGTCGACCCAAACGGATTGAAGTTTAGGTTTAAGTCCGAAGCCGATCAGTTCAAAGGTCTTACAGCAATTAAAACAAGTTTGAACCCAGACAAAGACAACGAGAGTTTTGTTGTTGCGTTTGGTTTGCTGTCGGCAACCCCCACAGCATTAACCAATATTTTTGCCCGCCCAATGTACTTGGGCCTCGATCTGCGTGGCGGCGTGCATTTCTTAATGCAAGTCGATATGAAGGCAGCAATTAGCAAGCGCATCGACACTTTGGTGACCGATGTACGAACCAATTTGCGCGATAAAAAAATACGTGCAACCACCTCACGCATTGGCGACACCATCGAAGTAAAGTTTGGCGATGAAGCGACTCGCACAGCTGGTCGTTTAATTATTGCTGACTCAATACCTGACCTAGACCTTGCGCTAGTTAAAGACGGCGAAGATTTAAAGATAGTCGGAAAAATAAAACCTGACGCATTGTTAAAAACGCAAGAGTCGGTACTAGCGCAAAACATTTCTACAATTAACAAACGCGTTAACGAACTAGGTGTTGCCGAGCCTGTTGTGCAGCAGCAAGGTGTTGACCGCGTAGTAGTGCAGCTCCCCGGCGTACAAAATCCTGATGTTGCAAAAAAAGTTTTAGGACGTACTGCAACTTTAGAGCTGCGCATGGTCTGCGATAGCGCCCAAGAGTTAGCCGAATTAAGAGACGGCACAATTCCCGTTGGATGCGAGCGATTTGCAAATCGTGATGGACAACCATTGGCCTTAAAACGCGAAGTTGTATTTACTGGTGACAACCTTACGGGTGCTTCAGCGGGATTTGATTCGCAAACTCAAGAGCCCACCGTTAATTTAACTTTAGATGCAAAAGGCGCACGTATATTTCGCGATGTAACCCGTGAAAATATTAACCGTCGGATGGCCATTATTTTGATCGAAAAAGGCAAAGGCGAAGTGATTACTGCGCCCGTCATTCGTTCTGAAATTCCTAACGGGCAAGTTCAAATTTCAGGTGCAATGAAATCGGATGAAGCCGCGGAAACCGCGTTGCTGTTACGTGCGGGTGCATTGGCTGCCCCGATGGAAATTATTGAAGAACGTACTATTGGCCCGAGCTTGGGTGCCGAGAATATTAAAAAGGGGTTTAACTCGACGATCTATGGCTTTATCGCCATCGCGATCTTCATGTGTTTTTACTACACCCTGTTTGGATTTTTCTCCACCATTGCGCTGGCCATTAACGTCTTGCTTTTAATCGCATTGCTTTCGTTGTTGCAAGCCACGTTAACGTTGCCAGGTTTTGCCGCTATTGCGCTAACGCTTGGTATGGCGATTGACGCCAACGTACTCATTAATGAACGCATACGCGAAGAGCTTCGTGCGGGCAAAACCCCTCAAGCCGCAATTGCCGAGGGATACGATCGCGCTTGGGCGACTATTTTGGACTCGAACGTTACGACCTTAATTGCCGGCTTAGCATTACTTGCTTTTGGTTCCGGTGCAATCCGCGGCTTTGCGGTTGTACATTGCCTTGGCATTTTGACTTCGATGGTTTCGGCTGTGTTTGTTTCTCGCGGTTTGGTCAATCTTTGGTACGGTGGCAAAAAACGTTTGGACTCGATTGCAATTGGCACGATTTGGAGGCCTGACGCTTCAGACAGCGTTAGTACCCAAGTTTCGACCCCAATTTCTTCGCCCGTTGCGAAACCTTAATCACTAGCACCCGAAAGACTCAAGCGAGCCACCATGGAATTTTTTAAGATTCGCAAAGACATTCCCTTTATGAAGCACGCGTTGTTGTTTAACGTTATTTCATTTATTACCTTTGCATTAGCAGTTTTCTTTTTAGTAACACGCGGCCTTAACTTTAGTATCGAGTTTACTGGCGGCACAGTCATCGAAGCGCGCTATACGCAGTCGGCTAACGTCGAAAACGTCCGTAACGCGATGGTTAAAGCAGGTATTGCCGAACCACAAGTGCAAACGTTTGGCTCGGCTAACGACCTGCTGATTCGCTTAGGAACGAAAGAAGCAGCACTACCTGCGTTTATTGAGAAAGATCCAAACGGCAAAGATATTTTATCGCGCGATAAAGTAACAAAATCGTTTTTAGATGCAGGTGGTGCCGGCGCAAAAATTACGCGGGTTGAATACATTGGTCCAGCTGTAGGTAATGAATTGGCGGCTGATGGTGCTAAAGCATTGGCTTTTGTAGTCATTGGCATCATGATTTACTTGGCCATTCGTTTCGAGTGGAAATTTGCAGTAGCAGCCATTATTGCTAACTTGCACGATATTGTTATTATTCTGGGCTTCTTTGCGTTTTTCCAATGGGAATTTTCATTGGCGGTATTAGCGGCAACCTTAGCTGTTTTGGGTTACTCAGTTAACGAATCGGTGGTTATTTTTGATCGAGTGCGCGAAAAATTTCGCGAGCGCGAAGCCAAAAACATGTCGGTGCAAGCAGTGCTTAACCACGCAATTACAAGCACCATTTCGCGAACGATTATTACCCATGGTTCTACGCAAATGATGGTACTTGCCATGCTAATTTTTGGTGGGCCTACCCTGTTTTATTTTGCACTTGCACTAACAATTGGTATTTGCTTCGGCATTTACTCGTCGGTGTTTGTGGCAGCGGCGGTTGCCATGTGGTTAGGTGTTAAACGTGAAGACTTGTTGGCCCCAGTGAAAAAATCAGAGGACGACCAACCAGAAACACCCTGACCCATTAAGCAATTGCCATGGCGGCTTGTTTAGTCGGTTTCTCTGCCTCGCGCCCGTTCTCGGCGCGACCATTAATGTTCTCAGCCGCTTTATCAAGCTCGAACGCTAGAGACTCTATCTCTACGGCGGCACGGGCAGTAGCATCAACCCCAGCAGCATTTTGTTGCGTCAGTGATGCCATGTGTTCCACTGTCATTTTAATTTGGGAAATACCCGCTTGTTGCTCTACGCCTGCATGGGCTATGTCGGCAATAGACTGATTGACTTCGACAACGCGCTTAACAATTGCCAGAATGTCGGCTTCGACTTTAGCCGCCAAATCTGCGGACTGAAACAAACCGCTGCGTGCAGAACTAATGAGTGTTTTAACATCGCGCGAAGACTCTGTTGAACGATACGAAAGCTCGCGAATTTCGGCGGCAACCGTAGCAAAACCCTTGCCTTGATCACCGGCTCTCGCGGCTTCAATTCCTGCGTTTAGAGCCAGCATGCCGGTTTGATTAGCAATTTCTTCGATAACCGCTACGATGTCCGAAAGACGACGCGAATGCTCTACGGAGAGGCGCAATGCATGAATTAATTCGCCAATATTTACAGCCCCAGAATTAGCAGCTTCATGAACCTCGTTGGCCCGCTCTTGTGCCGAACGTGAATTGGCAGCGCCGATTTCGATAGTGGCTGCAAATTGCTCCATCCCCGAGGCGGTTTCCTCAAGCATTGAGGCAATTTCTTCGGCATTGTTTGCAAGCTTAGCGGTGTGCCGACTAATCGACTTAGCGTTTTGAAAAAGATCTTGCGACGACTGGCCAACGATTGTATGCAAGCGAATCATTTTTTTACCTAAACGCATCGCTAGTACGTCACTCCACGCAGCTGCGTTTTCCAAATTGCCAAATTGCCAATTGCCCTGCGCCGCAGAAACAGCCATCGCCTCTAAACGATCATCGTTTAATTTGAACCGACGCAAAATTGCAGCGATGAAAAAAATTGCAACTGCGTATAACGCAAACGCAACAGCATCACCATGCGACTGCCCCATTAGCAATGCCCAAAACGAACCCGCAAAAACTGTAGCCGCAACTACCGCGAACTGTGCATACACTTTATTTTTAGGCAATACCCACCAAGCTGGCGCACAAAGAGTATCGTAAATCGAATGTTTGTCCATGATGTGTTCTACTTTTTTTGATTTGTAACGCTGGAGTCAGCATTACTATCGATTTTGTTTAATCCGGCAATCGACTCTTTGTACTGAATAACATTTTGTCGAATCCCAGCTGAGATTGATTTAAGTTGGTCCACACTTGCAGAGTTACGCTGCGTTAGTCCAGCCATTTGCTCTACCGCCATTTTAATTTGCTCGACGCCAGCGCTTTGCTCGGTAGCAGAAGTTGCAATATCACCAACCAATCGGGAGTAACTTTTAGTAGTATTAACCATGTTCAGAATTGATTCATTGGCCTCTTTGGCCAACCAAGCCCCAGATTCAGTAACTGCTAAAGTTTGATCGAGTTCTTCACCAACCTTTTTGGTTGAAGCAGAGGTACGCATAGCTAATTTACGTACTTCGGTAGCAACGACCGCAAATGCTCTACCTTGATCTCCGGCGCGCGCGGCCTCAATCGATGCATTGAGGGCTAGGATATTAATTTGCACTGCAATTTCATCAATGGTGCCTAAGATTATTCGGATTTTCTGCGCAAAAACTTGACTGGCTTGCATCTGAGCACTCAACTCCGTTACCCCGCGAACGCCATGCTCTGCTAGCCGTAACACTTCGCCTGATTGGCTATGCGCGTGACGACAGCTATCAGCACTTCGTTCGATTGTTGCAGCAAACTCTTCCATTCCAGAGGCAGTCTGCTCAAGCATCGCAGCAATCTCTTCGGCGCGCTCGGCTAATGCGCCCGCATCTTGTGAAACCGCCTCAGAAGTCAATGAAATTTTTTCAACGCTAACCTTAGTCCGCGTTTGAATTTGATCTAAATTTTGTCCGAACAGAACGGTTAAACGCATTAAAGGGCGCTGAAACCAACGACTCTTTAATTGGGTTTCACTTGGCAATAACCGATTTTGGGTAATCTCTACTGTCCGCTTATGAAATTGCGCACGCGCTTCGCGTCCATAAGCCAAATGTCCAAGTAAACAATAGGCAAAAAATAGATTTGCCGCTCCTAACGCAGAATTTCTGTACGCCGATGGTACAAAAGCAAGGGTAGCGGCAATTCCAAACACGCACACTACTAGCACTAGAACCGATCCACCTGCACCGAAGCGCAAACCAAATCGACGGGAGGGATAAAATAAAAAATGACTCAAGTGATAGCCTCAGCTTTTGTTTTCGAATTGTCTTTCGCAGTAGCGAACAATTCCGTTGTAATGCTTTGTATCGGTAGCAATGACTCGATGGCTCCAATTTGATAGGCCGCTTTTGGCATGCCGAAGACCACACAAGTCTGTTCGTTTTGACCCCACACTTTGCCCCCTGCACTTTTTATAGCGAGCGCTCCGCGAGCGCCATCATCGCCCATGCCGGTTAGAACAAAAGCGCGCAAGTTCGATTGCGCAGCAAGTGCTGCAGATTCGAATAAAACATTAATGCTTGGGCGGTATAAGGCTTCGCTTTTGGCGTTTTCTACATGAATGTAAAAACGCCCGCCGCGGCCAGCTGTAACGCGCATATGGCATCCGCCCGGCGCGATGTACACATGACCACGACGCAAGTCTTGCCCAGCGCTTGCCTCACACACGGTTTGTGTCAATAACCCATCTAGTCTTGTAGCGTACGATTGAGTAAAAAAAGCAGGCATATGTACTGCAACAACAACCGGTGGACCGTTTGCAGGCAATTGCGCTAACAGAACGCGAATGGCCTCTGTTCCACCAGTGGAGGCACCAACCGCGATTAAATCGACCACACAAGATTCGTTTGGTGCGTTCGATACGTCTTTATGTTGGCTCGATAACTGAGTATCAGACAAACTCTGCGCTGCAACTGAAAGACTAGTTACATTAGCCGTACTCTGGGTTGTTGACTTTAGGTTTGCAAACCGCGCGGTTTGCACAGCACGAATTACTTTATTTCGATATTCATCAAAACCAGCACTGCCGGTACGATGCTTCTCAATAAAATCAACCGCACCAATAGCTAACGCTTGTAATGTTCGCTGCGCTTGATCTGCCGTAGAACCTGCAACCATAACAACCGCAACCGGACGACTACTCATTATTTGTTTGAGCACTTCAAGGCCATCGAGCTTCGGCATTTCAATATCAAGCGTTACAACATCGACGCCACCTGCCGCTAAAGCCTTCAATGCACCAACGCCGTCAGCTGCGTAGCCAACAACCTCTATATCTCCTGCCGAAGTGAGCACCTCACCCAAAACCCCGCGAGCGATTGGTGAATCATCAACAACAAGCACCCTTATTTTAGACATTTAAACTTTCTCCGCGAACAGCTCTGGAACGACACGCTCGCTCTTGTCTGGCAAGCTAGATTGAACGGTGTACTCCTCACGCCGCAGAGTGGTGAGACTTTGCATACCCGGTAAGCGTTTAACCTCAGTACGTCCCGTCGGTGAAAATAAGTACAGCCGATACGCTTCGGTTCCGCCTAACAACGCATCTTCAACGTGAATACCTTCAACCTTTAAGTAATTTTTTGCAAACTGGATATTTTGAGCGCCAATATCTGTCAAAGTATTTAACACTGAGGCACCACCATACAATTTAGCGACCAAATGTTTACGTCGCGCACCTTGCGCCATACACTCATTAATTAGCAACTCCATCGCATTGGCTCCGTAGCGGGCCGAACGATTAAAAGGTTCTGATGAATGAATGGACTGCGTAGCCAACATAAAGTGATTCATCCCAACGACACCACGCTCTTGATCGATCAAACACACGGCAACACAGGAACCAAGGGCAGTAAAAATAGCATTTTCAAGATTAGACACAGCGTACTCACCCGGTTTGACACGAATAACATCAAGCCCTAGCCGAGAATCGAAAAAAATGTCATTCGAACGTGCCATGGATTAAACCGCCCGCGCACGAAAGCTTGTGCGCCCTAACGATTCAAACAAATCATCCGAGTGCAACAACATTTCAGAGTGACCAGCAAAAAGTAGTCCACCCGGTTCGAGCACCTCATGGAATCGTCGCAATAATTTTCTTTGTACGTCAGCAGAAAAATAAATCATTACATTGCGGCAAAAAACGAACTGTAAGGAGCGTGGTTTTAACATCCTAGGTAGCTGCCAAACGGGGGCGTTCAAATTCAAATACTGGTATTCGATAAGGCTGCGGTAGTAGCTTTTAAACTGAGACTCCGTTGGACCTTGTTTAGAAAAAAACCGTTCCCGCGAAGCTATGGAAAACGGCGCCATTTGCTCATTTGGATAAATACCTAGCCTCGCTCTAGCAAGCACTTGGGTATCGATATCAGTCGCTAAAATAATTGGCGAAGAAGGAACTGTATGTTGTTCAAATCCTTCAAGCACTGTCATCAAAATATTTGTTGGTTCTTCGCCGCTAGAGCAACCGGCACTCCAACCTCGCACATCAGCCAAGCGTCGGCCAAGAGCGGCCTGCTTTATCGACCACTCTAACAACGATTGAAAATGATGTTGTTCACGATTGAATGAGGTGACATTAGTTGTCAACGCGTCAACGAATGTTTGCCGAACGTCAAACGATTGTTCCACTTGTTCCAAGTACTGCTCAAAAGAGTCCAAGCCTGTGACACGTAACTGTCGCAACAGGCGATTAAAGACCATTTGTTGCTTACTCATAGAAATATTGATGCCCGCATAGCTCGCAATTAGCGAGCGCACCTTTTCGAACTGATCGTTCGTGAGCGTGGGCGGGGCAAACAATGTCGATGTCATTCCACCAGCTCTTCAGTTTGTTGAATTGAAAGTACTAATTTAGGCAAATTGAGTTCGGTAAAATGGACGTTATTAACCAGTACGATACCGATAAACAAATCGCCATTAGTCGATTTTACGGCCGACGGCAAGGGCAGCACTGCGTCTTCAGCAATTTCGACAACATCAGATACAACATCAACACAAAAGGCAGCAAGCCGCTCATTGTTTTCACCAATTAGGCAGGTCGTTGCGGTCAAATCAGCCACACGCGGCTGCCCGGTTAGCAAATGCTGTAAATCGATTACGGGCAAAATATCACCGCGCAAATTAATAACACCCAACACATGTTCTGGGCTTTGCGGCACTTCAGTGATTGCCCCTAAGCGACGTACTTCACGAACAGCGTTGAGCGCAACGCAATAAGGGCGAGTGGCAACTTCAAACAGTAAATATTGCTTAACCATAAACGGTTTCCTTAAGTGGTTCGTCATGCAGAGTTACTTTAATAAGGGCGTTGGGTTCGAGAATTAAGGCAACGGTGCCATCACCTAGAATCGTTGCGCCACTTGCGTAACTTGGGCTTAAAAAATTACGCTCCAAGCTACGCACGACAATTTGCTCTTGTCCTAAAATTTCATCCACACCAACTAGAATTTTGTTTCGACCACTTTGCACAACCAAGTAAAAAGCGGCGTCTTTTAATATTGTTGGTTGGTCGCTCAATTTGCGAGTCTTTAAGTAACTACGTAGATCGAGAGCATGAAAAAACTCACCATGCACTTTTGGCAAGCGAATGTCGCTAGTGACGTCGGCAAACTCGACTGAATTTCTTGCCAAGCACTCGCTTACAAAATTCATTGCAATAGCAAATACTTGATGGCCACAACGGATCATCAAGGCATCAATAATTGCTAGAGTCAGCGGCAAACGAATTGAAAAGCGAGTTCCTTGCCCAATCGTGCTATCGAGGCTCAGTTCGCCGCCTAAGTTTGTAATAGCAACTTGAACAACATCAAGCCCTACGCCGCGACCCGACCACTGATTAACTTCTGCCGCTGTCGAAAAGCCCGCATGATAAATAAATTGCAACCATTGATAATCGGTCAACTGATCGGTAGCCTTAGCCAAACCCAAATCAATTGCTTTGGTTCGTACCTTGCGCGGATCGATACCGCGCCCGTCATCAGCCACTGACACTACAACGCTACCGCCTTCGTGGCGAGCGGACAGGCTAATTTTTGCCCTCGCAACTTTTCCTGCGGCAACCCTTTCAGAGTTAGTTTCGACGCCATGGTCTAAGGCGTTTTTCACCAAATGCATAATTGGGTCAGCTAATTTTTCAATTAACATTTTATCTAATTCGGTATCGGCACCGTTGACATCTAAGACAACGTCTTTGCCGAGTTCGCTGCGAGCATCGCGCACTGCACGCTCAAAGCGCCCAAACAAGACCCGCACCGGAAGCATGCGTAAACTTAAAACAGTGTCTTGTAAATCTCGTAGTTGTCGGTCCAAGCGCCCCAACCCGCCATCGTTTGGGGTTTGTTCGGAGAGTCCTTTGATTGACTGCTTGAACATCGCGTGAGAGATCGCAATTTCACTAATTTGATTTATCAATGAATCTAAACGGTCAGCGCGGACATGGACTGTCGGTTTACGTCTTTCCGATTTTTCAGGGTCCGATTTCCTCTCACTACCATCTAAATTAGGCTCATCTGCATCTCCAACGGCATCAACTGATTCCAACAGAATCGAACCTTCATCACCAAAGGCAACGGGTAGTGTTAACTTTTCGACTGACAACTCACACAAGTCTTGAACCCAATCAAATAGCTCAACAATCTCGGCCTCGGTTCCAGATGTTTTGAGTTCAACTTCCCAGCGCAAATAGGCCGATTCCGAATCGAGTTGGTCTAGCGCAATCATCCGGGATGTATCGATACGAACTGTAGTGCTGCCCTTACCTGCCAACTCTCGCAAGTAAAGCAAGGGGTCATTACCTGATTTGCAAAAATCAGCATTAGGCGCGAATTTTATTAAAAAACTCTGTAGCTCTTCACTTTCGGTTAAAAAGCTATCTGGTATTTCAGAATCCGCAAACATTTCAGAATCCGCAATCAATGCTGAGCTTTTAACGTTAACCATTTTAGGGGCTACTACCGCAGCAGTATTTAATTGATAACTTTCAACTAAGCGGCGCTTTACACCATCAACGCGCGAGCTATCCACCGCTGCAAGCCCATCGCGTTCACTTACGATTATTGCTGAAAGCAAATCAAGTGCGGCGTAGCACAGCCCTATCAGATCGTCGTCAAGTTCTTTAGATCCGTTGCGTACCTTCTCCAGAAGGCTTTCAAATTCATGTGAAACATTCGCTATTACATCGAATCCTAAGGTGCCAGATGAGCCTTTGATTGAGTGAACCGCTCTAAATAGTTCGTTAATTTTTTCTTTACGATCTAAATCAGATTCATTACGTTCTAGCAGCAATAAGCACTGCTCAGCTACTTCTAGCTGATCAGTGCTTTCATTGAAGAAAGTAGAATGGAATCTTGTTAAATCAATTGACATAGTAGTCAACAAGAATCTGATTGACTTTGTTAACTAGAGAATCTTCAGTAAACGGCTTGGCAACCCAATCAATTGCACCGGCGGCTTTAGCTCGCTCGATGTTTGAGTCTTTAGCGTCCTTAGCAAGCACAATAATAGGAACCGATTTGTAATTTTCGAGGCCACGCATTCGTTCGATCATGCTAATGCCATCCATACCTGGCATATTGACGTCAGTAAGCACCATATGTACTTTTTTCTCGCGCGCGATGCTTAAAGCCTCATCACCACTCTTGGCTTCAAAAATTCTATGTCCGCGCTTTTGCAATATTGAAATTACGATATCGCGAATTGGCGTTACGTCATCAACAATTAAAATTCTGGCCATTTTATTTCAACACCCGTGGAAGTACGTTTAACAATGCCTGCGGGTCGAATGGCTTCACAATCCAACCTGTAGCGCCCGCTTCGCGCCCGCGCGCTTTCATTTCGGGCTCATGCTCGGTTGTTAGGACTAAAATAGGTTTACTTTTTAACGGTTCACGCAACCGGATTGCGCGAACCAGCTCAATCCCATTCATACCGGGCATATTGACATCGGTAATTACCAAATCTGGTACTTTCGAGTCTAACCAAGTCAGAGCCGTTTGGGCGTCTTCCGCTTCGTGCACTTCATGCCCCGCCTCGGTTAACGTAAACGAAACCATTTGGCGCATCGTGGCTGAATCATCGACAACTAAAATACTTGCCATTTTATTTTCCTAAAAGAATTCGATCTCACCGCGCTTTACTGGCGTTACTGAAACTGCAGTAACCGCGGCGGACAATTTGTTGCGTTGAGTTTTACCGTTTGCGGCATGACTCGATTTTTTTCTTAACATCACGGCTTTTGCCGTTGACTCTTCGTTAGCATTACTCAAAGTCAACAACGCAGCACCAATATCTGCACCAGCCACTTTGGTCAGCTTCTGATCTAAAACATCGTGAAACTGTAATTGCACAACCAAGCGCTGTACTTCAGTTTCGACTTGTTGGTTGATGACTCGCAGCGCATCGGGCATCGTGCCCGATCGACTAATGCGCGACAAAGCATTGGCCTGAATCCAACCCATCTGCGCTCGTTGCAAAGCACCAAGACGCTTAACCGATTCTCCGGCCTTCAATACAGCCAATTCAGCCTCTTGCCGACTTTCGTCTAACCGAAACAACCCCGATTCAAGGTGCTCCATCGCTTGGATTTGAGCTTGCACCGAGCAAGCCCGTTCCTGTAACGCGCGAGTGAGTGCGTCGCCATGCTCACGCTGCGTTTCTGAAAGCTCGGAACCCGTAGCTAACGACTGCGATGGAAACCTTGGTTTAACTAACGCTAAGGCAAATCGATACAGAACCACCGCATTAATCAGAGCGCCTAACAGCAACCAAATTACACCTGAAACAGGCACTAAAAATGCACATACAAACCACGGCAGCAACGCTAGGCCACTAAACAGCCAAACTTTTGCTTTAGCAATACCAGTTGCACTAACATCTTTAACGGAAGTACGCATGCAAACAGAACCTAGACCAACATCAAGTCGTCTTCGAGCAAGCGGCCGGCATCGGCCCACTGAATTCGCTCACGCACTTCATCCGAGACATCCGTTAAACGCATCACTAGTCCACGTTGAATGCAATATTCACGGGCCGAAAGTAAGGTCTGCAACGAGCGAAAATCTAAATTATCTAGGCTCAATAAAGAAAGGCAAACCCGTGGTTCACCTAGCTGAGCTAGCCCATCAATTTGACCAGCCAGCGCATCGGGCTGAATCGTTTCGTCAAAAGTAAGCGGCAATGCCGCGGCACGACGTTCTGCTACAAACATGGTTTTTCCTCACCAGTAGTTTTATTTTCACCAGTGTTCACCAGGAACAAACGCAGAACAATTGTCTTTAGAGAGCCTAGGCTTGAATGGACAAAGCCCGCCGACCAGTGGAGCGCGTGCGGCTTTTGCACAACAGCATAAGTCTAGGTAAGACTATAAATAGCTGTAAACAACTAAGGGATCGAAAGGTCCTACCGAAAAAACTATATCTGGCTTGCCAACTTTGCGGCTAAACCAATATAGCTGGCCGGGGTCATTTGCAACAGACGCTCGCGCTCGGCAAGAGGAATCTCTAAGGTTTGAATAAACTGCTGCAAACTTTCGCGGTCAATACCTTTACCACGGGTTAAGGCTTTTAGCTTCTCGTAGGGTTCGGCTACCGAGTAGCGACGCATCACGGTTTGAATGGGTTCAGCCAACACTTCCCATGCGCCATCTAAGTCAGCAGCAATTGCCGCTTCGTTGACTTCCAATTTATCAATCCCACGAATGCATGATTCATAGGCCAATAACGAATAACCAAACGCGACGCCCACATTACGCAACACGGTCGAGTCGGTTAAATCACGCTGCCAACGTGAAATAGGTAGTTTTTCGGCCATATGGCGTAACAAGGCATTAGCTAAACCCAAATTACCTTCGGAGTTTTCAAAGTCTATTGGGTTTACCTTATGGGGCATGGTTGAAGAACCCACCTCCCCCGGCTTTAGGCGCTGCTTAAAATAGCCAAGTGATACATAGCCCCATACATCACGATTAAAGTCGAGCAAAATAGTGTTAAAACGCGCAATCGCATCAAACAAGGCGGCCATGTAATCGTGCGGCTCGATTTGAATAGTGTAGGCGTTAAATTCAATGCCTAAACTCTCGATGACACCGCGCGAAATCGCCTGCCAATCATGGTCTGGGTAAGCAGCAAGATGAGCATTAAAGTTGCCCACAGCACCATTCATTTTAGCTAAGGGCACAATTGCATTGACTTGGCCAATCGAGCGCTCTAAACGAGCCACTACGTTGGCCATCTCTTTACCTAGGGTTGTTGGTGTTGCAGATTGACCGTGAGTGCGCGAGAGCATTGGCAATGCAGCATAGGTGTGGGCCATAGTGCGTAAGCGTTTAGCGATGGATTGCATAGCAGGCACAATCACTTGGCTACGCGCAGCACCCAACATTAATGCATGCGAAGTATTGTTGATATCTTCTGAGGTACAAGCGAAATGAATAAACTCGCTTGCGGCGGCCAATGCCGGACGCGACTGGACCGATTCTTTTAAATAGTATTCGACAGCCTTCACGTCATGATTAGTGACGGCTTCGATGGCCTTAATACGTTGCGCTGCGGTCTCATCAAAGTTGGTGACAATTGCGCGTAAAAACGCCACGTCATCGACTTCCAAGCGTGGCCCTTCGGGCAACTTTGCCTGCGCTAAAGCTACTAACCACTCTACTTCGACTTGAATTCGGTGCCGCATAAATGCCGATTCGGACAGCAAAGCACGCAGAGGCTTCACCTTTGCCGAATAACGGCCATCCAAAGGCGAAAGGGCATTTAATTCAAAGTTAGTGGCAGCTGTCATAAGAAATTCCTAAAGAAGCGATGGTAACAAATCGCCCCACAGATTTGGCTGCTGGGAACGGGTAAGATAAGCGCAACGAAACCAAGCTATTGATCAAAATGAAATTAATCGGTGCCAACACCAGTCCCTATACACGTAAAGTACGCATCGTTCTTGCTGAAAAGAAAATTGAGCATAAGTACGAAACCGAGGACGTTTGGAAGGCCGACACCACGATAAATACCGTCAACCCTTTGGGTAAGGTACCCGCGTTAATGATGGACGATGGTGGGGCTGTTTTTGATTCGCGCGTTATTGTTGAGTACCTCGATAACCTCAGTCCTTTGCACAAAATGATCCCAGAAAATGGTCGGCAGCGCGTTGAAGTACGTTGCTGGGAAGCGCTTAGCGATGGGCTTTTAGATGCCGCAATTTTAGTGCGCTTAGAAAACACCCAGCGGACCGAAGCACAACGTAGTGCGCCTTGGATTGCCCGTCAAATGAAAAAAATTGAGTTATCCCTAGACGCGATGAGTAAGGGTTTAGATGGTCGCGACTGGTGTAGCGGTAACAAATACTCGTTAGCCGACATTAGCGTGGGTTGCGCATTGGGTTACTTAGACTTTCGGTTTTCGGCACTGGATTGGCGCGGCCCTCACGCCAACTTAGCCAAGTTGTTTGACAAATTAAGTTTGCGTAAAGCCTTTATAGATACGATGCCTAATTTATAGTTCACAACTAAAATACCAGTCGGCACTGTAAATCGCGACTACTCGAACAGTGGCGCAAAACTTTCAGCCCGAGCCTTGGGCCAAAATAATTTAAATACTGCGTGATCCGGTTCGTTATCTAAAAGATCGCCCGGCTTTAAAAACGGATATAAGTTTGAAGCCAAGCGAATTTCGGTGTCGCTTATTCGTTTCACCAAATGATAAGGCATCAATTGATCTGGGTGCGTTAACCCAGCTGCCGCAATAAGTTCCGCCAACGCTTTTAAAGTACTGTCATGAAAGTGATGAACGCGATCGGCTTTATCCGGCACTACCAAAGCTTTTTGTCGTTGCGGGTCTTGCGTCGTAACACCAGTTGGGCAAGTACCCGTGTGGCAGCTTTGGGCTTGTATGCAACCTAAAGCAAACATAAAGCCCCGAGCCGAGTTACACCAATCGGCACCCAGCGCCATAGCGCGCACAATATCGAATGCACTGACGATTTTTCCGGCTACGCCTATTTTAATTTGATCGCGTAAGTTAACGCCCACTAAAGTGTTATGCACTAACAGCAAGGCTTCGCGCATTGGTACGCCAACGTGATCGATAAATTCGCTTGGTGCTGCACCGGTTCCGCCTTCTTTGCCATCGACAACGATAAAGTCTGGAGTAATACCGGTGTGCAGCATGGCTTTCACCATTGCAAACCATTCCCACGGATGTCCGATAGCCAATTTAAAACCGACCGGCTTGCCGCCCGACAGTTCGCGCAAGCGAGCAATGAATTCCATCATTTCGATTGGCGTAGAAAACGCTGAGTGCGAAGCGGGTGAAATACAATCTTTGAATGCTTCAACGCCTCGGGCCGAAGCAATTTCAAGCGTTACCTTTGGGCCAGGTAACACCCCACCATGACCAGGCTTTGCGCCTTGCGATAACTTTAGCTCGATCATTTTTACTTGTGGGTGCTGGGCATTATGAATAAACGCCTCTTCGGAAAATTTTCCGGCTTCATCACGGCAACCAAAATAACCCGAGCCAATTTCCCAAATTAAGTCGCCGCCGTGCATCCGATGGTAGGCCGAGATGGAACCCTCGCCAGTATCGTGTGCAAACTTTCCTAAAAAAGCACCGCGATTTAAAGCCTGAATTGCATTGGCCGACAAAGCACCAAAACTCATGGCAGAAATATTAAACACCGATGCCAAATACGGTTGCTTACAAGCCGCACCACCAATAGTTAATCGAAAATCATGGCTCTCAATTGTGCTTGGTCGAACCGAGTGATTAATCCACTCGAAGCCGGTTTTATACACATCGATATGGGTTCCAAACGGTAACTTATCGGGTTGTTGTTTAGCACGTTGATAGACCAAGGCGCGCTGCTGCCGCGAAAACGGAGTTGCCTCGGTATCGCTTTCTAAAAAGTATTGGCGCAGCTCGGGGCGCACATATTCAAACAAATAACGCAAGTGCCCTATCACCGGATAGTTGCGTCGCACTGCGTGCCGAGTTTGATGAAAGTCGTAGAAACCAAGCAGCGACAAGCCCACAAACAACAACGGCCAAAACCCGCTTAATGCGTTAACAAACCAAAGCATCAGTGATAACAATGCCAGTGCTACGCAAATAAACCAAGTGCTTAAGCGGGCGTAAGACTGAATCGGTTTAATAATTTGACTGCTAAAAAAATTGGGTTTCATAAATTCATAGGGTTTGTGCTTGAGCAAGTGTACGCCCAAGCTAGTTTGAACAAACGAAATTTAAAGCAGCAAATTTCACTCGCGGAGTTTAACTTACGCTTGCGGTTGCAATAACACCGCCACCCAAACAAACTTCGCCGTGATATAGCACTGCGGATTGACCAGGGGTTACCGCCCACTGCGCTTGCGGAAAATAAAGACTTAAAGAATCGTTTTGGGTTTGTAACGAGCAAGGGGCGTCTTGTTGGCGATAACGGGTTTTTGCACCAAGTAACGCAAAGTCTAAATTGTCGTTAGTAGGTGCAGCACCGGCTACCCACGACAAATCGTCGGCCTCTAAACGATGTGATAGCAGCCATGGATGATCGTGCCCTTGCACCGCATGTAGTTCATTTCTCTCAATGTCTTTACGCGCTACGTACCAAGCTTGGCCACTACCATCTTTACTACCACCGAGGCCGATGCCTTTACGTTGCCCTAAGGTGTAAAAACTAAGCCCGACATGTTGCCCAATGACGCGGCCGGTATCATCTAAAATATTGCCAGGTTTTTGCGCTAGATAGCGATTTAAAAATTCGCGAAAAGGACGCTCGCCAATAAAGCAAATACCCGTCGAATCTTTTTTTGCGGCATTAGGCAAACCAATTTTTTTGGCGAGTTCACGCACTTCCGTTTTAGGCAAATGCCCCACAGGAAACAGCGAGCGAGCTAGCTGATCTTGGGTTAACCGATGTAAAAAATAACTTTGGTCTTTTGTTACGTCAAGACCGCGCAATAATTCGAATTGGCTTGGAAGCCCCGCCAACTCAACTTCACGCACGCGGGCATAGTGGCCCGTCGCAATTTTTGCAGCACCCAAACTCATAGCATGATCTAAAAAGGCTTTAAATTTAATTTCGGCGTTACACAATACATCGGGGTTGGGCGTGCGGCCCGCGGAGTACTCGCGCAAAAATTCGGCAAACACGCGGTCTTTATATTCGGCTGCAAAATTAACCGCTTGCAGCTCGACGCCCACAACGTCGGCCGCAGAAGCGGCATCTAAAAAATCTTGGCGGGTCGAGCAATATTCTTGGTCATCGTCGTCTTCCCAGTTTTTCATAAACAAACCAATTACTTCGTAGCCCTGCTCTTTTAGCAGCCACGCAGCAACCGACGAATCTACGCCGCCAGACATACCAATGACAACTCGCTTGTTGTCTAGGGTCGAAGTGTAAATCCCATCTGACATTACAATTCCTAGCATTTCAATCGACTGGCCTGATTTTACTGTGGCTTTGAGATACCATCACTAAACACGCATTAAAGAACACAATAAGGGACAATTATGCAGATCGGGGTTCCGACCGAAACGACGGTTGGTGAAGCACGGGTTGCAGCTACGGCTGAAACAGTCAAAAAATTTATCTTAGCGGGCCACCAAGTTGTGATTCAAAGCGGCGCAGGCACGGCAGCAAGTCAAACTGACGACGCCTATCAGGCAGCAGGTGCCACTATAGGCGATGTGCAACAAGCGCTTGGTGCCGAGTTAGTACTTAAAGTGCGCGCGCCTTCTACCAGCGAACTGTCATTAATGAAGCCGGGAACTGCCGTTATTGGCATGTTAAACCCGTTCGACAAAGCAGGCCTAGAGGCCATGACCCAAGCCGGTTTGTGTGCCTTCGCCTTAGAAGCTGCACCTAGAACAACCCGTGCTCAAAGCATGGATGTACTTTCATCTCAAGCCAATATTGCTGGTTACAAAGCGGTTATGGTGGCAGCAGACCGCTACCAGCGCTTTATGCCGATGTTGATGACCGCTGCGGGAACCGTAAAAGCAGCGCGCGTTGTCATTTTAGGTGTGGGTGTGGCCGGACTACAGGCGATTGCCACAGCAAAACGTTTGGGCGCTGTTATCGAAGCTTCGGATGTTCGCCCCAGCGTTAAAGAACAGGTCGAATCGCTAGGTGCTAAGTTTATCGACGTGCCGTACGAAACCCCCGAAGAAAAAGAAGCCGCTGAAGGCGTTGGTGGTTATGCCCGCGCTATGCCACAAAGTTGGCTAGATCGGCAAAAAGTTGAAGTCGCTAAAAAAGTTGCCGCCGCCGACATTGTTATTACTACGGCTTTAATCCCAGGTCGTGCAGCGCCAGTTTTGGTAACCGAAGAAATGGTAAAAGCCATGAAACCGGGTTCCGTCATTATTGATATTGCAGCGCCTGCCGGTGGCAATTGCCCTTTAACGGAAGCTGGCAAAACTGTCGTCAAACACGGCGTCATTATTGTGGGTGAAACTAACTTACCTGGCTTGCTAGCAGCAGATGCTTCGGCTTTGTACGCCCGCAACGTGCTCGACTTTATGAAACTTGTTGTGGATAAAGATGCGCGCCTCGTGGTTAATTTAGAAGACGACATCGTTAAAGCTTGCTTGATGTGCCGCGATAAAGAGTTACTACGCCAATAAAATTACTGCACCCAAAGGTTTACTGCCTCCGCATTGCCTAAGTAAACAACAAACCAATAATTCTCATAATCAGTTGCAAGACCAATAAAAATTTTCAGGACTTTTCGCTATGGATTTTATTAGCCCTACCGTCACTAACCTCATCATCTTCGTATTAGCCATTTACGTCGGCTATCACGTTGTTTGGACCGTAACACCCGCACTACACACACCATTAATGGCGGTTACCAACGCAATATCGGCCATCATTATTGTTGGCGCAATGTTAGCAGCCGCCTTAACCGAAACCACTTTAGGCAAAGTAATGGGCGTTAGCGCCGTCGCTCTAGCATCAGTCAATGTGTTCGGCGGTTTTTTAGTCACGCGCCGAATGCTTGAAATGTTTAGAAAAAAAGACAAACCAAACAATAAAGCAGGAGGCGCATAAGCATGGCTGCAATTAGTATGGATATGGTCACCTTGCTTTACTTGGTGGCTTCAGTTTGTTTTATTCAAGCGCTTAAGGGTTTATCGCACCCAACCACTTCGATTCGCGGTAACTTTTTTGGCATGGTCGGCATGGCGATTGCCAGCGTTACCACCGTCGCGCTAATTCTTAAGTTAGCTGGCGGCGTAACTATGGGGTTGGGCTGGGTTGCCCTCGGCGTTGCGGTCGGTGGCACGGCTGGCGCCATTATGGCCAAGCGGGTCGAGATGACAAAAATGCCCGAGCTAGTCGCCTTCATGCACAGCATGATCGGCTTGGCGGCAGTGTTTATTGCTATTGCCGCCGTTATGGAGCCTGGTGCTTTTGGCATCAAAGGTCCCGATGGAAAAATTCCAGCTGGCAACCGCCTAGAGCTTTTTATTGGCGCTTTTGTTGGTGCAATTACCTTTTCGGGTTCTGTCATAGCGTTTGGCAAACTGTCTGGCAAATACAAGTTCCGTTTGTTCCAAGGCGCACCAGTGCAATTTGCTGGGCAACATTGGTTTAACTTAGCCATCGGCCTTGCCATGATTGGCTTGGGTTTAGTCTACTTTTGGACAGAAAACCATACTGCCTTTTACGGAATGTTAGCCCTCGCTTTCATTTTAGGCGTTCTAATTATCATCCCCATTGGTGGGGCTGATATGCCGGTGGTCGTGTCGATGCTTAACAGCTACTCGGGCTGGGCAGCTGCCGGTATTGGCTTTTCACTCAACAACAGCATGTTAATTATTGCTGGTTCGTTGGTAGGATCGTCCGGCGCAATTTTGTCGTACATCATGTGTAAAGCCATGAACCGCTCGTTCTTTAACGTTATCTTGGGCGGCTTCGGCGGTGCAACAGCAGCCGCTGCAGCAGGCTCTCAAGCACAACGGCCCGTTAAGTCTGGCTCGGCAGACGATGCGGCTTTTTTAATGTCCAATGCCGAGACCGTTATTATCGTGCCGGGTTACGGCTTGGCTGTTGCGCGCGCTCAGCACGCCTTAAAAGAACTGACCGAAAAACTAATCCACAAGGGTGTCATCGTAAAGTACGCTATTCACCCCGTGGCCGGTCGTATGCCAGGGCACATGAATGTGTTACTGGCCGAAGCCGAAGTACCCTACGATCAAGTGTTCGAAATGGAAGACATTAACAACGAATTTGGGCAGTGCGATGTAGTGTTGGTGCTTGGCGCAAACGACGTTGTTAATCCGTCGGCTAAAAACGATCCACAGTCGCCCATTGCTGGTATGCCTATTTTAGAAGCTTACAAAGCCAAAACTATTATCGTGAACAAACGCTCGATGGCAGCCGGTTACGCGGGCCTCGATAACGAACTGTTTTATATGGATAAAACCATGATGGTGTTCGGCGATGCCAAAAAAGTGGTTGAAGACATGATGAAAGCCGTCGAGTAAATTATTTTTTAGCTTAGACTTGAAATCACTGGGAATGCACGAATATGCAGCCCACAAACAGTTCAAGCTAAGCGCTTGCAATCGAGCGCACTGTTTTGTTGGCGTGATTTTTCTGAATAAACCCGGCGTGACAATCGAATAGGAGAAGTCCATGAGTAGCGTAATTGATGCAAGCGACACCGAAAGCATTAAAAAGTGGGCGACGATGCACTATATTTTGCATTTAGTCGGAATCGTTTTTACAGTGGGTACGCTCACGCTAATTGCCGTTGTCCTAAATTACGTCAAGCGTGACGATGCCAATGGCACCTATGTTCGCAGCCATATGGATTACATGATTTCATCGTGGTGGAAGATGATTTTGTGGACCGTTATTTTAGGTGCCATCATGACCGTGATAACAATATTTACTCTTGGCCTTGGTCTTGTCCTTTGGTTCATTGTTGGCATTCCCGCCATCATTTTTGCGATTCGGATGATCTTAGGCTTGATGAAGCTTAGCGATAGCCGCGCGATTTAGGTTTTAGATGCAGACGAGCAAACGCAGCACCGTAAAACTCATCAGTGGCTTGCCACTGGTGGGTTTTTTCATTAATGGTTGTGCTTCAAGACCAGCGGCTTCGGCACAAACAATTCCAAGCTTTACTTGGGCGGCACCAGTGTTTAGCTTGGGCGAGCGCTGGAATTACAAATTAATTGACGGCTTTAACGGTGAAACGGTAGCGCAACCAAGCTACACCGTTACCGAAATAGGCAATCAAATAAATTTCGCCGTAACTAAGCTTGAACAAAATCGAAACGGCGCAGATCGCTTTACAGCCGAAGGCTTTGTTTTAAGCGAAGTAACCTTCGATGTACCAATGACTTATGAAGTTGCACAGCCTTTGTTAGTCACGGGCAAATCTGCTCAAACCAGCACCCGCTTTAAGGTTCCCGGCGACTCACGCTGGTTAGGTTGGACGCAGACAATGCGTGTTGCTCGTTACGAGCAAGTGCAAGTAGCAGCCGGGCAATTTGATACCGTTGTTTTGCAACGCCGGATCAACTTTACTCACCCCGATCATTTTCGTAACGGCTCATCAAGAGTCGACACTTTGTGGTATTCACCCAAAGCTCGGCTATGGGTTAAACGCGATTGGCGCGGGGCATTTGTTGACCCAGGCGATGTTGAGCCGGGCCGCATGATTACAAGTACCCAACGTGAAATTTGGCGGCAATGGGAGCTAACTTCAATGGACGCCCAACCGGTAGCAAAGTAAGCACCTTTTGAAGTAATTTTTACGCCTCGCTTTGCACCGCCCTTGGGTTCTCTTTCACCCAGATCTGAAGTTCTGATACAGTTGTTCGATGAAATTCTCGACTACCGTATTACTAAACCTAGCCCATCTTTTAGATCACCATTTTTTGTTAGTCGCGGCCGCATGCGCTGGTTTTATCGCCGCTGATTTTGGTTTGCAAAGTTGGACCGAAATCATGCCGTATACCGCTGGGGCATTTTTATTGTTTGGCTTGGGTGCTTTGCCTAGTGGTCGTTTAGGCGATTTATGGGGTCGTCGAAAAATGATGTTGCTGTTTTTCTTTGGCATGGGGTTTGCTGCATTACTCGTTGCGGCCACGCAAAACATAATGCAGTTTGCCGCCGCTTTAGTCGTGCTGGGTTTGTTTTCTTCAATCTACCATCCCGTTGCAATTCCGATGCTGCTGGCGGTCTCTAAAAAGCCCGGCCGCACTGTTGGCATTAACGGACTGTCAGGCAATATTGGCCTTGCAACCGCCGCGTTTGCGACCGCATTACTGGCAAAGTATTTTGGTTGGCGCAGTGCTTTTATTGTGCCCGGATTAGTTTCAATTGTGTTGGGTTTATGGTTTGCAATGACGGCCGAACCAGAAGGCATCGCACCGGCAAAACGCAAAGCATTACTCACCAACATTCCGCCCGAAATAGCGCGCCAAGCATTTTGGATTATTACAATCACCTCTACTACTGGCAGCTTGTTGTTCAACATGACCACCAATGGCAACTCAGAGTTATTACGCAGCAAACTCGCCTTGGTGTTGCAAGACCCAGCCCTCATTGGCTTAACGCTTGGTGCGATTTTAGTACTAGCATCAATGACCCAACTCGTGGTCGGCCAACTGATCGATAAGGTTGCCGTTAAACCGCTGTTTCAAGGACTTATCGCGCTGCAATTTATTGCATTTTTGTTTGCGTGGTTTACATCAGGCTGGTGGTTCTGCGCCGCCCTGCTGCTGTACATGGTGGGTATCTTTGGTGCTATACCATTTAGCGACACGCTGATTAGCCGGTTCGTCGACGACAACATGCGTTCGCGGGTATCGGGAATGCGCCTTGCCGTTTCGTTCGGCGTCAGTTCGCTTTCGGTGTTTATTTTGGGGCCGCTGGTTAAGGCAGCGGGATTTGGCACATTGTTGTTAATGATGGCAGGCGTTTCGTGCTTAACGTTTTTAACCTTGAAGTGGTTGCCCGATACCGATCGGGCTTAAAAATTAAAGATCAAGTACAAGCACGGCACTTATTGAACGAGAACAACAAGGTGTAAATTGGTCGTTCGCGTTTTGCTCGTCGCCAGACAGAAACATATCTCGATGGTCGGGAATGCCTTCTTTAACACCGGTCAAGCATGTCCCGCAAATGCCTTGTTCGCACGACGTGGGGCAATCAATTCCGGCACTTGCCAAAGCCTGAACAACTGTTTGATCTGCCGCTACAGAGATTTGCGCGCCAGTCGACGCAATTTTTATAATGAAACTGGTGTCACTCATTTAAGCCTCGGCTTTTTGCGTTGGTTCTTGAGCTGATTGTTGCGTCGACTCTTGATTTAACTTTTGATTTGATTCTTGCTCGATCAGACGCTCTATAACGCGTCTGGCCTGAATACCCCCTGTATCAATATTGAGCTTTAATAAATTACGACTTGGATGAGTCAGTAAATTTTTTTGTTGTCGCTCAAGCATTTCTAGATCTTCACTAAATATTTTGTGTTGCCCTTCCCGAATACTGGCCGTTAGTGCTTTGTTACTAGGATTAAAGTTTCTAGCCATGCCCCAAAAATACCAAATCGAAGTGTCGGATTCTGGGGTAATAAAATCGACCACCATGCTAGACACTTTGTGCTCGTGCGGAGCGTTATAACCACCGTGTCCGGCATGGGCTACACCGACTTCAATCATGACATTGCTGGGCGGTGTGAACCGACAAATTTGCCAGCGATCAACTGGCACTTCATCGGCCAAGTTATTACCGCGTAATGCCAGCTTCCAAAACGGTGGTGCTTGAATCTTTTCCATAAAACGACTGGTAATTACTTCGTCGCCTTCGTTGCTGGTTTTGCACGGCGTGTCGTCAATTTCTTTTTGCCCAATGCTACCAGCGTGTACATAAGTTTCGTGCGTAAGGTCCATCAAGTTATCAATCATCAAGCGATAATCGCACTGTATGTGAAACAGACCACCTCCATAAGCCCATTGCGGATTGTCGTGCCAATCTAGCTCTGGAATACTTGTCTCATTGGCTTTTTGTGGATCACCTGGCCAGACCCAAATAAATCCAGCTCGTTCAATGACGGGATAACTTCGAATGGCCGGAAAACCACGAACGCGCTGACCAGGCATTGCAATTGTTTTGCCATCGCAGCCCATCTCAAGGCCGTGATAACCACAAGTTAATTTACCTTCAGAAACAAAACCTAAAGATAACGGTGCGCCCCTATGCGGGCAAAAATCTTCTAGTGCTGCAACCACGCCTTGCGCCCCGCGGTAGAACACAACGCTCTGACCGCAAATGGTTCTACCTAGAGGTTTCTCATCAATTTCGTCGGGAGTGCAAGCGACGTACCAAGTATTTTTTATGTGCATACAAATTATCGAATTAGGCTTAAGCCGGGGATTGCGGATGGCTGGGGATTACGAATGTTTTGCCGTAAATTGCGTTGCGCTAAGCGCGAGTGTTCTTTCATGATGGCCTCGGCTCGTGCGCCTTCACGTTGCTCAATCGCATCGAGTACTTGCCTATGCTGATCTTGCGCGACCACCAACATATCGCGCGCTTGTGGTGAGTTCGCTTGAGCAATAACGAATGCAGAAGGCGATGCAAACGGCAGTCGGCAAACATGATCAAGCTCGCGAGCAATGACGTCTGCGTTAGCCATCGTTTTAATTAAGCCGTGAAACTGCTGATTGCGGGCTACGTATTGACCAAAGGCTTCATCGTCTAAAAACGTTTGTGTTAGTAAAAGATCGATGCTTTGCAAGCAGGCTTTGGCTTCATTCATTAAAACCGTGGTAGCACCACGTTCCGCAGCGAGCCTTGCCAACAGCCCTTCTAGTTGGCCGCGCAACTCGATGGTTTCTGAAATATCTTTTTCGGAAAACACCCGCACCGAATATCCACCGGAGGGTATTAGATCAAGCAGTCCTTCTTGCTCAAGTTTCATTAACGCAGCGCGAATCGGCGTTCGAGAGACCCCTAGGCGTTGCACGATTGATAGTTCAACGATTCGCTCGCCTCCTGCTAACTCGCCTGCCAGAATCATTTCGCGTAGGCGCAGGATGGCTTTTAGGGCTTGGGAGGCCCCTGCAGTGCTTTGGTGGGCTAGGCCAAGCGGAATTTGAGGTAGCAATGACATGACCCTAATTGTATACAACAAGTCAAATATCTAGGCAATAGCGGATATAAAAATCTAGATTAGCCTATTCTTGTATACATTAAATAGATTGGCAGTGACAAATCTCGAAAATTTGGACTCAAATTTTGTAATCGCTGCTGCAATTCAACGTCAATATTTAAAGCAACCTTTAACTGACAGCTGTACAGACCTGATAGCGCAGAAAAGCTTAAGTGTCCCTTCGAAGTAGATTTTTGGAAATTTTGTATATACAATTCAGCACACAGCCATATTTTAAGCGCAACTTGACTCATGAAGCATGAATTGAATTTTAGTGTTTCGGACCAAACTACCAATAAGCTAGCGACCAAGCACAACGTGACCGTTGATGAAATTAGGCAGTGTTTTTTAAACAAAACTGGGCTATATTTAGAGGATACTAGGGCAAGCAACGCCACCATACCAAAAACCGAGTGGTTTTTAGCTGAAACTAATACCGGTCGACTTTTGAAAGTTTGCTTCATCCAAACTGGACAAATGATTGAAATTAAAACTAGCTATGAACCCAATCCAACCGAGATAGAGATATACAATAAATTTGCTTACTAACGTCTTTTTCTAAGCATGAAAAGTCAATTAGCAGTGATTTAAGGTAAAAATATATATGAGTAAAGCAAACGTTTCAGTTCGTGATGAACACGAATTTACAGCTGAAGATTTAGCTAACGGCAGTGTCCATATCAGCCGAACTAGAGCTGAGCAAGAGGTCGAAATTGACAATGCGCTTGGATTGCAGGCGATTTCAATTAGGTTGCCGAAAAAACTGATTGACGAACTAAAGTTCATAGCACGTGTTTATGGCGTAGGCTACCAACCGCTAGTTCGCAATCATTTGGAGTTCTACGCTGAATCAGAAATGAAGATGATTAAGCGGGATTTGTTGGATGATTTTCAAGTAAAGCACGCGGCACAGCAAAAGCTAGCTTCACAAAGCGCTACAACCAAAGAATCGAAATCCAGAAAAACGGCATAGCGACGTTTGGTGCACTTTACCGACTCGGATGGCTTTTAACCCTTCGGCATCGCAGTCTTACCTTTCTTCCCAACCACCACCCCTCGCTTAACCAGCGCGTCACGCAGCAAAAATTCCATTTGCGCGTTCACGCTACGCAACTCGCTGGCGGCAAGCCTTTCGATGGCTTGCCACAGCTCGGGGTCGATGCGTAACGGGAACGCTTTTTTATCGGGGCTGGCCATTGTTTATTGGTAGAGGGTGCCGCTATTAATAACGGGCGTTACATCACGCTCGCTGCATAGCACCACTAACAAGTTGCTCACCATCGCGGCTTTGCGCTCGTTATCTAGTTCAACCATTTGGGTTTCTTCAAGTCGGCTTAAGGCCATCTCGACCATGCCTACGGCACCTTCGACAATTATTTTACGGGCTGATAAGACTGCATTTGCTTGTTGACGACGCAACATTGCGCTGGCAATTTCTGGCGCGTAGGCTAAATGGGTAATACGAGTTTCGAGCACAATTAAACCAGCTGCCGCCAAGCGCTCGGTTAATTCTTTTTTAAGAATTTGTGTAATCGTTTCACCGCCGCTGCGCAAAGTAATGGCTTCGGTGCTGTCATCTGCTCCGTGATCGTAAGCAAACTCAGATGCCATATGGCGAACAGCACTTTCCGATTGCACTTTTACATATTGTGCATAGTCTTCTATACCAAGCGTTGCTTGTGCTGCATCACTGACTCGCCATGCAACCGCTGCCGCAATTTCAATCGGGTTTCCATTTTTATCATTTACTTTCATTTGTTGAGTAATAAAATTATTAACCCGCTCGCTAACTTGCGTGCGCGATAAAAACGGAAAAACCCAACGTAAACCCGCGGCACGATCAGTGCCTTGGTATGCACCAAACAATAGAACCACTACTGCTTGATTTGGTTGCACTGTGTAAAGACCGCAGAGAATAAAAATACCTAGAGAAAACGCAATGCTTGTGTAGGTAATTGTGTTGCCTAAATTAAAGCGAAGTAATGCTCGAAAATCGGGTGTGAAAAAAAAGACCCAAAGAGGCGCCGCAATCAACAACAACCCGAGAACAAACATTAAATAGCCATTAAAACTGGTGTAGGGGTAATCCTCCCCTAAAACCATATCGATCATAAGTAGAAAATTTCGGCTTAGATTTAAGTCAGAAAGGCTCTACATGAAATCAGCACGACACACCGACAGCCAGATTATGGCGATACTAAAACAAGCTGAACTGGGCACGCCAGTGCCCTCGCTTTGCCGTGAACACGGCATGAGCAGCGCGACGTTTTATAAATGGCGCAGTAAATATGGCGGGATGGACGCCAGTTTAGTGACCCGGCTTAAAGAACTTGAAATTGAGAACAGTCGGCTTAAAAAAATGTACGCAGACGTGCAGCTTGATGCGTTGATTTTGCGGGAATCGTTAGCAAAAAAGTGCTAGCGCCATCGGACCGAAAGCTGATGGCGCAAAGTGCCCGCATCTCCCACAAGATTAGTATTAAACGGGTTTGTGGCTTTTTTAGCATTAGCTCGAGCCACTGGAACTATGTGCGTCAGCGCGATCCAGTTGACCAAGAGATCGAGTCGGCGCTAAGCAAGTTATCTAAGGACCATATCCGCTGGGGATTTGGGCTGATGTCTATGCATTTACGCAACGTGCAGGGCACGCGTTGGAATCACAAAAGAGTTTATCGAGTGTATTGCGAGATGGCATTAAATTTACGGATCAAACCGAAAAAACGGTTAGTCAGAGCCAAGCCATTAGCACTGTCAGTGCCTAGTGCACCGAGCGTTGTGTGGTCGATGGACTTTATGCATGACCAACTGGTTGATACACGTAGCTTTCGATGCTTAAATGTTCTGGACGATTTGAACCGTGAATTGTTATGCGCGGAGGTGGACTTCTCGTTGCCCGCCGAACGGGTCACTAGAGCCTTAAACCAGTTAATTGAGTGGCGCGGTACGCCACTGGCCATTCGGGTTGATAAGGGCCCAGAGTTTATTAGTTTGAAGCTCGAACAATGGGCTCAAGCACGAGGCGTAGCGCTGTGGTTTATACAACCAGGTAACCCACAACAAAACGCTTACGTGGAGCGATTTAACCGAACCATGCGTTAAGAACTGTTGGATGCAAATTTATTTGAATCAATCGAACAAGCACAAGAGGCGGCTACAAAGTGGCAATGGATTTACAATAACGAGCGGCCCAATAAGGCGTTGAATGGGGGTACGCCCATTCAACGCCTTAAAAGCTTTAAAGACAAAACAAAGATCAAAACCAAAACCCCAACCATTTCTACTTTACATTGATATGGATAAGGGGAGGATTACCTAGGGCTTATCAACAATTGAAACGCGTTGGTTCATTTAAATTTCCTTAGTTTTGATTCTTAGATTCGATTTTAAAATCCGACTCTTCGATTCTACCGATATTAAAGCGATATCCCTTTAATATCAGCTCAAAGGTGAAAATTCTTGTAAAACATCATTTTTAAACTATCGCTTTCGCTACAGACCGTTCGGTAAGTTTTGTGCTTGCGCCGTAACCGTTCACCCAGCGGCGTTATTTCAATTGAAAAGCCCAAGCGTAAACACAACTTTCTATTAAATCTAAATCGCCAGTCAGTTGACGATTACGTTGAAACTACGGGTTACTTTGGGCCGGAAAAAAGATTTTCCGGCCGCTTTCTGAGATGGTTTCACGCTTGTGTAGCTTTAATTTAAGAAACACTTAAAGATTGCTACAAACGCCAGACCAACTTATTGTAAGAGCGAAGTCGTAGGGGGTGCTGGACACTTTTGGTCGTAGCTCCCATTATGATTCGAATGCTGGCAGTACTGACGGTAAGGGTCTGAATTAGGGATTTGCATACCACCGGAAACAGCCTCGGTTTCAACGACTGTCAATAGGCGTTTAACTATTGAACTTTTATTTGTACTCATGTTTTCTCCGAAAAATTTGGCGAACCAATAAATTAGAAATCAAAAAACCCCGTCTTGGGTGGCGTTGGAACTGGCGCCGGCGCCGGCGCAGGGCCACAAGATTGAGTGTATTTATCTGCAATCATGCTGTACATGCAGTAGTCCGGCGTCTCTTTCGCGTAGCCGATACCCCCAGCTACAAGGTTGAGTTCAATTGGCGTTAGAAGCCTCGAAACAAGTGCTGCTTTTTTCACAAGTTACCTCTTTTAAATTAGAAAAATTCGAATAAAAAACCTAATAAATTTAATTCGTGCACCTCCTTTCCGGTAAAAAATTCTAAACATTTGGTACTAATCGAATTTAGTTCCCCAAGCCAATAGGAAACGGTAGTCTTGGTACGAAAGAACAAGATTTGTGGAACTTATTGCACCACGCGCGGCGTTAGTTTGTTCGATATCTTTTCGATACGAATTAGAGATAGTTTTGCTCTGAGCAAATTTTTGTCGAAGCTGAATTCCGGAATTCTCTTTTTCAGATTAGATGGACACTGCAACCTTATTTCAGAGCCGTCATCGCCTTGAAAAGCCAACTCACCATTGACCTCACATGCTTTATGCGCTTTATCAATAAGCGCTTGGAAGCGGACATTACTAATTTCGAAATTTTCTATGCTTGTCAAGCGCATACCATTTTTAAGGTTGCGACATTGGCCCGAGAAATCGATTTCAAGCATTGACGGTCTTAACCAAAATCCGCTTGTGCCGCCGCAATCATTTCTCATTAGCTCTCTAAATAAAGCAATTAAGCTGCTATTCAAATGATCCGCACTCACCTGATCAACGACACTAATCCCGAATAACTTTTCGAACTCGTCCGCAATAAAAGTGATAAAACTCTGACCGGTTTTAGACGACTCGTTCAAGCGAGAGATTGTGTTGGCTATGGTGACCGACTTTTGCAAAAGTTTAGTCTCGTCAAGTTCAATTAAACTTCGATCTACGTTGAACCATTCGCGAATCGAAAGAACTTTGTGTTGCGAAAGTGCGTTAATAAAGTAGACAAGAAAACCACAATCGTAGGGAATTCTTCCTCCGACTTGATTTTTTATATATTCCCAAGAATGATTGCCGCCTTCTTTAACGCAGTTTTGAACGGTATTTGAAAAGTAGTTCGTAATATTGGGTGAAGTTATTCCTTCAATTGACGCCATTGCGTGAAAGGCAATGTACTCTGATAGCCCTTCGTGCATCCAAGGGGTCCTGTTTGTAACTGGTATTTTTTGGTAAAAATGCGCGATTTCATGCGCAAGGATTCGTTTTGATTCGAAGCTTAATTCGATATCGTCTCTTTTTAAAGGATGCTCTATGAATTGGGAAAAACGGAGCATGTTTCCTGTGGAAACGTCGGCATGGATCATAGATCTATCGGACGCGAAGAATGATATAAAAGCTGCAAACTTAGCAATATGAGAGGCTTCGTCAAAATACCTAATTAGTTGAATAAGACTGTCCTTAAATTTTGCATTTAATTCGGGTAGATTAGGGTCGCCAACGAGTAAAACATCTTTGCTAATTTTTTCCGGCGATGCGCCAATGTAAATGTACTTATTTTTTAGTTCTGCGGGATTCAAGTGTTTATTTGTAACCCTTGAAAGAGTTGAGTCAAAGATGATTGCGCCGTAACGAGGATGTGCTTTTACAAGGACATTAGATAGGTCGGTGACGAAGAAATATCGACTAAAAATAAGAACACCAGTTTTTGAGAGCGGAACAAACCCAGGATAAAATCTATCAAAAGCTTCAAATTGCGGAGAGACAGCAACCGTTATGGTGTTGCATTTTTGTTTTTTGCGAATAAATTGACTTCCAACTAGTTTAAAACAATCATTACTCACTTTCCAATATTTGGCGCGAAATAAATTCTGAGTGCGCTCTGAATCGTCAATCAAATTCAATATTTTTTGTAACGACGAAACTTTGTAAGTGAGACTGAGCGTGTCCTCGTTTTGCACGTTTATTTCGAGGGTGACTTTAGCAAAGGTAAGTACTGGGCTAATTAATCCTACTAGTGCCATGGCGCAGGAACCAAAATACAGTCGATAGATATTTGTCTTCAAAGTTCTTCTTTCATTCGATGTTTTGATTGCTAATTATTTTGCCAGAAAGCTTGTTTTCAGCTAACTCAGTCGGATAACCGTTTGCGATCAGAAAATCATAAACATGTTTGTTAAATTCTTTGAGGCCCAGACAATAGGCCGAAGGGTTATCAAAGCCATTTGCTTCAGAAAAACGATCTTCTAAAGCACCACCGTGACAAGGAAAATGCCAGCGACACGCTTTACACTGTGCCGAAACGTTACTTCGGGCAAATGCCAACTCGCCAAAACAATCGTTGGACAAAAACTCGCGAAGCGAATGTGTTTTGACATTACCTACTGGAGCTTGTAGCCGCCACGATCCAGTCGGGATTAACGAGTCGTCCATTGTTAAGTCACCATCACTCTGAATCACGATTATTTCGTTATGTGTTTTTTTGATTACTTGTCTTTCAACCGTGGTTTCAGGAGTTGACTTCTTTTCTGTGTAAAGCTGATAAAAATCTAGTAACTTCTGTATCTCCCGGACATGGATTCCGTCATCACTAGTCCATTTTTCAAAAAGTCGAATTAGCTGGGATCCATAAAGTTCAGCTGACTCACCGGGCTGAAATGGATGGTCTACTCGTCGATCAGGCAAGAGAAAGCCGAGGGATCTGATTCCAAGTTTTTTTGTTAAATAGTTGTAAACATCTTCGATTGGATATTGTGCGTCAATTACACTAAGTGTGCCAAAGGCACGACTGTCTGAATCGACTTTTGTCTTGCGAATTTTCTCAATTCCCATTTCAATTTTTGAAAAGCTACCACGCCCTTGGTGATCGGGCCGTTGCGCATCATGTATTTCGGGTGGGCCATCAATACTTATCCCGAGCGATACACCATAGGAATCCAAAATACGAATCCAATCTGCTGTAATTAGAGTTCCATTTGTCTGCATTGACATTTCAAGTTTCGTCAGGCCATCTAATCCATCACGTAAAGAACGGCAAAGAAATTCAAAATCTTTTTTGGTTTGGAGCATCGGTTCACCACCGTGAAAGGTGACACTCAGTTTGCTTATCGCGAAATCTTTAACCCCTTTTTGCAAGAACGCAAGCAGTGGAGGGACAACTGCTTTACGCAAAGTGGGAGGGCGATCAGCGAACCGATTGTCGCCGAAGTTAAAGTAGTAGCAATACGGGCAGGCGAGGTTACATCGTTCAGATGTTTTTAAAATAATTTGTAGCTCACCCAAAGTCGAATCTGGATCAAGATAAGGGCTAACTCTAGATAGCGATTTTTGTTTGAAAAAGATAACAGCATTTTCAAAAGTTTTAGGGGACAGTGATTCCATAGTGGGCCTTTGTTTTAGATTGATTTGTTTGTGACGCTAGTTTTCTTTAGCTTATTCGTTTCGCTTATTTTTTGCATTTTCCTGAAATGTCATTTAGTGCACTTGACAGCGAAAAGGTTAAATCACATGATTTAATTATCTCTTTTTTGTGTGCAATACATATTCTGGTATTGCCCATGTCTCTAAGACTTTTAATTAGAAAGTTCTCGTTCAACGAATCAAGTTGGCTCGTAAATTCGTCTAGGAAAAGTAAACAGTTATTTTGGTAAAGCGCTCTTGCTAAAATAAGGCGCTGCTTTTGGCCTCCACTTAAACTATTGCCCATGTCTCCAATTAACGTTTGATATTGCATCGGCATCTCCTCGATGTCTCTAGCGACAGCAGCTAGTTCGGCGCACTCTCGGATACGTTGTTGGTCTGGCATTTGACTAAAAAAAGAAATGTTTTCAGCTATCGATCCGCTTAGTAGTTGGTCGTCTTGCATCACTGCTCCAACAGCGCGTCGGTATGCGGCACCCAGCTGTAGAATCGGTTGCCCTCTAAATAGCACTTCTCCCTCGGACGGGATGATTAACCCGAGCATTAGTTTCATTAGCGTGGTCTTACCGCCACCGCTCGGACCAATGATCGCTATACTCTGGCCCTTTCTTACTTTTAGGTTAATGCCCTGCAGTATCCAAGGATCAGTCGTTGAGTATCGAAAGCTGACGTTCCGAACTTCAATCTCTGGAACCGATCCGTCTTGGCAAGGCGGGGGCAAGTGTTTTGACGTCGCTTGGCTTGATGGGTCTGTTTGGTTGAGCACAATGTCAGCCAACAACTCGCCCTGTATCTTGAGCAGCTTAAGCTCGATGATTTTACGTACTAAGCTCCGGACTCGTCCGCAAAAGGTGGACTTGTAACTCATAAATGCAAACAACATACCGATACTTAGCTGGTTTTGCATCACCGCGGTAGCACCAAGGAATACGACTAATATGTTTTCAATGCCCGAAGTGATACCCAATAATGCGCCTACTCCTAGGTTGAGTTTTTGGCTGGCAATGCTGCGGTTAGTTGATTCCACAAGACCATTAACGTACCGCGCTTGACGATCATTCTCACTTGTAAATAATTTGATGCTCTGCACCGCCCGAATACTTTCAAACAACAGGCTTTGGTTTTTTGCACCTAGATTTATTTGTTCAACTCCAAGCCTGCGCATTGGGGCGAAGCTTGCCCAACTAATAAGCCCTTGGATAATGAGGGCTGCAATTACCACCCAAGATAGGGTAGGGCTATAGATAAATATGATGACTAGCATCAAAATACCAAGAATGCCGTCTAGCATTCCTTCTATAAAACTTGTGGTTAATGTTTGTTGGATTTGGTGTACTGATTCGAATCGCGTGACCACATCACCTAGATGGCGGCGTTCAAAGTAACTTACTGGTAAGCGTACTAAATGCGCAAAAACATTACTAATCCACTGTATATTTAAATGGGTTGATAAGTACAGTACTACCCAACTCCTTGCTAATCCGATGGTGATTTGAATTATCATTAGTAAACCAAAGCCAATACACAGCAGCGTGAGTAAATTATTGTCAGTAGCAACAATCGCACCATCTACTACCCACTGCATAAAAAAAGGCGAAACAATTGCGAACGCTTCTAGGGCAAACGCTAGCGTAAATACTTGGATTAGGCTTCTCTTTAAGCCAACTACCTTACCTAATAGTTGCGTTACCTTAATTGTGCGCTTGTCGGTCTTAGGCGCGAAGTCAACCATCGGGGCTAGCTCTAAAGCGACACCAGTAAAGCACTTACTCAGTTCATCTGCCCCAATGGAACGTTCACCACGGGCAGGGTCTAAAATTACTACGCTTTTGTTGTTATTCAATACTTTCGTAAGTACAACAAAATGGTTTAACTCCCAGTGCAAAATACAAGGCAGCTGCAGTT
The DNA here is from genome assembly GCA_031429355.1 of Betaproteobacteria bacterium. GTDB lineage: Bacteria > Pseudomonadota > Gammaproteobacteria > Burkholderiales > Burkholderiaceae_E > JANOZM01. The sequence goes on along the minus strand of JANOZM010000018.1, from coordinate 52,096 downwards.
GTTTCGTTTCTGTGAGGTCAAGCCGCAATGGCCTAGCCGACAGCTTCATGCCTTGGGCTGTGTCGATTACTTGCTTGAGCGTCGCACCACGTAACGACAACGCAAAGCGTTGGCGCAGTGTTGCTAAGTCGGTTTGGTAACCGTGGTAGTTGGCGATCATCGCCAAACAGGCCAAACCACATTCCGCGGCTTCTGTTTGTAAAATACTATGGACCTTTTTATCCCAACTAAAGCGTAATTTGCTGGTAGGTTTGCGCAAGGCGTCGTCGTTTAGTATTGCGCTCATATTCGGCCTTTAATACTAAACAGTGGTTCAAACACCCATTCCAACAAGCTCCGGGTTTCATTAAGTAGATCGGCTTCTAATTGAAGGCCTGCAACCAAGGCTTGTGGCTTGCCATAGGCGAGAATTGTTTGTTGGTCAAGGGACACCGTAATTCGATACAAGCCCTCGCCCAGTTGTGCAGCGGCGATAACCGTTTGGCCGAGGTCTGCTGGAAGTTCTTGCGCACCAAAAGGAACGCGAGTTACTGCCAATACTTTGCCATTATGTTGGCCGAACTTTTGGTAGGGATAGGCAGAGTAACGTAGGCGTACGGTTTGGCCCGGTGTTACAAAGCCGACGCTGGCGCTAGGGGCAAACAGTTGCGCCTGAAGTTGCGCACCCTCGGGCAAGATCGCCAATAGCGGTTGTCCGGTTGCAATTTGACCGACCTCGGCTTGTACGGACGACACCGTTCCGGATTGCGGTGCGGTAATAATAATTTCGCGTTGCGACTCGATGTGGATAGTCGCTTGGTCTAGCTCCATCACACTGCGATCTATTGCAGCACGTTCACGTTCGTTTTTAATTGTCAGCTGTAAAAATTCGCTGCGCAAAGAAGTTAAAGCGCGAATACGTTCGATAAGTGCGCGTTCCAGACCTTGCAAACGAGACTGTTGGTCTAATACTTCATCCGTCTTCTGTTGCAAGGCCATGTCAGAAACGAATTTCTGATCAGCTAAGCTTTGTAGTTTTGCAACTTGACCCTCAACAGATTTAACTCTCGTGGTTTGAGTAGTGATTTCTCGGCGCAGTTGGGTAAGTTCAAGTTCGCCATTACTAATTGAGACGCCTATTTGTTGGCGTTGTTGAGTGGCCAAGGCCATTTGATTGTTGCGTTCAATCGCTAGATTACTTTTACGCGCTTTAAACGATTCTAAAATTGCGGCGCTGGCAAATTGGGAACGGTTGTTGCCATTGACAACTGCTGGTATTGAACCGTTTTGTGTTACGCGATCTAGAGACAAGATAAAGAGCTTTTCACCTGCCTTAACCCGATCACCTTCGTTGACGTACCGCGCAATAATTAAACCGGTTTGCGGTGGCACTATTTTTAGGACCCCACGCTCGGGTGCTAAAACACCCATTACGCGAGCTCGTTTGGTGTACTGACCAAATACTAACAAGGCGACTAAAGCAAATGCAATTCCCAATGCCGCCAAACAAACTACCGAAAACGACAGCGGTCGCATCAAAACAATCGAACCCAACCATTGCGACTTTTGCGCTTCTAGCGCTTCAATGCGGAACAACTGCGAGAGAGGGGGTAAAGTCACGATTTGCCTCGGAAGTCCAAAAAATCAAATTCAAAGTGGATACTGACCGAACAAAGCTCGTCTGTATATTAGACGAACGGCCTAGTTAATTAGCGAAAACTAGGCCGTTTGGCTAATTGACAAACAAAATGTTGTCGAGTTGCTATTTACAACTGCACCAAATTAAACCGCACCACCCCGCTCTAATCAGTAACGCGTTTTAGCGCCACGCAAATTAAAGCGCATTCAAATGCGCCAGAGCCTCACCAATTCCAAGAAGTCGTTTGGTTTGCATGAAGGAACCGCTTAAACATAATCGGCGCAGGTAAAAAGCATCTTAGAAACCCTGTTGCCCCTACGGCAAACATCGTACTTCATCAAATGAGCCCCTGACTTGATTGCATGACAGCTGGTCTGCGTGATTACATCGGCACACGCCAATGCATCGCGAAAGCACCCCTAAAAAACCGCGTTATTAGACCCCAATTTACATTTCACGCGGCCACCTTTGTAGCCAGAATATTTAGGCTGAAGTATTGCGTTGTTGGTTTGTCTTTTTACACCGGACGCATTAGAACTCCATCTGTCTGCGCGCTAGTGCTCGGGGAGGCGGTCGCGCCTCTGACCCTAAGTGATTCAGGATCTTCTCTATCGCTTGGCGCTGCAGGAAGAGCCACTACTATTGAACTATCGTTTTCGCTGCAGACCATTCGGTAAGTTTTGCGCTTGCGCCAGAATTTTTTCCGACCAAAAGGGTTCGCGCTTGATAAAGCTAATCGCCATAGTGCTGGAATCAAAACCCCAAAACTTTTGGAGTGGCCGCCCTTCGGATTCAACTAGTATTGTGGGTACGCCAAAGACTTCATTGATAATTGCCTGCTCAGTGTTGGCCTTGAGTTGTTCTTTTACTGCGGGTAATTCTAAGTCGGCGCGCGTTTTGTTTAACGATGACATTAGCTCTTCAAAGGCTGCTTCATTTTCAAATGCATGTCCTTTGAGCCAAATAAACCGAAAAATTTCACGCACCGCTTCGCGCGAACATTCGCAGGCAATCGCTAAGCGCAAAAACGGCAAGGGGTTAAATGGGTGTGCTGGCGGCATACCAATTGGTATGTGATGTTGATGCGCTTGCCAAACTACATGCTCGAAAGTCCATTGACGTTTTGGAACAATCTCGGCAGGCCCAAGTTGCCCCCAGTGCTTTAAAAGGCCCGCAAACAAAATGGGTTTTAACTGTAATGCACCTACGGCTTCAAACTGTTCTAAGCATTCGCTTTGCAAGTAAGCGTAGGGCGAAATAAAGTCGAAGTACCAAGTAAGCTGCGGCGGCAAATGTTGATTAACGTTCATAAGCAGTCGTTAAAAAAGGGGCGTTGTTGATCAATAAAACGCGAGTTAAAAAAACGAAACGCCACTGGTTAAGGTTTTGTTTTAGGTTGTTGCAACTGCGTTTCTAGCTTTTTTAAATGAACCCGAATGTTTGCACCCACTGCAATTTGTGGATTGGACAAAACATCCGTTATTTTTTTCTCGCGCTCGGCAATAATGGGCAGCGCATTTGTAAAGGCTTGTTCAAACGAATAGGTTTTGCGCAACTGCTCATCAAAAATGGCTTTACCAAAATAAGTAAAGTCCGATTCGTTGCTGCAGCCAAAACTTGTACGGTCTTTGGCTGAGGCCGTCATAACCAAGGTATCAGGCGATTGCAATGGCTCGATAAAACCGCCCGCATAACAAGCCGACACAACAATTACGCGATACTTTATACTGTGCCGGTTTAACATCGCACGCAGACGAATTGGCGTAATGGGTTCGAGTTCCATGGGTGGAAATTTTGGTATTAGTTTGTGATCGCGACTGCCGTGCGAAGTTAAATACAACACAAACACATCTTCATCTTTATTCATTAACGCAGCCATTTGTTCGATGGCAACATTTAAATAACTTTCGGTCGCAATCGGGTAAGTGCTTAAACTGCTGCTATGGTTTTGCAAACGCAAGCTGCGCCCAGCAGTGCCAAAGCGTTGGTTCATTAACGGAAAAATAACATCAAGTTCGCGTTTAAAAACATCTTGCGTTGCATCCGGTGCGTAACCCACAAAGTACACATCAATATTGCCGGGTCGCTGCGGTTTTAAATCGGTCATTTGTTGCGTAAACAAAAGCGCTTGGTTATTTAACGTGCGCTCGGATGCTAAATTTGGCTCGTCCGGTGCTTGCTTTAAATCAAGCCAAAAGCCAGGCAAAAAGTGCTGATGCAACAAGTACGGTGTTGCGGTCAATACCAATAGGGTTGCAACGCCAACTAACCACCATCGTAAATTGCGGGCCACCCAATCCGCCAAACTGACCATGCGGTTAACAAACAAGGCGCTGGCAACTACAAACCAAATGGCTAAAACAATACGCGCACCAAAAGCAGCACGGGCCGGTATTTTTAAATGAAAAATAATTAAGTCGAGGGCAAATCGAAACCCAACGTAAAGTACTAGGGCCGCCAACAGGCGCAATACAATTTGGCCGAACACATCCGGTACTAAGTTTTGCACGCGGCGGCTTGCAACCCAACTAACAAATACCAGCGGAACACTAGCCAAAATCAGCGCGAAGCTGCCTTGCCAAACAAATGCTCGCTCACCATAAGGCAGTACCCACCAGCTCGCGCCAATAGCTAATAACAAACCAAGTAAAACTAAAACCAATGCACCACCAATCGATGGTGCGCGCGGCGACAATTGTAAGCTGGGCGAGCCGCTGCGCAGCGCGGGCCAAACCAACCAAATGGCCAAGCCCTGCCACAGCAACTGCGAACTATCGAATAAGTACCTCATCCAGCCACTCTATCCAGTGACGCACGGGCGTCGTTGTTCCAGATTGTAGATGAGTCAAGCAACCAATATTGGCCGAGAGAATTATTTCTGGTTTATTTGCTTGCAGGTTGTCTAACTTGCGCTTGCGCAGCTCTTTAGACAATTCGGGCTGCAAGACCGAATAAGTACCCGCCGAACCACAGCATAAATGACTATCGCCAACCGGTTGTAAATCGACCCCACATTGCACTAATAAACTTTCGACCACGCCTTTAATTTGCTGACCGTGCTGCAAAGTGCAGGGTGGATGAAATGCTACTTTAGTTTTTTGCGAATCACGTTTTACTTTTTGCGCTAAATTTTGTGCCAATTGCAAGGTAGGCAAATACTCGATTAGGTCTTTGCACAGGGCACTAATTTTAGTTGCTTTGGCACTATAGGCAACATCATCGCGTAACAAGTGACCGTACTCTTTGATCATTGCACCGCAACCCGAAGCATTCATTACAATGGCTTCTACGGCGTTGGTTTCGATATGCGGCCACCAAGCGTCAATGTTGCGCTTAGCGTCCTGCAAACCACCGTCATGGTCGTTTAAATGGTGTTTAACCGCGCCACAACACCCCGATCGGGGCACAACTAACACTTGCACTTCAAACTGATCTAACACGCGCGCCGTCGCGGCATCAATCGAAGGTGACATCGCCGGTTGTACGCAGCCATTGAGCATCAGTACTTTGCGTTGATGGGTACGGGTTGGCGTAACGCCTGCCGCGCGTTTACTTGGTACTTTATCTTTTAGTGCAGCAGGTAACAAAGGCCGAACTAGTTGCCCTAGCTTCATAGCCGGCTCGAACGCGGCACGCGTCGTCATGCCAGTTTTTAAAGCTTCACGCAAGAGGCGTTGCCCCAAAGGTCGCTCTACTTTTTCGTCGACTAATTTACGACCAATATCGATTAACCGACCGTACTGCACACCCGATGGACAGGCGGTTTCGCAATTGCGGCAAGTCAGGCAACGATCTAAATGCAATTGGGTAGAAGCGGTCGGCTCTACCCCTTCAACCACTTGTTTAATTAAATAAATGCGTCCACGGGGGCTGTCTAGCTCATCGCCTAAAATTTGATAAGTCGGGCAAGTTGCAGTGCAAAAGCCGCAATGCACACATTTGCGCAAAATGCTTTCGGCCTCAATACCATCGGGAGTGTCTTTAAGCCATTCAGCTAAGTGGGTTTCCATAGGTTATTCAACTTTAAAGATCGGCATACAAACGACCCGGATTAAAAATATTATTCGGATCGAATTGCTGTTTTAATTTTTGATGGATTGATTTTGAAACTGGGTCTAGTGCTTGAAACCGCGAGTCATTTGACGGGGCGTTTGCGCGGAACAAAGTAGCACTACCACCTAGAATTCGCGCTGCTTTGCGAATCGCTTCGGCCGGTTGATCGGAATACACCCAACGCTGCGAGCCATTCCATTCAATTAATGTTGTTCCCTCGATAGCTATTGCTGGGGCAACTGACGGCAACGACAAACGCCACAAATTATTGCCGCGAAAAAACGAATGCGTTTGCTCACGAACCGCAATCCAAAAATCATCCGCATCCGGTAAGGCTTGGCCGCCAAGCAGCTGAACGGCACTATTTACGGCGCTTTGCGCGCCCGCTAAACGTACAAACAAAGCCCCATCACACCAGCAAGTGGCCGTGATCGGCAATGGCTGTCCAGCCCATTCGTTAGTTAAGCGTAAAGCATCTGTTTGGCTTGCTTCTCGTACCAAGGTGATATTGGCTAGCGGTAGCGGCAATACCTTTAAAGAAACTTGTGTAAGCAAACCCAAGATACCTAAAGATCCAGTCAGTAAACGCGATACATCGTAACCAGCTACGTTCTTAATAACTTGTCCGCCAAAGTTTAAGTGCTCGCCTTTAGCGTTTAGTATTTTTGCACCTAAAACAAAATCGCGTGCGCCTCCGGCAGCTGCACGCCTTGGCCCAGAAAGACCCGCGGCTACGACACCGCCTATGGTGGCATGCTCGCCAAAATAAGGTGGCTCGAAGCCCAGCATTTGACCGCTCTGTGCTAGCACGCGCTCCACTTCGAGTAACGATGTGCCCGCTCTGGCGGTTAGCACCAGTTCGCTTGGTTCGTAATCGATAACACCGCTGTATTCGCGTGTGGAAATTTGCAAATTACTGGCTGCTTGCTGCTCGTTTTTATAAGCACGTGGTTCACCGTAAAAACGCTTGCTATCACCACCAACAATTGTTAACGATGTCGGTTCGGTTCTAGACTTTTGCTGCGCAGCATTATTAACTTGCGCGACCGTTTCGGCCAGTGTTTGCAACACTGTGTTTTGCAAAGCTGCGTCCATGTTAAAAACGGGGCAGGTCTATAAAAGGTAGCTTACCGCCATGCACATGCATGCGTCCGTACTCGGCGCAGCGATGCAAAGTGGGTACTACTTTTTCGGGGTTTAACAAACCTGCCGGATCGAATGCAGCCTTGACACTTAAAAACGCATCAAGCTCTTTGCGATCAAACTGCGAACACATTTGATTTATTTTCTCGATGCCTACGCCATGCTCGCCTGTAACCGTGCCGCCAACAGCAACGCATAGCTCTAGAATTTCTGCGCCGAAATCTTCGGCACGACGGGTTTCGTCAGGGTCGTTTGCATCAAACAAAATGAGCGGATGCAAATTGCCATCTCCCGCGTGAAAAACATTGGCGCAACGCATTTGGTATTTTTCTTCCATCACAACAATTGCGTTCAACACTTCGCCTAAACGTCGCCGCGGAATTGTGCCGTCCATACAATAGTAATCGGGCGATACCCGACCAGCTGCGGGAAACGCATTTTTGCGACCGGCCCAAAAACGCAAACGTTCGGCTTCTGAATTCGAAACGGCTAAACGAGTGGCACCGCTGCGTTCGAACACCGCTTTCATACGCGCAATTTCTTCGGCAACTTCTTCGACGGTGCCATCGGATTCGCACAACAAAATGGCGGCTGCGTCCATGTCGTAGCCCGCTTTAACAAAAGGTTCCACCATTTCGGTGGCCTTTTTATCCATCATTTCTAAACCCGCAGGAATGATGCCATCAGCAATAATGTTGGCAACGGCTTGGGCTGCTTTTTCAACGTCGTCAAACGAGGCCATAACCACTTGCGCCAACTTGGGTTTGGGCACTAACTTTACCGTTACTTCAGTAACAACGCCCAGCATTCCTTCAGAGCCTATAAACACCGACAACAAATCAAGGCCGGGCGCATCTAGTGCCTCGCTACCCAACTCAACAATTGCGCCATCCATTGTAATGATACGAACCCGCAAAATATTGTGAATCGTTAAACCGTACTTTAAGCAATGTACGCCACCCGAATTTTCGGCGACATTGCCACCGATGGTGCAAGCGATTTGCGAAGACGGATCGGGCGCATAGTACAAACCATAAGGTGCTGCAGCTTCGGAAATAGCTAAGTTGCGAACACCGGGCTGAACTACGGCCGTACGCGAATAAAGATCAACTTTAAGAATACGATTGAATTTTGCTAAACCCAGTACAACACCGGCTGCATGGGGCATGGCCCCGCCAGAAAGTCCAGTACCCGCACCGCGCGCTACAACCGGCACTTTTAATTCGTTGCAAATTTGCAGCACTTTTTGCACTTGGCTTTCGGTCTCGGGCAGAGCAACAACCATTGGCAAACGGCGGAACATTGACAAGCCATCGCACTCGTAAGGACGAGTATCTTCCTCGCGGACAAGGATGCAATGGTCTGGCAATACCGCCTTTAACGCATTGGCCACTTGCGTCTGCCGCTCTAAACCGCCGGGCTCGGCTAACAGACCGTTAAACAGGTCAGGGGAATTTTTAACAGCTTTTGCTAGGTCAGGTGCGTTCATCGTGTCAGTATAACGGCGTAGCTAATTTTGGCACTACCTATAAACCCCAATTAACCCCAAACGGGGCGTGATAAAAAAGCAAAACTCTTTTTAGCGCGACCTTTTTGACCAGTACAACCATTTTTAAAAAGAGTTCAGATTGAAAATCAAATACATCGCCTTAGCCCTTGTCGGTTTGTTTAGCACCGTAGTTCAAGCTGCTGACGAAGTTACGGCCTACCGCCCCGGCGTTGGTGCGCCAGCTTATTTATCAGCAACAGGTCGATTTGAATTAGAAGTTGGCTTTGATCGTGCAAGCGCTGGTGGTGCTACAGCGACTTCATTGGGTGGCTTACTTAAGTACGGTTTGTCTGACAACATCGGTTTACTTTTTGGCCTACCTTATTTAAGTGCTAAAGACGCTACAGGGTCTGTAAAAGGTCTAGGCGATTCCTCAATTGGCTTGAAATGGGTACAAAAAGCCAACGAATCAATGGCCTACGGTGTACAAGCAATGGCAACGTTGCCGACCGGATCAAGTGCATTTAAAGCAGACAAATCTACAATAACACTAACCGGATTAGTCGGCTTGGATCAAGCTGGTTTCCATACTGACTTCAACGTTGGCTTAATTCGTCCGGGCACTAGTGCTGCCGGCATCGGTAGAAATCGCTTGGCTTACTCAGTTGGCGTAACACGCGCACTAGGCGGCGGGTTTGGCGCATTTGTTGAAGCATCCGGTTCACGCCAAAGCGGAACGGATAGCAGCGTTACATTGCTAGCAGCCGTGACCTACACAGTTGACCCTAACCTCGCTGTAGATGCTTCGATTTCCAGAACCAAGGTCGCTGGTGCAGGTGTGACAGCTTTTGGCGTTGGCATGAGCTACTTACTACCAAAGTAAGTTAAATCACTTTAGTTATCTTTCTGCAGTTATTTAATAAGGCTACCGCACCGTAGCTTTATTTTATTTTAATCACCCAAGTGGTCGAACGCCAATTAAGGCCCCATGGCCCCAAAACGCAAACAATGCCCAAAGCAGTACACCAAAAATAATGATGATGCCTGTCGCCGCCGCCTTTACATCGGTGCGCGACTGCAGGCTTGCCCTATCACGCTGGCGACACGAGCGAAAGCAAAGTATGGCCCAAACTAAAAACGCAGCAAACAAAACTATATTGGCCAGCTTTCCGCTAGCAAACAAATGCGCTAATGCCCAAACCTTTACCCCCAACACCATGGGGTGCCCCATTTTTACCTTAAACCAATTACCTGGCACATAGGCAGAGACAACTAAGATAAAGGCAAACAGCACTAGCAAAGCCGCAATATGCTTTGTAAAAACGGGCGGTGTCCAAATAATGGTTGGTGTTTGTCGTGCGAGGCCGTAGCCCCAAATAATCAAACCAAAACCAACCAACGACACTAGAGTGTAAATTCCTTTCCAAGCATTTTCGCCAGAGCGCCGAATCATGCGTTCACGCCAGTCTTCAGCAAATATTCGGGTTGAATGAATACCTAAAAACAGCACCAAACCAAGAACCATTATCCACATTTTGTTACTCCTAAACTATTTTTTTACTGAACAGTAAAAAAGCCACCGCAGGTCTCCCTAAGATGGCTTTTTTCTGGTTAGCTTTATTCAAACAAAGCTATCAGTTAGTTTTTATAAACCTAATTAAATTACCTCTGAACTTTATTTCGACTCGGGCACTTTGCTATCAACGCCCTTAACGTAAAACTTGACGTCGCCTAAAAACTTGTCATCGGCAACAACATCTTTGGCCAAAACTTCTTTGCCATCTTGGCCTAAAATTGGGCCTTTCCAAATAACAAAACTACCATCTTTTAGGCCCGCTTTTTTCTGCTCAACCAAAGCTTTTACGTCGGCTGGAACTTTGTTAGAAATAGACACTAAATCGATTGCGCCTTCTTTTACGCCCCACCAAGTATTTTCGGTTTTCCACGAACCATCTAACAGTTCTTTGGTAGCCTTTTTATAGTAAGGGCCCCAGTTAATAATAGCTGAAGCTAAGTGCGCATTAGGACCATATTTGGTCATATCGCTGTCCCAACCAAAAGCCATTTTGCCCATTTTTTCTGCTGTACCTAACACTGCGGACGAATCAGTGTTTTGCAACAAAACGTCAGCACCTTGGTTAATTAAAGCAGTAGCCGCTTCGGTCTCTTTTGGTGGATTGAACCACTCGCCAACCCAAACCACTTTAGTCTTAATTTTAGGGTTGACGCTTTGCGCGCCCATTGTGTAAGCGTTGATGTTACGAATGACTTCTGGAATTGGAATTGAAGCGACAACGCCCAAGGTATTCGACTTCGTCATTTTGCCTGCAATAATGCCGGCCATGTACGCGCCTTCATAAGTACGCGAGTCGTAAACGCGTAAATTTTCGCTCGTTTTGTAACCAGTGGCGTGTTCAAACTTAACGGTCTTTGAACCTTCGGCTACTTTAGCCATTGAGTCGCCATAACCAAAGCTGGTTGCGAACACCATGTCGTTACCTTGAGCCACTAAATCGCGAATTACGCGCTCGGCGTCGGCACCTTCTTTAATCGACTCGACAAAACTGGTTTTGACCTTGTCGCCGAACTCGGCATCGATTGCTTTGCGGCCATTATCATGTGCAAAAGTCCAACCACCGTCACCCACAGGACCGACATAAACAAATGCAATTTTCTTGGGTGTTGCTGCAACAGGTGCTGCAGGAGCGGCGGCTGGCGTTGTTGCAGGCGCTTTTGCAGGATCTGGTGCTTTGTTACAGGCAGTAAGTGCCAAGCCCGAAGCAATAGTTGCAGAAGCCAAAGCAACTTTCGCCATCAAACTACGGCGATAGGAATTCAAAGACATAAATTACTCCGAGAAGAGACAAGGGGAAACGAGAATTGTAAACCTAAAATCAGTGACCTTAAACAGAAGTTTATCTACCCAATCAATGGGGCGAAAATATCTTGCCTAAAGAGGCTGGCATATTTAATCGAATCCATGTCGGGTTTCGACTAATTAACACGAGAACTACAATCGTGGCAATGTAGGGCAACATCGACAACAATTGTGCAGGCACTTGCACTCCGGTGCCTTGCAAATGAAATTGCACCATAGTGATGCCACCAAACAAGTAGGCACCCAACAAAACTCGGCCGGGTCGCCAAGTAGCAAAAGTTGTAAGCGCTAGGGCTATCCAACCGCGCCCTGCCGTCATTCCCTCGACCCAAAGTGGGGTGTAAATAATGCTTAAATACGCACCAGCTAAGCCACAACATGCGCCACCAAACATCATCGCCAACAACCGAATTTTGCGCACGGGATAACCTAGCGCGTGGGCTGATTCGGGCGACTCGCCAACCGCACGCAAAATTAAACCAAAGCGTGTTTTGAATAAGAACCAAGCGATTGCAAAGGCCAGCAATACAACGCCATAGACAAGAATATGTTGCTTAAAAAAGGCAGGCCCAAAAAATGGAACTTGTTGAATTGCAGAAAAAACTGATTGGCTAGTTTCGGTAACCGCGCTATTGCTTTGCGCAATTGTTTTACCCACATAGGGAATGCCAGCAAACGCTGCCAAGCCGGTGCCAAACAGGCTAAGCGCCAACCCGCTGGCATATTGATTAGTGTTTAACCAAATGATAAGAAAACCCAACAAAGCAGCGGCAGTAGCACCAGCGGCAGCCGCCGCTAAAAACCCTAAACTAATAGAACCAGAATTGTGTACCACAGCAAACCCAACCATGGCCGCAATTAGCATCATGCCTTCGGCACCTAAGTTCACGACGCCCGCTTTTTCGTTAATCAGTAGCCCGAGCGCAGCCAACGCAATGACCGTCCCCGAATTTAAAGTCGCTGCAATTAGCAATGCAATTTGATCGCTCATGCGCGTCCCCAGCGAATTTTGTAACGAATAAATGTATCGCAGGCCAACAGGCAAAATAGTAAAAGCCCCTGAAACACGCCGGTGATAGAACTAGGCAATCCTAAGCGCGATTGCGCTAGCTCGCCGCCGATAAAAAACATTGACAGTAAAATTGCCGAAAACAAAATGCCTAAGGGATGCAAGCGCCCAACGAACGCCACGATAATGGCGGCAAAACCATAGCCAGTCGATACATGAGGGGTCAACTGGCCCAAAGGACCAACCGCCTCTAGCGCCCCAGCAAGACCCGCTAGACCACCAGAAATAAGCAATGCAGTCCATAGGGCTTTGCGCGATGAATACCCCGCGTAACGTGCAGCGGCTGGGGCTAACCCGCCCACTTGCAATTGAAAGCCCGCATACGAACGCGCAATAAACAACCAAATTAAAACAATGGCGACTAATGCAATTAATAAGCCAATACTTAAGCGCGTGCCACTTAGTAATAGAGGTGCCATTGCGGCTTTGGCAAACGTCGCTGTCTGTGGAAAATTAAAACCGTTTGGGTCTTTCCAAGGGCCGTAAACTAAATACGTTAGAAAAAAATAAGCAACGTACACCAGCATTAAGCTGACTAAAATTTCATTGGCATTAAATCGATCACGCAAAAATGCCGTAATGCCAGCCCAAAACATGCCGCCCAATATGCCGGCCAAAAGCGGCAAAATAAAAAACAACGGGCTGCTTTCTTTGGTGGCTAGCAAAGCTACACCAGCCGCACTAACTGCACCTAACAACAATTGCCCCTCAGCACCAATGTTCCACACATTAGCGCGATAACAAACCGCCAAGCCTAGCGCACACAAAATAAGTGGCGTGGCCTTAACGCTTAACTCGGTTAAGGCATACACACTTTTAAGTGGTTCAACAAAAAATAAATTTAGCGCTTTAACTGGATCTTTGCCCAAAGCGATAAACAGTAAAGAGCCCAGCGCAACCGTTATGGCTAACGCGATAAGGGGCGACAAAACAGCCATCGTTTGCGAAGCTTGAGCTCGCAGCTCGAGCCTTGGCGCACCAACCATTTTTGTCGTATTTTTGGTGGTACTTTTCACCGTATCTTTTGTTGCACTTAATGCCATAAACCACTCATCCATTGCCCGATTAGTTCTTTGCTGGCTTGCGCAACATGAATAGAAGGCGATAACTTACCTTGCGAAATCACTTGCAATCGATCTGAAATTTCAAACAACTCATCAAGCTCTTCCGACACCACAAGCACGGCACAACCTGCGTCGCGTAAACCAATTAAAGCTTGCCTAATTTGCGCGGCTGCGCCCACATCGACACCCCAAGTAGGTTGAGCCACAATAAACACTTTGGGCTGACTGCTAATCTCGCGGCCCATCATATATTTTTGTAAATTGCCGCCCGACAAACTACCTGCTAGCGCTTGTGGGCCACCTGCTTTAACTTGAAATTTTTCTATAATTTCAGCGGCTAAAGCCGCTGCTTTTTTTGGTTGCAACCAACCCTTTTTGACCAGCCCCGAACTGGCGCGGGTTAGCAAGGTATTTTGCGCCAATGAAAAAGTAGGCAATGCGCCGCGACCTAGCCGCTCTTCGGGCACAAAGTGCAAGCCCAAGGCTCGCCGTTGCTCGGGGTCGAGACGGCCTACGGGTTGATCGAATAACAGAATAGATTGATTAACGGCGCGTCGATCTTCGCCCGACAATGCCGCAAGCAAGGCCTGTTGGCCATTGCCTGATACACCTGCAATCCCTAGAATTTCGCCAGAATGTAGCGCCAAAGAAACGTCCGTTAAATCGGTCCCAAAGGGATCGTTGCGCTCTAAAACTAAACCCTCTACGCGTAACACTTTTGCACCAGGGTTAGCGGGTCGTTGCTGCAATTTGGGTGGCTCATTGCCAATCATTAACTTAGCTAAATCGCTAGCTTGCACTTGGCGCGGATCGACTTGGCCCACATTTTTACCACCACGTAATACAGTGCATTGATGACACAAAGCGCGAATTTCATCGAGCTTATGGCTAATGTAAATAATGCTGCAACCTTCGCTTGCCAAGCGCCGCAAAGTTTCAAATAAAGTGTGTACCGCTTGCGGTGTTAACACCGACGTTGGTTCGTCTAAAATAAGCACTTTAGGGTTAGTCAGCAAGGCCCTTAAAATTTCGACGCGTTGGCGCTCGCCAACCGACAAACTATGTACTGGCGTATTGGGGTCAACCGGCAGTCCGTATTCGGTCGCTACTTCGTTAATTCGCGCGGCTACTTGCGTTACAGAAAGATCAGAGCCCAAGCCTAAAGCCACATTTTCGGCCACCGTTAATGTTTCAAACACAGCAAAATGCTGAAACACCATCGCAATACCAAATTTACGCGCCGCTGCAGGGCTTTCGATAGAAACTAACTGCCCATCGACCCGAATTTGCCCCGCATCAGCCCTAACCGCCCCGTAAATCACCTTCATTAAAGTCGATTTACCAGCTCCGTTTTCACCCAATACCGCATGAATTTCGCCGGGCATGACCGTCAAATTGACGGCATCATTTGCGAGCACTGCTGGGTACCGTTTCGTAATGCCAGTAAGTTCGAGTCGCGGGGTCAAAATCGTAAATTCGTAGAGTCGGATAAAAATTGCCGCGATCAGTTGAGGCAATTAACGGTTACAAAGTGGATTGCTAAATGGCAATTTCCGCAAAGTATCTCGTTAGTAGCCTGAAAGCGCGGCAATGCAGCTGTCCCGCAGTGTAAACAAATTTTGCTGCATTTGAGACAATACGGGCACGATAAGCTGGCGATACGCCGCGAGAGCCCCATTTCATGATGCAAGACCCGATTTTATCCGCTGAAGTACAGCGGCGCAGAACATTTGCGATTATTTCCCACCCAGACGCGGGAAAGACTACCCTGACCGAAAAGCTATTGCTTTTTACGGGTGCGATCCAAATCGCCGGTTCGGTTAAGGCCCGAAAAGCAGCGCGGCATGCCACTTCGGATTGGATGGAAATTGAAAAGCAGCGCGGAATTTCCGTCGCCAGCTCGGTGATGCAAATGGAATTTGGCGGTTGCGTAATTAACTTGCTAGACACCCCGGGTCACCAAGACTTTTCGGAAGACACCTATCGCGTACTAACGGCGGTAGATAGCGCGTTGATGGTAATTGATGCCGCAAACGGTGTCGAATCGCAAACCCTGCGTTTGATCGATGTGTGCCGAACCCGCAACACGCCGGTACTTACCTTCGTTAACAAATTAGATCGTGAAGTACGCGACCCGCTAGAGTTATTAGAAGAAATTGAGAACGCACTTGGGATGCCGTGCTCGCCAACCACTTGGCCGGTCGGACGCGGCAAGTTTTTTCGCGGCATTTACAACTTGGTCGAGAAGAACATGCGTATTTTTGCATCGGGCCAAGCACGCGTCAGCGACGACGATGAAATTGTGACGGACCACGCAGAACTGCAACGACGGTTTCCTGATGAATGGGGCACCGCTTTGGCCGAGATGGAAATTGTTGAGTCGGCCTGCCCTGCCTTTGAAGCCCCCGAATTTTTAGCCGGTCGCCAAACCCCCGTGTTTTTCGGTTCTGCGATTAACAACTTTGGTGTGAAAGAAATTTTAGAATCTTTAGTACGCATTGCACCAGCCCCAAAAGAACGTATTGGCATGCTCAATGTGGGCACACGTGCTGTGCAGCCGGATGAAAAAAAGTTCTCGGGTGTCGTGTTTAAAATTCAAGCCAATATGGACCCATCGCATCGCGATCGGATTGCGTTTTTACGTGTGTGCTCGGGTAAGTTTGATCGTGGCATGCGCCTCAAGGTACGACGCAACGGCAAAGAATTACGACCTACCGGCGTTGTAACTTTTTTATCGCAACGACGCGATTTAGTCGAGCAAGCTTATGCTGGCGACATTATCGGTATTATTACCCACGGTGGTTTGCAATTAGGCGATACCGTGACCGAGGGCGAAGCGTTGCAATTTACGGGCCTGCCGTTCTTTGCGCCAGAACTATTTCGTAGCGTTGAACTAGCCGACCCTTTGCGCGGCAAGCAGCTGGATAAAGGCTTAAAAGAGCTAGGCGAAGAAGGCGCGATTCAGGTGTTTCGTCCGTTAGTTAGTAACTTGAAATTGTTGGGGGCTGTCGGCCAATTGCAATTTGAAGTGGTTCAGCATCGCTTAAAATCTGAGTATGGTGTTGATGTACGTTTAGGTGCAGCCAACTTTTCTGGCGCTCGCTGGATTACTGCCAAAGACCCTAACGAGTTACGCCGCTTTGTGGACACCAACCCGACTAAAGTTGCACTTGATGCAGCCGATACTCAAGCCTACATGATGAGCTCGCAATACGAGCTGCGTGTTATGCAAGAACGCTGGCCTAATATTCAGTTTCACCCGCTGCGCGAACACGCGGGCTTGGTCTTGGTGTAATGAACCCAACCACCGCCGCGATTGTTATTGAAGTACGCAACGCGCGTGGCTCGGTACCCCGCGAGGATGGCACTTGGATGTGGGTTAGCCAAGACACCAGTTTTGGCACCATAGGCGGTGGGCATTTAGAGTTTCAAGCCATGGCCAACGCGCGCAAATTTTTGCAGCAAATGGCAAGTGGTAGTAACCCTTTATCAGGCGGCAAAGAACTAGTAGAACACTTCGCTTTGGGTCCAAGCCTAGGGCAATGTTGTGGTGGCGCGCTCGATGTTGCCTACACTATTTGGAGTCCCGAAAAAGCTGCGCAATTTGGTAAAACCCAACAGCGCTTTTTTTTACAACTGTATGGCGCAGGCCATGTGGGCCAAGCAATCATCCGCGCATTAGCGCCCATCGCATGCACAGTGCAGTGGATTGATGAACGCAGCGAATTTGAAAAATTAAGCGACGATAATTTGTTTGCCAAAGGCGCCGTACAAGGTTGCCAGCTAGAGCGTATTTGTGTTGATTCTGTACAAGCCGAAGTAGCCCTTGCACCACCCAATGCTTGCTTTTTAGTGCTTACACATAGCCATGCACTCGATTTAGAAATTGTGGATCAAGTATTACGCCGCAACGATTTTAAATATTTGGGTTTAATTGGCTCGGCGACCAAACGCGCCCGCTTTGAACGGCAACTACGCGAGCGATCATTTAGCGCGCAACTTTTAGAAAAAATGACCTGCCCCATAGGAATTACAGGGGTTACAGGCAAAGAACCCGAAGTCATTGCCGCCAGTGTTGTTGCACAATTGCTGACCTTGTGAAGCGTGACAGCTAACCATGCAATGCCCGATCGTTTGGCCTTTAAGCCAACGTTCTCGACAATTTTTTAAACCAATATTTCCAATTTTTAATTCGAGACCTTTTTATGTTTAACACATCTATTGCCGGCAGCTTGCCTAAACCCGCTTGGTTAGCCGAAACCAACAAATTGTGGCCCGCTTGGAAAAGTGAAGGTGAAGAACTAGTAGCCGCCAAACGCGATGCCACTTTGCTATGGATTAAAGAACAAGAAGATGCTGGCTTAGACATCATTGGCGACGGCGAGCAAGCACGGCAACATTTTGTTCACGGCTTTTTAGAGAAAATTGAAGGTATCGACTTTCAAAACAAAGTCACCATGGGCATTCGCAACAATCGCTATGACGCGCAAGTTCCACAGGTGGTTTCAGAATTAAAACTAACCGGCCGCGTTCATGAATTTGAAGCCCGTATTTTGCGCGCCCATACCAAACGTAAAATTAAATTTACACTCCCCGGTCCAATGACCATTGTTGATACCGTTGCCGACCGTTTTTACGGTGACCGCGTAGCAATGGCAATGGCATTTGCCAAGTTGTTAAACCAGGAAGCCTTGGCACTGCAAGCCGATGGCGTCGACATCATCCAATTTGATGAGCCGGCCTTTAATGTGTACATGAAAGAAGCCGCCGACTGGGGCGTAAAAGCGCTAGAAGTAGCTGCCAAGGGCCTTACCTGCACCACAGCCGTACATATTTGTTACGGCTATGGCATCAAGGCCAATAACGACTGGAAAGCCACTTTAGGACAAGAATGGCGTCAGTACGAAGCCGTGTTTCCTGCCTTGGCCGCCAGCTCAATTCAACAGGTATCCTTAGAGTGTTATCACTCGCATGTGCCAATGGATTTAATTAGCCTGCTTAAAGGCAAGCAAGTGATGGTTGGCGTTATCGACGTGGCCAGCGAGCAAATTGAAACCTCCGAAGAAGTAGCCGACACCATTGGCAGAGCTTTACAGTTTGTGGCCCGTGAAAACCTATTGCCTTGCACCAATTGCGGCTTAGCCCCAATGTCTCGTGCGGTAGCAGCAGCCAAACTAGAAGCGTTGGCAAAAGGCAGCGCTTTGGCGCGAATTCGTTACGGCGGCTAAAATTTTGGGTACACTGCGGTCAACTGACTAACTGGTTCATCGCCGTGCCTAATTTAGCTTGGATTCAAGGCTTACCAAAAGCCGAGTTGCATCTGCATATCGAGGGATCGTTAGAACCCGAATTAATGTTTGAACTAGCCAAACGCAATAAGCTGACCCTGCCCTACGAAAACGTTGAAGCGGTACGGAACGCGTACCAATTTGATAATTTGCAGAGTTTTTTAGATATTTACTATGCTGGTGCCTCGGTGCTGATTACCGAGCAAGACTTTTTCGATTTGGCTTGGGCCTACTTCCAAAAAGCAAAAACAGACGGCGTAATTCATTGCGAGTTATTTTTCGACCCGCAAACCCACACGGCGCGCGGTATTGCATTTGCCACCTTTATCAACGGCCTAGTAGCCGCGCAAAACAAAGCACAAGACGAACTGGGTATTAGCTCTAGCTTAATCATGTGCTTTCTGCGCCACCTAAGCCAAGAAGAAGCGTTTGCAACGCTGGCGATAGCCAAACCCTACGTCGGTTACATCAACGCCGTAGGCCTCGATTCTGCCGAGCTAGGTCATCCCCCCGAAAAATTTAAAGAAGTCTTTAGCGCTTGTCGCGAACTGGGTTTGCGTTGCGTTGCGCATGCAGGCGAGGAAGGCCCGGCACAATACATTTGGAACGCCTTGCAATACCTAGAAGCCGAGCGCATCGATCACGGCGTCAGAGCCATTGATGACCCCGCGTTAATGCGCTTATTAGCAAGACACCAAGTACCGTTAACCGTCTGCCCACTATCGAATATCAAACTTAGAGTATTTGATTCGATGGCACAGCACAACATTAAAACCATGTTGGAGGCCGGTCTATGCGTAACCATTAACGCCGACGACCCTTCGTACTTTGGCGGCTATGTTGCAGATAATTATTTAGCTTGCGCCGAAGCTTTGCAAATGAACAAGCAACAACTAGCGCAACTGGCTCGTAATAGTTTTGAGGCGAGTTTTGTTGGAAGGGTTCAGCGAGAGGAAATGTTGAAACGGTTGGAACGGTATTTGGCTTTGTAGACTGCGAAGCAGTACTGGCGTCAATTATCGGCACAACATGGATTCCAACAGCGACAACAACTAATGCCTGATGCCATCGCGCTACGGCGTCCTCAGTTTTAGCTCCACCTGCCATCGCCCATTAATCTTGTCGCGATCATTAATCGGTAATCCCTCAAGCAACGTCAGCACCTTGCGACCAGCGAATGCGACTCAAAAAATCAGACTATTGCAATGCACCTACAATAACGGGAGATTTAACAATCACAACACAATCCACTCCGACATTAGTTTGAAACGTTGGCTGGTAGGATTACCATCGGAACCTGTTACAACACTCACCTAAAAGATAATTACGATGATTAAATTTGTCTTCATTTTTGCGGCTCTTTTTTTAGCTTCCATTGCGACGTCTGGTTGTAACAAAACAGACAAACCGCCTGCAATAGCCATCGAGAAGCAAACGCCTAAAGCGGCGCAGCCAGCTAACGTACCCGCAGCCTCACAAACTACAACCCCGCAGGCAGCGCCAAAGGAAGCCGAAGCTCAAAACGCATTTTCAGTCGAAAACGTACCAATTTCGAACGTCGCGTTGGGCGATTTTCCATACTTCAATGCGCCCGAAGGCTACAAAATTACAACGAACCAAGGTAAAAAATTTGACACCGAATACTTTTTTATCGAGGGTAAATTGGTGCCCATTTCTGGCGACTCTTTTAAGGCCCATATTGGTAGCTTTGACGGCTCGAGCTCCGCTTTTATTTCACCGCAGGTCCGCGAAGCCTATTCAAGTTTAATGAAAAAAGTCGGGGCCGTCAGAGTTCCTGGAGCGCCACCAACTCGTGAAGAAATTGACCGGATTGGCGTTAAAGCTATCTTGGGCAACAATCACGGGTTTACGTTCAACGAAAACCGTTTAGATAAGATCGAAACTTATTTACTGAGAACCCCAACTGAGGAAATTTGGGTGCAATACTTCATTGGCAATGAGTCTGGAAACATAGTTGTTATCCGCAAAAAGGATATGACCAAAGCAACCATTACTTTGATGGATGCCACCCAAATGAAAAAGGATATTCTAGCCACCGGAAAGGCGATTCTTAATATTAATTTTGATACCGACAAGGCCATTCTGAGACCCGAAGCCAACAGCTTGATTGTTGAAATCTCACAGCTACTTAAAAACGATTCGTCGCTAAAGCTTTCGATTGAAGGGCACACGGACGATGTTGGCGATGCTGCGCGAAACAAAGTGCTTGCTACCGAACGAGCGCAAGCGGTTGTCGATAAATTGGTGGGAATGGGTATCGCTACAACTCGGCTGACTGCATCAGGCTTTGGTGCCAGTAAACCGATAGCAGCCAACGATTCAGATATCAATCGCGCTAAAAATCGCAGGGTTGAATTAGTCAAAATTCAATAGCGCTGCCTCGGAGCAATGCGGTAATCAATATTGGGGCAGTTCTTATATTTTTGACCCCGAATCGTCTCAGCTATTAAAGTCGAGCTCAGAGCAGCAAATTCGTTTAAAACAATTGTGGCCAATCTTTAATGGCCTGGGTTTGCCGAGCCAAAAAGTGCAGTAAATTATGCGCCAGCACGTTCTGAGTTCTTGAATTAAACTTAGGGTTCGTTTTGATAAAAGGATTGAACATGCGCTTGCATTTGATTGTCTTAACAGCCCTAACTATTTGTTTGTCCTGCGCAGGCTTGAGCGCACAAGCGCAAAAAAGCGAGACGTCACCGACGCTAGAATTCTCTAAATCGGGTAAAAAAGAACCAGCAACTAACTTGATCTATCGGATCGATTTTTTGACGGCTCTCACTGGTGAGGCGCGAGCGAAATTAGTTCAACTGGGACGCAAAGAAGGTCTGGAAGGAACCGATCAGCAAATTATCAATGGCATCTTAAATTCCCCAAGCGCAATGCAGCAAGCTTTCGCATTCATTGAAGGCCTGAGTCCGACCTCAGAGAACAAACGGATGCAGGCTAATTTACAAGCTGCGCTGACATTTCAAGGCTTGGCTTTTCCAGGTTATTCAATTCGAATTGGCACAGATCATTTGCGCGCTGAATCGTTAGGTGCCAGTTACTTAGGACAAGCCGTCCGCAATGAAATGGTCGGGCTGGGTTATTTCAAGCAACGTAAATCGCTAGGGGTTGGGTTCTTCTTAAATTTACCTGTTTCAATAAAAGACGATGGATTTAAAATCGATAGCTTGTTTGGCCTGCAAGACTATTTGAAGCAGACACAAGAAAAAAATCCACCAACAGTCACTATTGTTCGCAATGCAAATTGGGACGGATACGCCAGCACTGTGGTGCGCTTAGAGTTCAAAACCCCAATCGACGAGAGCACAAGTCAACCAACAGTCTTTACTATTCATGCTTTGTTAGTCGGAGGCGAAACACCCTACGATCCAAAAAAGAGGGTGTTTATTGATCTTTATTACACACCAGCACTTTATGCGGTTGTGCCGCCTGATATCAGAGCGTTCAAGTCAAACTTTAATATCGATGGACTGTTTTATGGTTTCAAAATGTACACCGAAAAGAACATAGGCTACGGTTACAAGGTTAGTGAAATTATTCAAAACGCGTCTATCTTTGCGGGCGAAATGGTTGTGCCCCCTGGTTTTCCTGAAATGACAGCAGAACAAGCTGCGCAAGCAGCACTTTCATTAATGATGGGTAGGCCTGCGCGTTAAGAAATAAGTTTTTTTTGGCTTTAAAACTTAATAATTTCAACGCGTCTATTTTTGCCGCGCCCTTCATAGTTGCGATTGTCGGCAATGGGTACCGTTGATCCAAACCCACTCGATTTTAGTTTTGATTTGTTAACACCTTGAGCAATCAAAGCCTTCATCAAACTTTCAGCGCGGTTGGCCGATAATGATTGATTGTCCTTGGCTTGGCCTACGTTATCTGTATGCCCCTCAATGCTCAAACGCAAGGTGGGTTGTTTTGCCAGTAACTCTGACAGCTCTTTGACGATTGGATTCGCTTCAGCGGGCAAGTCAAATTTATTAGTCGCAAAGTTGATGTACAAGGTGGCTGTGCCCTTGCTTAAGATTTCTTTGGTTAATTCGCCTGCTTTTACGGATTGAACTAATGCGACGGGTTCGATAACGGTCAACTCGTACTTGTCTGCACTGTAAGTAAAATTAAGTGTTAAAAAAATCGGTGGTGACTTGGCATTATCTTTAACTGAGGGAATCGCAAACACATGATATTCGTTAGGACGCTCAGATGGATTGAGCCAAACGCCGCCCAAAGTTTTCACCGCTTCTTGGTAATTGCGTAGCGCTTGTAGTAAGGATATTTTCGTGAAATTCGGTGTCTGATAGGTAATGGTGGTAATTTTTCCCTCCGCGCTAAAACCATTGGCGTTAAAGTTTGGGTGCTTGCAGTTTTTTGGATCGCATGTCACCGCCGAACGCTCATAGCGATCAAACGCTCTATCTTCACGGTCGCGTATTTCAACTTCTGCGTAGCGACTAAATAACGGGTGATCTTTTGTTCCAGGTTTGTCGGCAGCCACAGTACCTTTAGCCACGGTCATCAATAGACTGGCTGCAAATATAGTGATTAGAACGTTGAAAATACGAAATTTTGACATCGCTGAATATCCACATGAATTTCGGAACGGTCGATTATATCGGCTAAATCTGAAACGCATTTGGTGCTTTATAACGCTATTTGAAAAGGGGTTTTATTCGAACCCGGGCGTTGGCGACTACCAAGTAGACACGAGCGTAGAACGACGTGGCGTTCCACCTCAAACTCATATTCAACTGGTCTGTATTGAATCAGTTAACCCGTCAGTGGCTTTACTGGGTTTGGCAAATGCAAACGCGAATAATGAATTTGCTGCATGCAAAAACGCCGTCCTAGAAGATACCGAGGCAGTTGCAAAAATTGAAGTTCAATGCGCCGGCGCTCAGAGTTTGCTAGCGATGGAAAAGCCTTCAAAAAACATTCTGAAAATAATCTCATCTAATTTTTGGGCATCAAGTGAGGCGTCGGTTAAAACGATTTCGACAGCCCGTTGGTTGCGTCGTCCGTGCACCGTTAAACCGGCGGCAAATAATTCATCGGCCGATGCGAAGCCTTTACAGAGGCCTCAAGCCACAGCGGTGCAATGTAGAGAGTTAACTGCGCAAATCGCAAAGCTGGAGGCCAGCAAAGGCCAAATGCCTGCGGGCACCTTCGATCAAGTGCTACCTATACTTCAAAGAAGTATAAAGACGCAAGGGTGCAGTTGATCTGGCGGAGACTGGTTTGTTTGACGCTCGGGGCGGCGGTTGCGGATCTAACGCGAGGTGATTCAGGATCTTTCCCATCGCTTGGCGCTGCATGATCGCTGCAAAGATTCTCCATTTGCCACGACAATGCGGGCAATGTATTCAGCCTAGGTTGAACATTTGCTTTGATAGTTTGGCCCATCCCAAGCGCATTAGCCGAGCAAATTTTTTGATTCTTTTTACAATTATTGAGTTGTACAATATCACTTTTTAAAAGTCATATTGTACAAACGTATGGTGCTACAAACGCGTTCCGCCGAATACTCTTACGTCCCCAGACAGGTTGAAAGCTACGTCAAGCGAATTAGTCTTGGCTTTCCCGTAGTGGCGATTACTGGGCCCAGGCAATCGGGTAAGACGACACTCGCGCGCCATTTGTTTGCGGAAAAACCCTATCTTAGCTTCGAGAACTTGCAAACACTGCGTGCTGCTCTAGCCGATCCAATTAGTTTTTTCGAACGTTTCCCCAATGGGGCGGTTCTTGATGAAATTCAACGAGCGCCTGAACTCCTATCCTATTTGCAGGGTGTAGTGGACCAGCACCAAATAATGGGTCAATTTATCATTACCGGTTCGCAACAGTTTGGCCTAATTGCGGCAATTACTCAGTCGCTTGCCGGTCGAGTTGGTTTTGTCGAGTTGCTGCCGTTTTCGTTGGCCGAAATTTGTCCACAAACCGAACCGCGAACTCTAGGTGTTAATGCTTGGTCTCTAAATCAACAAATGTTTACTGGTGGTTATCCTCCGCTACACGATAAGCTTCGGGCGAGTTTTCTAAACCCGAGCGATTGGCATCGTGCTTATATTGCTTCATACATCGAACGCGATGTGCGCCAAGTATTGGGCGTGCGCGATCTGGCTAGTTTCGAGCGATTTGTTTTATTGTGCGCGGCGCGAAGTGGCCACTTACTAAATGTGCAATCGCTGGGTGCCGATTGTGGAATAAGCACAACCACAGCGAGGCAATGGTTAAGCATATTAGAAGCTAGTTACGTTGTTCGTTTGTTGCAACCTTGGCATGAAAATTTTGGTAAGCGCTTAGTAAAAATGCCAAAGATTTATTTTATGGATACTGGTTTATTATGCCAATTGCTTCGCATCGATAGCCCCGCAGCCCTCGCTACCCATGCTTTGCGGGGTGCAATTTTTGAAACATGGGTGATCACTGAAACCTTGAAGCATCGGTTAAACCGAGGCCAAAATGCAGATATCTATTTCTGGCGCGATAACCACGGTGTTGAAATTGATCTGGTGTATTCCCACGAAGGAAAGTTACACCCAGTTGAAATAAAATCGGGCGCTAGCTTTAGTACCGACTGGCTTGCGGGGTGCGAGAAGTTTTTGCGATACGCTGGCGCACGGGGGGCAGCAGGTGTGGTTGTTTATGGTGGTGAGGAAGATTTTAGTATATTGGGGCATCGGGTAATGTCGTGGCGCGGGTTTGCGTGAGCAGAACAAAAATCACGAACAAATTAACGCCTGGGCTCCCGAAAATGTAGACCCAGTTTATTGGAAGGATCGAATACATGGAATCAATCCTTTTGTAGCCGAAATCGATGGTCAGGCAGTTGGGTATGCAGATGTCCAACCCACTGGTTACATCGATCATTTTTTTGTACACGGCCAATATCCTCGGCAGGGCATTGGTAAGGCTTTAATGGAAGCAATTCACTTGAAAGCGCGCAGTAGCTTAATCAAAGCCCTGTCCTCTGACGTCAGTCGTACCGCGCAGCCTTTTTTCATTCATTGCGGTTTTGAAATTGTCGAGCAACGTTCGCCTATTGAATTTTTTTGCCGTCACGCCAAGAACCTATAAAGATCAATTCGCCTTTTTTGCCGGGTTTGAATTGTCCAGCAATAAAGTACTGGTCAGAAATTTTTTGGCCTGTACTGCCACCAGAAAAACGGCCTCGAGCGCTTAACCAGCTACAAGAAGAATTGCTGACTTCGATTTGAATAATCTGTTTTTCTTTGACGCCTTTAATGGGTTCAATCACTTCAACGGTTGCGTTTCGATCTTGAGCCTTTGACAGCCGCACTTTAGCGACTACGCTCTCCGACAGGGCTGCCGCCGGTAACGAATTAAGTAGGACGTAGTCTTCCATTTGCGGGCCACGACACGCCAAACTCGAACTGACGGCGAGGCTACAAAGCAGGCCGCTTGCTAGCTTTAGTGAAGTGAGTAGGGACATTTGTATTGAGGCTTTACCTTACCGGTTAAATTGATGACATGATGCTCGGTTCCATCGCGCCACGGCGTGCGTTTTGTCCGTCGTTTACTGGACTCACCTTTAGCGAATTACCTCTTGGTTGGAATATTACGGCTGGTGGTACGAGGCCGTTTCATGGAGGTGAAATTTGCAACTATGCAAGTAGCATGCTCCCGGTTGCAAGGGCGGCTGAATAACGTAAAGCAAACAACGATCTTCAAGCCTTGCCATCAAGATTTGCGCCATTCTTGCTCGGCCGTGTTCCAAGCGCTTAGTGCCTGCAAGTCGGGAACCCAAGCAAGGCCTGACTTCGCATCCGAAGAGACCGCCTCTGGCGTAACGAGCACATCAAGCAGCGCCGGGCCGTGTTTTAGAGCAGCCATTGCACGCGCAATCGCACCTTCTAGTTGATCAACTTTTTCGACTCGCTCGGCATGTAGGCCAAAAGCGCGAGCCATGGCCGCATGATCGGCAAACTGCAACCGGGTACCGACCACTTTGCCATGTGTTTCTTGCTGATCGCGAACCTCGATGGCCCAAGAA
This sequence comes from Betaproteobacteria bacterium, assembly GCA_031429355.1. GTDB lineage: Bacteria > Pseudomonadota > Gammaproteobacteria > Burkholderiales > Burkholderiaceae_E > JANOZM01. The sequence continues at coordinate 25,465 of JANOZM010000018.1, read as the reverse complement.
CCGTTGTTGGCAACTACGATCAATACAGGTACTTTATGGCGTGCTGCGGTATCGATTTCCATGGCGTTAAAACCAAACGACCCGTCGCCAGTGGCCACGATCACTGTTCGCCCAGGACAAGCCAAGGCCGCTGCAATTCCAAATGGTGTGCCCACTCCAATACAGCCCAAGGGGCCAGGATCTAAATAGGTCGAAGCCGGTAAGCCAACGCGCGCAAAGCTTAGAAAATCTCCACCATCAGCAACCACAATTGCATCATCGGGCAGTGCCGACTTTAATGACGACAACAAACGATTGGGATGCATTAAACCATCACTACCCGGCTTAGCTGTGGCCATAGAGACTAGTAATTTTTCTGCCCGCAACACATGTTGCTCACGTACTTTGCGCGCCCATTCACGATCGGTGTTTGGCACTCGATCGCCAGCTAGCGCCAACATTGCTTCTAGCGCCACTGAAGGACTTGCCAAGATTTCGGCACTCGCACGGCGGTTATCGCGCAGCTCGCTGGCCGCGTCGGCAATACGCACAAATTGCGCCTCGCCAAACACTGCAGGCGAGCCGTAGGCTAATTGGAAATCGAGTCGGCGCCCGAGCGTGAGAATGACATCAGCATCGCCCATCACAGAGCCACGCATAGCCGCAACCACAGAGGGATGCTGCTCAGGAACTAAGCCGCGACTTTCGCCCGTATCAAGGTACAAAGCACCAATTCGATCCAATAATTTGATAAGCGGCGTCGCCGCATCGCGCGCGCCACGACCGGTAATCACCAACGGGCGCTTGGCATTCCAGAGAAGCTCCACCGCTTTAACAAGCGCAGCGGGGTCAGGATAAATTAGCGACTTTGCGCGCGGCAAAAACCATTGTGCTAACTGCACGGCTTGCGAAGGTTCTGCGCGTAAAACATCGACTGGAAAATCAAGATACACCGGTCCTGGCTCTCCGCCTTGACCGACCGCTCGCGCCAATGCTTCGTCAAGCTCTTGTAGCGCGAGATCGGGCTCGCGCACTGTGCGCGCATAGCGAGTAAGTGGCCTGACAAACTCCGTATGCGCCATATCTTGTAAAGCACCGCGATTTTCCTGCGCGCGTGGCGGCGTACCTGAAAGTATGAGCACCGACGCACGCGCAACATGTGCATTCGCTATACCCGTCATTGCATTGGTGACACCTGGACCAGCTGTGACCATCGCAACGCCCACAGTGCCGGTGAGCTCCGCATGAGCATGAGCCATATAGACGGCGGCGCGCTCGTCGCGCACATCAACAATACGAATGCCAACGGCGTCAAAGTGCATCCACATGGGCATGATATGGCCGCCACACAAGGCAAATACCCGATCAACCCCGCGTGCCTTCAGGCAGCGAGCGATCAAGGCGGCGGTACTTTTGTCAGAAGCAATTGGCGTCGTCATTACTCCATAATATCAGAACTCTGAATTCAGAGTTCGTTTTTTGAGATAAAATGATATTCTTTCTATACAGCTAGGAGATATTGATGAACCGCCTGCTCACCGTGGCCGATGCCGTCGCCTCGCATGCACGCCTCACACCCCATAAACTCGGAACTCGCGATTCGCATCGGGAACTTAGTTTTGCGCAATGGCATGAGCGGGCCACAAGGCTGGCCAATGGACTACTGTCACTCGGACTCACAAAAGGAGACAAAGTCGCCCTACTGGCCTATAACCGGGTTGAATGGATGGAAATTTACGTCGCCTTGGCGCGAGTTGGCTTAGTGGCGGTACCGATTAATTTTCGTCTCACCTCGCCCGAGATTGCGTATATTGCAGAGCACAGCGAAGCGCGCGCCTTTATCGTGCAAGACGAGCTAGTCGACCGGATTGAGCCCATACGTGGAGCACTACCGCTGCCCGTCAGCAATTACATTTGCCTTGGTCAAACCGGTGGCACAGGTTGGGTTGGTTATGAACACCTAATTGCCAATGCAAGTAGCGTTGATCCCTTAGTCGTAGTGATGCCCTCGGACACCTTTGCCTTAATGTATACCTCCGGCACTACTGGACGACCCAAGGGCGTTATTCGTAGCCATGAAGGTAGTACCCTCATTGCGTTGGCTACTGCGCTTGAAATGCGATTTACCCGCGAAGACGTTGGCCTCATGGTGATGCCGATGTGCCACGCGAATTCACTATACTTTAGCCATACCTTCGCTCATCTGGGTGCCGCTTGCGTGATTGATGATCGCAGAAGCTTCGATCCCGAGGCACTGTTAGCTATTTTGGCCAACGAAAAGGTTACCTTCACCTCTTTGGTACCGACTCACTACATCATGATGCTTGCGTTACCTGACACCATCAAAGCGCGCTTTGATGTAAGCCGCGTCGATAAGCTGATGATTTCGTCAGCCCCTGCTAGACGCGATACCAAACTTGCGATCATGGAGTTCTTTCGCAATGGCCGCCTACATGAACTTTATGGTTCGACCGAAGCAGGTTGGGTAACTTTACTCAGGCCCGACGAACAACTGGACCGGCTCGGAAGCGTGGGCCGTGAATGGGCTGGCTCAGGCCCAATCAAAATACTTGATTCGGAAGGTCACGAAGTGGCCGATGGGCAAGTGGGCGAGCTGTACTCGCACACCCCTTATGTATTCGATGGGTATTGGAAAAACGAAACTAAAACCGCTGAGGCCATGTGTGACGGCTGGTGCTCGGTGGGTGATATGGCTCGGCGCGATGCCGATGGCTACATTCATTTGGTCGATCGCAAAAGCAACATGATTATTAGCGGTGGCGAGAATATTTATCCTTCTGAAGTCGAAGGCGTATTGGGCGCACATCCCAAAGTGAAAGATGTCGCCGTCATTGGCGTGCCTCACGACAAATGGGGCGAAGCAGTGCAAGCCGTTGTTGTGTTACATGAACAGGTTCAAGCCAGTGAGTCTGAAATTCTTGATTGGTGCCGTAGCCGTATTGCTGGATACAAACGTCCGCAATCAGTTCATTTTTTAAGCGATGCGCAAATGCCTCGTACCGCCACCGGTAAAATTCTACATCGCGTACTACGCGAACAAATGGCTCCACTTTACTTATGAAACCACTGGCAACTGCACCCAACCTAGCTGACCAAGTTCGCGATGCAGTCTTGAGCGAAATTGCGTCAGGGCAGTTATTGCCGGGCGACCGAATTATTCAAGAAAAAATTGCCCAAGCTTTGGGGGTGTCACGCCAACCAGTGCAACAAGCATTAAATTTATTGCATAGCCAAGGCGTACTACAAGACGCGCCGGGACGCGGACTGATTGTGACTGTGCTCGATCCCGAACATGTGCAACATATGTATGACCTACGTGCCACCATTGAAGGCCTGGCCTGCCGACTCGCTGCCGAAAATAATAGTGTCAATCATGCCGAGAAGTTAGGTCGGGCGCTCATTGAAGCCGGCCGCAAAGCAGTGGCAAGTGGCTCAGTTGCAAAAATGATTGCAGCCGATATGAAGTTTCATGAACTGCTTTATACCTTGTCGGGTAACCCCTTGGTCGCCCCGGCTTTGTCAACCCATCTCACTTACACGCAACGTGTCATGGGCGAGGTGTTGATGCGCGATGAAAAACCCCGTGATATTTGGAACCAACACGCTAATATTCTTGAGGCCATCATAAAAGGTGATGGCGCGCGTGCAGAGAAACTGGTACGTAGTCATATCACTCAAGCGGCAACTTTTATGGTGGCACGGATGAGGTCAAGCTAAACGCTTTTGCATTCGAAAAACAATTGCTTGTCGTTTAATAACGTGACTCGCAAATTAACACTTGCTTGGTTGTCGCAAACTAAATCTTATAGCCTCATTCGCTCAGACACGGGGCATGGCCCCGAACTCGCTCGGTGAGGCTATAAGATTTAGTTTGCTTGCGGTGGTTTGGTTTGAACTCTTGAGTTGTTTGCGCCGCCAACCCTAAGTGATTGAGGATCTTCTCTATCATTCACAGTCTCGTTAGCTTAACTAAGTAGCGGTCAACAATTAAACGAAATAGCTGTAACGTCAGCTATTGCCCTACTTTATGCGGCATGGTTGAATGTCGAGCTGCTTGTATGGGATATTGTTCAGTAAAATTCTTCTAAAAGATTTGCCATGAAAAAAATAGTTGCGTCCTTTGTTTGGATAACATCTACGCTGTTGTCTTTTGGACAATCCTACGCAGATGAAATTGCGTGGGAACGTATTGAGAATGGTTCTGTTGAAGCGGCGTTTGCAAAAGCCAAAGCTGAAAACAAGCCATTATTTTTGTATTGGGGTGCTGTCTGGTGTCCACCTTGCAATCAAGTGAAAGCTACAGTATTTACTCGCAAGGATTTTGTTGCACAAACTAAGTTGTTTGTACCCATATACCTAGATGGTGACGCGGCCGGGGCACAAAAAATCGCCAAGCAATTTAATGTCCGTGCTTACCCAACGACAATATTGCTGAAGAGTGATGGTAAAGAAATTATGCGACTGCCCGGGGAAGTTGACCCTTTGCGCTATGTGCAATTGTTGACGCAAGGATTGCGAAGCACAATCCCGATGGCTGATCTTGTTAAGCGTGCGACTAGTGCAAAACAGCTACCTAGTAAGGACTGGGAGACGCTCGCTTTTTACTCGTGGGATTTAGACGATGCAAATATTGTCCCAGTAGAGGAAAGAGCTAAATTGTTACGCGAGCTGGCACTTGCTTGCCCAGAAAAAGCGGCGGTTGCTAAACAAAGGCTGTTGCTTAAGGCCTTGGCATTGCATGGAACCGATAAACAATTGCCACTCAAACAAAGTGTCGACGTGTTTGCTACATTGGTCAAAGACAACCGATTGGCGCGCCCGCTTTACGACATTGTGCTCAATAGCCCTCGTCAACTAGTCGAAGCGACCGCAAAACTCGACAAAACCCGCAGCGAGACGCTGGGAACTTTGACTTCAAGTTTATTAGACGCTGCTGCGGATGATTCTTCACTGTCTTGGAACGATCGATTACAAGCATTGTCGTCCAAGTACACCTTGCTTTCAGAAACACAGAAAAAGGCTCCACCTTCGACTTGGGTCACTCAAGTAAAATTGGCTGTTGCGGCGGCAAATAATGCGGTAAAAAGTAAATTCGAACGTCAATCTGTTATTCCCAGCGCGGCAGATTTGTTAGCAAGCTATGGATTGATCGAGGAGTCAAATCAATTGCTGAACGCGGAGTTGCCTCGAGCAGTTGCACCGTACTATCACATGCTGGTTTTAGCTGCTAATGCGAAAAAACAAAACAAACCGGCTGCTGCAGTTGATTGGGCGCAAAAGGCGTACGAAAGTGCGCAAGGATCCGCCACGAAGATTCAATGGGGTGCCAGCTATGTTCATCAGTTAATAGAAATGGCACCGACCGAGGCGTCGCGCATTGAAAGCGCGGTTGTTTCAATCATTCAAGGACTTGAACCCATTCCTGAAACCTTTTACGAGCGCAATGCTCGGTCATTAAACCGAATTGGTGTGCAACTCATCAAATGGAATAAGTCGCCCGAGCAAGCCGCCGTTTTACAACGAGTGCGCACTGAACTCGATCGCGTGTGTCGTAAGTTGCCGCCAGCGGATCCGGCTCGCGCTGTTTGTGATTCTAGTTTTAATGGGGCGACTTAAAATTGAGTGTTAATGGTTTTGCTTTTGCTTTAGTCCTCGTCCCTACGGTTGCAACATCGATTGAAGCAGAATCTTAAAAACAACTATCGGTCGCCTTGTCTACGGGTTTCGCTGTAGCGCCTTTGCGTACCAAGCCCATTAAATCGCGTTTACTGTTAGGGTTGTCTTATTCCAATATATTGGATATTATTCCAACATGAGAGAAACTGATACATCGACCAGTAGCGCCAAGATTAACCAAACAATAGCCACTCGCGTGCGGCAACTGCGATTAGCTAAGGGGTTGTCAATTGAACAATTAGCCCAAGCCAGTCAGGTTAGCCGCTCTATGCTGTCAGTTATCGAGCGCGGCGAGTCCAGCCCCACAGCCGTCGTGTTAGAAAAAATTGCTACTGGCTTAGGCGTGGTTTTAGTCGAACTATTTGATGCGCAGCCCGATGCCGACCCAATAGCGCGCGCAAAGAACAACTTGCCATGGCGCGATTCGCAGTCAGGCTACGTAAGGCGCAATGTTTCGCCGTCGTCTGCCATCACGCCCATTCAAATTGTTGAAGTAATGTTTCCACCAAAGGCCACCGTTGCTTACGAAACGGGGGCACGCAGCACTCGAATACACGAGCAAGTTTGGGTGCTTAGCGGCTGCATGGATATCAGCGTTGGTAAACAAAAACATCGGCTCGAAGCTGGCGATTGTTTGGCTTTCGTGGTGGATCAACCCATCACGTTTTATAACCCCACCGCAAAACCCGCCAAATACGCGGTGATTATTGTTGCCCAAATTTAAAGAGCTTGGAAGATTAGTATGAACATCATTATCGACGACCTACGCGGCCCAGAAATTGCAGCCTTACTGCAAGAGCACCTAGACGATATGCAATCGATATCGCCCCCCGAAAGTTGCCACGCACTCGACCTAGAAAAGCTGCGCCATCCAAGCGTCACGTTTTGGACGGCATGGGATGGCACCAACCTAATGGGCTGCGGTGCGCTTAAAAAGATTGACGCTGAACACGCAGAAGTAAAGTCGATGCGTACAGCCAAGCCGTATTTACGCAAAGGGGTCGCGCAACGCATTTTAGAGACAGTTATTACTGGCGCTCGCGAGCAGGGTTTTAAGCGACTAAGTTTAGAGACGGGCACCCAACCTGAGTTCGAGGCGGCGCGGTTATTGTATGAGCGGAATGAGTTTGTTTATGTTGGGCCCTTCGAAGGCTATCGAGAAGATCCGTTGAGTGCTTTTATGAGTCGAGGGGTTTAGTGGTAAATTAAATAATCAAGTTAAGTTAGCCAACCAAGCCGCAGCGGGCTCAACCGCTACACCATCACTAGTAAACCCGTGCCGCGCATTTCTTACCACTTGAACCGCAATAGCAGCTGGGTGCAAAGCGGCCAATTGTTTCAATGCAAAAGTTGGTTTTTCATCGCTTAGTTTTGTTTCGACAATATAGTTTAGGTTTGCCTTTTCGTCAGCGATTACAAAATCGATTTTTTTGCCATTGGCCGTGCGAATAAATCGTAAATCGTATTGCTTGCCCTCGCTATCATTTAAAAACTGAACGTGCTTAAACAAATGCGAAGCCACTAAGTTTTCGAATACAGCGCCTTCGGTGCGGCCTTCTTGTACGAAAGCCCAGTCGTAAAAATAAAGCTTTGGGGCTTTGACTTGTGCTTTGGCAATATTGTGTGAATACGGGTGAACCAAAAAAACAATATGCAATGCTTCAAGGATAGATACATAATGATTTGCAGTTTTCGATGAGATATTTAAATCGCGTCCTAGGGAGTCATACGAAAGCGTAGAGCCAGTTCTGGTGCGTAATAATTCGAGTAACTGACGCATCGCTTTTATTTCATGGATGCGGCTAAATTCTAAAATGTCCTCGCGCACTAAGTCGGTAAAGTATTGATTTTGCCAGCGTGATCGCGCGGCTTGACTGCCTTCAAAGAGTGGCTCAGGAAAACCACCAAATCGCTCCAACAGTTCGAAAGCAACTTGGGCAATTGCCTCGTGTTGCAACAGCTCTTTAACGGAGAAGGGATGTAATCGCCACCGAAAATATCTCCCCGCTAACGATTCACCAGTTTGTCTAAAAGTGTCCAAGCGCGCGCTACCCGTAACTAAAATGGCTTGTGTTTTTGGTTTTGCGTCGTAAACACCTTTTAGATATTGTTTCCAAGACGGCATCGAATGAATTTCGTCCAACACGACGAGGTCTTGCCGAGTTGCCCAATCGGCACTTTCTATTCTTTTTCGATCATTGAGAAAATCATAGTTTAAGTACAACGGCTGAGCGTAATTAGTCGCTAACTGATGCGCCAAAGTTGTCTTGCCAACTTGGCGAGGGCCGGTGATAAAAACCATTTTCTTGCGCAGATCGGTTTCTAAGAAAGTTTGTAAATAGCGTTTCATTTGGATATTTTAGGAGCAGTTTCCATATTTATCTAGATAAATATGGAAAATTCTCCAAATAACGCTAGATTATGGGTTTACGAGCGGTTTGAATATTGGAAATGTCGGCGAAAGCGCAGTTTTTACACTCGACGCGTTAGAACATCATTTATCCGCGCGCAGGCGCTCGGGGCGGCGGTTGCGCCTCTAACCCTTAATGATTCAGGATCTTCTTTATCGCTTGGCGCTGCTTCGATCGATGCGATGATTCTCAATTCTCCACCACAGTGCGGGCAGCAAGTTAAGTTTAAGCTGAACACCCGCTTCAATAGTTTGGTCCAACCCAAACGCATTGGCCGACCTTGTTCTGGCGGGTCTTGCCCGTTGGTTGGAACTGCTGGCAATGCTTTGGTGTCGTTTGGCGGTTGTGGTACTACCTTCGAGCGCCGCTTCGCATTCGGTGCCAAGACACCGTGAAATCGGATTAGGTGAAGCCGTGGCCGTGGCACCAATGCCGCAAGCCGTTGCATAAACTCCAACGGCGACAGTACGTGATGCGTGGTGCCATCGCGCCACGGCGTCTTTAGCTTTATCAACCTGCCCTTTCGCGTTGATCTTAATTCGATCATTAGCCAGCGCGGGAAGGGTAATGTAACGGCATAAACGTTCTAGTTCTAATCGCTCGTTGGCGTGGCAGCGCACGGCTGCGTGCAGGCTAAAGCCCTGCTCGTTAGCGCATAACGGTGTAGGTCCATAGTCGCTGTTCGTTTCGACCGGCATCGCCTCGCGCAACGTCAATACCTCGCGACCGGCCCTCGGGCCAAAGGCAATACGATAAATAATTGAACCTTGCTGCAACGGCCTCAAGGCATTTGAATCCGTGTCTTCAGCAATACCGTCAGCCACGTACCATTCATCTTGCACTTGCACCAATATGCCTTAGCGAAGCAAGCGTTTCATCACGGCTACGGTCTAGTTGAGCGAGCAAAGTTTAGGATTCGGAAATAGCCTTAACTCGATACTTCCGGGGATTGACCTATGAGGTGGTAATCAAAAGTTTAGTTCGGTGTCTTGCCGAGGCTAGATTGACTGCATGCGGCGCCGAATGCAATACAACCTCAAACCCACAATCGTTGCCGAATTTTTCAATCAAAGCTCGTGTTAAAAGAGTCATTTCCGTAAACTTAAACACCAACTCTCGCTTTGACCTGCACAGCAAGCCCCAACTTTACTTGCTCATAAATACGGGCTTGCACGCCTGCCTTAACTTCTAAAGTTACTGCCAAGGCATACGGTATTTTCACCGCCAAAACTTCTGTAGCGTCTTTTTTGCAAGCGACATGAATGCGAATAGATTCGCCTTGCAAATAGCCTTTGATCTCCTTTTGTCCTGCAAGTATCTTGTGTTGTACTGTTCCCCGCTTTATTTGATTATGGTCAGCGTCCTCAATAGCCAAATTTAAAATTCCTTTTGTCCAGCTTTCGCCGCCATCACCAAACTCTAGTTTGGCTTCTCTCAAGTTTGCGTGTTTGGGGTTAATTGGCGTAAACCAAGCTAAGGTAATTGTCAGGCGACGCCAGATTTCAGTATTGGCCAAATCGGATGGAATTGGAAAGGAATATTCGTGAATTTCGTTTTCTGTAATTTCGGCACTCGCAATTGCGGTCGCTCGAGTTTTAGCACAAGCCAATACTCGGTCGATATCGGTTTCGCCGTACCCCATAAAACGCGCACTTAACCTTTTCAAAAGTTTGCCATTTGTTTTTGTACGCAGCGTTTCTTTAAGCAGTTTTTGAACGGCCTCGTTTTGCTTCGCTCCGTGAACCAAGAGTGCCTTCAGCAAAACGGTCGTGAGTGAATCGAGAACTACACTTTCACTGCTTGGAGATAATTGCCGCAACATTTGCTCTATTCGCACAGCGCCCCGTGTGGCCAATGCGTTGGCATTGCTGGTACCTCTGGAATAGGTCGTGGCGTTAAGCGTAGCTTGAGCGCTGCTATCAGTGGCGACTTGAACGCCAGGACTTACTGTTGAAGGGTCTACTTGGTATGTAGAACCGCTGGGTGAAATGGGCGTTCGATAAAACTGCTTTCCCCCTGCCATCAAAATGTCCGGTTTTATTGCATTTCTAAAACCTGCACCTAACCGATTGAGGGGACTAAACATCCCGTCAGTCAATACAATATCGATTCGAGAAGTTAAGTTTGGCGGTTGCGGCGAGAAATCGGTATGCGTCGCTGCAACGGTAATACTATTAATTGATTCGGCAGGCGATAACATTCTACGTTGCGATAAGCTGTCAGCCATCGACCTAATTACCGAAGCGCCTTTTTCGGCGTCGGTGTACCCAACAAAAGTCAAATGGGAAACGTTTAGCGTAACGTCGTCCGAATAATTACCAGCGCTAACACAAAACAAAACTCGATAGCGCCAAGATAACCAATCTAGTAAACGCGCCAAGGGGCTAGCCATATGTAAAAACGGACGACTGGCATCACCAATTGAAAGACTAATCACCTTTACCGTCGGCGCTGCGGGTTCATTATCGCCAACACGCTCAAACAGTCGACGAACTGCTACATGAATACGGTCCTCTAGAAAAATACTAGTCGGTACATGCTCGTTTCGACGACCAACGTTATTATTGTGAACGTCCGGTTGCATGATTGGAACAAAATATATCGGTGCCTCCAGCGGAAGCGCAGCCGGGTCATTTAAATCGCCCCGAATGACAAGCGAGGCCATACTTGTTCCATGCCTGCGCTCGCCGGCAACGTACAGAGAAACTACGTCGAATACATCGTCCAGTAAAACGCGACCTTTAATGGCTTGATGGTTAAACAGCGGTGCGCCATCAAAAATTGCAGCTACCGGCTCCCCTTCTGAATCAATAAAATTCTTAAACTCAACGCTCTCTTTTGAGCCATTGTCATCTATTGTAAAGTAGGATTGCCCAGTCGGCCTGAAATACATTATCCCGGAAAAGAAAAACAAACCTAAGCGATTAGTGAGATCGTTAGCGTCTATTTGCTTCACTAGCATTTCTATTACCGTACCGGGCACAGTTGCTTTAATAGCGTGAAAAGCAATCTCTTCAATATCAATTGGAACGCCCAGTACCTTGCCGCCTAATCGCGCCAAAAACGTCGTGATGGCAAGTTCAGTGTTACGACGAAGTTCTGGTGTTTTTCGGTAAAAGAACTCAATCTGAAAACTAATGTTTTCTGCTGGGTTCAAAGGGTTAACCAAATCACGCCAGATTCCCAGCATCTCTGTTTCTATCAAGGTTTCTTGAAACCCCCAACGACGAATATGATGCAACTGATCAAATACATCTCGCCACTTTGTCAGGCCTAACTTGTATTTTTTGCCACCTGCCTTGTACTCTGCCCAAAGCGATAAAACCTTATTTAGTCCGGCTTGGTTCGTGATCGAAAGGAACAACCTTTTGGAGATGAGCTTGTCCGTTGGTTCGCCTTCTTTGTTAGGCCAGTAAAAATCGTCATTTGGTTCAACTGAATCGACTTCAATTTCACCAATCCAATCTAACCCTGTCCTTTCCACAGCGGCTTGAAAATCAGCGACTGATCCGAGTACTTCCAACACCAGCACGGCTTCAGGTTCAAGCCCTGAAACAGTTTCATTTAAGGTTGCAGAAACACTTAAACTTAATTCGCTTAGCTGATCAAACTCGGAACCAAGGCGAGCCGATTGAACGGCAAAGCTAGGCCGCTTAATTTTTGGAATGGGTCTGGGATTAACCTTCGGCGGTGCTTTAACCACCGCTTTCGGAAACATTAACAACGGCAATGAATCAGCCACTTAGGCTCGTTTCAATAAAGGAGGTTGCTGAAATTTTAGGCCGCTGGTTTAAGGCGATTACGCCATTGCGCCAGTTTTAATGTGGCTATTTTTTTCGCATTGGAAGTTTGGCCGCTTAATATTGCATGCCGCACTATGCCCATGCAAAGCTCCTCAGCTTCGGCGAAGTTAACACCGGCCAAACCTTTAGCGATGGTTTCGGAGGCCAAGCCAAAGGTGATGTTTGCTTTGACCTGAAATTCGTCGATAAATTGCACAAGCTGCGCGCGCGTTGGCAAGGGCAACTCAATTTTTAGCTGAAAACGTCGCCATACCGCTTTATCGAGCAACTCTGGGTGGTTGCTCGCGGCGACCACCACGACATACTCGGGTAACGCATCGATTTGAAGTAGCAACGAACTAACCACACGCTTTATTTCGCCAGTCTCGTGCGAATCGCCTCGCTCTTTACCCAGCGTTTCGAATTCGTCAAAAAACAACACGCAACGCTGCGTTTTAACAAAATCAAACACGCTCTTTAAACGCGAAGCTGTTTCGCCCAAATAGCTACCCACCAGGGTTTCGTAGCGAACAACAACCAGCGGGTACATCAGCTCGAAAGCTAGGGCTTCAGCCAACGATGTTTTGCCGTTGCCTGGCGGCCCTGCAACCAACACGCGATGACGCGGCTTTAAGTTATAAGCATGTAATAATTCAACCCGTTGCTGCTCTTGCACCAGCTCAAGCAATTGGGCTTTGATATCGTCGGCCAACATCAGGCTCGCCATGGAACGTTCAGGCGTAATTTCGTGAATCAAATCTTTGTGGGGGCCATTAGCAAATGAAAGGGGCCGCACCACATTACTTTTGCTTGGCATAAAACCTTCGGGTTGAATAGATCGCGACAAACGCTCAGCCAGCACACGATGACCTTTTGCGCGTTCATCCTGAATTAAAGACTCGGCCGCCCTTTGGAAAGACACTTGGTCCCCGCCTTTAGCCGCTTTTATCAGATCAACCAGAATGTCGGCCTGCGCCATGACAAATTACCCCTAATGCACATCGTTAAAACCAAAGAATGAAGGATATCAGACGTTCATTGCCGAGCCCAGTAACTAAACCAAATTACGGGTTCTACTAAAAAGCTCAATAAGTGGCTATATTTTGTCCGAACCGCGCGCGACTGCTGGCTTGCGCCCATCGCTGCCTGCCTATTCAAAAGGCCCGACGCACCTGCGGCGTCGTTTCGCGCCCACCCCAGCAACGTTAACAAGCTACTAGCTTTAACCTTACAAGCAGATTAATTATTTGAGCTCCCCGCTCTCTAACTTGTCCCACGCTTCGAGTACTAAGGGGATCGTAGTTTTAAACGCCTTATTACGTCTTCCATGGGCGGTTTGCTTTGCGAAAAAAGCCCCCAACCTACTTGAGTGACTAACAGTTCGCTTGATTCTATTGGCAAACAGCCATTGCAAGCACAAAAGCACCCCTGAAAATTCGCATCAATCGACTGCAATTCGCATTTCAAACAGCCACCTTCGCAGCCAGAATATTTGGGCTGCAGTTTAGTGAGTGGTTGGTTTTTCTTTTTACACTCGACGCGTTAGAACATCATTTGTCCGCGTGCAGGCGCGCGGGGTGGCGGTTGCGCCTCTAACCCTAAATGATTCAGGATCTTCTCTATCGCTTGACGCTGTAGGATCGCTGCAATGATTCTCAATTCTCCACCACAGTGCGGGCAACAAGTTAAGTCTAAGTTGAACACCCGCTTTAATAGTTTGGCCCAACCTAAACGCATTGGCCGACCTTGTTCGGGCGGGTCTTGCCCGTTGGTTGCAGCTGCGGGCAATGCTTCGGTGTCGTTTGGCGGTTGCGGTACTACCTTCGAGCGCCACTTCGCATTCGGTGCCAAGACACCGTGAAATCGGATTAGGTGAAGCCGTGGTCGTGGCACCAACGCCGCCAGACTTTGCATAAACTCCAACGGCGACATCTCGTGATACGTGGTGCCGTCGCGCCAAGGCGATTTTAGTTTTAGCTCTACCTACCCTTTCGGATTGATCTTGACTCGATCATTAGCCAACGCGGGGCGGGTAATGTAACGACATTAACGTTCTAGTTTTAATCGCTCTTTGGCGTGGCAGCGCACGGCTGCGTGCAGGCTAAAACCCTGCTCGTTAGTGCATAACGGTTTACGTTCGTAGTCGCTGTCAGTTTCAATCGGCATCGCCTCGCGCAACGTCAACACCTTACTAATTCCCCGTTAGGCTTTATTTGGTAAACCCCGTCAAGCACTAGGCAATGCAAATGAATGTTTAGGTTCGCTGCTGAGCCGAACCGCTGAATTAGGGTAACGCTACGGCCTTGCGCTTGGCTTGGGTTTAACAGGTGCCGCATAATTTTGCGCTAAACGACTTACAGCACTGGGCTCTGGCGCAGCGTATTGAACCGCGCAAAATTGTAAATGGGCCGCTGGCAAGGAAGTAGAAAGATCAAGATAGTTCATCGCCGGATTGTATTCGAAAGTTCGAATAAACTCAGCAGCGCGTGTTTGAACCGTTTCGCTGCGCTTAGTGCTTGGTTCGTGCCTGAGGTTGACAGCACTTGACTTTAACTGCTGTCGGCTGCTACTTTGGCCATTAGACCATGCTGCCCGAACAAAAAAATAGAAAGTTGTTTGTGAACCAAAGCCCCCCTGCTGGAAAACTTGCCCAATGGTAAATGCACATCAAAGCGCGTTTCAGAGCCCCAGATGGCAAAAGGACCTAGAACGATTCTTACCCCTCAAGAGCCAGTTTTTTTTAACCGGAAATGTTCGAGATCAACAGATTGCCGAAATTGCTCCAAATTTCGTAACTGCTCAACCACTAACCCAAGTGCTGGCTTCCAGTCTGCGTCGGGCTGGGTACCAACATGCTTTATTGTATGAGCCACTTCTGGGATTTAGCTATCTTGCACTGCCTAGTGATGATCCGGCGCTCGCCGAGCCTCTATTAACGCAACTTGGTCTGACCGTACTGAATGATCGCGCAGCGGGGGGAATAGATATTTTGTCCGCAACCTTAGATCGCTTTATTGAGCGACAAGGTGAACCGATTGCGCTGATTATTGATTTTGCTGCTCGGTTAGTGGCGCGAACGTCTGATTTAACCAGCGTCGAGCAGCACTTGTTTACAAAAGCACTATTGCTTTCACATAAAGCACGTAGCCGCCCGGCCGGAGCCCAAAGAAAACCGTTCTACAACTCAATCATTTGGATCGCTGAACGCGAGGGTGATCTTCCCGATTGGTTGGTCGTTGGAAACCCTAAAATTCGGCATATTCCAATTTCTAGACCCGATAGCAGTGCACGCAGCGCTTTAGCCGCCGCTTTGTTAAATCCACTTGCGGTGGCCGTGCCCAGTGACACCACCGTCGTCGACAAATCAATTCGCGAGTTCGTTGACAGTACCGAGGGTATGCTGCTGCTGGATATGAATGCAATCGCTTTGCTCGCCCGCATCGAAGGCGTTCCAATTGACAAAGTTGCTGATGCCGTGAGGCGCTATAAAGTCGGGGTCACCGAAGATCAATGGTTAAAAATTGATCGAAATAAAATTCGTAGTGCCGACGCGTTTATTCGGCAACGCGTCAAAGGTCAATCCGAGGCAGTTACACATATGCTTGATATAGTGAAGCGAGCTATAACGGGTGTTGGTGGTAGTAAACGAGGTGGGCGCCCTCGAGGACTGGCATTTTTGGCAGGGCCAACTGGCGTTGGTAAGACTGAGTTAGCCAAGACAATGACAAGCCTTTTATTCGGTGATGAAAGTGCTTATATTCGGTTTGACATGTCAGAGTTTAGCGCTGAACATTCTGATCAACGACTTATCGGTGCCCCACCCGGCTATATCGGCTACGACGCCGGTGGCGAGCTAACGAATGCCATACGAGAAAAACCGTTTAGCGTGGTGCTTTTTGATGAAATCGAAAAAGCGCACCCCCGAGTTTTAGACAAATTTTTGCAAATTTTAGACGATGGCGTTCTTACGTCGGGGCGCGGCGATCGGGTGTACTTTTCTGAAGCATTAATTATTTTTACCTCGAACTTAGGCATTTACAAGCCCAACGAATTGGGCGGGCGAGAGCTAAACGTTTCTGCCTCGGAACCCTATCCGGTTGTTAAGCAACGCGTTCACTCTGAAATTGAACGGCATTTCAAATTAGTGTTGAATCGTCCTGAAATACTCAATCGAATTGGCGAAAATATAATTGTTTTTGACTTTATTCGTCACGACGTCGCCTTACAAATTTTTGATCAAATGATATCGGGCATCGAAACTGATTTACGGGCGCAACAACTGAACATCAGCTTAAGTGTAACGGCTCGAGCAAGCCTAAGCGCCATTTGCTTAAAAGATTTATCGAACGGCGGGCGCGGCATTCGCAATCAGGTTGAAGCACATTTAGTCAATCCATTATCGCGCGCTTTGTTCGACATGGGCGCGGGGCCCGGTTCGAACTTACGTGTCGATGCTATCGAGCCGGGCCGTATCGCGCTAACGCAAGTACACCCATGAAACTCGCGTTATCACGCATTCATTATCCGATTTCGACCTTAGGGCCTGGCGAACGTATAGGAATTTGGTTTCAAGGCTGCTCGATTCAATGCATTGGCTGTATTTCGGGCGACACTTGGAAAACCCGCCAAGGGGATACCACCGTTAGCGAAATCGTACAAAGCCTAACTTCATGGTTAGATGATTGTGACGGTGTCACAATTTCTGGCGGCGAGCCCTTCGATCAACCCGAGCAGCTGTTGCAATTGCTGCTGGCCTTACGCGCACACAATCGTCCTATCAATGTGCTGGTGTACAGCGGTTATTCCTACGAGCAATTGCAGCAGCACAAACATTTTAAATTGAAGTTAATCGACGCCTTAATTAGCGACCCGTACCTCAAAGATGCTGACCAAACTAAGGCTCTGCGTGGCAGCGATAACCAGCGTTTGCATTGCTTAACAGAATTAGGGCAACGCACTTTTACTGAATACGAACGTCCCTTACTCGATTCAGAAAAAAGCCTAGATATCATGTTTGATACCAACGCAACGGTTTGGCTTGCCGGTATTCCGCGTAGAGGGGATATGCAAAAACTAGCAACTCTATTGCGTGCGGATGGGCACCGGTTACATACCTCGGAAGTGCCTTAATAGCTATGAATGCAATGACCTTTATTCGGTTTTGTCCAAACTGCGAATCCGAACGCACCATCACGGAAATGTTCTGCGAGGGAACCGTTGATAGCCAACGCTGCAATTGGAATTTACTCGACGTTACTATGCGCCCTTTCGGTTGGCGGCCAACCCCAGTGGTTTCGGCTGAACGATTAAGCGGCCCGCTTGACCCTTTGGCAACACCTTCAACCACCACTGAATTACTAACAACCAATCGGTCGACCACTGCATCAGCACACGAACGTGCCACGCCAACACCACCGGAGTGCACCAATGGTCACGCGATGGAGCTGGGCGATTTAATGTGCTCGACTTGTGGTGCGGATGCAAGCCCAGCCGCCTCAACCATCGCTGCTTCCAGCCAAGATCAGTTAAGCACCGTTATCGCTGGTTGGCGGGTTGTTCGCCCTATTAGCAGCACAATCTCATTGAGCGACCGTTATTTGGTTGACGAAATCGCTTCTGGTCGGCGCGGAGTCATGACGCTTTACCACCACGGCGCCGAGCCTGATCCAACCGTCTATGAGTCACTGAAGCAAGTTGCGCACGAGCACACTCCAACCATTTACATGACGGGACGCTGGGATGACCGAGCTTTCGAAGTAGCTGAAGAAATCGCCGGCGGAACCCTTGCGGATCTGTCAATCAGTATTGATGACCCAGCGTTATTTCGCAACATGCTATTTCAACTAGGAACGGCGCTTGATGCCTTGGCTGAAGTAGGTATTCGACATCGCGATCTTCGACCGGGCACCCTATTGGTTCGCCAGCGCGAGCCCTTAGACATCGTTATTAACGGGTTTGGTTCAGCACGACTGTCTGAGTTCGATCTCGACATCGAATCACCACTCGAGATAACGCGCTATATGGCGCCTGAAGCGGTTGCAGGTGGGGTTTCGGCCGCTTCCGATTGGTGGAGTTTAGGAATTGTGCTGCTAGAACAATTAACCGGCGGTGCCTGCTTTAACGAAATCAACGAGCGCGCATTTCTAATACATGTCTTGGCCAACGGCGTTCACTTACCCGAGAATTTACCGACCGATGTTGAGCTTCTACTTCGGGGGCTCTTAGCTCGTGACCGTTTACAGCGTTGGAAATGGACTGAAGTAAAGTCCTGGTTAGACGGCAATGCACCCTACGCACCGCCAAGTCAATCTCAAGCACAATCGCACTTGCGAAACGGGCCCCGCATTACTTTAGCCGACCAACCTTTTTTTAACCCTCAAGCCTATGCCTTAGCCGCTGCAGATCAGAGCAACTGGCAAGAAGCTATTGAGCAATTAAACCGCGGGGTTATTGCCACTTGGGTTCAGGACGGAAACTTTGCACCAACTTTGCTTAGCAGCATACGTCGCGTAACCAAGATCGAAACAATCGATGACGATTCGCGTCTGCTGCTCGCGTTAAAACTCTTGAATCCGGAAATGCCGCTAGTTTATCGCGGCGATATCGTCACTCCAAAGTGGCTGCTCGATCATCCGCTTGAGGGGTATACGCTTGTGACGGGCGCCCTACCCGATTTGATTGCCGAATTAGATACCGACAATTGGTTGTTGCGATTAAAATCGCGTGCCACCAATGTTCGAACCAGAGCCACTAATCTAGAAATAAAACTCGATGAAGATACGCTGCAGATCAATTTACTGGGTACATCGCGTGCACGTTTAGCGGCCGAATGGGATGAAAGAAGAAAGTACTTTCCCGACTCTGATCACCCCGGACTGCTCAGCCTACTAGAACGAAGGCTAGTTAGTGAAGAAGATTTAATTGTTATTTCAAGCGCGGCACAAAGTCAGTTTCGCTCGTCACAAGGGGTGCTGAACGATGCAAAGCTTGTAGCGAAGCGCGTTGGCGTTCAACAGTATGATGAAACCGTGGCAAAACAAGCGGTGCAGTGGCCTCGCCACGAGGTTCTAAGCGCCGTCGCGCAACGCATTGAGGGTTTCGCTAAATGTGGCTTCAATATGCCCGACGATTGGGCCGATCGTTTTCGAATTGAAAAACGAATAAGCCTGACCAACGCCTTGGTGTTACTCGCTATTCCAAAAGAACTTTGGCTTGAACCACAAAAGCAACAGTACATTGCCGAGATACTCAATTTTTTTGGTAAAAAATTAGCCAGTTCGGTTCTGCGCGGACCATTAGTAAAAATGACCATCGGAAAATCAACTGCACGTGTGGATTTATTCGAGTTACAGACCGAGCGCATTGAAGCCAATGCCCTACTTCAGCGTCTGATTCAACGTAACGAAAGTGAAATCGCAATTGAACCGAGTGTCTTTACCCGTGCAAACACCACCGGATTTCGCTTGCAATACTTACAGCGCGACAACCAACTTTATAAACGCGACACAGGAATTAACGGCCTCTATATTGGATATCCTTTTGTCATTACCAAACAGGTGGCCGCTGATGCAACGACCCGCATTGCACCGTTGTTACTTTGGCCGATTCGATTGCATAACCCGATCGGCAATCGTGACCGTGCGATTCTTTCATTCGATATGGATCGCGAAGAAGTTCGCTTAAACCCAGCGCTCGATATTGTTCTCGGAGTCGACGATTTGAAGGCTTGGCGCGTGGCGGCTGATGAAGTCTTGAGCCGCACTACTTTGCGGGTTGAGGATGTGATCGATTGCTTTAGTCATTTAGCTACAGTACGCTCGCGAGCACTGGTGCCACTGCCATCACCCAGTATTACAATAGCGGCGGCCAGTATTGCGTTAGAGTGCTCAGCAGTTCTGTTTAACGTCACCTTTAGTGGCCAAGCGATTGGTGAAGACTTACGAATACTCAAAGAGCGTTCGCCTTCAGGTACCGGCTTAGAATCGGTGCTCAGGCTCGCATCGGCAAACAACGTTGAGCCAACACTCGTCGCGTCCTCTGCCAGTACTCGATCGATCAGCAACACTGAATTGCAAGCGCAAGTATCGCGCGAAGTCGACCAATACCTCACGGTTGATAGTGATCCTTCGCAAGAAGCGGTCGTCAAGCTTGCACGCGAAGCGCCGGGTCTATTGATCGAAGGCCCGCCCGGCACGGGAAAGAGCCAGACGATCGTAAATATGGTGTGCGATGCAATTGGCAACCAGCAAACGTTGCTGATCGTCTGCCAAAAATACGCAGCTCTAGAAGTGGTGCACAAGCGATTAATAGCAGAGGGACTTGCGTCTCGAATGGTAATGGTCAATGACACCAACCGCGATCGCATCCCGATTATTAAAGCCGTAAGGGAACAGCTTGAGTCACTCAACCTCCGGCCCTCGAACCGGTTAGCCGAGATTCGGCAGCAACGAGAGTCGACGGCCGCCCGTATTGAAGCACTCGAAATTGCTATTGATCGTCAACACAACGCATTGCATGCGCTAAACGAAACAATTGGCATCAGTTATCGACGGCTATTAAGCGATCTGATCGGCCTTGAAACACCGACCGCACCAGTAGATATTACGCCGTTACGTGCGTTGCTAAGCCCCAAAAATTTAGTGACGCTAGCCCGACTTGAAGAAGAGGTTGCGCCATTAGTGCGCTATTGGTTACCGGCAAAATTCGAAGGCAGCGCGTTAGCGGCTTTACAACCGTTTCAGGCAGACCCAGCCACTGTTGCAACCTTCACTGACGCCTTCAACCAATTTGCTATCAACGAAGTAGGCCGCCATACTGTTTTCGCGACCCGCCGCAGCAGTTTTGAAGTGGACGATCCAATACCGTACAAAACTTGGCTCGATGTGCATGGACTTAAGTTACTTGACTTAACCGATTCACAACGACTTGCTTTGGCGCGGTGGATACCGTTGTTTCGCTCGAATGATGGCTCGGCTGAACGTTTAACAATGGAACTGGTTAAACTAAAAGAAAATTTGTCGGCCTGCGCATCGCATCAATTCGATCCCATTCTCTCACCCGCGCTTGCCCATTTAGAAAATAGCTTTGTATATCAGTTGCAACGGGCTGCCAGTGAAGCACTGGTTGAATCCAGTTTTTTGAGCCAATTAAATCCGTTCAAATTACTACGCAAACGACGACTGACGCAATTTTTAATCGACCTCAGTATTACCCCAACCAAGCAAAATTTCGCAAACGTTGTTGCCAGTGCAAACCTTGAGATCACTTGGCGTCCATTACGATCGCGTTTAGCGGCAACGCACCGAATGTTGCAATTAAAACCGATTGAAAAAGACGATGGCTCTTCGCTATTAAGCAGTTGTAGCAACACACTCGGTCAATTTACTGACGTTTCGCACCTTGTCGAACGTATAAACCAATTTGCTGGTTCTAGCCAAATTGATAACGCAATCAGGCAAGAGTCAAAAGAGGCCATTGTGCGGTTGTTCTCTGAGTTCGATTCAGCTTTTGCACGCTCAAGCGTTCGATCCAAAAGCGCACTAACCTTACAAGGCCTTGAAGGCTGGATGAACCCTGAATGGCTAACGTTAATTGCGCACGCCATTCAAACTAATATCGGTACAGATCAGCATATTAAACCGATCACCGCTGCGTTACCTTCCGTTTCGGCTTATCAATATTATCGCGCACGCAGCCAACATCTTAGCCCCCTTGCAATCAGCTTTTTGGGCATTTTGCGACAGAAAAGTGAAGTCCTAGAACAGTGCTTACCCACCGAGCTCGATACACTTGCCAGACGCATTATTAACCGTGAAGCGCGACTCGGTTGGAAGCATACGCTCGAACAATCCGTACCGGAACTGGTTTTCGAGCGCACCGAAATCGAAGCCAAAATTGCGGCACTTGAAAAACTTGACGGCGAGATGCGCCAATTGAACCGGCAAGTACTTGAACTGGACATCGAAACCGATCAAATTAGTTCAATATTGTCTTGGGAAGATATTACGCGACTACGCGGCCAAAGAACCCGACGTTTACGCGAATTTGTTGAGCTGGGTACACCGTTAGGATTAATGGCGTTGCGCCCGATTTGGTTGATGAACCCTGACACAGCGAGCCGTTTGTTGCCCTTGAAAGCGGGCTTATTCGATAAAGTGATTTATGACGAAGCGTCGCAAATGCCTGTCGAGTTTGCATTACCAACGTTGTTTAGAGCGAAGTTAATGATTGTTAGTGGTGATGAAAAGCAAATGCCACCGACTGCTTTTTTCTCCAACAAAATTGAGAGCGACGAGGCTCAAATTTTTGATGGTGAGGTGCCTGACGAAGATGCGGTCGAAGCGGAGCGTAATGGTTTTGAGGAAGATTGGAACCGACGCGAAATTAAGGATTGCCCCGATTTATTGCAATTAGCGCGCACTTGTTTGCCGAACGCACGTTTAAAAATTCACTACCGATCAGCCTATCGGGAACTCATTAATTACTCGAACGCTGCGTTTTACGGTCACGACCTCAGCGTTCCGGTTCGCCATTCGGATTCACATGTTGAACGCGTCAAACCGATCGAGTTGATTCATGTCAATGGTATTTACCAAGATCAAACTAATCCCGACGAAGCGAATAAAGTGATTGATTTGCTCACTCAATTATGGGCTGCACCCTACGAACAACGACCTTCTGTTGGAGTGGTCACGTTCAATCGCAAACAGGCCGATTTGATTAAGCAGATAATCGATAACCATGCTGAAAGTAATGAAGTATTTCGTGAAGCCTACCGCGTAGAAAGTGAACGTAACGAACAAGGTGAAGATATGAGTATCTTCATAAAGAACGTTGAAAACGTACAGGGCGATGAGCGTGACATTATTATATTTTCTTCAACATTTGGGCTAAACCGGCAAAACACATTTAGGCGTAACTTCGGTGTTTTAGGGCAAACCGGTGGCGAGCGGCGTCTCAATGTTGCGGTTACTCGTTCGCGAAAAAAAATCATTATGCTGACCTCAATGCCGATTTCGGCTATTTCCGATATGCTCACTACGCGACGACCACCCTCGAGTCCTCGGGATTTTCTGCAAGGCTATATGGAGTATGCCCGAGCAATATCGGTCGGCGAATTTGACTCGGCACGGGCGCTATTAACGCGCTTTACCCAATCGAACGATACAGTAGTCGATACCAATTCAAAGCGTGGTGATGACGGGTTTACCGAAGCCGTCGGTACGTTTTTACGCTTAAATAATTTCCAGATCAAAGCGTCTGGAAATGAAGATGTGTTTGGTTTGGATTACGCAGTCGAGAATCCGAGTACCGGTCTCTTTATTATTGGTATTGAATGTGACGCCCCTCGGCATTCTTTGCTTGCGTATGCCCGAGGCCGAGAAGTGTGGCGAACTAAAGTATTGCGTCGCTCTATTCCGGTTATACACCGTGTTTCGTCAACGGATTGGTATCGTAACCGAGCCCAAGAGCAAGAGCGCTTACTTTTAGCCATACAACAAGCCCTGCACAAAAAGGAATCCGTATGAGTGGCCCAAAGGTGGTTAAGGTATTCACCAAAGAAGAGCAAATTTCAATGGCACAATCTTCATTGGCGCGCCTGGATAAAGCATTGGAAACGTGGGAGACTAAATGCTCGAAATGGAACCAACTTTCTGATCACGAAATTCAGAAAGTGCTGGCACGGCGTGATGCACTTAAGGCCGACTATCGAGCTGGAAATTTTTCAAGCGTCTTTGAAAAAGGCGCGCTTGAAATAGATTTTTTAAAATCCGATACAGTGTTAAAGCGGCAAGCTGCTGTCGAGTCGTCAATGCGGGAACGCGCTCAAGTGAGTTCGGGCCGCGAAAACGCAGCGTTTCTAATTAAGGTGTTAAAAGAAAAAATAGCAGATGCCGATTCAGCATTACTTCAATCGTTAGACCGCGCTGCCAGCGGACAATTGCCCAACCATCAGGTTGATCAATTACTGGCTCAGGCGTTAGCGCTGTTAACAAAACAAAAAACTGCAACGCTGAGTGCCGCACAACGCGAACAAGCAAATCGACTATCCCTTGGGCAAACCGCGCAAACGTTAGAGCAATGGAAAGCGTCGCGTTTGCACTTCATTGATCCACGAATTGAATCGATCCAGCGTATCAGCGCTGAAATTGCCTTGCTCGGTTACACCGACGATGCTGCCGCAATCGAAACACGCCTGCGTTCATTATCGGAACAAATTAATGAAAATCAGCACGGACTTTGGACAGACAGTTTACTGCTTGATACACGCGCACTCAAAGATCGCTGTCTTGAGATTGAACATTTGAAGAGCATGATCACCTTGCTGACGGCCGAGCTAATTGCTACCGAAGTCGACACCGTCGGTTGGCTCAAGTCGATTGACGACGCCTTCGACGGTAACAATAAAGAAGCACTACAAACGTTACTCGCGCAGGGCCAATTTGCGCTGAATGCCGCCGTGCAAGCTAGGGCGGCCCACGCGCGACGCAAAGCCATACTTCATGGCTTAACCCAACTGGGCTACACCGTACGTGAAGGCATGTCGACATCGCTGGTTGCAGACGGTCGGCTAATTTTTCAAAAAGCCGATTTGCCTGGCTATGGTGTTGAGGTGGCCGGCGGCACCGCAAATGATCGACTGCAAGTACGGGCCGTGGCGTTATCGAGTTCACGCGATACCACGCGTGATATTGATGCCGAAACAATTTGGTGCCAAGACTTCACAAAATTACGCAGCGCATTGAAAGCGAACGGCGACGAATTAACGATTGAAAAAATGCTTCCGGTCGGTGCAGTACCGCTGCAGGTGGTTGAGTTTGAAAACCAAACAGATTTGAAAAAATCTAAAATAGAGCCAACTATCCAAAAGCGCCAGCCTTAAAACGCTTTAGAAAGTGCCCACGCCAAAAATAAACATCCCTTCGAAACAACCGCAAAAATCAAAGCCAACTGCAGCGCAATTGCTAGCGGATGTTTTAGTTCCTGGACAATCTATCGAACTGTTACAAGCCTTGCATATTGTGACGCGAGGCGGGGGCATTAACCAAGACAGCCGTCGCGGGAATTGGGATAGACATCATGAATTGACCTGCGCATCCTCAAGCAGCGTGGATTAAGCTTGGGGTTTGTTCCACCACAAGCGCAGAGCCACAATTAAGGAGGCAGGTCATGAAGGAGTTTAGCAAATATATTGGTCTGGATGTCCACAAAGAAACCATCGCTGTAGCCGTTGCTGACGGCACTTCAAGTGAAGTGCGTTTTGTCGGCGAAATCGTCAATACGCCCGAAGCCATCAACAAGGTAATCAAGCAACTAAAGGTCGGTGATGCGGTGCTTAAGTTTTGTTATGAAGCCGGTCCTTGTGGTTATGGCATTCATCGAGAACTGACGGATTTGGGTTGGGACTGCATCGTGGTTGCACCTTCTTTAATACCTAAGAAAGCGGGCGATCGAGTCAAGACAGATCGACGTGATGCACTGTCGTTAGCACGTCTGCATCCGTGCGGGAGAGCTAACTGCAATTTGGTACCTGACGGCGCTCACGAAGCGCTACGTGATCTAACTCGCGCTCGCGAGGACATGAGGCACTTGCAG
>JANOZM010000017.1:0-93411 GCA_031429355.1 Betaproteobacteria bacterium | reverse complement strand
TAGGCTTGAGTTTAAACTTGTACGGCAGCGAGCTAAAGTGCAAAAACTAACATGTGTTTGAACCAGACGCTAGCAGCAGTGGTTCGTGGCCACTTACGCGCGAATAAATTTTCGCGCTTCAGTACCCATGCGACCAGTTATTTTGGCGCTGCTTAAATCGTGCGTTAGGCCTCAAATTCAGACTTCACCGATGCTCATCCGCCCAGCCAATACCAACGACGCCGAAATCATGCTCGCGATCTACGCTCCAGTAGTCGAGAACACCGCGATCTCATTCGAGCTTGTGCCACCAACCCTAGACGAGTTCAGCGATCGAATCCGCAAGTACTCCGCCAAGTGGGCATGGTTGGTAGCAGAACTGGACGGCAACGTGGTGGGCTATGTCTACGGATCCTCCCACCGCGAGCGAGCTGCGTACCAATGGTCAACTGAAACCGCTGCCTACATTGCTCCTCAGAGTCGAGGGCGTGGCATCGGCAAAGCGTTGTACAAAGCGCTACTACCAGCCCTCGCCACCAAGGGCTACTGCAATGCCTACGCTGCCATCGCTCTCCCAAATCAGGCGAGCGTGTCGCTTCACGAAAGCGTAGGCTTCAGAAGCATTGGTACGTTTCCAGCCGTTGGCCGAAAGTTCGATAGGTGGCACGACGTTGGTTGGTTTCATTGCGCGCTTAGAGATGCACCGCTCGTTGAGGCCTAACCCCTCATATATGGACTCCCCGTTAAGTGCAACAAGCGATTGATTTTTTTGCTGGCAATAAGGTGTTGACCTGCAGTCGTATATCCGGCCTGTTTAGTGAGCTCTAAATGGCTCTGGCCAACATGGAATCTGCGAACACCGAGTAGCCACACGCTGCAATTGACACGCAAGCTGTCAGAAGGGTTATCGGCTTTGTTCGGTGCGGGGTTTAACCTAGGTGCCATGACGGGCAATCAATCTCTTAGCAAGATGTGGACGGGTTGTAAAACAATAGTGGGTTTAGTGTGGGTTGGTTTTAAGCCATAGCGAAGTCGTTTCTATAGAGTTTTTTATCGGGCCTAGGGCTGGGTTGATCGAAAGGCTCCCCGTCACGTAATACGGCATAACAAACACGAGCCATTTTGTTGGCGACCGCGCAAGCGGCTTTGTTATGGTGGGTTCGGTGCTGTAGTTGATTGGCCCATGCGTGCAGACCTGGTTTAAGCGCTTTGGCTTTACTGACGGCAACGGTGTTACTACGCATTAAGCTGCGGGCACCGTGCGTGAGTAACATTCGTAAATAGCGATCACCTTTTTTGCTGATTCTACCCATGAAGCGGTTGTTGCCCGACGAGAACTCGCGCGGCGTAAGACCAAACCAAGAAGCAAAGTGCCGAGCCGATTTAAAGTGTGCAACCGAACCCGAGGTTGCTGCCACCATTGCAGTCGCAGTCAATAAACCGACGCCAGGAATAGACAGCAATAATTTGCAAGCGGTACTTTGCTTAGCCGCATCGGATAGCTGTCGCTCGATTTGAGTGACTTTGGCTTCGATCATTCGAATCTCCTCAAGAAGTACTTTTAATGAATCGCGAATGAGCGCTTGTACTGTGCTGGCCGGATCAGCCAACACTCGCCCGATGTTATCGATGCCGGTTCTCGCGCCAACCAGAATCGGGATACCGAACTCACGCAGTAACCCACGCAATGTGTTGATTCGTGCGGTACGGTCGTGCATCCAAAGCGAGCGAATCCGGTGCAAGCCTTGCAAGGCTTGCTGCTCAATAGACTTTGATCGCACGGGAACAATGGCGCCGCCTCGAAAGGCCTCAATCAACGCTGCCGCATCAGCCGCATCGGTCTTTGAGCGCTGAACGTAGGCACGGATGTAAGTCGCCGGTAGCAAAATCACGGTAATACCACGCGCTTGGAAACAACGCGCCCAATAATGGGCAGAACCGCAAGCTTCCATAATGATTTGTTTCACTTCGCGGTTCTCAAACCACGGCAAGAATTGCTTACGACTCAAGCGCACTGAATCAGTTACACGCAACTTATCGTCGGCGATAGCCAGTTGGAAAACATCTTTTGCAACATCAATAGCTATGGTTGTAGACTTCATATCGGGCTCCTTGTATTGGTTAACAGCTAAAAGTTCACACCACATGATTTATCCAGCTTGGCACAATGTTGCCGCAAAAAGATGCGGGGAGTCCATCCCATCAGTCAACCTGACCCGCAACGGCGGGCCAGCTTGCCCTGGCGGTGAGCGCTGCGCTCATTTTTCACCGCCAGGGCAAGCCGTCCCACCGTTGCGATCAGGTTAACTGAAACGTTAGCACCCAGGGAAACTCCGTTCTATGAGTGACAAATATTGGCAGTTTATCGAGCCTATATGGGACAGAATTAGCATCTACGATGGAGACGAAACGTTCCTAGGACAATTTGCTGAAGCAACAGAGAAACAGAAGGTTCTATTCTCGTCACATTGGGCTCAATCAGAAATTATGAACGGCGGATTAGGTCAGTTCTTTTCAAATAATACCGGCGTCTTAGCGCCTGAGGCAGCAACAGCCTTCGAGAAACTTGGGATGCCCAAATGTGCAGACATTTTGAGAAAGTCTATGCAATTTTTTGGCACTGCTTATCCCAGAGATCGGTTAACGCGAGAGCAAATATTCGAGTCATTCCGCGAGCAGTTTGGAGAAAAAGTAATTCCTCTACTAGAACTTGAGGACGCAATGGCGGCTGAGATCGAGGAAGAAAATGGAGGCTATTGGGATGCAGCAAATTAATTTGCGGAAGAGTGCTAACAAATCGTTCAACACGGACAGCAAAAGCGGCGCGGTTCCCCTTGCATGCGCTACGCGCATTTTCGCACGTGGCTCCACGCAGCTTTTGCTGCCGGTTATCTAGTCGTTAGTACAAAATATTTGCGGCGATTTAATTCGATTTTCGCCAATAGTTTGGAGCGCGGCGGTTATGCGCAACGGCAATGATCGTTACTTTGTAATCATCAACTGTATAAACAACCGTGTATGGGTATCGGTTTAATAACCAACGCCGATCACCTCTGTTATGTTGGGTTTGTCGTAAAGGCTCACGGCCTACGTACTCGATTGCGTCGATAACTTCCTGCCTAAACCCATCAGCAGCAGTTAAGCTTTTTTCTTTGTACCATTGAAAACCACCGCTAATATCTAGCTCTGCGGCGGGTGCAATAACTAACTGATGTGAGCTTACAGCGCGAGGATCTTTGCTTTTGCCTGTTGCCAATCAGTTGCCTTTGTTGTTCCGTTGGCGAGTTCACTTTTACGTTGGGCAATTTCTATCGCCCAAGCGCTTTCGATTTCAGTTTGCTTGTCAGAATCGAGGCTATCGAGCAAAGCAACGACCAGAGCCGAGCGCTCGTCGTGCTTTAAAGTTAGTGCTTCGTCGATAAGGTGGTTTATTCGCGCATTCATTTCCGTTATCTTATCATTTATGACCAAAAAGCGTACTAACCAGTGTTTCGAGCGGACCGTATGAAAAGGGTTATTTCTTCAACGGTGTACTCAACGAATCTAGTAAACCAGCATTGATTGCGATGAGCAGAGGCGCAACGCTAATCGGTCCAAGCTCAATTCATTGGGAGGTTGGTAACGCGCTATTAGCCATGCTCAAGCGCGACCGTATCGATTTAAGGCAAGCGAAAGCCTGTTTGGTTTCTTACAATGAAATACCGATTAAGTTCGTTGAGGTTGATTTATATCAGTCGCTGGAAATTGCGGCTAAATTTCGAATGTTCGCTTACGAATCATTTTTACTGTCGTGCGCGATTGCGCACCACACGCCTTTGATGACTTTAGACGAGCCATTGAAAGCGGCGGCTCGACAATTAGGTATTGTAGTCTTAGGGGATGATTAAAATGAAAGTGTTTACTTTTTCTGAGGCTCGGCAGCAGCTATCAACGGTTTTAGATTTGGCCCAAACAGAGGGTGAAGTTCGTGTGTCGAGGCGCGACGGTCGAATGTTTGTTATCCAACCCGTTGTAAGCAAAAAATCACCACTCGCTATTGCGGGAGTAAACTTGAAAGTAACAAAGGACGAGCTACTGGGCTTTATTCGTGAGAGTCGCCGTGAGTAGCCGTATTTCTAACCAGTGTTTCGAGCGGACAGTTTGAACAGGACTATTTCGTCAGCGGCGTGCTCCATAAATTTTGCACCTCATTTCCTCATTGAGCTGCGGTCGTTAACTTTTAATAGTGCCCCCTATGTATTGGACTAGTACAGAGCGAAGTCGATATCATTTGTTAAACTTTAAAATGCTTTTAGATACAAATATTTTGCATCCGCGCAAAAAGCAACTTAACATCGAGATTTAGTTTAAGAAAATCGTGCCTTCGCACGCTATTGGAATCCAAGGATTATCGTGGCCATCGACATAGATCAACTAAATGAAGAGCAATTGCTAGACCTCAACTTTCGTATCGTTGAAAGGCTAAAAATGCTGAGCCATATGAAAGCGCATGCGCAGATGCTTGAGTTTAGGATTGGCCAGCGGGTAACCTTCAGAACGCAAGATGGTGTTGACCAGTTTGGTGTGATCACCAAGTACAACAGGAAATCTGTAACGGTGATCACTGACTCGGGTCATCAGTGGAATATTGCCCCCGGTTTTTTACGCGAAGTCCCAAGCAAAAATAGTTTGTTGCCGTCAGTTGCTGGAGTCAATGTATTTAACCTTCCCACAAAAGGCACTTAAACTTTTGTGCAATTTCGAAACTGGTTACCTTGAAAGTTAATTACGTTTGTATCATCGGAGCCTTATGAAACTAACCGTGCCGCGACTAGTCCTTTATCTTGCCATGACCTTTGTTGCTGGATGCCAAGCTATTTCGCCTGCGGGCTACGCCGTCGTCTTCCCGTTTTATGCTTCGATACCCGAAGCGCAAGCAGTTGCGGCAGGTCAGTTCGGCTCGTTACCAATCGAGCTGTCAGTTGAATCCGACATCGAATTGGTTGGGGCCGTGGATTGCAATTCGACCGTTGCGAAAGTGCTGTCACGCACTGGGCGGCAAGGTTGGATTCCAGTGAATGATTTGCCAACCAGGCTCCAGATTTCGGGCATTTGCGCAACCGAGACCGGTAAAGGATCGCTCGTGAAATCTAACCTAGGTAAACCGCCTAGCGTTAATTAAAATAAGCCGTGCTTTTATGAACCGTAGCGCTTTTTCCATTGGTCTTGAATTCTGGTGCGGCGACAAGCGTTGGCGTTGCACTGATGTTGGTACGCGCGTTATCACAGGTATTTGTTTAGAGCCGCGCAATATGGTTAGAAGCGAGCTGGATCCGAATAACAAGATGAAGCACATTCAAACCCAATTTGTTTCAACTGATCCTCGAGACTTAAATGGTCCACCCTACGGCGTTGCAGAAATCGTCTTCGACGAATACGATATGGAAGGTTGCAACTTGGAAAACGAGCACCCTACGGTTTCAGAGCGTGAGCTTTTAAATGTCGCCCAAGTCGATCTTCGACACAGCAAGCGTAATGTTTTATTTGTTTGTAGCAAGAATCAATGGCGCAGTCCTACCGCTGAAAATGTCTGGCGGCGTCACCCAAGTTTAAACGTAAGGTCCGGTGGCACAAGTCCAAGCGCGAGACGCACTGTTTCTATCGAGGATATTGTGTGGGCAGATGTTATTTTGGTCATGGAAGAAAAGCATAAATCAAGACTAAAAGCGGAGTATGCGAGGGCGTTGCAACACAAACTGATTCACGTTCTCGATATCCCCGACGACTACAAGTTTATGGACCCCGAGCTTATAGTTTTGCTAACATCGTCAGTCGAAAGCGTATTGGGGTTGGCTGAGTAAAAAGGTAATCTTAAACGGGTAGATTTATTTCGCCGCGCCAACCAATCACAAATTGAGGAATTAAAAATGACAAACTTTTTAAACCCGTCCGATGTTCATACGCCCACTGGCTACAGCCACACAGCAGTAGTTCCTGCCGGAACCGAACTTGTTTTTTTCGCAGGCCAGGTGGGCGTAAGGCCAGACGGCTCAATACCGTCAACACTCGAAGAACAATCTGAACAAATGTTTAACAACATTGCGGCGCTACTTCGTGCCCATGGGTTGGCCGTGTCGTCAATCGTCAAGTTCACGCAATTTATTGTTACGGGCCAAGATATACAGACGGTAAGAACAGCTAGGGCCCAATTGCTCGGTGCTCACAGACCGACATCAACTTTAATTTTTGTTCCGCAATTAGCCGACCCTAAATTTCTTGTCGAATGCGAAGCAATTGCAGCAAGGACTGTTGGTTAACTTGCGTTCATTATTTCCTTGTAAATTGGTGCGAAATGAAAATTAATCGTTTAATCACACCTATTGCGATTGCTCTGGCGTGTGCTTGCGTTGTCAACAACCGCGCATTGGCTCAACCCGCTTGCGTAGCCGACTTCACCGATCTTGGGCAAGGAAAACTAAACGTTGAAATTAAACAGCGTTCAGATGGACTGTTCGATGCAAGCACGAACGGAACGATTAGTAATTCTGGAGGGCGGGTTGTTGATGAAACTATTCGTAGCGGCCTAAACTTGTCGGCGGATACTTACGGCGCAGAGTTTGCTAGCTTTAATTCTGCCGAGCGCTCACTTGTACATATCGACACTTTGCTAAAGTCCCCAACTACCCGCCAATTTGTTAAGTTGCCTTTTGCAATCGCCGATGTTCGGCGCATTAAAACCTACGATCTCATTGGCAAGAATGATAAATTTGGCGGGCAAGTTCTTTTTGAAGCCTTCGATACAGCGGGGCTTTCTCTTGGAAAGGTCGTTCGTCGTTTATTGCCTGTTTCTTGTCAATAATAGGGGTCTTTAGTGGTTCATGTTCGTCAAGCCGTAGCGAAAGACTTACCAGGTCTCTGGCAAGTACGTTACGCCGTAACCGAAAATACGCTAACCCCGGGCCGAATATCTGATGCGGAATTGCTTGAATCGATTGATGAAACCGGGCGCGGTTGGGTTGTTGAAAGTAACAACCGTATTGAAGGATTTGCTATCGGTAATGCGCTTACGGGAAATGTTTGGGCACTCTTTGTTAGACCTGACTGCCAGGGGCTAGGGTATGGCACAGCACTCCACAGCACGATGTTAGATTGGTTTGCGAAGCAACCTTTAGACCGTCTTTGGCTTTCAACGGGCGTCAAAACTAAGGCGCGCCATTTTTATGAAAAGAACGGCTGGGTATGCACTGGTCCCTACGGCAACGACGAGGTTAAATATGAGATTATTCTAGGATCAAAGTATCTCAATTCCAAAGCTAAATAAACCCAACTTTATGAAAATCGAAAACATCCCTTTTGGAATAACTGACTGGTCTGCAGTAGCCCAAACAGAACACAGCGCCGAAGCTGGTAAGACATTTTGGCAAACGCAGCACTTTGGCAGTATCCGGGTTCGCGTGGTCGAGTACACGCCCGGTTATGTGTCGGACCATTGGTGTAGCAAAGGTCATATTCTTTTGTGTCTCGAAGGCGAATTAGAAACTGAACTTGATGATGGTCGTAGGTTCGTGCTAAGACCGGGAATGAGCTATCAGGTAGCCGATGGTGCCGAGGCTCATAAATCGCGTAGCGTTACGGGCGCGAAGTTGTTTGTAGTGGACTAATTTCGCAATTGTTAAAAGAGTGGGACTTGCGTAACCCTAATGATGTTTAAAGTGCCCTGTTTCTAAAACATCCCTTTTTTGGCAGTTAAACAAGTTTTTAAATGAAATTTATGTCCTCAGCACTTATCGTTATAGATGTTCAAACTGCCCTTTGTACGGGCGAATATGCGACGTTTGAAAGTAAACGTGTCATTAATAAAATTAACCTCGTTAGTGAAAAAGCGCGTGCTGCAAAAGCGTTAGTGATTTTTATTCAACATGCATCAAACGAGGGAGCGTTGGCTTTGGGTAGCGCAGGTTGGCAATTGGCCAATGGATTGGTTGTTCAAAATACCGATACAGTTATGGGGAAAACAGCGACCGATTCGTTTCACAAAACACCACTTCAATCGCTGCTTGCGCAGCACAACATTAACCACCTAATTGTTTGCGGTATGCAAAGCGAATTTTGTGTCGATACTACGGTACGACGCGCTTTGGGTTTGGGCTATCCAGTTACCTTAGTTTCTGATGGGCATACAACATTGGATAACGAAGTGCTTACGGCCGCGCAAATTTCGGCACACCACACGCTAACCTTGGCAAACATTACGAGCTTCGGGCCCAAAGTAACGCCGCTAACTGCCGAACAAATTCAATGGCCCGATGATGAGTAGTGCTTACCTACCAAGGTAGTTCTTGCCCATCGTAAGCAAAAAAACCGCCCGATTTTTCGGTTGTTAATTGGTCCAACGCATCGAGCATCTCAGTGCTTGCATCTAGTGCCGATCGCCCCAAAGTTTCGCCTTTAAAGGGTTTTGATAATCGTGAGCTTACTGTGCCAGGGTGTAAAGCCGTTAGCACTGCATTTGGGTTGTTTCTTTTAATTTCTATCGCCGCTGTTTTAACCAACATATTGAGCGCTGACTTGGATGCGCGATAGCTGTACCAACCTCCTAGGCGATTGTCGCCAATACTGCCCACCTTAGCCGATAGCACAGCAAGTACCGAGCGTTGCGAAGCAAGTAGTGGCGCAAAGTGGCGAATGGCCAGCGCAGGCCCAAATGTGTTGATACGAAATGTTGCAGTCAATTGGTCGTAATTTAAATCGCCCAGTTTCTTCTCGGGCATAAACTGATCGGTGTGTAACAAACCGGTTGCCACAACAATTAAATTAAAACGTTCTTGCCCTGCAAATTGTGATGCAGCGTTGGCTATGCTGGCTTCGTCATCAAAGTCGATACTTGGGTTGGATGTTCGGTGTAACCCAATCACGGAGGCGCAATTGGGATCATTTTGCAGAATTTGCACCATCGCGTTGCCGATACCTCCGCTTGCGCCAATGATCAGTGCTTTAAAGCCGGGGCCGAACGATTGCATCGAGTAATCCTGTGAGTCTACAAAAGGGAAGTCAGGCGCGTCTTGAGAGTAAATCGCGCGCTATGGATTATGGTACGGCGAAAAATGGGAATGCGGCCTAATTTTTGCATGCCTCAAAGTGGTAAGGCAGGCGAAACCAGCCATACAGCGTTAGAATGCGTCATTCCCGCAAGAGCACTTGTTACCAAGGAGGCAATTATGCCCGGCTTACTTCCCGCAATCGATCCCGATGGCTTGTTAGAGTTTTCAGTGGTCTACACAGACCGTGCGCTGAACCATATGTCCAAGAGCTTTCAAGGCGTGATGAAGGACATCTCGGGCATTTTGAAAGAGGTCTACAAAGCCAAGTCGGCAATACTTGTGCCCGGCAGCGGTACATTTGGTATGGAGGCCGTGGCGCGCCAATTCGCTAACGATCAAAAAGTGCTCATTATTCGTAATGGCTGGTTTAGCTATCGTTGGACCCAAATTTTGGACATGGGCAAGATCACTCCACATGCAACCGTGTTGAAAGCACGGCGCACCCATTCGGGCAAACAAGCGCCTTGGATTCCTGTACCTATCGAACAAGCAGTGGCTACAATTTTGGCCGAAAAACCTGCGGTGGTTTTTGCCCCGCATGTAGAAACCTCCGCTGGCCTGTTGTTGCCCGATAGCTACTTAAAAGCGATTGCCGATGCAGTGCATTCGGTCGGCGGGTTATTTGTTTTAGATTGCATCGCCTCAGGTGCTTTATGGGTAGACATGCAAGCAACCGGTGTTGACGTCATCGTATCCGCGCCACAAAAAGGTTGGAGCAGCTCGCCTTGCTGTGCAATGGTGATGTTGAGCGAACGGGCTCGCGCTGCGATTGATGCAACAACCAGCACCAGCTTCGCTTGCGATTTAAAGAAGTGGTTGGGCATTATGGAAACGTATGAGAACGGTGGCCATGCCTATCACGCCACGATGCCTACCGATGCGCTGACACGTCTAGCGGTAACGATGAAAGAGACTCGTGCTTACGGGTTCGAAAAAATTCGCTCCGAACAAATTGAACTAGGCACCAAGGTGCGTGCGTTGTTTGAAAGCCGTGGAATCCCGAGCGTGGCCGCTGAAGGTTTTAAAGCACCTTGCGTTGTGGTCAGTTATACAGAAGACCCTGAAATTCAATCGAGTAAAAAATTCTTAGCCCAAGGCTTGCAAACCGCAGCGGGTGTGCCTTTGCAATGTGACGAACCGGCAGACTTTATGACCTTCCGTATTGGTCTATTTGGATTGGATAAATGGCACCATGTTGATCGCACAGTGGCCCACTTAGCATCCGCCTTAGATCAGTTAGTACCCATTCAAAAGGCTGCGTAAGGCTTTGGATTTAAAGCGTGTTTAAATTGTATGGCAGCTCAGCGACCTATCCTTTGCAATAAACTACCTACGTCAGAATTCTTAACGTGGTATTGGCTAAAAGATGAGTTACTCATTTTTTGTAAACAGAACAAACTTTTGGCTAACCCCAAGGCTAATCGGCAAGCGGCAATTGATGCGTGGTGGGTCAAGCGTAACCAGCCTAAACCATCTTGAAAATTTTAGAGTCCGAGGTAGAGATTACTGCGATTCGTGCGCAAGGTGCCGGTGGGCAAAATGTCAACAAAGTATCGAGTGCGATTCATTTGCGCTTTGATATCGCCCAATCGTCGTTGCCCGAGCTGATAAAAGCAAGGTTGTTGGCGCTCAGCGATCATCGTATTACGCAAGAGGGTGTCGTTGTTATTAAGGCTCAACAATTTCGCACGCAAGATAAAAACCGCCAAGATGCGTTTGAACGTTTAAGTGAGTTAGTTGCCAGCGTCGCCGTTACGCCAAAGTTGCGCCGTCCAACCAAACCAAGTTTTGGCGCAAAACAACGCCGTCTAAAAGAAAAATCTGTGCGATCAGAAGTAAAATCGGGGCGGGGGCGAATATCGGATTCGTAATGTCGACTATCGAATTTATAAAATTTAAAGGAATTTAACAATGACTCGAGACGAACTGTTCGCTCAACAAGCGCAAGCCCTTGGTTATAGCTTTGATGGTGAGTTAGTTAAAGGCGGTAACTATGTTCCCCTGCTTCGCGACGGCAATACAATTTATATCAGCGGACAAGTGCCAAGGGTAGACCAAACGATTGTGGTAATGGGTTCGGTTGGGTCTGAGGTGTCGTTAAACCAAGCCAAAATTGGTGCCAAAGTGTGTGCCATGCGGGCCTTAGTTTTGTTGCAACGCTCACTTGGTTCGTTAGATCATGTTAAGGGCATTTTAAAAATGAATGTCTATGTGCAGTCGGCTCAAGGGTTCGCGCAACAAAGTGAAGTAGCTGATGGGGCTTCGGATTTGTTGGTCGAGATTTTAGGGCCTACGGGGGCGCATACTCGCACATCGGTTGGTGTCTTTCAGTTGCCTAGAAACGCCTCGGTTGAAGTCGACTTAATCGCACGAGTGTAAGTTGAGCCTCGGCACTAAACCCTATTTGCAGCAAGTCTCGATACGCAAAGACGTTGATATTGATTTCGAAACCTATCCATTTAACATTCCTACAGTAAAAGAACTTGGAACCTTAAAGTTCCATCCCGATGTTACTTTTTTTGTTGGTGAAAACGGGGCAGGAAAATCCACAGTGTTAGAAGCCATTGCGATGGCCCTAGGTCATGGGCCCGAAGGTGGCACTAAAAATACGCAATTTAAAACGACTGAATCGGTTTCGAATTTACACGAGTCGTTGCGCCTCGCGCGGGGCTTTAAAAAACCACGCGACGAATACTTTTTACGTGCAGAAAGTTTTTTTAATCTCGCAACTTATATGGATGACGTCGGGTACTTAGATGGTTATGGAGGCAAGTCACTTCACAATCGTTCGCACGGCGAAGCGTTTATGGCGCTGTTGACGTTAAAGTTTCGGGGCAAAGGTTTGTATTTGCTCGACGAGCCAGAAGCGGCACTTTCGCCAAACCGGCAATTGGCTGCCTTGTCAGCGATTCATCAATTAGTGCAAGACGATTCACAATTTATTATTGCTACGCACTCGCCCATTTTGCTGTCCTATCCCAATGCAAAAATCATGCAATTTGATGGTGACGGAATTACTGAAGTGAAGTTTGAAGATACCGATCATTACATCGTGACTAAAGATTTCATAAATAACTTTCCCGCACGATTAGATCGATTGTTGAGGGACGAATGAAACTACTTAAAATGATATGTTAAATATTCGCGTTATAAATTTTTTTTTAGTGTTGGCTGCTTTGGTGCCAGTAATTTATTTTGGATCACAGTTAATTGCGGCGCCATTTTTCCCCAACTACAATTGGTTAACGGTATCGGCAAGCGATCTTGGCTCGAACCGTTCAAGCCAACCTTGGATATTAAATGCGGGTGCTTTGTTAACCGGTGCATTTGCGGTACTTGGCGCTATTGGACTGGGTTTAAGTTTGCCCACAGTGTCGGTACGCCAATTGTTAGCTTGGATATTTGCAGTGTGTTTGGTGTCGACAGGGCTTGCTGCCATTTGGGCGGGGCTTCATCCGTTGCCCCATCCAAAACATAGCCCAGGTGTTATTGGAATGGGTATGTTCGCTACACCGTTCGTGGCGGCGATGGTGGCATGGCAAATTCAGCGCCCTAGCTCGCTGCGGTATTGGCTTTTACTTAATGTTGGTCTTTTTGCTGGCTGCGCTTACGTGCTCTCGGGCTCGGCCGGACTAGACTTGCAACAGTTTGGTGGGTTGTTTCAAAAACTGGTGGCGGCTGTAAGCTTTTTTCCCGGCGCGCTAATTGCGCTGGTTACACTGCGCCGGTTAAATGGATAGGTACTTATGGCAATCGAACTAAACAAAGAAACGCGGGCTCAAGCTTTAGCGTCTATAGAGCGTTATTTCCTCATTAATTTAGACACAAAAATTGGCAATATCGCGGCCGGTGCTTTGTTAAATTTTATGCTCGAAGAAATTGGCCCTAGTGTTTATAATCAAGCTGTAATGGATGTACAGGAACGCTTGCAAGCGCGCGTAGCCGAAGTGGATTTAGAGGTACATGCCGATGAATTTCAATATTGGCAAAAATATGATCGAAAGAAATAAAACCTAGGTAACGTTATGATCAATTTCTCAGACTCCGCCGTTAAAGCGGTGTTCGATTCTTTTCCATTGCCGGTTCGCAAAGAGCTATTGAAGTTGCGTGAACTAATTTTTAAAGTGGCCAGTGCAACTGAAGGGGTGGGCACAATAGAAGAGTCGCTGAAATGGGGCGAACCCGCCTACTCAACACCGTCGACAAAAGCGGGCAGCCCAATTCGCCTGGCTTGGAAATCCAAGGCTCCCAATCAGTTTGCGATTTATTTTATTTGCACAACCAGTTTAGTGGAAACTTTTCGCACCGTGTTTGCGGACGACTTTACCTTCGAAAAAAATCGCGCAATTGTTTTTGAGCTGGGACAAAAAATGCCAATCAACGAACTGGCACTGTGTTTTCAATCGGCGCTGACTTATCACTTAAGAAAAGGCGGCTAAACGGTATTGCTGAAACTGTATTGCTCAAGCCGCCTTTGTTTACAACGTTACTTCATCGTCAAAATCCAGTTCGCCATTGCAAGCGCTTCGGCCTGACTAATTTGCTCTTGGCTAGGCATTGCAACGGTACCCCATTTACCAACGCCACCGGCTTTGATGCTCGCGGCTAGTTTGGCGGCCGAGTTATCTTGGCCGCTATAACGTTTAGCAACTTCTTTAAACGACGGACCGAGTACTTTGGTGTCATTTGCATGGCATGCGAAGCACGCATTTTTCTTGGCTACTGCTTCATCTGCGATTGCGATGTTGCTAGCGCTTAACGATATTAAACCCAAGAAAATAAAGTTCAAAGTTGACAAGCTTCGAGGAGAAAAAAAATGGTGCGCACTAACGATCAATTGTGAAATTGTTTTCATGACTTTTTCTTCGAGAGTTGAATCGCAAAACTAACGGGTGCGGATGATGAAAGAAAGTTCAAACCCATCACGTCGCGCATTGCTTCTACGCCACCACGAATGCCATAGTCGTTTGCATTGACCAAAATTGGGGCCAATGTAATGACTTGCAGCTGATCGTCATTGAGCCGATTTACGCGCAGTTTTGCTTTGACTAGCTTTGTTTGTCCAGCCATCTGCAATTGACCTTCGATGTCGACTGTTGTGCCCGTATTCGAGTTAACCCGACCTAATGCGTCGCTAGGAAGTTGGGAAACAAATACTGCCTGTGGAGTTGCTTTTACATTCCACAGCATTGTGCGTAGGCGCTCGTCACGAATTTCGACGCCGGTATCGACGCTAGCTAAATCGATCGCTAAGGTGATTTTTCCTTGCGTATCTAGACCGCCCGAAAAGCGCTTGAAAGTTTGTGTCTCGGCAATGCCAGCGACGCCGGGTTGACCTGCTTTGGTCGTTACAAAAGTAATATTCGATTGGTCGGCCGTGATATTCCAAGCTGTTGGCGCTGTGCTTACTGTTGGCGTTGTGTTGCAAGCGACTAATAAAGTGGTAGAAAAAAGCGTAGTAATTGCAATTGTTTTGATAAATGTTGTCTTCATATAGAACCTAATTGTTGTTTGTGTAAATGCAGAACAAGGTAGGCTGGTTATTTATTCCATTAATCTTTTTTATTTTTTGGAATAAAAGCGTGTTCTATACTGTTCTGTATCAATGAACACTGAACTACAACGGCAGTTGCCCCAACAAATCACCCGTCTCTGGCGGTTTGCGCTGCGGCTAACCCGACATCAATCCGACGCTGAAGATCTAGCGCAGCGCACCTATGTGCGTGCCTTAGAAAAGGCCGATCAGTGGCATCCGGGAACGTCGCTAATAAGTTGGCTATATGCCGTTATGTACTCGATTTGGATGAATGAATTACGTTCGGCCCAACGAAGGCGCGAGGGTGGTTTTACGTCTGATGAGCAAGAATTTAATGTTTCTAGTGAAGGGACCGATCAAGCGCAGCGCAGTGATCCCGAGGTCCAGTTAATGTTTAAACAAGTTGTGCAAGCCGTCAATGATTTGCCTGAGGCGCAGCGCGTGGTGTTAGTTTTAGTGGCCATCGAAGGTCTAAGTTACAAAGAGGCAGCGCAAGTTTTAGAGCTACCGATTGGGACTGTGATGAGCCGTTTGGCGCGAGGGCGATTAAGCATTGGGCAGCGCTTTTTACAAGACGATCGACGCACAATAAGTCGTGAGGGAGTTAAATAATGGAATTCGACGAAACAGTATTGCGGGCTTTTGTGGATGGCGAGTTATCCAGCAGCGAACGCGGTCGAGTGGAGGCCGCAGTAGCACAAAGTGAAACGCTACAAGCAAGCGTAGCCGCGCTAAGGGCTAGTTGTTTACCTTATCGAGCTGCTTTTGATGGCGAAGCATCGCCGCCGGTCCCCGTTGGGTTAGCCGAGCGATTGGCCATGTTTTCTGCAGTCGCTGCATCTAGTAACCCAGAGATCAATAGTGGGCCGGCGGTATTAACTAAGGCTAATGAACCACGTCGGGCGTGGTTACGATGGTCTGGAATTGGAGGCGCGTTAGCCGCTTCGTTTGTCGCCGGTATTGGCACTCGATCAATTTGGCCTACAGTAATGGGCCCTAGTTCGACTGCTGGACAATGGGCGAAAAGCGCACCGGAATGGGTAGAAGCCGTAGCGAATTACCAATCAATGTACGTGCGCGACACAGTGGATCGCCCGGCGGACAATAAAGACCGTGCCGCTAGCGTCATTGCCGAGTTTCAAAATAAAACGCAAACAACGCTTGTTGTACCCGACTTAACGTCGGCCGGTTTTGCTTTTAAACGAGTGCAGCGCCTAAGCTTTAACAATAAGCCGTTACTGCAAATCGCGTACTTGCCTACCGTTGGTTTAACCGGCGCGATATGCATGATGCAATCCGAAACAAGCGGGGATGTAGCGCTGCAAGCCCTACAGTTGCATCGTTTAAGTCTTGTCACTTGGCAGCGCCAAGGTTTGTCGTATGTGTTTGTTGCGGACGCTGAAATTGCTACTGTAAAAGCAATTGGAGAAAAATTAGTGGCATCACAGTTTCCGATTCTGCATCGGATTTAGTAGCTTAGCGGTTTAATATTGAAGCGCTCTAACGTGCAGCCACAATATTCAACCCAACCGCCTCGGCCACTTTAATCCCATCAATCGCCGCGCTCATAATGCCGCCAGCATATCCAGCACCTTCACCTGCCGGGTAGAGCCCCATCGTGTTGATAGACTGGTACTGCGCCGAGTGATGTTGTCTTTCGTCGTGACGCTTAATGCGAATGGGCGACGAGGTCCGCGTTTCAACACCCGTTAGCATTGCATCGGGCATATCGAAGCCACGAATTTGTTTTGCAAAAACAGGGATTGCTTGACGGATCGCGTCAATGGCATACATCGGTAGGCTTGGCTGCTGAGTGCTGCCTAAATCCGTTAAGTGAACGCCGGGCTTATAGCTTGGCTCGACGCTGCCTAATGAAGTCGAAGCGATAGCGCTTAAATAGTCACCGACGCGCTGCCCGGGTGCTTCGTAAGTATGGCCGCCTAACTGATAAGCGCCGCTTTCGATGGCGCGTTGAAACCGAATACCGGCTAAGGGATGGCCGCGTTCACTTTCCTTTACCAAGGGCTTGCCTAAGACATCAAAGTCGTAATCCACAGGGTTGATGCCAACAACAATGCCTGCATTGGCGTTGCGTTCGTTGCGACTATATTGGCTCATGCCGTTAGTCACTACGCGGCCCTCCTCGGATGTCGCCGCAACGACGGTTCCACCGGGACACATGCAAAAGCTATACACGCTACGGCCGTTAGTGGCGTGGTGCACAAGTTTGTAATCAGCAGCACCCAATAATTCATTGCCTGCAAATTCCCCAAAGCGTGCGCGGTCGATTAGGCTTTGTGGATGTTCGATGCGAAAGCCTACGCTAAATGGTTTAGCTTCTACATACACGCCGCGGTTATGCAGCATCTCGAAGGTATCGCGGGCGCTATGACCAACCGCCAACACTACATGCTCGGCTTCAATTTGAGTGCCATCTTCTAAAGTAATTCCGTGTACTTGGCCGTTTTCGATCTGTAGATCGGTGACTTTGCAATCAAACCGATACTCACCCCCAAGGCGAATAATTTCTTCGCGCAAGAACTCGACGACCTTAACCAAACGAAATGTGCCAACGTGCGGTTTGCTAACGTACATAATTTCTTCGGGTGCGCCGGCTCGCACCATGTCTTCTAATACTTTGCGACCATGAAACAAGGGGTCTTTAACTTGGCTCCATAATTTGCCGTCGCTAAATGTACCTGCGCCACCCTCGCCAAACTGCACATTGCTTTCGGGCTTTAACTGGCTCTTACGCCAAAAGCCCCAAGTATCTTTGGTTCGTTCGCGTACGACGCTGCCACGCTCTAGAATGAGTGGCGCAAAGCCCATCTGCGCGAGTGTTAACGCAGCAAACAAGCCGCAAGGCCCAGTGCCAATGACAACGGGACGTTTAAATGAGCGACTAGGCGCGCGCGCTACGAATTTGTATTGGGTGTCAGGGGTCTGCGCAATACGGCTTGAATGCGGGCCACGCTTTTGCAGCCCAAGTACTTGTTGGTTATTGCTAGTGACAATATCTAAGGTGTAGATGAAATGAATGTCACTGCGTTTGCGAGCATCAAAGCCGCGCCGAAAAATCGATACGCTAACTAATTGATGCTTGCCAATTTGCAAACGGTCTAAAACGGCTTGCTCAAGGGCCTCAGGTGTGTGGTCCAGTGGCAACTTGATTTCGGTAATACGTAAAGACTGCAACTCGGAATTTTGGTTGTTCATCGGCAAGCCTTCACGACTGCAAAACGAAAAACCGCATTGTACACAGCGAAATTACAGTATTACATCCGAATCCAAATGCCTGGTGCCCAGTTCCACTCAACACCGCCCCAAGCCCAATGGCCACGTACCCATAACCAACCAGGAGAAACAACGCGCGGCTGTGGTTCGTATAACGGCTCCGGAATAGGCGCTACATAATTAGTAGTGTAGAAGCCAGGCGAGGTCATCCAAACGCCACCGCGCCAAATTTGATGTGCCGGTACCCAATAGCGAGCCTGTGGTTGGTCGTAATGGCTTTGGCCGCGGTTGCTATGACCATGATCGACGTGCGAGTAGCGTCCGTGGCCACGGTGTGAAGCATGGCCATGATTGTCGTGGCCGTGGCCCCGATCATGCTGATATCTCGAATGTCCGTTGTGACCGCGATGTCGGTCGTCATTCCGATGGCGCTCTTCATAAATAACAACCGGCGCTGGACGAACGATTACTTGTTGTACCGGAGCGCGGTGGTAGTAAACCGGTGCTGGGTGTCCTAAATGAACGCTTATGCGTAGGTCTTTCTCTTTCTTGTCATCGGCTTGGGCCATGCCAGTGCTAATGACGGCAACAGTAGCTACGATACAAGTGAGCAAAAAGCTCTTCGAAAATAACCGCTCGACTAGA
The DNA here is from genome assembly GCA_031429355.1 of Betaproteobacteria bacterium. GTDB lineage: Bacteria > Pseudomonadota > Gammaproteobacteria > Burkholderiales > Burkholderiaceae_E > JANOZM01. Next base: position 74,937 of record JANOZM010000017.1, on the reverse strand, counting down.
CCTTGCTTGTGGGAAACTAAATTAAAACCTGAATTACTTGCCAGTACGTCCATTCTAGGCTCCTTGAAATTTGCTGAATGTGTCTATGAAACGGCAAATCAAGCCAAATGGTTGCCCTATAATTAGTTAAAGCTGTGAGGGTTTGTAAGTTCGCTCGGCCTATCCGAATAAAAGGCCAATTGAGCTCTAAACGCCTCGAAGACGCACGGTTTTTAAAATCTGTGACACTGTGGCGGCGCAAAACACCCATATCTGCGACTCGTAAGACTTGAGTCGGCCTACGACTTCAGGCTATTATCGTGGGCTTCGCGAAAGAAGAGTTATTACCCTTCTTCTCGGGATTTAAAGCTGTACAAACAGATTTACCAAAAAAGTAACACCAATAATTTATCACCCGATCAATCGTAATCGGGATTGGAGAAAATATGAGCCTTGGCCTACTCGGTCGCAAGGTTGGCATGATGCGCATCTTTACAGATGACGGTGATACCGTTCCTGTAACCGTGCTCGACGTGTCTAACAACCGCGTGACTCAGATCAAGACCGTCGAGAATGACGGGTACTCCGCTGTACAAGTTGCATTCGGTCAGCGCCGCGCCTCACGGGTTGTAAAATCCGCTGCAGGTCACTTCGCCAAAGCTGGCGTTGAAGCTGGTTCCTTGGTTAAAGAATTTCGTGCTGCTGCTGATGCCTTATCGGATCTAGCTGCCGGTGCCGTTATTTCTGTCGAGCGTTTTACCGCTGGGCAAAAAGTAGACGTGCAAGGTACTAGTATCGGTAAGGGTTACGCCGGTACTATCAAGCGCCACAACTTCAAATCAGGTCGTGCTTCACACGGTAACTCGCGTTCGCACAACGTACCGGGTTCTATCGGTATGGCGCAAGATCCAGGTCGCGTATTCCCTGGTAAGCGCATGACGGGTCACATGGGTGACGAAACCGTTACGGTGCAAAACTTAGTGGTTGCGCGTGTAGATGCTGCTCGTGGTCTGATTATGGTGCGGGGCGCAGTGCCCGGTGCTTCAAACGGCTATGTAGTGGTAACCCCGGCTATCAAAGCCAAAACGGCTGCGGCCGCATAATTGGGGACACGACAATGGAATTAAAAGTTATCAACTCGCAAGGTCAAGCCGCTGGCAATATTGCTGCGTCGGATGTGGTGTTTGCGCGTGAATACAACGAGCCCTTAGTGCATCAGTTGGTAGTCGCCTACCAAGCCAATGCGCGTAGCGGTAATCGTAAGCAAAAAGATCGTGAAGAAGTTCGTCACTCGACCAAGAAGCCGTTTAACCAAAAGGGCACCGGTCGTGCTCGCGCTGGTATGACTTCAAGCCCATTGTGGCGTGGCGGTGGTAAGATTTTTCCGAATTCACCCGAAGAGAATTTCTCGCACAAAGTTAACAAGAAAATGCACCGCGTTGGTATGTGCTCAATCTTGTCGCAATTGGCGCGCGAAGATCGTATCTTCATCATGGACGATTTCCTACTTGAAGCTCCAAAAACTAAGCAACTCGTTGCTAAGTTAACAAGTTTAGGAATGGCCAATGACGCTGTTTTGGTTATTACCGACGGTATTGATGCAAACGTTGCTTTAGCTTCACGCAACTTGCACAACGTTGCTGTAATCCAAGCGCACGAAGCCGATCCGGTCTCATTGGTTTATTGCGGTAAGGTAGTTATTACTAAAGCCGCGTTAGCTAAGTTTCAAGAGATATTAGCAGGGGAGGTGGCAGCATGAGCTCGAAGCAAGATCGCCTTATGACGGTTCTGTTAGCGCCTATCGTTTCCGAAAAGGCAACGAACCTCGCTGAGAAACGTAATCAGATCGCATTTCGCGTTTTACAAGACGCAACCAAAGCCGAAATTAAGGCTTCAGTTGAGTTGTTGTTTAGCGTGAAAGTCGAATCAGTCAACATGATCAATATCGCTGGTAAAGCCAAGCGATTTGGCAAATTCAACGGTCGCCGTAACAACATTCGTAAAGCGTATGTTTGTTTAGCGGCAGGCCAAGAAATTAACTTCGCGGAGGCCGCGTAACATGGCACTCGTTAAAGTAAAACCAACCTCAGCCGGCCGTCGTGGCATGCTGAAAGTTGTGAACCCCAATCTACACAAGGGTGCTCCTTATGCGCCTTTGCTAGAAGCGCAAAAACGCGGTTCGGGTCGCAACAACAACGGTCACATTACTACCCGTCATCGTGGTGGTGGTCATAAATCGCACTATCGAATTGTTGACTTCCGTCGCAATAAAGACGGCATCATTGCCAAAGTAGAGCGTTTAGAGTACGACCCAAACCGTTCGGCAAACTTGGCACTGTTGTGCTACGCCGATGGTGAGCGTACTTATATTTTGGCTCCACGCGGTATTTTGGCTGGTGCAACCCTAATTAGCGGTGCAGAAGCGCCGATCAAGCCGGGTAACACATTGCCATTGCGTAATATTCCAGTTGGTACCACGATTCACGCAATCGAAATGCAGCCAGGTCGTGGCGCGCAGATCGCTCGCTCGGCAGGCACGTCGGCTCAGTTGTTAGCTCGTGAAGGCATCTACGCTCAAGTTCGCTTGCGCTCAGGTGAGATTCGCAAGATTCATATTGAGTGTCGCGCTACCATTGGTGAAGTCGGTAACGAAGAGCACAACCTGCGTAAAATCGGTAAAGCCGGTGCAACACGCTGGCGTGGTATTCGCCCAACCGTTCGCGGAACCGCGATGAACCCAGTCGATCACCCACACGGTGGCGGCGAAGGTAAAACTGGTGAAGGTCGTGTACCAGTGAACCCATGGGGTCAACCAACCAAGGGTTACCGTACTCGTACTAACAAGCGCACTGACGTGATGATCGTTCAGCGTCGCTACAAGAAATAACGAGGCATAAGAGATGACACGTTCAGTCAAAAAAGGTCCGTTCGTAGATGCGCATTTGCTGGCTAAAGTAGAAAAAGCCGTCGCTGCGAAGGACAAAAAACCAATTAAAACCTGGTCTCGCCGTTCCACAATCGTGCCCGATTTTATCGGTCTCACGATTGCGGTACATAACGGAAAACAGCACATTCCAGTGTTTGTTAACGAGAACATGGTTGGCCATAAGCTTGGCGAGTTTGCATTAACCCGGACGTTCAAGGGTCATGCAGCCGACAAGAAAGCCGTGAAGAAATAAGGAGCGCATGCAAATGGAAACTACAGCAATGCTGAAAAGCGCCCGGGTATCGGCTCAAAAAGGTCGCCTTGTGGCCGATATGATCCGCGGTAAGCCGGTCGATCAAGCGCTCAATATTCTGACCTTTACTTCAAAGAAGTCAGCTGGTCTCGTTAAGAAGCTCTTGGAGTCGGCAATTGCCAACGCCGAGCATAACGACGGTGCTGATATTGATGAGTTAAAAGTTAAAACAATCCACGTCGAAAAAGCGACATCACTTAAACGCTTTATGCCAAGAGCTAAAGGGCGCGGCTGCAAGATTGAAAAGCAGACTTGCCACATTTATCTCAGCGTAAGTAATTAAGGGGCCAGGGACTATGGGACAAAAGATTCATCCAACCGGATTTCGCTTAAGCGTTTCGCGTAACTGGTCTTCACGTTGGTACGCCAACAACCGCGACTTTGCTGGCATGCTGGCAGAAGACTTGATGGTTCGCGCCTTCTTGAAAAAGAAGCTAAAGAACGCATCAGTTAGTCGTATCCTCATCGAGCGTCCTTCCAAGAACGCGCGCATCACTATTTACTCGTCACGCCCAGGTGTTGTGATCGGTAAAAAAGGTGAAGACATCGAGGTATTGAAGGCCGAATTGCAAAAGATGATGAAGGTGCCAGTGCACGTCAACATCGAAGAAGTTCGCAAGCCAGAGATCGACTCACAGTTAATCGCCGATTCGATTACCCAGCAGCTCGAAAAACGTATTATGTTCCGTCGCGCCATGAAGCGTGCGATGCAAAACGCAATGCGTTTGGGTGCTCAAGGTATTAAGATCATGAGTGCAGGTCGCTTGAACGGTGCAGAGATTGCCCGTACCGAGTGGTATCGCGAAGGCCGCGTGCCATTGCATACCTTACGTGCCGATATTGACTATGGTTTTTCAGAAGCCAGCACAACTTACGGCATCATTGGTGTAAAAGTTTGGGTTTACAAGGGTGATACCTTGGGCCGTAACGATGCACCAGTCGCTGCAGAAAAAGAAGCCCCGCGTGAAGATCGTGATGATCGTAAACCACGTCGTGCTCCGGGTGCTAAGCCAGGTGGTCGTCCAGGCGATAGCCGTGGCGCCCCGCGTGCTAAAAAGCCTGAAGGCGATGCTGCTGCAACGCCCGATGCTGCTAAACCAACTACTGCCGTAAAGCGTGTGCGCAAAGCTGCTGCACCTGCTGAAGGTAAAGGAGAATAAGCGATGCTGCAACCATCACGTCGCAAGTACCGCAAAGAGCAAAAAGGCCGTAACAAAGGTCTAGCAACTCGCGGTGCCAGCGTGTCGTTTGGCGATTTCGGTCTTAAAGCAATTGGTCGTGGTCGTTTGACGGCTCGCCAGATCGAATCAGCTCGTCGCGCAATGACCCGTCACATTAAACGTGGCGGCCGCATCTGGATTCGTATTTTCCCTGACAAGCCTATTTCGACTAAACCAGCCGAAGTTCGTATGGGTAACGGTAAAGGTAATCCAGAGTACTACGTAGCTGAGATCCAGCCCGGCAAGGTACTGTATGAGATGGACGGAGTTGATGAAGCTTTAGCGCGCGAGGCGTTCCGCCTTGCTGCTGCCAAGTTGCCCATCGCTACGACATTCGTCAGTCGCCACGTCGGCGCTTAAAGCTTAGCCTCCAGGAGAATCTGAGCATGAAAGCCAGTGAATTAAGAACCAAAGACGCTGCAGGTCTAACCAAGGAATTGGCCGACTTACAGCGCGCACACTTCAACTTGCGTATGCAAGCCGGTACACAACAACTGACCAATTCGAGTCAGTTGGGTAAAGTACGCAAGGACATCGCCCGAGTGAAAACTCTGATGACTGAAGCCAGTAACAAAGCGAGCGCAAAATGACCGAAGCAATTCCAGTTAAAGCCGCTGTTAAACGTGCCTTCGTTGGCCGGGTAACTAGTGCAAAAATGACCCGAACAGTTACTGTCAAGGTCGAGCGTCAAGTACAACACCCTTTGTACGGTAAGTACCTCACACGTAGCAATAAGTTCCACGCTGATACTGGCGAAGGTACTTATGGTGAAGGCGACTTAGTCGAGATTACCGAGTGCCGTCCACTGTCACGCACCAAGACATGGATCGTTACAAAGTTGTTGGAAAAAGGCAGTAACGTTTAATTTGTACTGAACGACTGCGTTGTCGCAGACGTTCACTTCTTTAGGTTTATGTCTTGAATGACGGATCTACAGAACGCTATAATGGCAGGCTTTCCAGCTTTATTGAATTTCCTTCTCGTTGTAAGCTTTTTGGGACTGAAATAATGAAGTTGGGTCAAACCCCCAAACTAGTTTCTAGTAAGGGATTACCAACCCGCGGTGGCTTCACAGTCAGCGCTACGGGACCAAGACTAGCTGCAGTTTTTGTGGCCAAGTTGGGGATGAAAAAATGATTCAGATGCAGTCGAAGCTGAACGTTGCCGATAATACCGGCGCTCGTTCAGTAATGTGTATCAAAGTATTGGGTGGCTCTAAGCGCCGTTATGCTGGTATTGGTGATGTCATCAAGGTCAGTATTAAGGAAGCTCAGCCGCGTGGCCGTGTGAAAAAAGGCGAGGTTTATAACGCCGTCGTTGTTCGCACAGCCAAAGGCGTACGTCGTCCCGATGGATCTTTGATTAAATTTGATGGCAACGCAGCTGTGTTGCTTAACGCCAAGCTAGAGCCAATCGGTACTCGTATTTTCGGGCCGGTAACGCGCGAGTTGCGCACCGAGCGATTTATGAAGATCGTTTCGTTGGCTCCTGAAGTCTTGTAAGGACGCTGGTATGAGAAAAATTGTTAAAGGTGACGAGGTAATCGTCATCACTGGTAAAGACAAGGGTAAGCGCGGAACTGTTCAGGTTCGCGTCGATGAAGATTATGTATTGGTAGACGGTATCAACGTTGCCAAAAAACATGTTCGTCCAAACCCAATGCAAAACCAAGTCGGCGGTATTGTTGACAAAACGATGCCGATTCACCAATCCAACCTGATGATTTTTAACCCAGCCACTGGCAAGGGTGATCGCGTATCCGTCAAGAAGCTAGATGACGGCAAGAAAGTTCGCGTATTCAAATCCAATGGTGAACAGGTTAAGGCCTGATAGGGAACTCGGATGTCACGTTTTCAAACACTATTTACAGATAAAGTAGCTCCTGAGCTGAAGGCTAAGTTCGGATATACCTCGTCAATGCAAGTGCCACGTATTTCGAAAATTACTCTCAACATGGGTGTTTCGGAAGCCGTTGGCGACAAAAAGATTTTGGACAATGCGGTAGGTGACTTAATGAAAATTGCTGGCCAAAAGCCGGTGGTTACTAAGTCACGTAAAGCGATTGCGGGCTTTAAAATCCGTGAGCAATATCCAATTGGTTGCATGGTTACTTTGCGCGGTGCTCGGATGTACGAGTTTCTCGACCGATTGATCACTATTGCTTTGCCACGTACACGCGATTTTCGCGGTGTGTCGGGCCGTGCATTTGATGGTCGCGGTAACTACAACATGGGCATGAAAGAGCAGATTATTTTCCCCGAAATCGAATACGACAAGGTGGATGCTCTTCGCGGTCTGAATATCAGTATTACTACGACGGCAAAAACCGACGATGAAGCGCGCGCTTTGCTCGCTGCATTTAAGTTTCCGTTCCGCAACTAAGGGTTCCTCATGGCAAAACTATCTATGATTGAGCGTGAAAAGAAGCGTGCAGCACTCGTTGCTAAGTACGCTCCAAAGCGCGCTGCTCTTCAAGCCATTATTAACGACACCAGCAAAACTGACGAAGAGCGCTATGAAGCGCGTCTGAAGGTGCAGGCGTTCCCCCGCAATGCCAACCCAACACGTATGCGTGCTCGCTGCTTGTTAACGGGTCGTCCACGCGGCACCTACAGCAAGTTCGGCCTTGGCCGTAGCAAGTTGCGCGACATCGCCATGCGCGGGGAAATCCCCGGCATGACGAAAGCTAGCTGGTAAGAAAAGGAAAATATTATGAGCATGAGCGATCCAGTCGCCGACATGTTTACCCGCATCCGCAATGCCCAAAGCGTTGCGAAGCCCCAAGTGGTGATGCCATCTTCGAAATTGAAGGTTGCCATTGCTGCGGTGCTACGTGATGAAGGTTACATCGATAGCTTTTCAGTGATTAAAGATGGCGCGAAAGCGACATTAGAAGTCCAATTAAAGTACTACGCCGGCCGTCCCGTAATTGAGCGTTTAGACCGTGTTAGCCGTCCAGGCTTGCGCGTTTACAAAGGCCATGACGAGATTCCGCAAGTGATGAACGGCTTAGGCTGTGCCATCCTCTCCACTTCACGTGGCCTGATGACTGACCGTAAAGCACGCCAAACTGGCGTCGGCGGTGAAGTTCTCGGCTACGTAGCGTAAGGGGAATCGGATATGTCACGTGTAGGTAAACAACCGATTACTTTGCCAGCAGGTACTAGCGCAACAGTAGCCGATGGTGTCTTAACCGTTAAAGGTGCTTTGGGTTCACTCTCGCAGCGCATTAACAGTCTAGTGACCTTGAAGATCGAAGGCGCAACAATGCAATATGCGCCGGTAGATACTTCAGCTGCTGCTAACGCAATGTCTGGAACGTTTCGTGCATTAACCGCCAATATGGTTCACGGTGTCAGCAAGGGTTTCGAGCGTAAGCTCACCTTAGTTGGCGTGGGCTACAAAGCGGCTTCGCAAGGAGCGGTATTAAATTTAGCTTTAGGCTTTTCGCACCCTGTAAATCACAAATTGCCAGAAGGTGTAAAAGCAGAGACCCCAACGCCAACCGAGATCCTGATCAAAGGGATTGACAAGCAGCGTGTGGGACAAGTGGCCGCCGAAGTTCGCGCCTATCGTCCACCAGAGCCCTACAAGGGCAAGGGTGTACGTTATAGCGATGAGCGTGTGGTCATCAAAGAAACTAAGAAGAAGTAAGCGCGCGAGAAAATTATGGATAAGACTCTTTCACGCTTGCGCCGTGCCAAGCAAACGCGAGCACGGATTAAGCAACAGCTGGCAGTACGCCTAGCAGTTCACCGTACAAACTCGCATATCTACGCTAATATTTTTTCTAGCGACGGCAGCAAGATACTGGTAGCTGCATCCACTGTTGAAGCGGATGTACGTAAAGCATTAGACGGTAAAACTGGTTTGGGCGGCAATGTAAATGCTGCAGCCTTGGTCGGAAAGCTTATTGCAGAGAAGGCCCTCAAAGCCGGAATTACTGAAGTAGCTTTTGATCGCGCAGGTTTCCGTTATCACGGTCGTATTAAGGCCTTAGCTGATGCGGCTCGCGAAGCCGGATTAAAGATTTAATCGGCTAAGCGCACTAAGCGAACCTAAAGGAAAAAGTAAATGGCAAAGATTCAAGCAAAAGTTGGCGGCGAAGAGCGTGACGACGGTCTAAAAGAGAAAATGATCGCGGTTAATCGCGTCACCAAAGTTGTTAAGGGTGGTCGTATTCTCGGTTTCGCAGCACTCACAGTAGTGGGTGATGGCGACGGACGTGTTGGTATGGGCAAAGGTAAGTCGCGTGAAGTACCGGTAGCGGTACAAAAGGCGATGGAAGAAGCCCGTCGCAAGATGATCAAAGTAAGTTTGAAGAACGGTAGCGTTCATCACACTGTTGAAGGTCGTTGGGGCGCTGCCCGCGTCATGATTCAACCTGCAAGCGAAGGTACTGGCATCATTGCTGGTGGCCCAATGCGCGCAATTTTTGAAGTTGTTGGTGTACGTAACGTTGTTGCTAAGAGCTTTGGTTCAACCAATCCTTACAACATGGTTCGTGCCACTCTCGACGCGTTACAACATGTTAGTACTCCTGGTGAAATTGCTGCCAAGCGTGGTCTAACTGTTGAACAGATCTCAGGATAAGTCATGACAACGGCCAAAAAAACATTAAAAGTAACGCTCATCAAGAGCCCAATCGGCACGAAAGCCGGTCACCGTGAAACGGTATTGGGTTTGGGTTTGAAAAAGATGCATCAAACCCGTGAGTTAGAAGATACGCCCGCAGTACGCGGAATGATCACTAAGGTGAATTACTTAGTAAAGGTCGCTTGAAGCTAGCGCATTAGTCGCCATCTTCAGCAACAAGGATTAGTTATGAAACTTAATACCATTCAACCAGCCGAAGGCGCCAAGCATGCTAAAAAGCGTGTGGGCCGCGGTATTGGTTCCGGCCTCGGTAAAACCGCAGGTCGTGGCCACAAGGGTCAAAAGTCACGTTCAGGTGGCTTTCATAAAGTCGGCTTCGAAGGCGGTCAAATGCCTTTGCAACGTCGCTTGCCTAAGCGTGGTTTCAAATCGTTGTACGCCGGTCTAAACGCTGAAGTGCGTTTGTCCGACTTGCAAAAGATGCCTCTTGAAGAAATCGATATGTTGTCTTTGGTGCAAGCTGGGATCATTTCGCAATTAAGCATTAGTGCCAAAGTTATTTTGTCGGGCGAAATCACCAAAAAAGTTGTGCTCAAAGGTGTTGGCGCTACCAAAGGTGCTCGTGCTGCAATCGAGGCGGCCGGTGGCAAGATTATCGAAACACCGGTATTGCCAGTCGTTAGAAAATTAGTAGCAAAAGTTAAGTAAATTTACTTAGCTACCAACAGTCAAGAGAACTAAGAACGTGTCTAGCACTTTAATGGATCAAGCGAAGTCCGGTAAATACGGCGAGTTACAGGGGCGAATTATATTTTTGCTGCTGGCACTCGTTGTGTATCGTATTGGCTCGCATATTCCAGTGCCAGGCATTGATCCAGATCAATTGCAACGTATGTTTAAAAGCCAGCCTGAAGGTATCTTGAACATGTTCAACATGTTTTCGGGCGGTGCGCTGTCACGTATGTCGGTATTTGCACTTGGCATCATGCCTTACATTACGGCTTCGATTGTGATGCAGTTAATGACTGTAATTTATGCGCCACTCGAAGCCCTTAAAAAAGAGGGTGAAGCGGGTCGTCGGCAAATTACCAAGTACACCCGCTACGGGACCGTAGTGTTGGCAACGTTTCAAGCATTCGGTATCGCTTTGGCACTTGAGTCACAAGGTGTTGTGGTTCAAAAAGGTTTGTTGTTTCAGTTCACAGCGGTTACAAGCTTGCTAACGGGCACCATGTTTTTAATGTGGCTTGGCGAACAAATCACAGAGCGCGGTATTGGTAACGGAATTTCGATGTTGATTTTTGCCGGAATCGTTGCTGGTTTACCAAGCGCTTTGGCTGGAATGGGTACCTTAATTGGTAACGGTTCTATGCCTGCGATTGCGGCTTTAATTATTGCGGTCGTTGTGTTGATGGTAACTGCGTTGGTTGTGTTCGTAGAACGAGGGCAGCGCAAAATTACGGTCAATTACGCGAAGCGCCAAGTTGGTAATAAGGTTTACGGTGGTGTCTCTTCCCATCTGCCTTTGAAGCTAAATATGGCCGGTGTTATTCCCCCAATTTTCGCGTCATCTATTATTTTGTTTCCGGCAACATTAAGTCAGTGGTTTGCAGGTGACGCCGACGGAAAAGTCGGCCGTTGGATCAAAGACATTGGTGCAACCTTGTCGCCTGGTCAGCCTATTTATGTTCTGTGTTATGCCATTGCAATTGCGTTCTTTTGTTTCTTTTACACGGCGCTTGTTTTTAATAGCCGCGAAACAGCCGATAACTTGAAGAAATCGGGAGCCACGTTGCCAGGCATTCGCCCAGGTGATCAGACCGCAAAGTACATCGACAAAATTTTGTTACGTTTAACCGCTATTGGTGCTGTTTACATTACCTTAGTTTGTTTAGTGCCCGAATTTCTGAACTTGCAATACAAAGTGCCGTTTTACTTCGGTGGGACGTCACTGTTAATTATTGTTGTAGTCACAATGGATTTTATTACCCAAGTGCAAGCATCAATGATGTCCCAGCAGTACGAGGGATTAATTAAGAAAAATACCTTGAAGGGTCAAAAGTAACCGAATGTCAAAAGACGACGTTATTCAGATGCTGGGCGAGGTTGTTGAGAATTTGCCCAACGCAACCTTTAGAGTAAAGCTTGAAAATGGGCATGTAGTACTCGGTCACATTTCCGGAAAGATGCGAATGAATTACATTCGCATACTGCCTGGCGATAAAGTAACGGTCGAATTAACACCCTACGACTTATCGCGGGCACGTATCGTGTTCCGCGCTAAGTAAGCAATAAGACTAAAGAAGGAAACACCATGAAAGTTATGGCATCGGTAAAAAAGATTTGCCGCAAATGCAAAGTTATTAAGCGCAAGGGCGTTGTACGCGTCATTTGCGATGATCCACGTCACAAACAACGTCAAGGGTAATCGGTCTAGCACCGTTTACTTGAATCAGAGGAAAGTTTTATGGCCCGTATCGCCGGAATTAATATCCCGAATCACCAACATGCTGAGATTGGCTTAACCGCTATTTTTGGTATTGGTCGTCCACGTGCTCGCATGATTTGTGAGCAATCAGGAGTCCCTTACAATAAAAAAGTAAAGGATCTGGACGATAACGACTTGGAAAAAATTCGTGACCAAATCGCTAAGTACCACGTAGAAGGCGACTTGCGTCGTGAGAACACCATGTCGATCAAGCGTTTGATGGACTTGGGATGCTATCGCGGTGTACGCCATCGTCGTGGTTTACCATGCCGTGGTCAGCGCACACGTACCAATGCACGTACCCGTAAAGGCCCGGTTAAGGCCAACATCGCTCAAAAGAAATAATTGATTGGATTAGCAAATGGCTAAGCAACAGTCCGCATCTGCCGCCAGCGCGCGTGCACGTAAGAAAGTTAAGAAGAATGTTTCAGACGGTATCGTCCACATTCATGCTTCTTTTAACAACACCATCGTAACGATCACCGATCGCCAAGGTAATACCTTGTCATGGGCGACCGCGGGTGGTGCTGGTTTTAAAGGTTCACGTAAGTCCACACCGTTTGCAGCGCAAGTTGCCGGTGAGAACGCTGGTCGTGTTGCCTTGGAATGCGGTATTAAGAATTTAGAAGCGCGCATCACTGGACCTGGTCCAGGTCGCGAGTCAGCAATTCGTGCACTAAACGGTTTAGGTATCAAAATTACGCAAATAGCCGACATCACGCCAACCCCGCATAACGGTTGCCGTCCCTCAAAGCGTCGTCGTATCTAGGTTCTTTTGCTGTTTTAAGTTGCATGTTTTGCAGTAAACAAGTTTTTTCGCTTTGCTAAATTAGTATTTAGCAAAGCTCAACCCGCCGTCTAGCGCCAAGTTCTATCGAGTACTAGACTGACCGTGAGAAGCACCAGAGCTCTCGCGCGAACTACAAAGGAAATAAAGTGGCACGTTACACTGGTCCAAAGTGCAAACTATCCCGCAGGGAAGGCACTGATCTATATCTCAAGAGCACACGTCGTGGTCTTGACTCAAAATGCAAACTCGACAGTAAACCAGGTCAACATGGCCGCACTTCCGGTGCGCGTACATCCGACTATGGCTTGCAATTGCGCGAGAAGCAAAAAGTAAAACGCATGTATGGTATTTTGGAGCGTCAGTTCCGCCGCTACTTCGCCGAAGCTGAGCGTCGTAAGGGCAGTACCGGTACAAACTTGCTGCAATTGCTTGAGTCACGTTTAGACAACGTCGTGTATCGCATGGGCTTTGGCTCAACACGCGCCGAATCACGTCAGCTTGTTAGCCACAAAGCAGTTTTAGTTAATGGCCGTACGTTAAATATTCCGTCGGCTCAAGTTTCCGTAAATGACGTGGTCACCGTTCGTGAACGCTCCAAGAAACAAGTCCGTATCGCCGACTCATTAATGTTGGCTGAACAGGGCGGTTTCCCAAGCTGGGTCTCGGTAGACAAGAACAAAATGGAAGGCACCTATAAACAGGTTCCGGACCGTGGCGACTTCGCTAACGAAATCAACGAAAGTTTGATCGTCGAATTGTACTCGCGCTAAGAGAGGATTTCTAGATGCAAACATCAATGCTGAAACCCAAGATTGTCGATGTCGAGCAAGTTGGCGCTCACCACGCACGCGTGGTTATGGAGCCCTTCGAGCGCGGCTACGGCCATACCTTGGGCAATGCACTACGCCGCGTTTTGCTGTCTTCGATGGTGGGTTATGCCCCAACCGAAGTGCAAATCTCTGGTGTCGTACATGAGTATTCTACAATCGACGGTGTCCGTGAAGACATGGTTGATTTGTTGCTGAATTTGAAGGGTGTTACCTTCAAGTTGCACAACCGCGACGAGGTGTTTTTAACCTTGCGTAAAGAAGGTGCTGGTCCCGTGCATGCAGGAGATATCGATTTACCCCATGACGTTGAGTTAATCAATCCCGAATTGGTGATTGCCAACTTAACTGATGGTGGCAAGTTGGATATGCAGATCAAAATTGAGCGTGGTCGCGGCTATGTGCCAGGCAACATGCGCAATATGAATGAGAGCAAAACCATTGGCCGCATCGTACTAGATGCTTCGTTCTCGCCTGTTAAGCGTGTTAGCTACAGTGTTGAAAGCGCCCGTGTTGAGCAACGTACCGACCTTGATCGTCTAATTTTAGACATCGAAACAAACGGTGTGATTTCGCCTGAGGAAGGTGTTCGTCATGCTGCGCGTATTTTGGTTGAACAGCTCAGTGTATTTGCTGCGCTTGAAGGCGGTGCTGAACCAATTCTGGAGCAACCACGTCAACCACAAATGGATCCAACGTTGTTGCGTCCAGTGGATGATTTAGAGCTCACAGTGCGTTCTGCAAATTGCTTGAAAGCTGAAAACATTTACTACATCGGCGATTTGATTCAGCGTACCGAAAACGAATTGTTGAAGACCCCGAACTTGGGTCGCAAGTCACTGAACGAAATTAAAGATGTCTTGGCCTCACGCGGCTTAACGCTGGGAATGAAATTAGAGAACTGGCCGCCAGTTGGATTGGATCGTCCGTAATCGGGCGGTTCAGTTTGAACTAGAGTCAAGCGACCGGAAAGAAGGAGCAGAATATGCGTCACGGAAATGGATTGCGGAAACTAAACCGCACAAGCGCACATCGCGAAGCAATGCTACGTAATATGTGCAACTCGTTGTTGTTGCACGAAGCAATTAAAACTACTTTGCCTAAAGCAAAGGAATTGCGCCGTGTTGTAGAGCCATTAATCAATTTGGGCAAAACCCCGTCGTTATCAAATCGTCGCTTAGCGTTCAATCGCTTGCGCGATCGCGATATGGTTAGCAAAATCTTCAACGACCTAGGCCCACGCTTTGCTAAGCGCCCTGGCGGCTATACCCGCATTTTGAAGTTTGGCTTTCGCCAAGGTGACAATGCGCCAATGGCCTTTATGGAATTGATGGATCGTCCTGAAGTAACTGAAGCACCCAAAGAAATTTAAGTCTTAAACTTAAAGCTTTAACTTCAAACTGTAGAAATTTAGCTTAGATCGATTCAACACGAGACAGTGTTTCGTGTTAAAAACCCGCTGTAGCCTCGTGCTTTCGGCGGGTTTTTTTATGGATAAAATTTATGACACATTTGTATATTGTTACTGGTAGTTCGCGAGGGCTTGGGCAAGCAATTGCTAAGCAATTAGCAACAGCAGGTCATCAAGTTCTTGGAATTGCTCGGCAGCAAAGTTCAGAGCTCGCTTCGCTGGAAGTGAAATACCCGGTTGTGCAATGGAAAGCGGACTTAGCCGACGCTCAAGACATTGCCCAACAGTTAGAGCGGTTTTTAACTACGAAGCTTATATCGACTCAAGCACCATTTGCTTCCGTTACTTTGATTAACAATGCCGCCTACTTAGCCGAGCCTGCTAGTTTGGGTGCTCAGGTTAACGTCGATATTATTCGTGCTGTTGAAGTTGGGCTTACTGCCCCTTTGTTATTGTGCAACGCCTTCTTACGCGCAATACAATCTGCAAGCATCCCCAAATCGATCGTAAATATATCCTCGGGGCTTGGTCGCCGCGCTATGGCTGGATCGACTTCCTATTGTGCGATTAAAGCGGGTATGGATCATTTCACCAGAGCGATTGAAATGGAGCAGCAGGAAATGCAGCATCCAGCACGAGTGTGTTCACTTGCTCCAGGGGTCATTGATACTGATATGCAGATTCAATTGCGTAGCGCCTCACCGGAAGCGTTTTCCAGTCGACAGAACTTCCAAGACCTAAAGGACAAAGGAATGTTAGATTCACCCGATGTAGCCGCCGCTAAAATTATCGCCTACATTGCGCGCAAAACTTTTGGAAAGCAAGTAATTGCTGACGTCAGAGACGCTGAATAATCGGCCTCGGTTATGCGTAACGTAACGCTTCGCCAATTTCGCTACTTCATTGCGGTCGCCGAATCAAACTCGGTTGCGTCGGCCGCTCGCATGGTTAACATCGCCCAATCTGCAATTACCAAAAGTATTCAAGAACTAGAAGAAGAGCTTAGGCTCAAGCTATTTGAGCGAACGGCTAAGGGCATGTTGCTCACCCCCGATGGACACCGCTTTTTAGCCAGCGCACGAAAAGTTTTATCGGCGGTTGCCGACGCAACCAACTTGCAAAAAGAAGTACCAAAATTACTAGATGGCGAACTCGCAATAGGCGTTTCCAGTTTGGTGGCAGGCTACTACTTGTCGGAATTGGTCGCTCGGTTTCGGCGCAGCTGCCCGAATGTCAAATTAAAGCTAATCGAAGAACGACCTGATTTTTTAGAACATTTACTCATCAACGGTGAAGTCGACGTTGCCATTATGCTGTCTAGTATGTTGGAGGATCGACAGGCCTTGGTTTCTGAAACACTTTTGCGATCACCCAATCAAGTCTGGATGTCGGCAAACCACCCCTTAGCTGCAAAAGAGGAGTTAACACTAGCGGAGTGTGCGGCGTACGAATTGATCGAGTTAGACGCTGATCGAATGTCGGTGCAAATGCAAATGGTTTGGCAACGCTATCGGTTAAAGCCTAAGGTACTCATGAGCACCAGCTCTTTGGAGGCTGTTCGCTCTTTAGTCGGCCAAGGTGCCGGGATAGCGGTGTTACCCGATTTTCTGTATCGCCCTTGGACTCTGGATGCGGAGCACGTTGATGTAAGGCCCCTTCGAGATGCAGTGGACACGATCGACGTTGGCCTTGTTTGGCGGCGTGGCACCACGATTAAGGCAGAAGCTCTGGAATTTATTAGCGAGACTCGCGAGCATACGAAGCGTAGTTAGATTGAAACGTAAATTCTACGGTAACAAAATAATAAGCCGATCTTTCAACCGGCGCTTGGTCAAGCACTAAAAGGCGACCCCGTCGTTTAAACAGTGCCGCCAAAAACCCTTAGCAACTAAATGCCAAAGGCCTTCTTCCTGCTCGCTAAAAATACTCCCGCTGCGCCAACCAATATCAAAGCGAGTGAGCCAGGCAACGGCACGCGTGAAACAAAAGCTCTAATTTCACCGCCTCCAAACGTTGAACTGTGAATATTAAAGTAAGCGTTACCGGAAGCTAAGTTCCCAATTAGGCGTGATTCCGCGCCTTGTGTAGTCCCTCCACTGGCCGTAATAAACGCAGCGGAATACTGACTTGTAAGTGAAAGGTCGATCAAACTAATGTAGCTTCCACTTTGCGCGCCTAACGGAAATCCTGGCAATATTCCGGCTTGGGCCAACGCTACGCCGGCCGTACCCGTGCGAGCCACCGCGGTGCAACAATGAATATGTGCTGTCGTTGTATTTCCGGACAGCCCTTGCCAAGTCGCATTGATTGCTAAAGTACGAGCAATATCGTCGTATCGCAGGCTCAAAGCGCCGTTACCTGTCGCTCCAGTTGCTTCGGGAGCAAAAGTGCCTTGAAACAGAATTACAGCCGCATTTGCGGGTAAAGCGCACAACAACCCAAAAACAGCCACAAGTGGTGCAAACAGCGAGTTCAATTTCATGATCTTCTACCTAGAATGAGTAACAGTTAAGGAAAGTTTTTTACCGCTGTGGTTCAAAGATGAAAAACGATTGATTCATCCACATTGCGTTAAAGTTCTCAAGACGCACCAGTCACAGAGCGACCAGCAAAAAAGAGTGTTGCTTTAAATAGTAGCAATGTTCATGCCTCGTTCGCTAAGTATTTGATTAACAAGGGGCACAAAAATTCAAAGGAATTTTTTCACTTTTTTAGTAAAATTTCTCGACGCACTCTGGCATCGCGGGTTTAAGGGTGGGCTGTCTAGTTTCGGCCAGTAAGACGGATCTATTAACCGCCACATTTCGAATGAAATTGTTCTATTGACAGGACAATAGAACCGTTGCAGCATACCGCGATGGGCGCGCCTCTACTATCACCAATCCTCAGCCATGCCGTGGTACCTAAGTATCATCAGGTCTACTTGGTGCTGCGTGAGCAATTGCTAGCTGGGGTATTTGCTGCAGGCTTGCCAAGCGAAACGGTTTTGCAACAACGCTTTCAGGTAGCGCGCGTTACCGTTCGAAAAGCGCTTGGGCAACTACAAGCCGAAGGGCTTATCTCTCGCGAGGCAGGGCGCGGTACACGACCGATTCAGCCAATAGTAGCCACCAAAGCTAACACCGAAGGTTCTAAAAAACTAGGCGGCAAGCTCACAGGCTTGCTTGAAAATCTCGTAATGGTGGGTTTGCGAACGCGCGTAAAAGTAATTGATGTTCAAACGATCAATGCAACACCTGATGTAAGTGCCGCGCTTAATTTGCCAGCAACCGAATTAGTGCAAAAGGCGGTGCGCGTGCGTAGCATTCCCGATGGGCCGCTTTCATTAATCACCACTTTTGTACCGGCAAAAATGGCCCGTTTTGGTAAACGCGAGTTAGCCCAAAAACCAATTTTAGTGTTGTTAGAAGAATCGGGTATTCAAGTAGGCCGCGCCGAGCAAACTATTTCGGCGCAATTGGCCGACGTTGCTACTGCCGAACATTTAGAGGTAGCGGTGGGTACCGCGTTGTTAGCTGTAAAACGATTAATTTTTGATCGTCAAAATAAGCCTGTGCAGTGGTTGCATGGGTTGTATCGGCCCGATCGGTATGAATATGTGATGCATTTATCGCGGGTTGGAAATATTGATGCCAAGGTTTGGGTGACTGAATCAGAAGCAGTGGATACTTAAAAATAAACCAAAGGAAAATTATTATGACTAGTCGTCGTCAGTTTGTAGGTCGTGCCGCTGCTGCCGGTTCTGTATTTGCTGTTCCTGTAATTGGTCGTGCTCAACCGAAAACAATAAAAATTGGCGTGTTGCATCCGGTTACCGGCGCTCTGGCCTATTCGGGCTCGCAGTGCCGCGAAGGTGCAATGATGGCAATAGAAGATGCCAACAAGGCGGGTGGAATCAAATCCCTAGGCGGCGCAAAAATTGAAGCAATGTTAGGCGACGCACAGTCAACGCCAGCAGCAGGTTCAGCCGAAATCGAAAAAATGAACGAAGCAGGTGTAAGCGCAGTTGTCGGTGCTTTCGCATCGGCAATTTGTTTAGCAACCACTCAAACGGCCGCTAAATACAACCTACCGCATGTAGTTGATATTGGTGTTGCCGATCAAATTGTAGAGCGTGGTTTAAAAAATACTTTTAGGTTTGGTCCTGGTTATCGCAAATGCGCCCAAGTTGCTGTTGCCAATTTACATGTTTTAAATACTGCTGCTGGTAAGCCAGCTAAAACCGTCATGATTATTCATGAAGAGTCTTTGTTTGGAACCGGGACTGCAAACTTGTTAGCGCGCGAATTGCCCGGCTACGGTTACGACGTTAAAGAAGTCATCAAACACGCGAACCCAACGCGCGATTTTAATAATATTGTTTTGCGTATTAAAGCGGTAAACCCCGATATCGTTATTCCCGCAAACTACTACAACGAATACGCTTTACTGGTGCGTACTATGCAGCAGCAAAAAGTAACGCCAAAGGCCATTTACTCGGTACTAGGCGGCGCTGCATCAAGCTATAAGTTTGTAAAAGAATTTCCCGAAGCGGCAAACGGCATTATCGATTGCAACCACTGGTTTAATCCAAAAGACAAGCGTGCCCTCGATTTGAAAAAACGCGTTGAAGCCAAGGGCTTGTTCTTTAGTTATGAAATTTTTAACACCTACACAGCCACGCGCCTATTAATAGATTCGATAGAGCGTGCAAAGTCGGCAGACCGTGCAGCAATTATTGCTGCCTTAGAAACCAGTACCTTTGCTGATCACTTTATGCCCTATGGTCCGACTAAATTTGTAAATGGTCAAAACGAAGGCGCGCAGCCGCTGATGACGCAAGTGAGCAAGGGCGACATTAAAGTAATTGTGCCGCGCGACTATCGTGAAATTGAGCCTATTTTTCCGTTAAAGGCTTAAAAAGCGCTTTGTAAAAAGCACGCGTCGTGTTTGATCTATCAATTCTTTTTCCCTCGTTGCTTAACGGCTTAACGACCGGTGCGGTGTATGCACTAATTGCTTTGGGTCTAACGCTAATTTACGGTGTACTGCACATCATTAACTTTGCACATGGTGCTTCGTTAATGGTGGCGTTGTACGGCGTATATTGGCTTAAAACGCAATTGGGCATTGATCCTTATTTAGCGCTACCCATTGTTGTGCCGGTGATGTTTTGTTTGGGCTACTTTTTGCAACGTGTCATTATTAATCGTGCAAGCCATGGCAAAGACGAAAATATTCTATTGGTCACTTTGGGTATTTCGATTGTGATGGAAAATTTAGCCTTGTTAGTTTTCAAATCGGATACACGCTCAATCGACACGGCTTACACGCTTACAACCATTCCAATTTCTATCGGCATCGCGCAGGCCATGATTTCGTTGCCTAAACTAATTGCATTCGCCGGCGCCTTGGTTGTCTCAGCGGTGTTGTTGTTAATTGTGGCCAAAACCGACTTAGGTCGCGCAATTCGCGCGGTAGCTAAAGAAAAGCATGGTGCAAAGTTAATGGGCATTAATGTTGAGCATGTGTATGCCATGAGCTTCGCAATTGGTTTGGCTTGTTTAGGTGCAGCCGCCTGCTTTTTAATGCCAGCCTATTACGTTAACCCGCAAGTCGGCGGTGGCTTTGTTTTGGTCGCCTTTACTATCGTTGTTTTAGGCGGCATGGGCAGTTTTGTTGGGGCATTGCTGGGTGGTTTTATTATTGGCATTGTCGAATCATTGGGCGGGCTGTTTTTAGGTGAATCGCTTGGGCAAATTGGTATCTTTTTAATTTTTATTTTAGTTTTGTTGTTTCGCCCACAAGGCTTATTTGGAGCCCGCGCGTGACTACCGCAAAACGCGATTTAGTTTCAATTGTTTTGTTTGCGGCTGTGGTGTTGGGTGCTTTGGCTTTTAGTAAATCGGGGGTCATTGATAACTTTATTATGATGGCCTTGTACGCAGCATTGTTGTCTCAAGCCTGGAATATTTTGGCGGGCTATGGTGGGCAGTTTTCATTTGGCCATGCATTGTTTTTTGGCACAGGCGCTTACGTTCACGCAATTGCACAAATGCAATGGGGGTTATCGGCTTGGTTGGCTTTACCCATTGCAGCGGCCGTTAGTGCAATGGTTGGTTTCTTTGTTGGTGCTTTGTCGTTTCGCTACGGTCTAAAGGGTTCGTACTTTGCTTTAGTGACCTTGGCCTTTGCCGAGGTGTTTCGTATTGTGGCCCTATCGGTGCCTTGGACCGGGGCTGGTGTGGGCCTCATGTTGCCGCTACGGGAGGGCGCCGCTTTTATGCAATTTAGTTCGCGTAAAGGTTTCGCGTTATTTATTTTGGCGTTTGTATTGTTGGCTTTGCTAACCACTTGGTATTTAAAAAACTCGCGCCTTGGTGCCTACCTTCAAGCGGTGCGCGATAACGAAGATGCAGCACGCGCCGTCGGTGTTAATCCGACTCGTGTAAAGCTAATCGCAATCGCGCTTTCAGGGGCGTTTATGGGCGTAGCTGGCACCTTCTATCTGCAAGTATTTCAATACATTGATCCGGCCATTGCGTTTGGCCCAGCGACATCGGTAGAAGCTTTGGTCGGCGCCATTGTCGGCGGTATTGGCACCTTATGGGGGCCAGTAGTTGGTGCATTTGGCCTGCATTTGTTAGGCGACCTTACCCGTAATTTGTTTGGCAATTTGCCAGGCCTCAATATGGTGATTTATGGTTTAGTGTTAATTTTTGTGGTGATGTTTGCGCCGCGCGGTATTGCCGGTTGGGGTCAATCAATACGCAAGTTTTTTGGGCGCGACGCGCCATGAGCACTAGTTCAATTTTAACGCTGGTTGGTGTCTCTAAATCGTTTGGAGGCCTAGCCGCTGTCCAAGATGTGAGCCTCGAAGTTCCGCGCAATAGTTTGACTGCATTAATCGGCCCAAACGGTGCGGGTAAGACAACGCTGTTTGCGTTGATGTCGGGCTTTCATAAGGCCGATCGCGGCTCAATCGTTTTCGATGGCAAAGATATTTCGCGCAATGAACCCCACGTTAACGCCAGCTTAGGCTTAGCGCGCACGTTTCAAATTGTTCAGCCTTTTGCCGGTCAAACTGTGCGCGAAAACATTGCAGTGGGCGCTCATTTAAAACACGCGTCTCGTTCAGCCGCTTTAGCTGCCGGTGAGGCAATAGCTCATCAAGTTGGCTTAGCCGCGCAATTAGATCAACCTGCCGGTGAGTTAACGGTTGCCGGACGTAAGCGCTTAGAGTTAGCAAGAGCGCTTGCCACCGAACCCACATTGTTATTACTGGATGAAGTACTGGCGGGACTTAATCCACAAGAAATTACGGAGATGATTCCCGTCGTGCGATCGATTGCACAATCTGGCGTCACGGTGTTAATGATCGAGCACGTCATGCAAGCGGTAATGAACTTGGCACAGCATGTATGGGTGTTGTCCCAAGGGCGTTTAATTGCTCAAGGTTTACCCAATGAGGTAACGCAAGACAATGCGGTAATTGAGGCTTATTTAGGGCCGGGTGCTGCGGCTCGGTTAAAGCCTGTTACCGAGAAAGCGTCTTAACTTATGTCTAGCTTGCAACCATTGTTATCGGTCTCGGGATTACATGCAGGCTATGGCCCGGTCGAAGTGTTGCGTGGCGTTGATTTACATGTTGGCCGAGGCGAAATAGTAGCGTTGTTAGGCAGTAACGGTGCCGGTAAAACAACCTTAAACAACACCATGTCGGGCATTTATCCGGCACGCCAAGGGCGAATTATTTTTGATGGCATTGATCTAACCAATCAGCATTACAGCGCGGTGGTAAAGGCCGGTTTAATCCAAGTGCCAGAAGGGCGAAAGATTTTTCCAAACCTGACTGTTTTGGAGAACCTAGAGCTCGGTTCATTTACGCGAGCCCGTGCTAACCGCCAACAAAATTTACAAAAAGTATTCGAGATATTCCCACGTCTTAAAGAGCGCCTAACGCAATTAGCTGGCACCATGAGCGGTGGCGAACAACAAATGTTAGCAATTGGCCGTGGTTTGATGGCCGAGCCAATTTTGTTGTTGTTAGATGAACCCTCATTAGGTCTTTCGCCCTTATTGGTTGAAGAAATGTTTAGCCTAATTAAGCGCTTAAATAATGATGGTTTATCAATCTTGTTAGTAGAACAAAATGTTGCGCAATCGTTGGCGGTCGCTCAGCGCGCCTATGTCATGGAAAACGGTGCTATTCGGTTTCATGGCAACGCCGATGACTTGATGCAAAGTGATGAAGTTCGACGCGCTTACTTAGGGCTTTAAACAAACGTTAAATGAGTGCTGAGCCAAACACCTTTACAAGTCCCAATTCAATGCCCATGACTTTGGCGCAAAAATTGATTGCGCGTGCATGCGGCTTGTCCAAGGTTAAAGTTGCCGAAATTGTGACTTGCAAAGTCGACTTAGCGATGTTCCATGATTCGTCTGGGCCGCGTCGCTTGCAGCCGATGTTAGATCAGTTGCAAGCGCAAATTTGGGATAAATCGAAAGTGGTTTTGGTGATGGACCACTACGTGCCCGAGCGCGATGATCAATCACGCAAAATCATTCAACTCACACGCGATTGGGCGCGCGAACAGGCCATGCCCTATGTCTACGATAGCGTTGGTATTTGTCATGTTGTATTGCCCGAGCACGGCCATATTGTGCCGGGGCGATTTTGTGTCGGTGGTGATTCGCATTCACCTACAGGTGGTGCTTTTGGTGCCTATATGTTTGGTATTGGTAGTACCGAGATGCTTGGGGTTTTAGTCACCGGAGAAATTTGGATTAAGGTTCCTCAAACCATTTTGTTTAATTGGTCGGGTCGTTTGCAACCGGGCGTTTGTGCAAAAGACATGATGCTGTCGTTGTTGGCAACGCATGGCATGAATGGCGGCCGCTACCAAGCCGTAGAGTTTGCCGGTAGCGCGGTACAAGCACTTGATATGCAAGAGCGCATGACCTTGTGCAATATGAGCGCCGAATTAGGCGCGCAAACTGGCCTAGTAGCACCCGATCAAACGACAATCGATTATTTGGCGGGCGTTGGGGTTAATCAATTAGCGCTAAGCGATGTACAGCATTTGCACACGGATGCGGGTGCAACGGTAGAGCGTTACGATTGCAATGCGAGTCAATTAGCACCACAAATTGCGGCACCGCATAGCCCTGCAAATACTAAAGACGTTGGGCAATTTACAGATGTTGCAATCAACATCGCTTACATCGGCGCTTGCACCGGTGCCAAGTTAGTGGATATGCGCGCAGCTGCACAAATACTAAAGGGGCATCGTGTTGCTAAAGGCGTTCAGCTGTTGCTGGCCCCAGCCTCGATTAAAGATCAGGAACAGGCGCGCCGTGAAGGGGTGCTGCAAGTATTGACCGATGCTGGTGCTCAGTTGCTCGCCACTAGCTGCGGGGCTTGTGCGGGTTATGGCAATAGTGTTGCGGAGAACAGCACCGTAATTTCTACTACTGCGCGGAATTTTAAAGGCCGCATGGGCGCAAGCTCGGCACGCGTATATTTGGGTTCACCCTATAGCGTAGCAGCCGCTGCATTGCGCGGCGCGATCACCGATCCGCGCGAGGTTTTGCAATGAGCCAAGGCCGGGTTTGGCATTTGGGCCACGACATCGATACCGACCTATTAGCGCCGGGCCACGCCATGAAGTTCGGCATCGAAATAATTGCAAAACATTGCCTCGAAAATGTTTTGCCCGATTTCGCCGCCCAAGTGAAAGAGGGTGATTTTATTGTGGCCGGACCCAATTTTGGCATTGGTTCGTCACGCGAACAAGCGGCTCAAGTGTTAGTGCATTTGGGTATAGCGGCCGTGATTGCCCCAAGCTATGGGGGATTGTTTTTTCGCAATGCGTTTAATGTTGGATTGTTGTTGCTAACGCATTCCAACGCTAACCAACTGCAAGCAGCACACAGCGTAACGCTGGATTTAACGACGTTGGCTGTTCAAGGAAGTTGTGGTTCGACATTAATGTGCGAACCCATTCCACAATTTTTAATCGATATGGTGCAAGCTGGTGGGCTACTGCCAACTTTGCAAATGAAACGACTGCGTGAAAGGAACCGCAATGACCCAGCCCCTGTATGACTTAGTAATTAAGAATGTGCGCGTAGTACGTCCGCAAGGTAACGAAGTACACCACAGTGACATTGCCATTAAGGACGGAAAATTTGCATTGGTTGCGCCTGCGATTGATGCCAGTAAAGCAAAAAAAGTTTACGACGGTAACAATCGTTTGGCTTTTCCGGGCGTGGTCGATGCTCACATGCACAGCGGAATTTATTCGCCACTGGCAGAAGACGCCGAGACCGAAAGTAAAGCCGCCGCAATGGGTGGGGTCACCAGTAGCTTAAATTATTTTCGTACCGGTCAATACTATTTAAACAAAGGTGGCCCCTACAAAAAGTTTTATCCCGAAGTGCTAAAAATTGCCAAGGGTAAATTTTATGTAGATTACGGGTTTCATTTAGCACCGATGGACAGCACACACATCCGTGAAATCCCAGAGCTCATCGAAAAGTACGGCGTCTCCAGCTTTAAAATTTTTATGTTTTACGGCTCACACGGATTACATGGCGCATCAAACACCCAGCGCGACTTTTTAATGATTGGCGAAAACGAGCGTTACGACTTAGCGCATTTCGAATTTATTATGCGCGGTATTCAAGCGGCGCGCGAACAAATGCCTGAACGCGCAAAGCAAATTTCGCTATCGCTACATTGCGAAACTGCCGAAATTATGACGGCCTACACGCATATCGTCGAAAAAGATAAATCACTAAAAGGGTTGGCTGCCTATAGTGCTTCGCGTCCGCAACATAGCGAAGGTTTGGCTGTATTTATTGCCAGTTACCTAGCCCACGAAACCGCGTTGCCCAATATTAATTTACTGCATTTATCGTCCCGCAAAGCCGTGCAAGCGGCAATGATGATGGCCGACGTATTTCCGCATATCGATTTTAAGCGCGAGGTCACCATTGGTCATTTAATGTTAGACACTAATTCGAAAGCAGCCGAGTTAGCTAAAGTAAACCCGCCGATTCGTCCCCGTGAAGATGTTGAATTTTTGTGGGCTGCGTTGCTTGATGGCGAGCTTGATTGGGTTGTTTCGGATCATGCCTGTTGTCGTCATGAACTAAAATTGCCTAAACGTTATTTTGGCAATGTGTGGATGGCCAAGAGTGGTTTTGGTGGCACCGAGTATTTGCTACCTGCGTTAATTAGCGAAGGTACGCGTCGCGGCATGAGTTATAACCACATGGCGCGGGTAACCAGCTTTAACCCAGCGCAGCGATTTGGTTTAAATAAAAAAGGCGATATTGCGGTTGGCTACGATGCCGATATTGCCTTGGTTGATTCGGCGCATTCGTGGACTATCCATGCCAAGGACTCGCCTTCTACGCAGGGCTACACACCATTTGAAGATGTCGAGCTATCTGCACGAGTTGATGCAACCTTTTTACGTGGGCAACTGATTTACGAGAATGGGCAAGTGGTTGGCAAGCCGCGAGGTCAATACTTGCATCGTCCGACAGCATAGAAAGCGGCGGGTAAAGTGCAACATGCAAATGCAAAGCGCACGATTGTTCGCGCGCAAGCGATGCCCGCTGATGCCAGCTTTGTTAGCGTTGCCATTGTTGGTGGCGGTGCTTGTGCGTTAACGGCGGCATTGCATTTGCGTGACGCGCAAATTGATTGTGTTGTGGTCGAACGTGATGCCCGCTTGCAAGGCTCGACAGCACTATCGTCTGGGTTTATCCCCGCTGCCGGAACCAAGTTGCAGCAAGCCGCCGGTGTAGTGGATTCTGCAACTGATTTTGCCAACGATATTCAAGCCAAGGCGCATCAAACAGCAGCACCTCATTTGGTGCATGCCTTTACCGAAAACATTGCAGCTGCAATTGATCGTTTAACAGAGCAGCACGGCATCACGTTTGAATTGCTCGATGGTTTTTTATATCCCGGCCATCATGCACGTCGTATGCACGCGGTTGTTGAAAAAAGTGGCGCTTCGTTAATGGCGCAATTAGAGCGCGCGGCAAACGCAGCGGGTGTTTATATTCTTTGCAACAGCACCGTCACCGAGTTATGGCTGAATGCGGACGATGGTGTGATCGGTTTAGGTTACGAGTCGCCCGGTCATCCGGTTCAACATATTGCTTCTAACGTGCTAATTTTGGCCTGCAATGGTTTTGGCGGTAACCCCGAAATGGTTCGCACCGTGCTACCCGAAATGGCCAATGCCTTGTTTGCTGGCCACACTGGCAACGATGGCAGTGCATTAGCATGGGGCGAGCAACTCGGCGCGAAAACGGCCGACCTGGGCGGCTATCAAGGCCACGGCTCTTGGGCCATACCTCATGGCATTTTGATTTCGTGGGCCACCATGATGCAAGGTGGTATTCAAGTCAATCGCAATGGCGAGCGCTTTCATGACGAAACACAAGGCTACTCGGAAGCCGCCTTAGGTGTGTTGCGTCAGCCCGATGCGTGCGCATGGAATGTTTTTGATCAATCTGTAGTCGATCAGTTAAAGGGCTACCCAGATTTTGCATCGGCGTTAGCGCAAGGGGCCATTCAACAATTCGATTCAATTGATGCGCTAGCCGTTTGGATCGGTTGCCCTGCCATTGCCCTTGCGCAGACCTGTGCGGCGGCCTCACGACCTTTGTATGCGCCCTGTTATGCCGTAAAAGTTACTGGCGCTTTGTTCCATACTCAAGGCGGTTTAGATATCGATGAAGAATGCCGCGTGTTGATGCGTAACGGGGACGTATTTAAAAACCTTTATGCAGCCGGTGGTGCTGCACGAGGTGTGTCGGGCAATGCGGTCTGGGGGTACTTGAGTGGCAATGGATTGCTTAGTGCGGTTGCGGGTGGTGCGATTGCAGCAAGGTCGGCCACGGCATTAATCGTAGTTAATTTAACGCGGGCGGTGGCTACTTAGAAGGTTCTTTAACATTTTAGGAAGAAGCTGACTGACGAAACTAGCTGAACTCTCGCCTAGTCAAAGACTTTTTTTAGTTCATTTGTAAAAAGCCAACCACTAACAGACTTAAAAACGCACCTACATGGTCAACTTTTACTTCGGCAAAGTGGTCAAGTATTACATCGGCAGTAACACCTTGGCCCACGGCGCGTGCCGCGCCGAAATCAGCGTTCGCTGTTACCGGTTACCTCAATTAATAGATGGCTTGTCGTGAAACGATGTACCGAGATACGTGAAACACACCGCATGAAACGCACTACTGTTAAGCTAGTGGTAAATTACCACTTGTTTGGTGGACGCGTTTAATAGCCAGATTAAACCTTTCTGTGTATTCAATGGACCGAAATGCAAAAAAGAATCACTATTATTGCTGGGCCAAATGGGGCAGGTAAGACAACCTTTGCGAGATCGTATTTGCCTGAAGAAAATGGTGGCGTACGTTTTCTGAACGCAGATTTGATTGCGGTAGGTCTTTCCCCTTTTTCACCGGAGTCAATGGCACTTAGGGCCGGAAAGATCATGTTGACCGAAATGGACGGGTGTGTTGCCAGAGGTGAAAGCTTCGCATTTGAAACAACACTATCAGGACGAACGTACCTACGTTCGATAGCATCGTAGAAGTTGCAAGGTTACCGAGTGCATCTGCACTTTTTAAAACTTGCATCCGTTGATATTGCAGTAAGTCGAGTAAGAGAGCGTGTAAAACAAGGTGGACATAACATTCCAGAAACAGTGATTCGCCGTCGATTTGTGTCTGGATACGCCAATTTTGAACATTTTTATCGAAATGCAGTAAATTGGTGGGCGTGTTACGAAAATTCAGGTGCTAAGCCAATCTTGATTAATTGGGGAACAGAAAATGAAACTTGACGATAATGCAATTACCGATCCTGAATTGAAGCGTTCACTACTTGCGCTCGAACGAGCTGCGCATGCCGCCAGACTCGTTGCAGTTCAAACCAATACGTCGTTAGTGATATTGAAAAACAATCAAATTGTTCTAATTGACCCAGCTCAACTTCGACAGGATTTGAGTTTGCGACCAAGCTAGCGTTTTAGTTATTTAACTACGATGTTGCTAGGGATTGATGGCGGCTTGAATACGTTTGCGTATGTGGATGAGAACCCGGTTAATTATGTTGACCCGTGCAGAATTTGGACATTCGATATAGCAATTCCTTTGCCTGATGGTTTAGCTACCAGATTTCAAGTAAGTTTTTCGAATGGTGTTCTAGATGCCAATGGGTGTTTAGGTTGGGGGGCCTGACATTACTCGGAATCCCAAGTAATGTCAGTGAACCTGCGAAAACTGCAACGCAATGAAAAATTTACGGCGGCATAGCTTGTGTAGAAGGGAAAGCCGCATTGGAGTTTGGTACACCTCGTTACCATCACTTAAAACGTTTTAGGCGAAAACCCTTTTTGTACAATGTAATTCAAAGTATGAGGGGCGGCTGCTTCGAGTCTCAATGCCGAAGTAAAACTCGACCAGTGCCTTTTTTGTAGCCTCTGGGGTTAAAGAGTAAACAGGCTCAACAAATGCGAGTTAGTTCTTTTTAGTTTGCGCAGGCTTCATAGCGTTGTTGCATCACTTCGCTTTGCAAAAGTAATCAGCCAACATAGCTAAATAGCGATCCAAAGAAACAGCAAACTAACCCGCTAACTCGTTAAGCGTTCCGAATCGACCAATCAATAATATCCAACGCCTCGTTAAACACATTCGACTCCACTGTTAGCGGAAACAAGAAGCGCACCACGTTTGCATTCACGCCGCAAGTCAGCAAAATTAAGCCTTTTGCTAATGCATTCGCTTGTACCTTTTTTGTAAAATCAGCATCGGGTGTCAGCGGCTCGCCTGGCTTGCAAAACTCAACAGCAACCATTGCACCTTGCCCGCGTATTTCGGCAATGTTTGCCACGCTTGGCTTTAGTTGATTTAAACGATCAATCAAAATTTTGCCGAGCTTTGCGCCGCGTGCCGGTAATTGCTCTTCTTGCATAATTTCGATTACAGCATGCGCTGCAGCCACCGCGACCGGGTTGCCGGCATAAGTGCCACCAAGGCCACCGGGTGCTGGCGCGTCCATAATTTCTGCGCGGCCTGTTACAGCGGATAAGTTCATGCCAGCGGCTAACGATTTGGCGCTAATGACGATATCAGCGAACACGCCGTCTTCAATGTAGTGGTCCATTGCATACATGCTGCCGGTACGACCAAAACCAGTTTGCACTTCGTCGGCAATCATCACGATGCCGTGTTGGGTGCATAGTTCGCGCAGCCATTTAACGGCTTCGCGTTGAATAACGTTAAAGCCGCCTTCGCCTTGCACTGGTTCGAAAATAATTGCGGCGACACGCTCGGGTTCGATGTCTGATTTAAAGATGTGGTACATCGATTTTTTAACTTCTTCTAGCGACGCGCAGTGGCAAGGAAACGGCGCGTGATACACCTCGGGTGCAAATGGGCCGAAGCCAATTTTATAAGGCGCAACTTTGCCAGTTAACGAAACCGCAAATAAACTG
Source organism: Betaproteobacteria bacterium (assembly GCA_031429355.1). Classification (GTDB taxonomy): domain Bacteria; phylum Pseudomonadota; class Gammaproteobacteria; order Burkholderiales; family Burkholderiaceae_E; genus JANOZM01. Next base: position 44,875 of record JANOZM010000017.1, on the reverse strand, counting down.
CGTCCGTGAAACGCCCCCGAGAACGCAATAACACCCGATCGTTTGGTCGATGAGCGCGCAATTTTTACCGCGTTCTCTACGGCTTCAGCACCCGTAGAAAACAACGCGGTTTTTTTGGCGAACTGGCCTGGCGTTAATTGATTCAGTTTTTCGGCCAACGCAATATAACTTTCGTAAGGCACCACCTGATAGCAAGTATGCGTAAAACGCTCAAGCTGCTCTTGCATTGCCTTAATCACTTTTGGGTGACGGTGGCCCGTGTTTAACACGGCGATACCGCCCGCAAAATCAATAAACCGTCGACCTTCAATGTCCCACAGTTCTGTATTTAACGCGCGGTCGGCAAAAAAACTTGCCATTACACCGACACCGCGTGGCGTTGCTGCTGCTTTACGCGCCTGCAATACTTCGTTTGGTTTCATATCCATGTGAACGATCTCCTAATAATGCAACGGTACAGAATTAAAACTTAACCATAATATGCCGAGCCACGGTGTAGTCCTCTAGCGCGTACATCGACATATCTTTGCCATAGCCACTCGATTTCATGCCACCGTGAGGCATTTCATTTGCAAGCATAAAGTGTGTATTGATCCATGTACACCCATATTGCAATTTTTTTGAAACGCGCATGGCGCGCGAGATGTCTTGGGTCCAGACTGAAGACGCTAGGCCATAGTCCGAATCGTTGGCCCAAGTGACTGCCTGCGCATCGTCGGTAAATCGTGTGATCGATACCACTGGGCCGAACACTTCACGCCGCACGATTTCGTCGTCTTGGCGCGCACCCGCAATTACCGTTGGTTCGTAAAAATAGCCATTGCCCGCAATAACTTTTCCGCCTGCGGTGACTTCCATATGGCCCGCCATTTGTGCGCGCTCTACAAAACTGGCGACTCGATTGCGTTGGCGATCCGTAATTAATGGGCCAATTTCTACGTCGGGCTCATCTTGTAGGCCGACCTTAATGGTTTTGACAGCGCTGGATAAATCGGCGACCAATTTATCGTAAACCTTCGCGCCGGCATACAGTCGGCATGCGGCGGTACAGTCTTGGCCTGCGTTGTAAAAACCAAAGGTGCGAATGCCTTCGACAACAGCGGATAAATCGGCGTCATCAAAAACGATGACCGGCGCTTTGCCGCCAAGTTCTAAGTGGGTTCGCTTTAACGTTCCCGAGGCCGCTTGCAGAATTTTTTTGCCGGTCGAAATATCACCCGTTACCGAGACCATACGCACGGCAGGGTGCTCTACTAATGGTTGCCCAACAGTAGCGCCGCGACCACAAATAACGTTAAACACACCCTTAGGAAAAATATCGGCAGCAATTTTTGCTAAGAACAATGCAGTTAACGGTGTTTGCTCTGATGGTTTTAGCACGACGGTATTGCCAGCGGCCAGCGCTGGTGCAGTTTTCCAAGCGGCCATTAACAGCGGATAGTTCCACGGTGCTATCGACCCAACAACGCCAATGGGGTCGCGTCGAATCATGCTGGTATGGCCTGCCAAATATTCGTTACTAACGGTGCCCGACATGCAGCGCGCTGCACCGGCAAAGTAGCGATAACAATCGGCAATGGCGGGTATTTCATCACCCAATGCGCGCGCATAGGGCTTGCCGCAATTAAGCGATTCTAGGCGTGCAAATGTTTCGGCGTTGGCTTCAATTGCGTCGGCCAATTTTAAAAGCATGCGCGAGCGTTCCATCGGCGTTGTTTCGCACCAAGTTTCAAAAGCGCGTGCCGCTGCCGAGACTGCCTTGTTAACTTGATCTAAAGAAGCCTCGTGTACAACTGCAATTTCGCTGCCAGTACCCGGGTCTAAAATACTTTCCCCTTCGCCGTCGCCTTTTACAAACTGTCCGTCGATGTAAAGATCGGTCACATGATCAACGGCGATTTTCACTTTTTGTAGCATGACGATGTCTCCTAAATTATTTTCAAATTGATAAAACGTGTAAGAATAAATTGCTCATTCGGTGAGCCAATTTTTAAATGGTTAAAGTGCTTGTTTAGTAAATTGTGAAAGTGTTCGATTCGTAAATTTTGCATTGGTATTTGTCCGTTAGTTACCCGGTGTTTCGTCGGCCCGGGTTAACCAATAGGCGCCAATAATAGGGATAAAAGTCATTGCGATAATAAATACCGCAACGACGTTTGTTACCGGTCGTTGGCGTGGTCGTATTAGCTCTTGCAGCATCCAAATGGGCAGGGTGGTTTGTTGGCCCGCCGTAAATGTAGTGACGATAACTTCATCAAAACTTAATGCAAATGCCAGTAAGCCGCCAGCTAACAACGCCGAACCAAGTTGGGGCAACATAACGTAACGCAGGGTTTGCCAAGTGTTGGCCCCTAGGTCCATTGATGCTTCAATTAAGTTGGGATTCATTCGGCGCATACGAGCGACCGCATTGTTATAAACCACCACCACACAAAACGTAGCATGACCCAACACAATGGTCCAAAAACTAAAAGGAATTTCTAGCGTGTTAAAGGCCGAACGCATGGCGATACCCGTCACTATGCCTGGCAACGCGATGGGCAAAATAAGTAACAAGTTTAATGTCTCACGACCAAAAAACTGGTGACGCGCTAAGGCAGCCGCTGCCAATGTACCCAGCACCATCGCCATTGCAGTTGATAGTGCAGCTACCTTTACAGATAACCAAATGGCTCGCCAAACATCGTCACGCTCTAAGGCAACCGCAAACCATTTGGTCGTTAACGCAGGCGGCGGAAAAACATAACTTTTATCTTCCGCACTAAAAGCATAAACAATGACTAATAGCAGCGGAACATGCAAAAAAGTAATGGCTAAAATGACAGCCGTTTTTAATGACCAACTTGCACCGGTTTTGTTAGAGCGTTCAGAGCGCATCGAAGGCTCCTTTGCGTTTGGCAAACCACAGGTAGGCCAAGATTACAACGATAGGCACTAGCGAAAACGCAGCCGCAAACGGAATGTTTCCAGCGGTGCCTTGCTGCATCGACACTACTTGCCCAATAAACAATGTGGAATCGCCAATAACTTGCGGGATGATGTAGTCGCCCAGCGTTAATGAGAAAGTAAAGATTGAACCTGCAGCAACGCCGGGCATTGCCAACGGCAAAATAACTTGTCTGAAAGTAAGGCTAGTATTCGCGCCTAAGTCAGATGATGCTTCTAGGCACGACTGCGGAATTTTTTCTATAGCGGCCTGAATCGGCAGAATCATAAACGGCAGCCACATATAAACGAATACGATAAAGGTGCCCAGAGGTGAAAATGATAATGAGTTTCCGCCAATGACTGGCATCGACAAAATGCCTTCGAGCAGCCACGTTAAATGTAAACGCTCGAGAGTCCAGGCAATCACGCCTTCTTTCGCAAGCAATAGTTTCCACGAATACAAACGCACTAAATACGAAGACCATAATGGCAACAATACAGCAACGTACAACACGGCTTTAGTGGCACCTTTTGCGTAGCGCGCCATGTAGTAAGCCACTGGAAACGCAATCAAGCCACAAGCCAAGGTAACCGCCAAAGACATACCTACCGTCCGCAGAACAACATCAAGGTTCGCGGGTTCAAAAATAGTGAAAAAATTCTGAACTCCAATTTCGCGAACCACTTGCCCGGTAAAGTCGTCAAGTCTAAACAACGAGTTAGCCAATAGAGCAAATAGTGACCCTAGATAAATGACGCCAAACCACAATAAAGGCGGCACTAACAAACAAGCAAATGCTGCGCGCGGGTGTTGGTACAGCCAAGTTGATAAACGCGTTAACCAAGTGTTTTTCACACCCGACATCAGCGTGTTTGCAACATGCTGATCTGCGGTTTGGTTAGAGGTGGTAGCCATTATTTTGCGGGTTTTCTAACGCTACTACTAAGACGTACTGCGAAGAGCATGCACTGCGTGCTCGTCCCAATTCAAAACTGCGGTTTGATTAACAGAGAAATGCTCCGCGTGATTCGGGGCGGCGTAGTCAATGGTGATGTGCTGTGACTGCACCACGCTCAGTTCAACTTTGATTCGAGAATAGGCACCGAAATATTGAACCTCGACTACTTTGCCGGTTGCGCGGCCGGTTGTGCGTCCGTTTTCGGTTGTTTGAATTGAGATTTTCTCTGGACGCAGCATGGCAACTTCATGCCCGGTTAGTTGCTTCGCCGCTTCGCCGGTTAATACATTTGCGGCACCTAAAAACTGCGCCACAAATTTTGTTTGCGGTTTGTCGTAAAGTTCTTGCGGCGAACCTACCTGCTCTAACTTGCCGTTATTAAAAACACCAATTCGGTCGCTCATTGAAAGCGCTTCATGTTGGTCATGGGTAATAAATAAAAACGTTATGCCTAAGCGACGTTGCAAGCTTTTTAATTCGGTTTGCATTTGTTCGCGTAGTTTTAAATCTAGTGCGCCGAGCGGTTCGTCAAGTAACAATACTTTGGGTTCATTTATTAATGCGCGCGCCAAAGCCACCCGTTGACGTTGACCGCCTGACAACTGCATCGGACGGCGTTCGCCCACATCGGGCAAAGCAACCATCTCCAACATTTTTTGGGCGCGGGCTTCTCGCTCCTTGCGCGGCATCCCTTTAACCATCAAACCGTAGGCAATATTTTGCGCAACGGTCATGTGCGGAAACAAAGCGTAATCTTGAAACACCGTATTTACCGGACGAGCATAAGGCGGCAGCGAGGTGACCTCTTGCCCGTCGATAAACACTTTTCCCGAGGTCGGTAAGGCAAACCCGCCGATCATACGCAAACAAGTCGTCTTGCCTGATCCCGAGGGACCAAGCAAGGTAAAGAATTCACCTGCTTTAATTCTTAAATCGACTTGATCAACTGCACGCACTTCGGGTTGATTTGGCGAGCCGCTCTTAAATACGCAAGAGACGGCTTGCAGCTCAACACTAGCCATAGGTTTTAACGCCCGCCTAAAACCGCGATGTAGTCAGAAACCCACTTGTGATACGGCACGCATTTGTCGCCTTGCGTTGCGCACTTGGATGTTGGTGTTTTCCAAAACGAGATTTTTGCAAAATCGTTAAAGCCTTGGCGTGCACAACCTTCATCGCCTAACAGTTTGTTGCCTTTGCAAGCCGCAGTTACAGCAGGCACCGAGCCGAACCAAGCCGACAAATCGCCTTGGAGTTTTTGGTTCAATGAATGCTCCATCCACATGTAAGCGCAGTTAGGATGTTTGGCTTCACTGTGCATCATTGTTGAGTCGGCCCAACCAGTTGCGCCCTCAACGGGAATAACCGTTGCGATTGGACGATTCTTTGACTTCAAGATATTGGCTTGGAATTGCCATGAACCCGAAGCGACCACACCTTCATTTGTAAAGTCGTCGATTTGAACAAATGCATCGTGCCAATACTTTCCGACTAACTTACGCTGAACGCGCAGCAACTCTAGTGCAGCTTTGTATTGCACCTCGGTTAATTCATACGGATCTTTAATACCCAACTCTGGCTTGGTTTTCATCAAGTACAAAGCCGCATCGGCAATATAAATAGGACCGTCAAATGCTTGAACGCGACCTTTGTTCGATTTGCCGTCGGGCAAAGTGGTTTCTTCAAAAACCACTTTCCAAGAATTGGGTGGTGCGCCTTTAAAGGTATTCGTGTTGTACATCAACACGTTCCAACCCCATTGATAGGGAATGCCGTAATGGGTATTGTTTACAAAGTGCCAAGGGGCTTTTTGTAAACGCTGATCGACGTTTTTAAAGCTGGGGATTAAAGCGGTGTTAATCGGCTGAACGCGTTTGCCCGCAATTAAACGCATCGAAGCATCGCCGGAGGCGGTGACTAAGTCGAAGCCACCCTCATTCATTAGCGCCACCATCTCGTCGGAGGTGCCAGCGGTTTTTACATTTACTTTACAACTGGTCTTCTTTTCGAACTCGGTAACCCAGTCAAAGTTTTTATCAGTTTCACCTCGTTCAATGTATCCGGCCCAAGCCACGATATCAACGCGACCCTCGCCCTTACCGAGTTTTGTGATTGGACCTGCAGCAAAAGCAGACATCGGTGCGCTTAGCACCAATCCCGCAGAGACGGATGCTGCAATTGCTTTTTTTAGTAGTTGCATAGTTTGCATAAGAAAGCTCTTAAGAAAGTGGTCTGGAAATAGATCGACTTTGCAGAAGCTTAAATGTGCAGGTTAGCTGCTCAATATTTGCTGAGTCCGGTCGGAAACTGCAAAGTCGAGCTGAAAGACTAAACCTTTGTGCGGCGCAATGACAACCGCTAAATTTTAGACGCAAGCTATCTGTTTTTTAGATAGCGTGCGTATTTTGCAACAAACTAAGAACGGTTGGTTTCCGCGATCGTAATAGCTGGATTGCCTTGCGCAAGCCACTCGCCATATTTTTTATAATGCTCTTCAACCGCGCTGCGTACCCAATTCTCACGGCGGATTCGGCCTTTAAATTCGGTAAGTTGTGAATCGAAGAAATCAATATCTTGCTCGGTCCATAAACTGACTTGGCGGAAAAAATAAACACCAAGGCGGTTGAGTTCGATTTCCAAAGCGGGGCCAACACCATAAATATGTTTGATGTCGTCTTTGTATGCCGGCGCCTTTGTCATTTGGCGGGGCAACGACGATTGACGTTGCTGACTTGCTGCGAGCGCCGAAGCTGAGGTTAGTTGTATTTGCGCGACCTTTAATTGTTGCAACTGCAGTGCTAGACCTTTGTTGTTTTCTTGGCTTTGCAGCAACTCGCGTTTGCTTTGTTCGCTGGCCGTTTGGGCCTCGGTTAGCAATTGAGTTCGATTAGCAAAGCTTCGCTTCATTGCATCGTACTCGCGCTCCATCGCTTGATAGTGATCTATCTTTCCACGTTGATCGCTGGATGCTTGGTCGGCGCGTTGTTTGTGGTTTGAAACATCGGCCACAGCGGCTTGCGCCTGAGCGCGGGCTGCTTGCATTTCGCGTTCCCAACGAGCGGCGTTAGATTTTTGCTGTGCAACATCGCCCGCTAGTTGTGTAACTTGCGCTTCAAGTTCTTTTACCTTGCTGTCTTTTGTACCGATCGAAGCGGTCATTAATGCCAATGGTGCTAACTGGGCAGTCAGGCGTGCGATCTCAGAATCTTTGCCCTTTAAATTGGCAGCTAACGAGTTTTGGGCGTTTTGCAATTCACCTTGTACTTTGCCGATTTCACGCATGTAAGTACCTGCTTGCGTCTCAAGCTCGTTAATTCTGACTTCGCGCAACCGTAGGTTTTCGTCACGGGCGCGTAAGAGGCTGTCTTTATCAAGCAAGGTTTGTTGCAGCTCACTTAACTTGGTCTCGGAGCCGGCAAAGGTCAGCTTTGCCGCCGCCAGATTTTTATCGCTCTCGAGCAGACTATTTTCGCGCATCGCAACAATTGCCCCAAGGCTAGCAATGCTGGCGTCCTTGGTTGTAATGTCTGCCGAAAATTTACCAAGCTGAACTTGTGCAGCATCGTATTGTGAACGAGCCGTAGTAGCGTTTTGCTCAAGTTTTGTTCGTTCTGTATTGACTTCAGTCTCGCGTAAAACCAATTGAGTCTCAAGGTTGGACGCCTTACGTTCTGCTTCTGATGCAATCAGTTCTTTGTTAGACAGGCTTCGTCGTAATGCATTTTTTTCGTCAGTGAGTTCAAGGATGCTCAGTCGGCGTAAAAACCAAGCCGTCAAAAATCCGATTGCAGCAGCCATTAACAGGCAAAACAAAATCTTAGCGATTAACTCACTCACGGTAAAACACTCCAGTAGGATCTAGAAAACAATTTAAGCGGTGCCAAGCTTGGCATTGCAGCTGCAGCAATTAAGGTTGCATTACTTTGAGATCAACGCGGCGATGTTGTTGCGCACGTTTAGCAGATTCTTCGCCATAGCCTTTGTTGGTCAGTAGCGCGCGTTCAACGCCTTGGGCTACCAAATAGTTAACGACGGCTTGGCTGCGGCGCTCTGATAATTGGATGTTGGTTTTGCTGTTTCCCGACCCGTCGGTAAAACCAGCAATCTCAAGACGCTGCTTTGCATTTGACTTAAGTTGTTGGGCAGCGGCCGAAAGTTTGCGCTTGCTCTCATTAGATAGCGCTGCTGAATTAGTTGCAAAGCAAACGCTTTGCACAATCTGTTGCCCTGGCTTGGCAGCGCAAGCTCGTGTTGCGGCTACAGTTTTACGAATCGCTTTGCGTTGCGCCAATACGCGTTTGTTTTTTGCATAGGCCGCTTGTCGCTTGGCCTTGTAACTGACAACTTGTTTTCTTGAGGCAACCGGCTTGTTAATTGCAGATTTACCAGCAGCAATAGACGCCTTTGCAATGTCTGGTTTTGCCTTGACAATAGTTGGCACTGTTGCGGCAGCCTTGGCTGCGACTGAGTTTGAACTGACTGAAGTAGGGGCCGTAACGGGCGCAGCAGCCACCATTGTTGGAGTTTCGAGTTTTGCAACAGGAGGTGTTGCAGACGGAGATGTAACAACAGGGGGTGTAACGGCGGGCAACTGAATGTTTAAGTCTGGTTTTCCAGCGACTTGCGGTGCAGCGGCTAAGGTTTGCTCGTTAATTTGTTTTCGAATGCAACTAGCTGCTACAAGTGCCAACGCGATGGCCCCAATTCCCCAAATTGCAATACGCTTCAACCGAGTCTCCTAACTTGCGAAATCGCAAGTAACAATACAAAAAGATGCAAAACAAAATTATATTTTGCTTATGCATCTTTCGTGCCAGTTAATCTAAATTCTCACAATTCATTGATTTATTTGCAGCAATTGTTGGGGCCAATGCAACAAACAAATCAAGATGTAAAAACTTTCGACGTACTTTGTATTGTTAACTAGGGTTAGGGAGTTGAAGATTGGTGCAAACTAAATACTTAGTAGCCTAACAATATGCTCTTATCAACTTCTTTAATGGTTCGGCGTCCGCAAAACGCCATCGTTAAATCGAGTTCTTTATGGATAATTTCTAAGCACTTCGTAACGCCCTTTTCGCCCATCGCGCCCAGGCCATAAAGAAAAGCACGTCCGATGTAAGTGCCTTTAGCGCCCAACGCCACTGCGCGTAAAACATCTTGGCCAGAACGAATACCGCCGTCCATGTGTACTTCGATTTGATCGCCAACTGCGGCAACAATTTCGGGCAACGCTTCAATGGATGACATTGCGCCATCTAACTGACGTCCGCCGTGATTAGAAACAATCAAAGCATCTGCACCACTTTGAACAGCTAAACGCGCATCATCTGGATCTAAGATGCCTTTGATAATCAGCTTGCCGCCCCAACGTTTTTTAATCCACTCCACATCGTCCCAAGAAAGTCTCGGATCGAATTGACTAGCCGTCCAAGAAGATAATGAACCCATATCGCTAACGTTTTTAACATGCCCGACAATGTTTCCAAACTGACGGCGCTGCGTTCCAAGCATTCCCATACACCAGCGTGGCTTGGTCATCATGTTAATAATATTAGGAATGGTCAGTTTAGGTGGTGCGGACAAACCGTTTTTTAAATCCTTGTGGCGCTGACCTAATATCTGTAGATCGAGAGTGAGGACTAACGCCGAACAATTGGCAGCTTTGGCACGGTCGATTAAGTTATAGATAAACTCGCGGTCGCGCATAACGTACAGCTGAAACCAAAACGGCGCTTTTGTATGTGCGGCAATATCTTCAATTGAGCAAATACTCATGGTCGACAAGGTAAACGGCACGCCAAACTTTTCGGCCGCTTTGGCGGCTAAAATCTCGCCGTCGGCATGTTGCATGCCAGTTAAACCAGTGGGCGCAATCGCAACCGGCATTGCGACTGGCGTACCAACCATCGTGCTTACTGTCGTGCGGCCTTCCATGTTGACAGCAACGCGTTGCTTAAAGCGTAGCGCCGACAACATTAGCTCGTTGTTGCGATAAGTTGATTCTGTCCAAGAGCCTGAATCGGCATAATCGTAAAACATTTTGGGTACACGCTTTTGGGCTAGTACCCGTAAATCTTCGATGTTAGTAATCACACTCATTATAAGTTCTTCATTTGGCTTTGAATATTCGAAGCGCTAGGACGGCTAGTACGGCGAATAAAGCGCCGCTGGCTAGCTCGTAGGGTATACCCAGCAACTTGGCTAACGCTGCATCGGCGCATGAGGCTGTAACTTGAAAAACGCTTGGTATAAGTTGGTCTAATCCTGTCCACATGACGAATTTTTCCGCCTGACTAAACGAGCAAGATTGCTGCTTAGATGCAACTAAAAATTGATAAAGAGCCAGTCCGAACCCACCAAGGCCAAACAAAGCGGCACAAAAGGCGGTGAACTTTTGGGTTGATAAACTAAAAAATGCGCCAAAAACTGCAATGCAACCAACGATTAAAAACACCATGCGCTGCAAAATGCACCACGGGCAAGGTTGCATGTCCCAGTAAAACTGGGTGAACAAAGCGAACCCAACTGCTGCAAAAGACAGGAATCCCAGCGTAAGTAACCGCCCACGTTTTTCAATTTTCAATCTATTTAGATCGCTAAACATTAGTCTAAATGGGCTCCCGTCCGCGGATTTGGTTAGATTGACTGGCGGCACTCGATTTGTTGACGTATTCCGCCATGCGTTCTTTATCTTGTAGTTCTTTATTAGGCGTTTCCAAATTGGTGAACTGACTGCCTCTGGTGTTTACCCAGCGCCTCGAACGAAACCAAGCATACATGACGATCGCTATTGTGGCCATAAACCCTAGTGCCCACCAAAAACCAGTACGAGTATGAATTCCAGGTATGAACTCAAAATTCATACCAAAGATTCCGGTTATCAAAGTTAGCGGCATGAAGATAGCTGTAAGCGTCGTAAGCACTCGCATAATCTCTGTGCTCCGGTGTGCCATCGACGAAAAATGTAACTGAACCGCGGATTCCAAAGATGTTTCTAGTCGAGTCGCGTGATTGAGAACACGATTGATATGTTCAATTAAGTTGTTGGTTCGTACCCTCAGTGCGTCGCCCGAAGCAACAGGGTTGCTATTAACAACATCCGTCCGATCGTGGCGTTCATCTTGCCACTCTTGAATTGCGTCTAGTTGTTCTTCACTTAACGATTCGAGGCGTCGTAACTCCATCCGCCAACTCAATAGTAGTGGCCAATCTCTGAATGGGCGTTTAGGATCTAATAACTCAAATTGCGCCTTATCAAGCAAGGCACCCAAAGGTTCGCGTAACTCCAAAAATCGATCCACCATGTCGTTCAAAATTCGTAACATGAGTTCTTCTGGGTTAACAGGGCTGCGCGGTCCGTCTGTTTCGATTGCCAAAAGTCGTTCGCGTAAACGGGTAAAGGTGCGCGAGCTTTGGGCGTGAACCGTCAGTAAAACCCCAGGAGCCAGAAAAAATGTAGAAGGGCGCGTGTCTAATTTTATAGCACCGGGTTTTGCACCTAGGCTAGACGCGTGCATCGCCAATCCTCGAAACACGATCATTTCGTACCGACTGGTTGAGTCGAAAAATGATGGGTGATGTCGATTGCTGGCATCCTCAAGATGCTCATTCAAAATATTGACACCGTTATAACCAGACAAAGCCAAGTTGATTAACGGCGTTTCTGAATAGATACAGTCAATCCATAAAAAGCCTGAATCTAGCTTTCCGGGTGGTATTGCTGGTAGCGAGACAACGCCCGCAGGGGTGATATGAAAAAAATCCATTAATTTTTATTCGCGAATTGCTTGGGCAGCCTCTAAAGCATAATAAGTCAAAATGCCGTCGGCTCCAGCACGCTTCATGCAAAGTAATGATTCAAGCATTACTGCATTCCCATCCAACCACCCATTTGCGGCAGCTGCTTTAAGCATGGCGTATTCGCCGCTGACTTGGTAGACAAAGGTGGGCATCGAAAAAGTATCTTTAACGCGCCGCACAATATCTAAATAGGGCATGCCGGGTTTAACCATGACCATATCGGCACCTTCTTGGATATCCAAAGCGACTTCGCGCAAAGCTTCGTCGGAGTTGCCCGGGTCCATTTGGTAAACTTTTTTATTGCTTTTGCCCAATTGAGCGCTTGATCCAACCGCATCTCGGAATGGACCATAAAAGGCCGACGCGTATTTGGCCGAATAAGCCATGATTCGGGTATGAATCATATTATTGGCTTCAAGATGCCTGCGAATTGCGCCAATTCGACCATCCATCATGTCCGAAGGGGCAACAATGTCAACGCCAGATTGCGCATGCAACAAAGCTTGTTGTACCAATATTCGGACAGTTTCATCATTAAGAATGTAGCCCGTTGAATCGAGCAAGCCGTCCTGGCCATGCGATGTATAGGGGTCTAAAGCAACGTCGGTCATCACACCGAGTTCTGGGAACTCTTTTTTAAGCATCTGAACCACCCGTGGGACCAAGCCATTGGGGTTTAAAGCTTCGCTTCCGTTAGGTGTTTTTAACGATGGCTCGATCACTGGAAACAGCGCTAGTGCCGGTATGCCAAGTTTTACGCATTGCTCTGCTAAAGGTAAAAGCAGATCGGGCGATAGCCTTTCAACGCCGGGCATTGAAGAGACCGATTGGCGAGTTTTCTTTTTGTCGATAACGAAAACGGGATAAATGAAATCGCTGCTATGTAAACGATTTTCACGAACTAGATCTCTTGAAAAGGCATCTTTACGCAGACGTCGGGGGCGAATAAGCGGGAATGCGCCGTTTTGAACATCGCTGTAAATTTTTGGAGCGCTAACTGACTTGTTTGATTTTATTGTGGTTTTTGCAGGTTTTTTAGCGGCGGCCAAACTTGCGGTTGCGCTCGATGCAATATTGTTTTTTGTTGGTTTTTTCAAAAGGGTCTCCGTTCCGTACTGCGCTCAAAAAAAGGGCGTTCCAACGCCGGCACTGTTGCCGGTTTTTCTATTGCCTGCTGCCTATTTGTTGCCTATTACTACTGCTCGCTGTTCTCATGGGTTTCAGCTGGCACTACAATTTTGTTTGATACCCATTTTTGGGTGTCAGTAATTCCGGTCTTTTTTAGGCTAGAAAATAATAGGCTATCTGCGCTGCGCAAGTCACCACCAAATCGAGCTTTGATGTCACGCAAACTAGCTATTTGTTCTTGTCTTGTGAGCTTGTCACATTTGTTCAACAATACAAGCAGCGGAACTTTTAAGTTAACCCAGTCGATTAACTGCAGGTCGAGATCGGTAAGGGCGCGTCTAGAGTCGGTTACTAGAACAACCCCCGCTAAATTCTCGCGCATTTGCAAATAACCACCCGCTAAACCATCCCATTTCTTTTTTTCTTGGAGCCCAACGGCCGCAAAACCGTATCCGGGGGTGTCAACAAGATAGCCTGCGACTTCATGATGACGGCCAATTTCGAAGTAGTTTAATGCTTGCGTTCGGCCCGGTGTACGGCTGGAATGGGCTAGCCCTCGGTGATTGCATAAAGCGTTAATTACTGAGGATTTACCTGCGTTAGAGCGGCCCACGAATGCAACTTCGGGTACTGTTTCTGGGGGTAGTTTTCCCAGTTGGACGACGGTGTTAAAGAACCGTGCTGTAGCCATAAGCGACATTAAGACACCTAAATTCAAAAATATGCTGCATTGTACAATCGAGGCGTTCGTTCATTCTAAAGCCACACCATGTTGCATTCAGCATTTCGTTCTAAATTTACGTTTTCTTCAGTTGTAGCAGCGCTGGTAGTTACTGGCGGCTTGTTTTCTGCAAATATTTTCGCGCAAGACAAAAAAGCTGAAACGGTCGACATTGCCAAAGGTCAGCAAATAGCTAGCCAAGCTTGTGCAGCTTGCCACGCAGCTGATGGCAACAGTAACGCTCCGGTGAATCCAAAGTTAGCGGCACAGCATCCCGAGTATTTGGCCAAACAGCTGCACAACTTTAAAGTAAAGCCCGGCGCTAAAGAAGCCGAACGCGCCAATGCAGTTATGGCTGGCTTTGCTGCAACGCTGTCTGACGCCGATATTAAAAACGTTTCGGCTTACTTTGCGGCGCAAAAATACAAACCTGCGTTTGCTAAAGACAAAGAGCTGTCGGAGCTTGGTAAAAAGATTTATCGTGGTGGTATTGCCGAGAAAAACGTACCAGCTTGCGCGGGATGTCATGGTGCAGCCGGCGCGGGTATTCCCGCACAATATCCCCGTCTAGGTGGGCAATGGTCCGACTACACCGAGGCGCAGCTCATTGCTTATCGCCAAGGAGTTCGCAAGAACAACGCACAAATGGTCACTATTGCTTCGCGCTTGTCCGACCGTGAAATTAAAGCAGTAGCTGATTACGTTGCGGGTTTGCGCTAGGCCCCACTTGCTGTTTGGGGTTTTAAAAAACCACTAAAGATTAAGCCGATCCAACCCAAAAGGTAGATCGGCTTTTTTAATACCCCTTCATTCAAAGTGCGCTATACAGGTCACATGGCTGTACCGTACAACAACGGGCAAATCGGCTTGCTTAGCCTTGTGCTCATTCGTCAATTGCATTGGACGCAATTGTGTAGCATTCTACTGACAATATGAGTGCTAACCCGTCCTCCCCAATGATGCAACCAAGCACCCAGCCGAACGCTAAATTGTCGGCTTGGATCGACGTGTTGGGTTCAATGCGTTTTGCAATTAGTTCGCTATCCATCGTAGCCGTTGCCAGCATTATCGGTACGGTACTTAATCAGCGCGAACCGTTTCTTAACTACGTTAATCAATTTGGGCCAGTTTGGGCGCAGTACTTAAGCTGGGCGGGTGTTGTTGAGGTTTATAACGCTTGGTGGTTTTTGTTGGTACTGGCTTTTTTAATTGTGTCGACCAGCGTTTGCGTTACCCGCAACTCACCAAAAATGATTCGTGAAATGCGCACGTGGCGCGAAGCGATTCGCTCTAGCAGTTTAAAAGCCCAACATCATCATGACGAAATCACTACGAGCGATGCGCCCGAAGTTTTGCTCGGCCACCAAAGCGAACAACTGCAACGGCTTGGGTATCGTTTAAAGTTAGATCAACGCAGCGACGGGACTATGCTGGTCGGTAAGCAAGGCGCGGTTAATCGGTTGGGATATATATTTACCCACGTTGGCATTGTAGTGATTGCCTTGGGTGGAATGCTCGATAGCGAGTTGCCTTTAAAAACCTATAGTTGGTGGTTGAATAAACAACCAATGCTCGAAATGCCGGTTGGCGAAAAAATTCCAGATTCGGTTAAATTACCCACATCGAATCCAAGTTTTCGTTCAAATTTATTTGTGCCCGAAGGTGGTACCGCAAGTCTTGCGCTGATCAACACGCATGGCGGACGGTTCGTGCAAGAGCTTCCGTTTGCTGTAGAACTGAAGCAATTTAAGGTGGAGTATTACTCGACCGGCATGCCTAAATTGTTTGCCAGCGATGTCATCATTATCGATAAAGACACTGGCGCAAAGAGAGAAGCCACTATTAAAGTAAACGAGCCGTTGTACCACCGCGGCATTGCAATTTATCAAAGTAGTTTTGACGATGGTGGTTCGAAGTTACGTTTAAAAGGCTTCTCGTTACAAGGTGCACAAACGATCGATATTCCGATTGAAGTCGGTAGCTCGATTGCCTTAGAGCGTCCCGGCGTGCCCAATTTAAAATTAGAGCTCACAGGGTTTCGCGCAATTAACGTTGAGAACGTCGCGCAAATTGATGCCACCCCAAAAGACCAGCGCAAGTTCCAAGAATCAGTGGCTACTGTACTTAGCCCTACCGCTGGTGGGCGCAGCAAAGGCTTGCGTAATGTAGGCCCCTCGATTCAATATCGTTTGCGTGATGAAGCCGGCCAAGCACGTGAATTTAATGTGTATCAACTGCCGGTCGAAATTGAAGGCTACCCAATGTTCCTAGCGGGCGTGCGTGATTCGGTAAACGACCAGTTTCAGTTTTTACGAATTCCCGCTGACGATAAAGGCGAGCTAACCGAATTTTTTCGCATACGCAAAGCCTTAAGTGATACCAACTTAATTCGCCAGGCGGCGAATCGGTTTGCCGAGCAATCGGCACCGCGGGCCGGCGCCTCTGGAGCCGCTGATTCAAACGCAATCGTTGATGCAAATGGCAAGCCGATAGCAGGCAAAGCCGATCCTGTCATGCAACAACAATTAGCCCAAAGTGCCGAGCGCGCGTTAAGTACCTTTGCAACCGGCGGTTTGCAATCGGTAGCAGATTACATCGGGAAAAATGTCCCCGAGACCGAGCGCGAAAAAGCCAGCGAAATGATATTGCGCGTACTAAGCAGCGGCATGTGGGAGTTGTGGCAAGCCGCGCGTAAGCAAGACGGTTTGGCACCTGCTAAGTTGGATGAAAACAATGGCCGCTATATTCAGTTAGCGCAATTAGCGTTGTCAGATACTTATATTTTTGGTGCGCCGTTGCTGTTTCAGTTAGATGAGTTTAAAGAAATTAAAGCCAGCGTTTTTCAAGTAACCCGTTCCCCCGGCAAGAACATCGTTTACTTCGGTTCGCTCTTGTTGGTTCTAGGTATTTTTGCAATGTTTTATATTCGCGAGCGCCGCGTCTGGTGTTGGATAACAAAAAACGCTGAAGGTAAAACCGCCATGTTGTATGCCATGAGTTCAACTCGACCTGGCATGGCGATAGACCAAGATTTTGCGAAACTAAAAAACGCTTTGCGGCAGCACTACGTTTAGGAGCCTCATGGAAAATACAATCCCGAATCTGAAATCGAAATCGAGTATGAATCAAACTAACTCTTCTACCGCACAGCCAACGCTTCAAGTTCCGGGTGGGGTTGCGGGTAATTTACTCAATCAGCGCTCGTATATTTCGCAGCGCAGCCCTTTCGACTGGCTGTTTGCTTTGGCCTTGGTTGGTGCGGGTGCTTACGCATTTACGCGACTACGCGCGTTCATGGATGTTTACGAACTATGGATTTTAGTGGGCACCGTGCCTTCATTGATTTGGTTAGGGTGGGCTTGGCCGCCGCTACGCTCGTTGATGCTGGCGTTGGCAGGTTCCTCAATGATTGCGGTTGCTGCCTACGGCGGTAATATTGCATTGGGCGAACAAAACTTTTTACTCAAGTATATGTTCTCTAGCCAGACAGCCATTTTGTGGATGTCGATGTTGTTCGCGCTTGCCTTAGTTAGCTACTGGGTGGGTTTGTTAGCCAACTCGCCGACCAGCAGTTTCTTGGGGACAGCCTTTACATGGGGTGCCATCTTTGCAGGCTGGCACGGCTTGTTGGCGCGTTGGCATGAGTCGTACTTGATGGGGCCAGATCTGGGCCATATTCCAGTCAGTAATCTGTACGAAGTGTTCGTATTGTTTTGCTTAATTACTGCGATGTTTTATCTGTACTACGAGCAACGCTACAACACGCGTAGCTTGGGCGGTTTTGTATCTATCGTTATTATGGCTGCAGTGGGGTTCTTGCTTTGGTATACCTTTGATCGTCAAGCCCACGAAATTCAGCCTTTAGTTCCGGCCCTGCAGTCGTGGTGGATGAAAATACATGTGCCAGCAAACTTTATTGGTTACGGCACGTTTTCGTTAGCTGCAATGGTGGCCTTTGCCTACTTGGTGAAGTATTACGGCGAAACATCTAGTTGGCTTAAGTTGATGCCGTTGTGGATTTTAGGCATTGCACTAGCGGCCGAACCATTTGTGTTTCGCAAGAGCGGTATGCCAAGTTATTGGGCTGTTTACTTTGCAATTGCAGCAGTTGTTGTAGCCATTATTTTAGGCTTACGCAAAAAAATCGCTCCGCGTTTACCTAGCTTTGAAGTGCTCGATGACGTGATGTACAAAGCCATTGCGATTGGTTTTGCGTTCTTTACGATCGCTACTATTTTGGGCGCATTATGGGCCGCTGAAGCTTGGGGTACTTATTGGCAGTGGGACCCGAAAGAAACTTGGGCGCTTATTGTTTGGTTAAATTACGCCGCTTGGTTGCATATGCGTTTAGTGAAAAGTTTAGCGGGTCCAGTATCGGCTTACTGGGCTTTGGTTGGCTTACTAGTCACTGGTTTCGCGTTTTTGGGTGTCAATATGTTCTTGTCTGGGCTCCATTCATACGGTCAGTTGTAAGCTCGAACGGTTAGGGTGTACAGAATCGCCTGCGATGGATGTATGCTAGGCAAAAGATTTAATATCTATTCGCCAGCCCTAACCGATAACGAAAGACACCCGCTATGTTGCTGCTTAAGAAACGCTTTGATGTTCCTAATGCTTCAGAGATTACGCCGGCTGGCCTTGTTGGACAGCGGCGTTTAATTTTGCAAGCAATGGCAGCGGGCTTGGCTTTTGTGCCTCCAGCTTTGCTGCAAGCGCAAACAGCGGGCAATCAAAAACTAACCACCAAGCCGGGTTCGAGCTTTGGTTTAGTTTCGGCTAACGAACCATCGACCCCATACAAAGACGTTTCGACTTACAACAACTTTTATGAGTTTGGTGTCGATAAAGACGACCCTGCAAAATATGCGGGTTCTTTAAAAACTAAACCCTGGACGGTAACCATTGAAGGGGCTGTTAACAAACCCCAAACTATTGGTATCGAAGAGCTGCTCAAGTTGGCTCCCTTAGAAGAGCGTATTTATCGGATGCGCTGTGTTGAAGGCTGGTCGATGGTGATTCCTTGGGTCGGTTTTGCTTTGTCCGAACTCATTAAAAAAGTAGAGCCAACGGGCAATGCGAAATACCTAGAGTTTGTAACCCTTAGTGACCGTAAACAAATGCCCGGTCTGCGCAGCCCTGTGCTTGACTGGCCGTATGTCGAAGGCCTGCGAATGGACGAGGCTATGAACCCCTTAACGCTGCTAGGGCTTGGTTTGTATGGCGAAGTGCTGCCCAATCAAAATGGTGCACCTGTGCGCTTAGTTGTGCCTTGGAAATATGGATTTAAAAGCGGTAAATCGCTAGTCAAGATTCGTTTCGTCGAAAAGCAACCATTGACCAGTTGGAATAAATCCGGTCCTAGCGAATACGGCTTTTTCTCGAACGTAAACCCGGACGTTGATCATCCGCGTTGGTCCCAAGCCACCGAGCGCCGGATTGGACAAGATGGTTTCTTGCAACGCAAACGTAAGACATTGATGTTCAATGGTTACTCAGAACAAGTGGCTAGCCTTTATCAAGGCATGGACATGAAAAAGTTCTTTTAATCGGACGATCAAAAAAATACACACGCATTTGTGAATACGATTTCGGCAACGCCAACCAATTGGCGCAGACTGGATGTAACGGCGGTCACTAAAGTAAAAGTGCTCCTGTGGCTGCTTTGTTTGCTGCCCTTAGCGCGTTTGGTGATTGGCGCGTTTACCGACCAGCTAGGTACGCACCCAATCGAGTTAATTACTCGGTCGACGGGCACTTGGACTTTGGTATTTTTGTGCTGCACTTTAGCGGTAACTCCACTAAGGGTAATGACCCAAGCGCATTGGCTGGCGCAACTACGCCGACCGATAGGATTGTTTGCATTTTTTTATGCGTTGTTGCACATGAGCACTTGGGTCTGGTTTGATCAGTGGTTTGATCTATCGGACATGATTAAAGATGTCATTAAACGTCCGTTTATTACCGTGGGTATGTTGGCCGTTATTTTGTTGACACCCTTGGCGCTTACCTCGACCAAGGCAATGATGAAAAGATTGGGGCGCAATTGGATGCGCTTGCATCAACTGGTCTACGTAGTGGCTTGTCTCGGCGTGCTGCACTACTACTGGTTAGTAAAACGTGATGTTACGCAGCCAGTAATTTACGGTGTAATTGTTGCTGGCTTATTAGGTTGGCGCATTTGGCGAAGCCGGCGTAACAAATAGCTACGAGTTTTTAAGATCAAGTTAGAGTGCGGGGTATTTGCACATGGCTTTGCGCGCGGCGCATGAATGAAACGGCAGCGCATTTAGTTGAACATGTATTTCCGATTGCACCGGTACGACGTTCATGTTTGCGTTATCGATGTGGTGTTTGAAACATGGAATGAGGGCGTTCACTTTCACGAAGCAACGCCACTAACTGCCTGAAGTCCATCGGGTGCGACGCCCACTTGTGTCAGCCTAGCTGTCGCTTTACCAGAACCACGTCTGGCAACTCTCGTACGTTTGCCACGGCACTTATTAGAGTAAAACGCACTTGGTTTGAGAGGGTGCTCAGATCACCATCGCCGAAATAGCTTAATGCTTTTAGGCTTTCACTAGGCTGAAAACCTGGCGCGAACATTTGCTTAGCAATTGCTAAACCCTTTGCCAAATCGACGTCGGCGCCAATTAGTGCGGCGATATCGATATAGTCTTTCGCTTCCGCTCTTTGAAGGACTACCTTTAGTTTCGTAGCTAAAAGATCATTCAAAGAAGCAACTTTTAGTACCCCGTCGGAAGTGGTATCCGAAGGCTCATAAGTTTCAAAATCAACCAGCCCAAAAAATGAAATTTTAACGGTCATGTCTGGGTTATCACGATCGGCAATTAGAATCGTTAGGCTATTTATTTCGTCTTGAATGACCGTGCCCCCTGACAAAAAGGGGGCAGAACTAAATAATTGGGTTTTAGAAAGTGGCTCCGAGCGAAAAAAATCAAAATCGACAGAAATTCTATGTCCAATTTGAACCGCTATTGCGGTACCTCCAAAAAGCGTGAAACCCAAAGGCACAGTAAAGGACAATTTGGGCCATAACTTTCTTTGCGCTGGAGGCAAGATATCGAGCTTAGCCTCGAACATTGTCAATAGCCTCAAATTTACGCGATGGCAAAGCAGGTACTTTATCAATTTGACAAAGTCCGAGGCGATAGTGCCAATAACTCCAAGATTTCGGATTAAATTGTCCAGCCTCAGCAGCCAATAGCGTTTGTGTCAATGCCAATTCAGTTTGGTCACGCACCATAGCCTGCACATCGTCGTAGTCTCCAATATTCATCACTTGCGCAATAACACGCTGCGGAAAGCGCAAAGACTCGTCAGGTGTTTTCCACCAGACATATTTGCAAGCCAGCAAACGAAGTAGGGGCGTATCAGTCATCACTGAATTCTACTCCTGCGGCGCAAGATTTGCTGAACGGCTATTTTTATAGCTTTTTTAAACTAGCTAAGCCGTCAGTCTCTAGCGATAACTGATGATCAAATGTTTCGCGCTTACGAATTAACGTTGCACTAGAACCGCTAACCAATATTTCGGCAGCACGATTGCGTGTGTTGTAGTTCGAGCTCATGCCGATTCCGTATGCGCCTGCGCTACGAATAGCGAGCAAGCTGTGCTGCTGTATTTTTAAACTACGGGCTTTGCCTAACCAGTCGCCGCTCTCGCAGACTGGCCCAACAACATCGTAAATTTTTTCTTCACAATCGAGTTGTGTAACGGGCTCGATCCGATGAAACGCTTGGTACAAAGTAGGGCGCAATAAATCATTCATTGCTGCATCAACAACCGCAAAATTCTTTTCGCCGTTTTTCTTCAGGTACTCTACTTTGGTAAGTAGCACACCGGCGTTGCCAACAAGTGACCGGCCAAATTCAAAAACTATTTCTACTTTTTTCCCGCCAGTCGTTTTGTTTTTATACGCGTCGATCCCACGGGTTTCGAGCGCTGTAAAAACGGCATCGATAAACACAGCGCGCTCTGGTGGTGTTTCGCCGTTGTAGTCGATGCCGAGGCCGCCGCCAAGATCGATGTGATGCAAATGAATGCCTTGCTGGCCCAACGCGTCATACAGATCAACCACTTTATGCATGGCCGCGATGAAAGGCGCAATTTCGGTAATTTGTGAACCGATATGGCAATCAATTCCCTCGATGGCTAGGTTAGGTAAGGTTTTAGCGTAGG
Organism: Betaproteobacteria bacterium; assembly: GCA_031429355.1. Taxonomy (GTDB): domain Bacteria; phylum Pseudomonadota; class Gammaproteobacteria; order Burkholderiales; family Burkholderiaceae_E; genus JANOZM01. Next base: position 23,136 of record JANOZM010000017.1, on the reverse strand, counting down.
CATACACGGCTAATGCGCGTTCGTATTCGACACCGAACTTATTTTCTTTTAAGCCTGTGGAAATGTAGGGGTGGGTTCCAGCATCGACGTTGGGATTAACGCGCAATGAAATTGCAGCAGTTTTGTTAAGGCGTTGCGCCACTTCTTGAATTCGGTCGAGTTCAGCTTCGCTTTCAACGTTAAAGCACTTGATGCCTGCAGCCAAACCCTGAGCAATTTCTTCGGCTGATTTGCCGACGCCAGAGAACACAATTTTTTTAGGGTTCGCCCCGGCCCGCAAGACACGCTCGAGTTCGCCACCGGAAACGATATCGAAACCTGCACCTAGTTGTTCGAGGCAGCTTAAGACTGACAAATTGCTATTAGCTTTCATCCCAAAACAAAACAATACGTTAAATTCTTTACCGGCATTGGCAAATTCTAGGTACGCTTGTTCGATCATGTTGCGCGAGTAAACATACAGCGGGGTGCCGAATTGTTGGGCCAATTGCGTTAGGTCTACTTCTTCGCAATGCAGCGATTGGTTACGTACTGAAAACATGGTTTGAATTGTTTAAACTAGTTAGCTGTTTTGGAAGCTGCTTTGGAAGCGTCAGCGGGCCTTTACGCCCACAGGCGGCTAAGGGTCCGGCGATTAAGGTTGCCGCGAGTAAAATCGAGAGTATTCTTAGCACTGAATTTTTCATAAAATGAGTCTAGCATGACCGAAAGTCAGTTTATTGAGCTTGTAGACGCTTGTTTGACGCGAGTGGAAGACGCGTTAGAAGCCACCACAGTCGATCACGATTGTTCCCGTACCGGTAAGGTATTAACCATCGACCTTGAAGGTGTTGGTCACGTGGTAATAAACGCTCAGGCAGCGGTACAAGAGCTGTGGATGGCTTCTAAGTTAGGTGCCTACCATTTTAAATGGTCGCCCTTAAAAGTTGTTGGGCAAGATACCCTTTCACAAAGCGGGCAATGGCTCGATACCCGGTCTAACCAAACGTTTAATCAAGTGTTGTCGCGCGACCTGAGCCAGCTAACTGGCCAAGCCCTTAATTTTCAAATTTAGAAAATTTGATCGCGCACTTCTTCGGTTTTTTCTCTGCGAACCTCTTCAACCCCTAAGGTGCCCACGCCAGTACCTGGGCGCGCTTCCGAAAAGTAGTACTCATCGCCCTGTTGCACGATGCCTGCTGGCATTGTCTGCACGACTTCAGGCACACCTTTTAAGGCGCGTTGCATATACTTTAACCAAATAGGCAATGCTAAGCCGCCACCGGTTTCGCGTTCGCCTAGTTTGCGTGGCTGATCAAAACCCATCCAAGTGACAGTGGCAATTTTACCGGCGTAACCAGCGAACCAAGCGTCGTGCGAGTCGTTCGTGGTTCCGGTTTTTCCGGCGACGTCTTTGCGTTGCAATTGGCGCGCTTTGTCGGCAGTGCCTCGGCTAACAACCGTGCGCAACATGCTGTCGGTAATAAATGCGTTACGTGCATCGATCACACGTTTGCTCTCGTCGCCGGCAATCGGTGCTTTGGTTTGCGCAAGCACTTTGCCGTTCGCGTCGACAATTTTTGCGACTAAATAAGGTTCGACACTAAAACCACCATTGGCAAACACTGCAATGCCACCAGCCATTTGCCAAGGGGTCACCGAACCTGCCCCTAAGGCCATTGTTAAGTAAGGCGGATGCTTTTCGGCATCAAACCCAAATCGCGCCACGTAGTCTTGTGCAAACTGCGGTCCAATCGATTGCAGCAACCGAATCGACACCATGTTTTTAGATTTTGCCAAGCCAGTGCGCATCGACATAGCGCCTTCGAAACGTCCGTCGTAGTTCTTGGGTTCCCATAGCTGACCACCCGTTAATGCACTATCGATAAACACTGGCGCATCGTTAATAAGCGTAGTTGTCATGAAGCCTTTTTCAAGGGCAGCTGAATAAATGAAGGGCTTAAAAGTAGAGCCGGGCTGACGCCAAGCTTGGGTTACACGATTAAATTTATTGCGACCAAATTCGAAGCCACCAACCATGGCACGTACAGCGCCATCGGTTGTATTGATGGCAACCAAAGCGGCTTCAACCTCGGGTAATTGAACCAATTCCCAAGAGCCTTTTGCGCTTTTATTGATGCGAACAATTGCACCTGCACGAATACGTTTTTCGGCACTAGCGTTGCTGCCTAAGGCTGAAGTAACAAACCGTAAGCCGTCGCCCGTTATGTCAATAACTGCAATACCACTGCCTTGCGAAACTCTAACTAGGCGGCTGTTGGCTTCTACTACTACGCCGGCTATGTAGTCATCCGCATCGGGGTATTCGCGTAGTTTTTCATCGATAAACTCCTCTTGCTTGGCTTTGTCGGCGGGAAGAACTACAAACTCCTCGGGTCCCCGATAACCGTATTTGCGGTCGTAATCGATAACGCCAGAACGAACTGCCGCGTTTGCTGCGGCTTGCTCGTCGCCAATAATGGTGGTGTAGACGCTTAGCCCCGAGCTATAGGTGTCCTCTTTGAACAGATCGAAAACTAAGAGACGGGCTAGCTCGGCAACATAAGGCGCTTGAACAACGTAACCGGCGGATTCTTTTTTAACTTGTAGTGTTTCGTTGGCAGCAGCTGTGTATTGCGCGTCTGTTATGTAGCGTAACCGCTTCATCTGCTCTAGGATGTATTGCTGGCGGGTTCGCGCGCGAGTGGGGTTGACCACTGGGTTGTAAGCTGAAGGCGCCTTAGGCAAGCCAGCCAACATGGCCGCTTCGCCGATGCTGATGTCTTTAAGGTCTTTACCGTAATACGCTTGTGCAGCAGCGCCAAAACCATAGGCGCGTTGGCCAAGAAAAATTTGGTTGAGATAAATCTCGAAGATTTGTTCTTTGGATAGGTTCTGCTCAATGCGCAATGCGAGCAAGATTTCATAGATCTTGCGTGTGTAAGTACGTTCTGTAGATAAAAAGAAGTTGCGCGCTAATTGCATTGTTATCGTACTGGCCCCTTGGCCTCGTCCGCCACTGGTCACGTTGCTCATTGCTGCACGCAAGACACCAACTGGATCGATACCCGAGTGTTCAAAAAAGCGTGAGTCCTCAGCAGCCAAAATGGCATGCTTAAGCGACTGGGGAACATCTTGAAACTTGACGACCGAGCGCCGTTCTTCGCCAAATTCACCAATTAAGATGTTGTCCGCCGTATAAACCCGCAGAGGCACCTTGGGTCGGTAGTCGACTAGTACATCCATTGAGGGTAGGCGATCATTAGCCAAGATTGTGGCCAATCCGAGCAATAAAACGACCGAAAGCACGGCAACAATGGGCACCGCTATCAGCGCAATACCCAATTTGGCCAAAATCGAGCCGTCTTGACGTTGGCCCAATTCGTTGAGTCGGCTTAGCCGCAAATTTAAAGTTTTGTTCAATTGGTTCGAACTCTGTTGGAATGCAGTTGTTGTTTTTTGATTATAGCGAGCCACGATGAAGAACGCGTGAGTCTCGTGAAATTGTGCACAAAAGGTCGAAAATATTTACTCAATGGTCGAAAAAAGGCAGTGATCGACTAGTGGTCAAAAAGCAACGACGAACGGGGAACCACGACGCAACTGATTGATATAAAAAGCTTTACATGGACAGAGGCTTATTGATAACATCTCATGTAAATTATCAGATTCGTCGGTAAGCCCATATATTTTAAAGACTTTTTGCTATTAGGTGGTCACTTGGCTCTTACAATGCCGTCGTTTCTGAAGAAAAAAAGTCAGCCCTTACTAGGGATTGACATTAGCAACTCGACTATTAAGGTCGTAGAGCTGGTCGCGGGCGATAAAACGCCCATGCGGCTAGAACGCTACGCGGTCGAAAACATCGAAAAAGGCTCAATTGTTGACGGAAACATCGACAACGCCGAATTGGTGGCCGAGGCGCTAAATCGAGCACTTAAAAAACTGGGTAGTCGCACGAAAACAGTGGCGATCGCTCTACCTTCTACAGCCGTGATTACCAAGCGAATCACACTGCCGCGTGGATTAAGCGATGAAGACTATGAGGGTCAAGTCGAAACCGAGGCAAGTCAATACATACCGTTCCCAATCGATGAAGTAAATTTGGACTTCCAGATTTTGGGGCCCACTGCCAATAGCGAAGACGACATTGATGTACTGATTGCAGCAGCGCGTAAAGAAAAAGTTGAAGATAGGGTTGCTGTTGCTGAAATGGCCGGTCTAAAGCCTATGGTCATGGATGTTGAGCCCTTTGCGGCAAGAACTGCGCTCGATCACGTGTCCAGCTTTCTGCCCGACAACGGCGAAGGTCAAATTTTGGCAATGTTTCAGATCGGTTCAACATTGACTAGTTTAGCGGTGACTTTAAACGGACAAACAATTTTTGAGCGGCAGTCGGCCTTTGGTGGACTTCAGCTAACGCAAGACATCGTACGAGCCTACGGCATCGTTAGTGAGGAAGCTGAAGGAAAAAAACGTAGCGGTGACTTGCCCGACAATTATGCTGTCCAAGTCCTTAAACCGTTTGTAGAGCAAGCGGCTAATGAAATTAGTCGAGCATTGCAGTTCTTTTACACATCAACTCCCTACACGCGTGTTGATCATATTTATGTGGCAGGCGGATCGTCATCAGTGACTGGTCTTACCGAAGCAATCTCAGCAAAAGTTGGAGTGCCTGCCGAAGTTTTTAGCCCGTTTCAAGGGATGGAAGTTGGCAAAGACATTCGCGAGCGTCAGCTGCGCATGGACGCACCATCACTCCTAATTGCTTGTGGCTTGGCCATGAGGGGGTTTGAATTATGATTCGTATTAATCTATTGCCGCACCGGGAAATGCGCCGTGAGCGTCGCAAGAAGGACTTCATTGGGCTCAGTATTTTTTCAGCGATCGGTGCTGCGGGTTTCGCTTTTTTGGCGGTGACGTTTGTAAGTCAATTGATCAACGATCAAACGGCGCGCAACGAATTTATCAAAAAAGAAAATACTAAACTTGACGAACAAATCAAGGAAATTGCGGGTTTACAAGCCGATATTGAAGCCCTAAAAGCCCGCCAGTCAGCTGTCGAGAATTTACAGTCAGATCGAACACTTCCTGTGCATTTGCTGGATGAATTATTAAAGCGAGTGCCTGAAGGTATTCAACTGGACGCGATCGATCAAGCAGACCTAAAAGTGACGATTAAAGGCAAGGCTCAATCGAATGATCGAGTCTCTGAATTTTTGCGTCAGTTGGCTTATCAAACACCTTGGCTTGAGAAACCTGAGTTGACGCTTATTACAGCAACTATGTTGGATGATCCGCGTAACAAGGGCAAAGAGGGTAAACGGGTTTACAGCTTTACACTAAGCGTATTGTTAAAGCGGCCTACAAAAGCAGTCGACGGAGCAAAAGCAACTACAGCAGATGCTACTAGTGCTACAACTCCAGCGGTTGCCGCTGCAAAGGTGAACTAACATGGCCGCTAAAAAGAAACTTGACCTGAAGGTTAACTTCAAAGGACCCGACTTAGCAGCTGTTGGAGATCAATTCAAAGGACTGCAAGGTAGGCATCCGGGCCTATGGCCTATGCTTCCCAAAGTTCTATTGTTAATAGGAATTTTTATAGCCTTATTAGCCTTGGTTTACGGTGTTTATGTGCGCTCGCAATTAGAAGAGTTAGAACAAGGACGCCAACAAGAAGATAAGTTAAAAACCGACTACAAAGACAGAGTAAAAAAGGCCGTTAATTTAGAAGCGCTAGAACGTCAGAAAAAAGAAGTAGCCCAGTTTGTAACAACGCTTGAAAAACAACTGCCAAGTAAATCCGAAATGGATGCACTGTTATCGGATATCAACCAAGCCGGCGTAGGGCGCGGCTTACAATTTGAGTTATTTAAGCCAGGGTCGGTAGTAGCACGCGAATACTATGCAGAGCTGCCCATTGAAGTAAAAGTTATCGGGCAGTATCACGACATTGGCTCGTTCACTAGCGACATTGCAAATCTTCCGCGAATTGTGACGCTCAACAATTTGATTATTGAAGACGACCCAAAATCTGACCTCCTCATTATGAGAGCGACTGCTAAAACTTTCCGCTATCTCGATCCCGAAGAAATTGCTGCCGCGAAAAAAGAAGCTGCCAAGAAGAATCCTCCAGCAGCTGGCGCAGCGCCAGCCGGGGGTGCCAAATAATGAAAAATAGACTATTAGTTGTTTTGTTTTTAGGGATGGGTCTAACTGCCTGCGATCGTGAACAAAGCGAATTGCAAGGTTGGATGGATCAAGAACGCAAGCGCGTCAATCCTACCGTTGCCAAAATCGAGCGACCCAAAGAATTTGAGCCCTATCGCTATGAAAGCGCTGGGCAACTCGATCCATTTAGCGCCGGCAAGCTGAATAAAGCGCTAGAAGCTGCAGCTTCGCGACCTTCGAAATCAGGTCTTCAACCAGACTTAGCACGTCGGCGTGAGAGTTTAGAAACGCATCCGTTGGATGCGATCAAAATGGTTGGGCACATTCGTCGTTCTGGCAAAGATGTTGCCTTGTTATCCGTGGATGCTTTAGTTTTTACGGTCAAGGTCGGCAACTATTTAGGTCAGAATTTTGGAAAAATTACCAAAATTTCAGAGGCCGAAATTGTTGTGAAAGAACTCGTTCAAGATGCTACGGGCGACTGGGTAGAGCGTGAAGCTAGCTTGCAACTGCAAGAAGCTTCAAAGAAAAGTTTATAAGAATAAGTACTAACGATGAATCACAAAACAATAGCAAACCAAACAGATAGCGATTCGTTTTTCGAATCAGTCAGGGTCAACACCAATATGCAAGCCAACAACCGAGTTCGAACCGCAGTGCGCGGCCTAATGCTTAGTACCGCATTGGGCTTGGTGCCTTTGACCGCATGGGCTCAAAACTTAATTGAATCGATTAATAGCGTGCCTCTTGGTAGTTCGACGCAGCTCCGTATCAAACTTAAAACGCCCTTGGCCGCTACGCCGCCTGGCTTTACCATCAACAACCCGCCCCGTATCGCAATTGATTTGGCAGGCGTTGAAGGAATGGCTGCTCAAGGCGCTCAAGAGTTCTCGCAAGGCGATGTGCGCAGCGTAAACGTTGTTCAAGCAGCAGGTCGTTCGCGCTTAGTGCTCAATTTACGTCGCGCTGTTGCCTACACTACCGAAAACGACGGTTCCACACTAATTATTAATTTGGCACCTGCCTCGGTAGCCGCAGTAGAATCTAAAGCGGTTGTCGCAACCGCTGCGCCCGTTGCAATGAGTTCAGCGTCCACCGCGCTTAGTACTACGCCGGTTGCTGCCGTAGCTTCTAACCAAACATTGCCGCGTGCATCAAGCCGCGATATGAGTGTGCGCGATATTGATTTTCGTCGCGGTAAAGAAGGCGAAGGCAGAGTCGTTGTTGACTTAGCCGATCCACAGACTGCGGTTGATATTCGCCTTCAAGGCAATACTGTTGTAGTCGATTTTTTAAGATCGCGCTTGCCAGAGAATTTGCGTCGTCGTTTAGATGTTGCCGATTTCGGTACGCCAGTTAAAACAATCCGCACAACGCAGCAAGGCGACTTAGTTCGAATGATTATCGAACCGCAGGGTCTTTGGGAGCACAACGCCTATCAAAGCGACTCCCAATTTATTCTTGAGGTTAAGCCGGTTGCCGAAGATCCAAACAAGTTGTTTCAAGGAACGCGTATTGGTTACAAAGGCGATAAATTATCGTTAAATTTCCAAGCGGTTGATGTGCGTGCGTTGCTTCAAGTAATTGCAGACTTCACAAATCTAAACATCGTAACAAGCGACTCAGTTGCTGGCTCTTTGACCTTACGCTTAAAAGACGTTCCGTGGGATCAAGCGCTGGATATCATTATGAAATCCAAGGGGCTTGATATGCGCAAGAACGGTAACGTTCTTATGATTGCCCCACGTGAAGAATTAGCGACAAAAGAAAAGCTTGAATTAGAAGCGAAACAACAAATCTCGGAAATCGAACCATTGCGTTCCGAAATGTTTCAGTTGAATTACCAAAAAGCTGAAGCCTTAGGCAAGATGTTGTCGGATGACAAAACTAAAGTACTGAGCAAGCGCGGAACTGCAGTGGTTGATGCACGTACTAACAAATTGTTTGTTCACGATACCGCATCGCGGCTTGAAGAAGTTCGTCGTTTGATTACTCAAGTAGACGTTCCTGTTCGTCAAGTGTTGATCGAAGCGCGAATTGTTGAAGCTGATGATCGTTTCTCACGCAATCTTGGAGCGAAGTTGGGTTTCAACGACCTCTCCAGTACCATCTATTCAACCGTTGCACGTAACAATCCTGTGACCGGTGTTGCAGAGTCGATCAACGTTCCGGTGTATGGCGCGGGCTCGCGATTGGTTGGTTCGGGTTATGGTTCTTTGTCTGGTAATTTAAGCGGCGTGCAAGATATTTCCAGCCAAAACGGCACCTCGATATCCGGCACAAACCGAGTAGGGTTAGGACGAACTACAGCGCAAGACAACGCTTTATTTGTAAATATGCCCGCCAACGGTATCGGCGGAACCAACGCCGGCTCTTTTGCAATTAGTTTGTTTGGTTCAAGCCTAACTAAGTTTATTAACTTAGAGTTGTCGGCATTAGAAGCAGACCAACGCGGTAAAGTAATTTCAAGCCCACGCATTATGGTAATGGATCAAGACAAGGGCAAGATTGAGCAAGGTACAGAGTTGCCTTTCCAAACGGCAACCTCTAGCGGTGCTACGGCAGTTACATTTCGTAAAGCGAACTTGAGCCTTGAAGTAACCCCGCAAATTACTCCCGAAGGCGGCGTAATTTTAGACGTACAAATTAACAAAGATTCGGTTGGTCAACTAACCTCCGCTGGCTTTGCCATCGATACCAGAGCTGCAAAAACAAAGGTGTTAGTCGAAAACGGCGGTACCGTTGTTATCGGTGGAATCTATGAACAGTTTGAACGTAACCGCGAAACAAAAGTCCCCTTTTTGGGCGACATTCCCTACTTAGGTCGAGTGTTTAAAAGCAACTCGCGAACTACTGATCGCACCGAGTTACTGGTGTTCTTAACTCCCCGCGTTGTAACCGACGCTTCGCTATCGCGCTAAGTCAACGCATCAAAGAGATAACTATGAAATATATACAACAATTTAAAATTCGAGCGCTCGCTGCAATTACTCTTTCAGCTTCGTTGATGATGGTTGGTTGCGGTGGATCAGGTGCCGGTGGCGTTGGTGCAACAGCTGACGTTACGCCGCCAGCCTCAAGTTCGAGCAGTAGTTCCAGCAGTACCAGTACCAGCACTTCGTCGGGCGCAGCTGCAACCAGTAAGTTAGCGTTGCTAGCGGGAGGTTCAGTGCTTGCTTCTGATGGGAAGACACCGGTTGATTTAACGGCAATTGTTACTTCCGCCGCGAATGTTTCTGAAATCGGACGAACCGTAGTTTTTTCAGTTCAAGATTCAGTAGCAACTTCTGGTGTTCGATTGCAAGTTGAAACTAGTACGACCGACGCAAGCGGCGTTGCCAAAGCGAAACTCTATTTGTTAAGTGATTCGACTGAAAGAACAATTAAAGTTATCGCTAAATCCGGCGATGCTCCAATTGCCGAAGTACTCATAAAAGTAGCAGGCAATACGATCGGCTTGAGCGGCGCTCAGCAATTGCCTTTAAATGGAGCGCCCTCCACTTACACGGTTCTACTCAAAGATAGTTCTGGTACTGCAATTGCCAACAAGCCTGTAGCGATCAGTAGTGCGAAAGGCAACACGCTATCTAGCGCAACCGGTACTACTGACCAAAGTGGCCAAGTGCAGTTCACTCTACGTGGTGTAAATGGCGGCGACGATACAATCCAAGTATCGGCGCTTGGCGTTACGTCGATCAAGAGCGTCAAGGTTTCTACCGAAAGTTTAACAGTCACACCAGCACAAATTGTTATTCCAATTAATACCGATGGCGCCGTTGCTGTAGGCTACTCAGCTTCCCCTAGCATTCCCGCGGGAACCGTTGCGAGTCTTTCAACGACCCAAGGCACTGTATCTACCCCAAGTACAAGTATTACAACTGGCGCAGCTAACTTTACCGTTCGTTCGGCTTCAGCAGGACCGGCAACAATTACGGTTCGCGTTGCTGGAAATGAATCGACTGCAAACGTAAATTTTATTTCGGTAACGCCTAGTGCAATCTCGCTACAAACTAATCCAGCTGTCATTGGTCCAAATTTAGCGGGGACTACCGACCAAAGAACCCAGCTAATTGCCCAAGTAACTGATGCTGCAGGCAACCCTGTGGCGAACCAACGAATTACTTTTGCTGCGACAGCGAATCCCAGCGGTGGAATTATTCAACCGGGTGTTGCGACAACTGATTTTGCTGGCCGTGCAACCGTGACTTATATTGCTGGCGCAAATACATCGCCGAATAACGGTGTTCAATTTGTTGCTTCAGTTTCTGATACCACATTGAGTGCTTCAACTAATTTGAGCGTTTCGCAACAACAATTATTTGTGCGTATAGGTACAAACAATAAAGTTGAAGATATATCGCCGGTCTTTTATGGTTTGCGTTACGGTGTGATCGTAACGGACTCAACCGGCAATCCAATTAATGGGGCGAAAATTCAGGCGAAGGTTAAACCTGTTTCTTACCAAACCGGAAACTGGCTAGTGACGACTGATGCTGCAGGCGTTAAATCTTGGACCAAAATTACCACAGGCACTCGCCCAAGCGAAGATACCAATGGCGATGGAAAATGTTTACCAGCGTTAGATGTGAATTTTGACGGTATTTTGACTCCAGGTAACGTTGCAGTTGTTTCAGGAGGCCTAACTTCTGACGCAAACGGACGTACCGAGCTTTTAGTCAGTTATCCGCGTAGCTATGGATCGTGGGTAGTCGTTCTGCTAGAAGTGAGTGTTGCGGTTGGTGGTACTGAAGGGCGTGCTACTGATACCTTCCCACTGGTAATTTCTGCTTCAGATGTCAGTGACATTTCAGTGCCTCCTCCTGGTCAAACCTCACCATTAAACTCGCCAACTCCTCTACGGACGCCTTGCGGACAGTAATAAGTCAATTGGTGGTTTTGTTTGCAAAGGCCCGCACTTCGCGGGCCTTTTTCATTCAACCAGGCTTTTTGCTTTGAACCAAAGGCGCGGTAAACTTCGGCAATGAAGCCAATTATTCTTATCGGCATGATGGGTGCTGGCAAAACTACCGTTGGCCGCAGATTAGCCGCGCGTATTGGATACGAATTCCTTGATAGTGACCATGAAATAGAGGCACGTTGTGGCGCGCCTGTTGCTACCGTATTTGACCTTGAAGGCGAGCAAGGGTTTCGTAAACGCGAAGCCGAAGTAATTAACGATTTAGCCCAAAAAACACGGGTTGTTATTTCTACTGGTGGTGGCTGCGTTGTTACCGAAAGTACTCGCACCCTAATTCAACAAGTAGGCGAGGTGGTTTATTTAAGAGCGCAATTAGCCGATCTTTGGCATCGCACTCGACGTGATAAACGTCGGCCACTATTAAGGGCTGCCGACCCACGCCAACGTTTATCCGAACTATTAGAAGGGCGTAAGCACTTATATGAAGAAGTTGCGCATTGGGTCGTCGATACTGGGCGCCAACCCGTAGAACATGTTGTCTCAACCGTTATTATGCGATTAGGTATACCCGAAGTCGATCAGGAACAAACCGATGCGTGAAGTGCAAGTTGCTTTAGGTGAGCGAAGCTACCCAATTTTAATTGGTGAAGATGTTTTTAAAGATCCAAGATTTTTAGATCTAGTTCGAAACCGCATGGTGGCGGTAGTCACTGACGAAACCGTTGGTGCCTTGTACAGCGCTAGCGTCGTAGCGCAAATTAGTAGCTGTGCCGCTAGGGTGTTACCGGTTCAACTAACCATAGGTGAGTCCACAAAAAATTGGGACAACGTTAATGCCATCGTGACCCAACTATTGGATGCACGCTTTGATCGCCATTCGGTGATTGTAGCGTTGGGTGGTGGCGTCGTGGGTGACGTTGCTGGCTTTGCAGCCGCTGTTTATCAGCGGGGCATTCAGTTTGTGCAAGCGCCGACAACTTTGCTGTCGATGGTCGACTCCAGTGTTGGTGGTAAAACTGGGATTAATCACCCGTTGGGTAAAAACATGATTGGGGCTTTTTATCAACCGCAGATGGTGTTGATGAATCTACCCTTTTTACGATCGTTGCCGGCTCGTGAAGTTAGCGCAGGGTTAGCTGAAATCATTAAACATGGCGCAATTGCTGATGCTGATTATTTGGATCAAGTGCGCCAATCGATGGAAGAGTTGCGCGGCCTCGATATGGAGGTCTTGGCAAAAGTAATTGCCCGTTCTTGCGAAATTAAATCTGAAATTGTTGCCGCTGACGAGCGTGAAGCTGGCGTGCGTGCGCATCTAAATTTCGGCCATACATTTGGGCATGCAATCGAAGCCGGGATGGGCTACGGTCAGTGGTTGCACGGCGAGGCAGTCGGTGCGGGAATGATTATGGCGGCCGATCTATCGCGTCGCCTAAAGCTATTAACCGATGCCGATTTTGAAATGTTGAAGGCGGTAATAGTTGATGCGGGTTTGCCAACCTCTGGTCCCCAGGGTGCCCAATGGACCCCAGAACATTATCTAAACTTAATGAGTGTTGATAAAAAGGCTGAGCAAGGCACGCCAAAATTCATACTTTTAGACGGCATTGGTTCGGCGGTTTTTCGTCGCGTTCCCGAAGCGCCAGTAAAAGAAACGCTGGTTGCTTGCACGCAAAACTGACGTAAAGGCTGCAAAAACTTAGTGCTTGAATAAACCTTGCCAGCTAGTTTTTAAGTTTCGAAGCCCCAAAAGACCGGTTTATAATCGAGCGAATAAATAAGGGCGGAGTCGAATTACCCATGCCAAGGCAATCGCGAATTGTTTTACCAGGCTACCCGATTCTTACGCTGCAACAGGGCTTGGCCAACGTTGAGATCTTTCGCGACCGTCGCGATTACGAAACCTACTTGTCGTATGTATCCGAAGCAATTACAGATTTTAAAGTCAGCTTGCACGCATATTCATTAACGCCAAGTACTATCTATTTGCTGTTAACAGTTCCCGAAAAAAACTTACTTGCTCGGTTTTTTCAATCGGTCGGTCGGCGCTATATTCAACACTACAATACCCGTTATTCTCGCCAAGGCACACTATGGCGAGGCAGGTTTAAATCGACCACTATCGAGAGTGAGCGCTATCTTCTTGAGGTGGTTCGGTTTGTGGATTTAACAACAACGCGCCTGAAAATTTTAGAGCAGCCCGAGCACGATCCTTACTCTAGTTATTCCCATCATATCGGGCACACCACTGATTCTCGTGTAACTGACCACCAGTTGTTTTGGCAACTTGGCAATACGCCCTTTGAGCGACAAGTCCGGTATCGCGAGTTTGCGCGGGAGTCAACTTCTATCCAAATGCAAAACAAGATTGCAGATCATTTGAGGGCTGGTTGGCACTTGGGCGAAGCGCCCGAACTTTTAGGAGGTCGGCGTAATGGCCCTGCACCACGTGGACGGCCGGTAAAAGTCGCCGCTCAAAATCTTAAAGAAGTAACGTGACTCTGTCCCTATATAAATCATCTGTCTCCTAATCGCTGTGTTTAAAGAGGGACAGAGTTAGTGTATTTGCTTGCTGCGCTGCGATAAACTTCAGTCACTTCCTCGGAGAATTGCAATGGATCAACGTACTTTGGCATTAGCGCAGCAACACGGTCTTTATGATCCAACCAACGAAAAAGATGCCTGTGGCGTTGGTTTTGTTGCGCATATTAAAGGCAAGCGCAGTCACGAGATTGTTGGCCAAGGTTTACAGATTTTAAAAAACCTCGACCATCGCGGTGCAGTTGGCGCCGACGAGCTAATGGGTGACGGTGCGGGAATTTTGATTCAAATACCGGATGCCTTGTACCGTGCCGAGTTGGCAGCAAAAGATATCGAGTTACCGTCAGCGGGTGAATATGGCGTTGGTATGGTTTTCTTGCCTAAAGAAAGCGCGTCCCGTTTGGCTTGCGAGCAAGAAGTCGAGCGCGCCGTTAAAGCCGAAGGCCAAGTTGTTCTGGGATGGCGCGATGTACCAGTAGACCGCAACATGCCAATGTCACCGATCGTACGGGCGAAAGAACCCGTTATTCGCCAAATTTTTATTGGTCGTGGCCCCGATGTCATGGTTACCGATGCCCTGGAGCGCAAGCTATACGTCATACGTAAAACCGCTAGCCACGCAATTCAACAATTAAACCTAGCCCATGGCCGCGAATACTTTGTGCCATCAATGTCGGCCCGCACCGTCGTCTACAAAGGCCTATTGTTGGCCAACCAAGTGGGCGAGTATTACCTCGACTTACAAGATGCACGTTGCGAATCCGCATTGGCGCTGGTACATCAACGTTTTTCGACCAATACATTCCCCGAGTGGCCCCTGGCGCACCCGTATCGCCTCATCGCCCACAACGGTGAGATCAATACCGTAAAAGGTAATTACAACTGGCTGCGTGCGCGTGAAGGCGTAATGAAGTCAGCCGTGCTGGCCGATGATTTAAAAAAGCTTTACCCCATCGTTTATGCAGGCCAATCAGATACCGCAACGTTTGATAATTGTTTAGAGCTGTTAGTGATGTCTGGCTACCCGTTATCGCAAGCCATGATGATGATGATTCCAGAAGCTTGGGAGCAACACACCACAATGGATGCTAATCGCCGTGCGTTTTACGAATATCACGCCGCGATGATGGAGCCGTGGGATGGTCCAGCCGCAATTGCGTTTACTGATGGCCGTCAAATCGGTGCCACGTTAGATCGCAATGGCTTGCGCCCAGCACGTTATATTGTGACCGATGATGAGTTGGTTATTTTGGCATCCGAGACTGGCGTGTTGCCGATTCCTGATAGCAAGATCACTAAAAAGTGGCGCTTGCAGCCGGGCAAAATGTTCTTAATCGACACTGTTGCAGGTCGCATTATCGACGACAAAGAGCTAAAAGATTCGCTAGCCAACGCTAAGCCCTACCGCGAGTGGATTGATCGTATCCGCATTAAGTTAGATGATCTACCCGAAGCCGTAGAACCTAAAGATGGCTCTGCAGAAACCTTGCTTGATTTACAGCAAAGTTTTGGTTACACGCAAGAGGACTTAAAGTTCTTAATGGCCCCGATGGCGCGCGATGGCGAAGAAGCCACTGGCTCGATGGGCAACGATTCGCCATTGGCCGTTACTAGCAATAAATTAAAGCCGCTCTACAACTATTTTAAGCAACTGTTTGCACAAGTTACCAACCCGCCAATCGACCCAATTCGCGAGCAATTGGTGATGTCCTTGGTGAGCTTTATTGGCCCGCGTCCAAACTTGTTGGACGTTGCAAACATCAATCCACCGTACCGGATTGAAGCCGTTCAGCCAATTTTAGATGCCGAAGAAATGGCGAAGTTGCGCCACGTCGATACCTACACAAAAAAGAAATTTCGCTCGTACGAAGTAAACATTTGTTACCCCGTCGTTTGGGGTAAAGAAGGCATCGAGGCGCGCTTAGCATCGTTGTGTGCCGAGGCAGTGGATGCGGTTAAATTAGGTTTTAACATCCTTATTATTTCCGACCGCTTGGCTAGTCGAGATCAAGTGGCTATTCCTGCACTTCTAGCTACATCAGCAGTACACCAGCACTTAATCGATAAAGGCTTACGCACACTTACTGGCTTGGTTGTGGAGACAGGTTCGGCTCGCGAAACACATCACTTTGCTTTGCTAGCGGGCTACGGTGCAGAAGCCGTGCATCCCTACTTGGCGATGCAAACTATTGCTGAACTTAGTAAAACGTTATCGGGGGATTTGTCCGCAGAAAAAGCGGTAAAAAATTATGTAAAAGCATTGGGTAAAGGCCTAATGAAAGTGATGTCCAAAATGGGCATCTCGACCTACATGAGTTATTGCGGCGCGCAAATTTTCGAAGCCATTGGTCTAAATTCTGCGTTGATGAATCAGTACTTCCGGGGCACATCATCCAAGATCGAAGGCATTGGTATTTTTGAAATAGCCCAAGAAGCCATCGAAATGCATCAATTGGCTTTTAGCAACGATCCAGTGCTAAAAAATAATTTAGATGCCGGTGGTGAATATGCGTATCGCACACGAGGCGAAGAACATATGTGGACGCCCGATGCAATTGCAAAGCTGCAACATGCAACTAAGTCGAGTAACTACAATACCTACAAAGAATACGCGCAAATTATTAACGACCAAAGCAAACGTCACATGACCTTGCGTGGTTTGTTCGAATTCAAAATTGATCCAAGCAAAGCTATTCCAATTAGCGAAGTCGAATCGGCTAAAGATATTGTTAAGCGCTTTGCTACGGGTGCGATGTCCTTGGGTTCAATTTCTACCGAGGCGCACACTACCCTAGCTATTGCGATGAATCGCATTGGCGGCAAGTCCAACACGGGCGAGGGTGGCGAAGACGAAATGCGTTATCGCCAAGAAATGCAAACCGGCAGTGCGGGTATTAAAGACGGCGACACCCTTTCTAAAGTGATTGGTATCTCGCGCGTGGTGGCCGATATTCCGTTAAAGGCAGGCGATTCGTTACGCTCTAAAATTAAGCAAGTGGCCTCCGGCCGCTTTGGTGTAACAGCAGAATATTTAGCCAGTGCCGATCAAATTCAGATCAAGATGGCGCAAGGTGCAAAGCCCGGCGAAGGCGGTCAGTTGCCAGGCCACAAAGTGTCCGAGTACATTGCCAAGTTGCGCTTTTCTGTGCCGGGTGTTGGCTTAATTTCGCCACCACCACATCACGATATTTATTCAATCGAAGATCTTGCGCAGTTAATTCACGATTTAAAAAATGCCAATCCACGCGCCTCTATTTCTGTAAAGCTTGTTTCGGAAGTGGGCGTTGGTACGGTAGCAGCTGGTGTCTCTAAGGCTAAGGCTGATCATGTTGTGATTGCGGGCCATGATGGTGGTACGGGTGCATCACCTTTGTCGTCTATTAAGCACGCGGGTTCGCCTTGGGAATTGGGTCTAGCCGAGACCCAACAGACCTTAGTTTTAAACCAATTACGTGGTCGCGTTCGGGTACAAGTCGACGGCCAAATGAAGACTGGTCGCGACGTTGTTATTGGTGCCATGTTGGGTGCGGACGAATTTGGTTTTGCAACAGCTCCTTTGGTAGTAGAGGGTTGCATCATGATGCGTAAGTGCCATTTAAATACTTGCCCCGTTGGTGTGGCTACGCAAGACCCCGTGTTGCGCGCTAAGTTTTCGGGTAAGCCCGAACACGTTGTTAATTACTTCTTTTACGTGGCCGAAGAAGCCCGTGAAATTATGGCCCAATTAGGCATTCGTACCATCGAAGAACTCACTGGCCGCGCCGATTTACTCGATACTAAAAAGAGCGTGTTGCATTGGAAGGCCAAGGGCTTAGATTTTGGTCGCATTTTCTACCAACCCGAAATGCCCGCGTCGGTGGCGCGTCGTCAAGTGAGCGAGCAAGATCATGGTTTAGATAAAGCACTAGACCACGAATTAATAGAACGCTCTAGGCCCGCACTCGATAACAAAGACCGTGTTTCGTTTATTGTTCCCGTGCGTAACGTCAATAGAACCATTGGTGCCATGTTGTCTGGCGAAGTCGCTCGTAAATACGGTCACGATGGTTTGCCAGACGACACCATTCATATTCAATTGCAAGGGGTTGCTGGGCAGTCGGTCGGTGCATTTTTAGCGCGCGGTATTACCCTCGATTTAGTCGGTGATGCAAACGACTATGCGGGCAAAGGTTTGTCGGGTGGGCGTTTAATTGTGCGCTCTGCCAACGACTTCCGAGGTTTCGGTCCAGAGCATATTATTGTGGGTAACACCGTGCTTTATGGCGCCATTGCAGGCGAGGCGTTCTTTAATGGCGTAGCAGGCGAGCGCTTTGCAGTACGTAATTCGGGCGCGCTAACAGTAGTAGAAGGCGTGGGCGATCACGGTTGCGAATACATGACCGGCGGCACCGTCGTTGTGTTGGGCGAAACTGGTAGAAACTTTGCGGGCGGTATGTCCGGCGGCGTTGCTTATGTTTGGGACCCCAAGGCCGACTTTGCAAAACGCTGCAACATGGCGATGGTGGCATTAGAGCCTTTGCTATCTGTTGAAGAGCAAGAGAGTAAAGACGGCAAAGCTGTTAATCACACTGTGGTGCGCGATGGAATTAGCGAATCCGATGATGTCATTTTAAAACGTGCCGTATCGGATCACTTCCGGTACACCGGCAGCTTTAGAGCACGCGCATTGTTAGACGATTGGCCCGCTGCACGCAAACAGTTTGTAAAAGTAATGCCAACTGAATATCGTCGCGCATTAAAAGAAATGTACGCGGCCAAGCAAGGCGCAAGCCCAGCACCGGCCCACGCTTAATATAAAAAAATTATGTAGCCAATGTGCTGCGCAAAACAGAATACGAGAGTTAAAGATTATGGGAAAAATTACGGGGTTCATGGAACTAAAGCGGCTTGAAGAAGGCTACGAAAAACCGCAATCGCGCGTTAAACACTGGCGCGAATTTGTAGTAACTTTAAAAGACGATGAAGCCGCTAAACAAGGCGCACGTTGTATGGATTGCGGCATTCCGTTTTGCCAAAACGGTTGCCCAGTAAACAATATTATTCCCGACTGGAACGATTTAGTCTTTCGTGGCAACTGGGAAGAAGCCATTGATAACTTGCACAGCACCAATAACTTTCCCGAGTTTACGGGCCGTGTGTGCCCCGCACCTTGTGAGTCGGCTTGTACGCTCAACATTAATAACGACGCAGTGGGTATTAAGTCGATAGAGCACGCCATTATCGACAAGGCTTGGGCCAGTGGTTGGGTAAAGCCCATTATTAATCCAGTAAAAACTGGCAAGAGCGTTGCAGTAGTAGGCTCTGGCCCTGCAGGGTTAGCGGCTGCGCAGCAATTGGCACGCGCTGGACATACCGTAACTGTGTTTGAGCGGAACGATCGTATTGGCGGTCTGTTGCGTTATGGCATTCCCGATTTTAAAATGGAAAAATCCCATATTGATCGCCGTGTAGAGCAAATGCAAGCCGAAGGCGTTACGTTTAAAACGGGCGTGTTTGTAGGCAATAAAAAGCTCGACGCGCATATTGCCGATTGGTCTACCGAGCAAGTAACTCCCGAGGAACTAATTGGACAATTTGATGCCGTTATTTTGGCCATTGGTTCTGAGCAACCACGTGATTTACCAGTGCCTGGGCGCGATTTAAAAGGCATTCACTACGCGATGGAATTTTTGCCGGTACAAAATAAAGTAGTGGCTGGCGATAAGTTTAAAGGCCAAATTATGGCAACCGGTAAAAACGTGTTCGTTATTGGTGGTGGTGATACTGGTTCGGATTGCGTTGGTACCAGCAATCGCCACGGCGCTAGCAGCGTATCGCAGCTTGAACTGATGCCCCAACCCCCAGAGAGCGAAAACAAATCGCTTACGTGGCCTTATTGGCCGTTAAAAATGCGTACATCCTCATCACACGACGAAGGTTGCGAGCGCGATTGGGCGATTACCACCAAACATTTTAAAGACGACGGTAAAGGCAACGTAAAAGCCATCGTAACGGCCAAAGTAGAGTGGAAGCGCGACGACGCAACGGGCCAAATGAAAATGCAAGAAGTGGCCGGTAGCGAGCAAGAGCACCCAGCCGAATTAGTGTTGCTAGCGATGGGTTTCATTCATCCATCAAGCCCCGTATTAGAAGCCTTTGGTATCGAAAAAGACCCGCGCGGAAATGCTAAAGCAAATACCGAAGGCGCTAATAGCTACGCGACTAATGTGCCTAAAGTATACGTGGCCGGTGATAGCCGTCGCGGTCAATCGTTAGTAGTATGGGCGATTCGCGAAGGGCGCCAAGCGGCTCGGTCTGTTGATGAAGCATTGATGGGCAAGAGCGATTTACCCAGATAATTTTTATTGCTAATTTGGCTTAGGCGCGCCTATCGCGTTGCTAAGCCAACGATCAGTCTGAATCCCAATGGTATTTGTGCAAAATGCGGTGCACGATGGGCGTAATGATAAGTGCTGCGGTTACTATAAAGACTAGTCCTGCATACAGTGCGAAAGCCCCCGCGAATATTTTGCCGGACATCGTGACTGGGCTATTGACGGGCCCCATGCCCCCAAGAAGCATCGCGGCATTTAAGAATGCGTCAACAACTGACAAATTCTCGAGCCTGATATAGCCAAGCATCCCCAAAGCCAATGATGCGCCGAGTAAGGCCAGCGCGAATGCCAAGTGCTTGACTAAACGCGAGGCAAAGGCACTTGAGGTAATTGGTTTGTGTCTGCGGGACTCGTACATATTTAATTCGAAAGTTGTGTTGTACGGCTTTAGGCTGTTTGGGCGATATCGCTATCTTCGTGTTTATTTCTATTCTACGCGGCACAGTTTACCCAAAGCTAGACTTGCCTAATTGGGCGCTTAGCAAGGTAGTGGCCGCACATGGCGACCCAACCCAGAACCGAGGCTTCAAGCAGTCGTTGACTTAATCCTGCTGCAGGCGAAGTCGGTGAAAGCGTGAGCAAGCCAAGGAGCGCAAGCGCAGAAGCCACGTAGCCGGCAACAACTATGTGGCCTGCTACAGGCCAAGCTCGTGCGGCACGGGCTAGAGCAAACAGAAACGCAGGCGCTAGCAGATAGCCGACAAGCCCGCCAACGTTGTGAATGATCTGCGAAGTGCTTGGTGTGTTTGGTCGACACCCGAGGTCGCATGGGAAAACAGCGGCCACAAGATAGCCCGCAGCATAGGTGGCAAGACCAATAAGACCAAAAGTTGTTGCCTTTGCTTTTTGGAGCAATCGATAGGCAAACATGCAAAAGGCAAGCAGCAGCAAACCTGCTGGTAGAAAGCCTGCAAACCGAACGGGCCATCCGTAGCGAGATCCGTTTGCGCCCAACTCGCTAATCAGCTGGGAAATATGGCTGTACCCTGGTGTGAGCGCACCGGCAACTATGACCAAAATGAGGACGATGGCTAATGCTCCATAGGCCGTTAGTTTGGTGAGGTTTTGGAGGGACGATGGCGATTGAATCTGCTTCATTTGGAGGGGTTAACGCAAGATCTAACCAACGCCAAAACAGCTGGCCGCATGGGAACTGGAGCGCAAGAATTTACTTGCGCGTAAGCGACCACAAACCTCTGTTTCTAGCGTCTAGTTCAAACACATGTTAGTTTTTCGGGGCCACTTAATTGACTGGTTATGCTGCATGCATTACGATGTGTATGAATTATACGGGAGTTACACAATGCGCACAAACATTGTTATTGACGACAAACTGATGAATGACACTTTAAGAGCCACTGGGATAAAAACCAAGCGTGAAGTAGTAGAGCTGGGCTTGAAAACATTGCTTCGGCTACGCAACCAAGAAAAGGTACGCCAATTTCGAGGTAAATTGTTTTGGGAAGGGGATTTAAACGCCATGAGAACCGATAAGTGATTTTCGTTGATTCAAGCGTTTGGATCGATTACTTCCGCGGCACAGTAACGATTCAAACCGAGTTACTAGATCGAGTACTAAAAAGTGATGTGCTTGCGGTTGGCGATTTAGTACTTGCTGAAGTGCTTCAAGGATTCACCTCGGAAAAAGATTTCAATACGGCAAAGCGATTAATGACGTCTTTTGAAACCATCGTGGTTAGCGATGTTCGTATCGGTCTACAAGCGGCAAAAAATTATCGGACTCTGCGCACCAGGGGCGTGACTGTACGAAAAACAACTGATTCGCTAATCGCAACCCGTTGTATTGAAGATGGATATTCGCTGCTTCACGACGATTCCGATTTCGATGGATTTGAAACGCATTTGGGCCTGCGCGTGGTGCGAAATTAAAACTAACGAGGTTGTGCAATATCCCAATAATTGCGAGTTGATTCGCGTCCCATTGAAGTTTTTGCAGTGTTTAATTTCATCTGTTCAGTGTCGCCGATTTATAGGCGCTTTTAAAGCCTAAACTGACTCGTATTAAGCCTGTTTTCAGTCAATTGCTGCGGTGGTTAGCAATCTTTTCAATGTTGTGCACAAGGCAGTACAAGTGCCACTGGGTGTTGACCTTGCATTTGCCTCGTAAATTGAACCGATTCATGCGTTTATTGTGCCGTATGTTCGCAAACACTGGCTCCACCGTGCCAATGCGTTTGCTGTAAATTGACCGACCACGTGGGCTATCGATTGCTTGGCGCATCTTGTCAAGAATCTTGTGTGGGCTTGGTTGATCTTTGCTAAAGAACATCACTTGGCGTATCGCAGTTTTTTCGGGATGCCGAATACAACTGTCGCGTAATTCACAGGGCTCACACATTCGCTTGGCCCCTTCGAACCGATGGCCTTGATAGCCGTTAATTGCAGAGTCGTTGCCTTTGCTGACGAGGAAGTGGCCCGCCAGGCAGAAGCTCACGCCAGTTTCTTCATCGAAGTAAAAGTCTTCAGGTCTAAACAACTTTGTCTTTGGGTGTTCTTTGTCTTGTTGCGCTTGCTTTTTGTCGTAAACAGCATCGGCCTTGACGCGGTGCTTGCCTTGATCGACCAGTCGCTCGTCGCGCTGGCGCATGGCGTTGTCGGCAATCATAGCTGGGGTGGCACTATCCATCAATGCTTGCAAGTTCTCTTCGTTGTGGTAACCGGCATCGGCAGTAAAGATTGTTTGGTCTGTAGCCACTGCCCAATACCATCGCGGCCACAATCACTTGGTGTTTATCGTCTACCGCCGCTTGTGCCGCAAACCCTTGTATCGCCCCTTTGGGGCTACCAATCTTAGCGCTATCGTTGTCGGTAACGTTGCTCTTTAACTCTTGGCCTTTGGCGTTAGTACGGGGTTTGTTATTGGCTACGAACTCGCGGGTGGTTTTAGCTTCCTTACGAATTCGATCCACTTGGGCTTTACGCTTGGCATCTAGATTCTGTTCGCCCTTGCTTTCATCTTTATCCATATGCGCCTGCACGATCTTGGCGGCCGCCTTATCTAAGCGGTCGGCACGATGCAACAGCTCAGCGTGCGTACCACTACGCTCTTTGCTGGCGTTGCTAGGCAGTTTCACGCCATCGATTGCAAAGTGCTCCTTACCAATCATGCCCAACCGATC
Organism: Betaproteobacteria bacterium; assembly: GCA_031429355.1. GTDB lineage: Bacteria > Pseudomonadota > Gammaproteobacteria > Burkholderiales > Burkholderiaceae_E > JANOZM01. The sequence continues at coordinate 13 of JANOZM010000017.1, read as the reverse complement.
ACAGGTTTGCAGC